>NZ_JBHSNP010000007.1:0-1500 GCF_042655825.1 Sporosarcina koreensis | reverse complement strand
ACGGGATAAATGCTGAAAGCATCTAAGCATGAAGCCCCCCTCAAGATGAGATTTCCCATTACATTTGTAAGTAAGATCCCTCAGAGAAGATGAGGTGGATAGGTCTGGGGTGGAAGCGTGGCGACACGTGCAGCTGACGGATACTAATCGATCGAGGACTTAACCTTAAAAGTTATGAAGTACGGTTGGACTTGAAGTTCAGCGACAATGTTGGTTTTATCCGGTTTTGAACGAACAAGAGTCGTTCAAAGTACTTTTATTTAAAAAGTACTTGAAAATCTATAGAGAATTGGTATAATGATTAATGTCCTTGAAAAGGATATTACAAGTCTGGTGATGAAGGCGAAGAGGTCACACCCGTTCCCATACCGAACACGGAAGTTAAGCTCTTCAGCGCCGATGGTAGTAGGGGGCTTCCCCCTGTGAGAGTAGGACGTCGCCGGGCTTGTCAGTTCCCTATAGTTTATTATAATCGGAGGATTAGCTCAGCTGGGAGAGCACCTGCCTTACAAGCAGGGGGTCGGCGGTTCGAACCCGTCATCCTCCACCATATTGTTTTAATTTACGTATTATGTGCCGGTGTAGCTCAATTGGTAGAGCAACTGACTTGTAATCAGTAGGTTGAGGGTTCAAGTCCTTTCGCCGGCACCACTTTTTTGTGAGCCATTAGCTCAGTCGGTAGAGCATCTGACTTTTAATCAGAGGGTCGCAGGTTCGAATCCTGCATGGCTCACCATTTTTACTGCTTTATTTTAATATGCGGGTGTGGTGGAACTGGCAGACACGCTAGACTTAGGATCTAGTGCCGCAAGGCGTGGGGGTTCGACTCCCTTCACCCGCACTTTTCACGCGGAAGTAGTTCAGTGGTAGAATACGACCTTGCCAAGGTCGGGGTCGCGGGTTCGAATCCCGTCTTCCGCTCCATTTATTTGCGCCGGGGTGGCGGAACTGGCAGACGCACAGGACTTAAAATCCTGCGGTAGGTGACTACCGTACCGGTTCGATTCCGGTTCTCGGCACCAAAATTGTGTCACATTTAAATGAATAGGCGCCCGTAGCTCAATTGGATAGAGCGTCTGACTACGGATCAGAAGGTTGTGGATTCGAATTCTTCCGGGCGCGCCATTAGTTTATTAATATCGGGAAGTAGCTCAGCTTGGTAGAGCACTTGGTTTGGGACCAAGGGGTCGCAGGTTCGAATCCTGTCTTCCCGACCACTTTTATTATGGGGCCTTAGCTCAGCTGGGAGAGCGCCTGCCTTGCACGCAGGAGGTCAGCGGTTCGATCCCGCTAGGCTCCACCATATGAACCTTGAAAACTGAACAGCAAAACGTCAACAAATAAAGTTCTGGAGCCGACCCCGTCGGTGAAAGGAACAAACGAATCTTCGGATTCAAATTGACATCTTAAATGATGCCAGCAAGAAACTCGAGCTATTCGAATTTCTCTATTATGGAGAGTTTGATCCTGGCTCAGGACGAACGCTGGCGGCGTGCCTAA
>NZ_JBHSNP010000006.1:0-23377 GCF_042655825.1 Sporosarcina koreensis | reverse complement strand
AATAAACGTTTTTGCCCACGCAAAAACACCTCCGATGTTAGTACTTTTTACAAGTGTACCACTCCGAAGGTGTTTTATATTGTCTCAAAAATTTAGGTTAGCCCAATGGGTAGCCCCCTTCCAGCTGCTCTTTTTATATGGAAAAGGTTCATTTTTTCAACGTCAGGGTCCATTCATCTGCTCTCGGGGTCCATTCTCGACAGCAAGGTCCATTAAATACTATCCCTTTGTTAAAATTTGCTTGTTTGATGATAAATAATCTAAGGCTATTTCTAAATCAATGTCGGAATTCAGATGTCGAGGTGTCCAAGGTATATAAATATCGGGTTCAATCCCCTTTCCTGTCATCCCCATGCCTTTGTCAATTCTTGATAGTCGAGAAGTGGGGTACATAAATTCAAATCCTTCAGGCCATTCCTTACTAACAAGATTAGCATAATCATTTAAACCCATTGTTGGTCTCCCAATCACTATTACTTTATTAGATTTCTTGCATATTTCTACGAAGGAATCACCAGAACTGCCACACATATAGTCTGATAAAACCACAATTTTCTTTGGATTATAGCTACCTTTAATAAAGGTAGCCGGGAGAAGAGAACCAAAATCAAATTCTACAAAACCCTTTCCTTTGTTGCTCTGCCATTCCTTTTCAAAGGCTTTTAAAAAATGTTGTGCTTGTTCGTCCTGAATGTGATTTAATACACTTTTGATTTCTTCCAGTGATCTTTCTGCATTAGCATCTGTACAGTTAAAAAGCATTCTATCTTCCGGATCAGCCAACTCAACACCCTCTACAGGCATAAGGTAGGGGAGCAGAGGATAAAAGCTGGAATCACTGCCTCCATAATTTATTCGGACATCAACAATCCAATTATCAGTCAAGTCTAGCAGGGTTTGATTTTCCTCGATTAAGGTGACTATCGCATCGGGGTTCATAAAATCAGTAATGGTTAGCAATATGGTATCATTATTTATTTTTTTAACAGAGTATGTTGGAACATGTTTTTCTTTTTCATAATAGCTAAATTTAAAAACATCGGCGGTACCCTTACTGTCCTTAATCTCCCCATATTCATATAAAGAGAGAATAGGCATCCAATTTTCCCTTTCATTGTGGTTCTCATTCAATAATCGACGATGTTTCCTGCTTAACTCAGGAATGGTATAGCCTCCAACTGATTTAAAGAACATTCCTTTTGTTAATCTTTTTTCACTACCTACTTGGGTAACATAAAGATATTCGTTATAGCGACGCACACGAAATCCTGTATCCAACGATTTGTCGTTTTCTAAATCGCTTTTATCATAAAAGTAAATATGCTCGTCATTAAAATCCAATAAATAATCCTTAATTATCCCTGTAAACTTTTCTCGCGTTAATTGATTGCTTTTCATTAACTGCAGTATTTTCCTAAAAAATTCATCCGGATTATCCCATCCATTTTTATCTTTAAATCCAGCATAATCATGGTGCATAATATGAACAATTTCTTTGAAAATACTTTCCACTTCATATTCCTCCTAACAATATTTGTCATATGATCCTTGCGTATTAATCATCACACAGGTACACTAGCTTCAATTCAGAATTCCCTTATACGGGAATGGAGGTGAAGGATTTGGATTTCGGGAAAACATTCAAAGAGATAAGGTCAGCTAGAGGCTTTACAATTAACAATTTGGCAGATGATTATGTTTCTAAATCAACGATTTCGAGATTTGAAAGATCTGAGGCTGATATAACATTAGAAAAATTAATTCACATAATGGATAAAGTAAAAATATCGATGCGAGAATTTGTGTTTCTAACGAAGACAGCTCATGCAGACGTCTCTTCGTTAGAGCTGCTGTCTAAAGTTGTGATGGATGGCAACCTTGCTCTGTTGGAAAGGTTAGTCGATGAGGAATGGGCAAGGTTTGAAAAAACCGGCAGTAAATATTCGAAGCTGTCTGCGATTGTATTAGAAGCTCATTACAAGAGTCTGACCAATAGGGAGATAGAAATAAAAGAAAGTGATATTGAATTTTTAACGGATTACTTGTTTCAGTGTGAGCTTTGGACTCAGTTTGACTTGGTATTGTTCGGTGATTCAATGTCATATCTTCCAATTGAAACATCTATCGTTTTGTCAAAGGAATTAATTAAGAAAACGCAAGTATTCCATAAAGATCGCCAAATCTTCGAAACACTAATTAATACCTTAATAAACATCACGTTGGTATGTATTGAAAATGACAGAATGGATACTGCAGAAGACTTTATCGTTACGTTAAAGAAGCTTGACATAGATGAAACATTTTTCTTGGAAAGGGTTATATTGAAATTCGTGATCGGCTTATTCCTCATAAAAAAGGGGGAGATAGACCAAGGAGAAAAACAAGTAAATGAAGCTCTGCAAGCGATGAAATTGGCTGATGCACTTAGACTGGAAGAAATCTTTCATACCTTTTATGAGAGAATTAGATAAAATAGCTACTAAGTATCTTTTACTTGTGGATTTGTCAGGTAAATACTCTTACAAAAAAGCTTGTTCACATTGCTATATGACAGGAATTTTTCCTGTCATGTTTTTTTATACGCCCGCATAAGATGGCAGTGAACGTACAAGCAAAGGGAGGAATAGTATGCAAATCCAGACGGATAACCCATCATACGCAATCCCATCGGGTGATCATGTCGTCACGATGCGGAACCGAAAAAGAATGGATCTTACATCTGTAAAAACGATCGACCGGTTCGACCAAGAGGAGTTCATTGTCCGGACATCGCAAGGAGTACTAGTAATACGCGGGGAGGAGCTGCGCATCGTCCATTTGGATGTAGACAAAGGGCTTCTTACTTTGGAAGGTACGATCGGCACGATGCAATACGACGAAGAAGATGCAAGTTCGCGTGGTTTCCTCCATAAATTATTTGGATGAGTCTCTCCGTCCAGTTTCTTAGTCTTCTTGCAATGATTGGGACAGGCATTGGGGCCGGGGCTTTCATGGATTTGATCGGAACGGGCGTGGATGCGACCGGCAAGAAATCGATTATCCGGAAATACGCGGTCCCTTTGGAAGTAATCGGATGGATCTTGATTGGGTGTGCATCGTTCTACGTTCTTTTCATAGTCCGGGATGGGGCATGGAGGATGTATGATCCGGTTGCACAAATTTGCGGCTTGCTGTTATACGCCTCGATTTTCCACCGGCCTTTCAGGTTTTTCGGGAGAATCCTGAATATGTTGATCATCAAACCGATTTGGTTCATCATCATGCTCGTTGTGAAGATGATCAGCTTTATCGTCAAGCTGATCGTCAGGATTGTGAGATTCCTTCTTTCTCCGTTCATCTTTCTCTATAACAAAGTCTATAACTCTCTCTTTAAATCCGTTGAAGAATGATGTATAATTACTAGACTTATCGGATTTCGTTAGTAATGAGGGGGAGTGCAGGACATGGAGCAAAGGAAAAGGAAATCATCCACGACCGTTGCATCGATTGAAACTGAATATGTCCGCTCGTTGCGTAAAAAAGAAATTTGGAGAAACAAGCAGAAAAAGCGGCTTCGACGGAAACTGTTCATCTATGCGGTGATCGCATTCGTGGTGCTCGGCGGGTTGACGAATATGTATATTCAGCAACAGCAGACACTGAAGGAGAAAGAACAGCAAAAAGTGGAGACGCTCGCAAAGTTGGAAGAAGTAAAGGAAGAGCAAGAACTTCTTAAAAAACAACTTGTGAAACTAGATGATGATGACTATATTGCCAAGCTTGCGCGGAAAGAATATTTCTTATCTGATAAAAATGAAATCATCTTTACTGTTCCTAAAAATAAGAAGAAAAAAGACGAAAAAGATGACGGAAAAGAGTAGTCTTATTGACACTCTTTTTTTGTTGGCTATAATGAAAGTAAGGATCTTGCACTTGCAGGACTCGCCATATGGTAAAAGGCATCTGAAAAGAGGCCGTTTAAATCTTAAGGAGGAGCATTTTTTTTATGTCAATTGAAGTAGGCAGCAAGTTACAGGGGAAAGTTACAGGGATCACAAACTTCGGTGCGTTCGTCGAACTGCCGAACGGTTCAACTGGTCTGGTCCATATTAGTGAAGTAGCGGACAATTATGTGAAGGATATCAATGACCACCTAAAAGTAGGCGATATGGTTGAAGTGAAAGTGATGAATGTCGGCACTGACGGAAAAATCGGGTTATCGATCAGAAAAGCGAAACCGGAAGCTGAACGTCCTCAACGCCCTCAACGTCCTCGTCACAGCGGTGGCCGTCCTAGCCATAATGACCGTCCAGAGAATTTTGAGCAAAAGATGGCGAAATTCATGAAAGACAGTGAAGAGCGCCTTTCAACTTTGAAAAGAGCAACAGAATCTAAACGCGGTGGCCGTGGCGCAAGAAGAGGGTAACTTGCTGGCTGTTTCAATTAGTGGAAATGAATCTCTTATGAGCGATCTGGCATCTATTTAAGATGTCGGGTCGTTTTTTTGTGTAAAGGATTTCAACCTGTAGCTGCCGAATAATTAATGAAAAGGGGGCTGAATTGGAATGAATGAAATCTTGGGCAATCTTAGAAAGTACTTGGAATGGGCGGAGTCGCTCCATTCAATGACCGAACAACAGGCGGATACACCTTATCAAGAGGGAAAATGGACGCCGAAGGAAATTCTTATGCATATGGCGGAGTGGGATCGATTCACTTTGGAGCATCGGCTTCACCGTTTGAAAGAATCAGAGAAGCTTGAGGATGTAGAGTGGGGACCATTCAATGAGCAAGCTGCGAAACTTTCAAAACAATATTCTTTTGATGAAGTGATTGCATTGGCAAAGCAGTATCGGCAGCAGATTATTGAATGGCTTGAAGGCTTGGATGAAGCGGAATGGACGAAACCATTTAACATCGGCGAGCATGTTTTGACATTGGAGGATTATTTCTCGGATTTTGTTTGGCATGATTCGCATCATAAGGAACAAATCGAGTCGATTCGATAAGAAGAGAAGAACGTTTTTGATTTATGCGCGTCTGCGGGGATTTATGCGTTTTTGGAAAGAGTTATGCGTGAGTTTCCTGTTTTATGCGTGATTCAGCAAGGTTATGCGTAAGTTTTCCGTTTTATGCGTGATTCCAGCGATTTATGCGTTTTTGGGTATAAAAAAAGCGGCCAGTCTGAAGACTGGCCGCTTTCCTTTAGTTATAGCGGCGGAGGGGGTCGAACCCACGACCTTTCGGGTATGAACCGAACGCTCTAGCCAGCTGAGCTACGCCGCCATGTTGTTCAAATGAATCCGAACGACAATAACCATAATACAACGGTCGACGGAGTGTGTCAACCTTTCGTTGTAAAATAGAAAAACGCTTCGGAAGAAGTCGAAATATTTCTAGATCACTTTGTCAGGAACAGACAAATTCTTTGGCTTGACCTATGTATACTCAGGGACAAGTAGACATAGGGGGAATGTGGAGATGAAGATGATAGGCAATCTTGAAAGACCGGTAGGCCAGCAGATTCGTCATGTGTTCAGCGCGGTGGGCAAGCGGAAGATGTATGTTTTGATGGCGGCATTCTTTTTACTAAGTACGTTTTTCTTGTCGCAAGCTGTTCTATTTAACGCGGCGGTTCCTTTTTTTCTGCCAATATGGGCATTGGCACAAATGCGATTCAGGAATCATCTCATCTATGTATTCATCGGGGGAATTGCGGGAGGGGCTTTTTTAGGGCTTGGACAAGCGGTGATCCATTTATTGCAGCTGCTGTTGTTCAATGTGGTGAGCAAGCATCCGCTTATGCGAAAGTCGATTCCTTTGACGGTCGCAGGGACGATCATTGTCGTCCAAGTTCTTTGGCAGTTTGTTATGAATAGCGGGCATACGCCTGTCGAAGTGCAGTTGTCGATCGGTTTCGAAGCAGTCCTTGCTTTGTTCATGACGTTTTTCCTGTTTGTTGCATTTCCTCATCGGGAGCGCATTTTCTTCGGTCAATGGTCTCCGGAGCGTCTCGGGGCTGTTTGCATTGTCGGCATCATGGCGACAACGGGAATGGGCAATCTGATGGTCGGTCCGATTTCGATTTCGGGATTGCTTCTTCATTTCACCATTTTGTTGGCAGCGCTTGCAGGCGGTCTCCCTTTTTCCACGACAATTGCGATGATGATCGCGGCGATTGCGGGAGTCGCTGAGTTATCGTTCACTGGGATGATGGCCGTGTATGGCATGACGGGGTTTTTCGCAGGCGCTTTCAAACGCCTTGGGAAGTTGGGTATTGCGACAGGCGGCTTTGCGGTATCCGTTTTCTTCTTCTTATATGATTTTACCTTGCCGCTTGATACGTCCCATTTCTTGACGATCGGCCTGGCGACATTCCTGTTTTTCTTCGTCCCCACGAAGAAAGTGGAACCGATCAGCCGGATGATCACGCCCAGCGGTCAACAAGATATTTCGGTGAAGAGGCAGCAATGGTTAACCGATCGTCTTGATGAGCAATTGTCCGATTTTCAGCAGTTTGCTGAATTCATGTCCAATCTCGTCAATGATCGTTTCGCTTCGGATGATGGGAATGCTGCTCAGAACATCCCGTCAATCTGCCAGTCCTGTTTCAGATATTCGAAGTGTTGGGAGGGGAATGAAGAAGGGATGGCCCGTCTTCTTTATGAATGGGAAGGGACGTATTCCGCAACGAAGAAGGCGGCACGCCATCGTGTCGAGGAACGAATTAAATATAAATGCATCCGCTCTTCAGGTTTGATTTCCGAACTTGAGGAATCAGCTTCCAATCATCTGTTAATGGGGCAGCTGCAGCACGGTCGGAAAATGCTCGCATTGCAGTTAAGGGATATGAGCAATCATTTGGAGAAAATCATGAATGACATAAAAGGGGAGTTGACGGTTAACCATCTTGCAGAAGAGGAATTGGGGAAGCATTTGCAATCTCAAGGAATCGAATATTATCAGATCGACATTTTATCTGAGGAGAAGGGTGCCTACCGGATCGTTATTTCAACTCCGGAAAGGCGTTCCGATTTCGAGACGGATACGACTGTGGCGGAACGTCTCATATTACCATTATTAGAGGAGGTCTATCGGGAGCCGTTTAAAGTGGAGAAGACTGCTGTGCTGCAAGATCCTTTCCCGCATATTCAAATTATGTTCTGCTCGGCTGTCCGCTTTTCATTGGAATACGGAATTGTGGCAACGGCAGGGGGAGGGGCGTTCCATGCGGGCGACGCCTATGAAGTGTTTCCGATTCACGACGGCCTCACCGCTGTACTACTGTCGGACGGAATGGGGCATGATATGAATGCCTATCGGGAAAGCCGGAAAGTGATACGTCTTATGCGGGAATGCCTGGACCGGAAGATGGATCCAGAAACAGCGATGCACACGTTGCATTACATGATGTCGTTGAACGGGCTTGATGATATGTACGCAACACTTGATTTGGCGTTACTTGACTTGCAGGACGGACGGCTCTGGTCCTGGAAGGCGGGTTCGATGAGCACCTATATAAAAAGAGGCCAGGATTTCCTACGGCTTGACAGCAAATCGGTTCCTGTCGGATTCCTCCCGTCGTTTTCCGTGGAAGCGACAAATGAGGAATTAAAATCGGGTGACGTTATCGTCATGTTGACAGATGGCGTATTCAACGGATCGGTAACGATTGAAAAGCAGGAAGACGCGATCTATGGAATATTGGAAAAGTACGAGCACCTGTCCAGCGAGCCATTGGCCGACCGTATTATGTCTGAAATGGAAAGGAAATTCGGCATTGTTGCGGATGACCGAACTGTGCTCGTAATGAAAGTTGAACACGTTTTACCGAAGTGGACGACAATAAAGCCCACAAATCGATTTATTTCCCGGGAAAAAGTTATGGGGTAGAATAGGAGGAAATGATAAGAGAACAGACGGAGGGGCGCAACATGAACGTGTTTGAAAGGAAGATCCTTGATTTTATTCAAAAAGAGGTATTGCTGTCATCGGGCCATCGGGTACTTGTCGCATGCTCCGGCGGGTTGGATTCGGTCGCACTTTTGCTCTTTCTGGCAAGTATCCGCGAAAGACTGCGGATTGAAGTGGCTGCCGCCCATGTCGACCATATGCTTCGTGGAAAAGAGTCCTCAGATGATGGCAAGTTTGTGCTAGCGTTATGTGAAAAGCTCGGAATTCCTTTTTTCGGTGGTAATGTGCCTGTCCCCTTTATTTTAAATATGGAAGGCGGTAATATGCAGGACGTCTGCAGGACCGGGAGATATGCTTTTTTCAATGAAGTGATGCAGGCGGAAGGCTATGACATTCTGGCAACCGCCCATCACGCCGAAGACCAATTGGAGACAGTGCTCATGCAATTGTCCAAAGGGAGCGTCCCTCTTGGCGTCCCAGTGAGTCGGCCGTTCGCTGGAGGCACCGTCATCAGGCCGTTCCTGCCGGCAATGAAGGAAGAGCTACTTGCGTATGTAGAGGGGCAAGGAGCACAATTCAGGGAGGACCCGAGTAACGATAGCGACTCCTATTTGCGGAACCGGCTGCGCCATCATGTCGCACCCTTCATCTTGTCGGAAAATCCATCCGCGGCTCTGAATGTCGCCAAAATGACGATAGGCCTGCAAGAGGATGAAATGCTGTTGGACAGCCTTGCAAAAGAGCGTTTCGAGTCCATCGTTACGTTCACCAAAGACGGGCTTCCGACCTTTGCACTGGATCTGTTCAGAAGCATGCACACCG
Source organism: Sporosarcina koreensis (assembly GCF_042655825.1). Lineage (NCBI taxonomy): Bacteria > Bacillati > Bacillota > Bacilli > Caryophanales > Caryophanaceae > Sporosarcina > Sporosarcina koreensis. Next base: position 14,662 of record NZ_JBHSNP010000006.1, on the reverse strand, counting down.
CTTTACAAAAGCGCTTCATTCCACTACTATTGAATTATCTATATTCCGGGGAAATCATACCTGTTGAATACAACACAGCCCTTTTGAATCAATTGCATCATCACTTGTCCGCAAGTGATGGAAATGTCACGGTCGACCTGCCGAAAGGGTACCGGTTTGTACGGGAATACGGCACTGTTTCGATTGTGAAAAATGAAGAAGTCCTTAGTTCTTCCATTCAGAGGTTGGAAAAAGGCGAATGGACAAGCTGGGGCGATATGCTGTTATATTGGGACGATGCGAATGGACATGATGGGGAAATTGCCGAAATGATGTATTTCGATCTACCTGATTCTAATTTGCCGCTTTACGTAAGAGGCCGAGAAGACGGGGACCGAATTATGCTTCCAGGCATGGCTCGGCCAAAGCGTTTGTCCAGATTGTTCATTGATGAAAAAATCGGCGCCGAAAAACGGCGAAAGCTGCCGGTTGTGACAACTGCGCACGGTGAAGTTTGCGCCATTCCTGGCGTACGATATGGCATCCAGTTCAGGAAACATAAAACGGAACGGGAAACGTACATATTCAAAATGAAGGAAAAGTGAAAATCTTAACGGAAAAGAGAGGGAACTCGATGTTGCAAAGAGATATTCAAGAAGTGCTCATCACAGAAGAAGAAATCCAAGAGAAAATAGCGGAATTGGGTGCCGTGCTCACGGAAGACTACCAGGATAAATTCCCGCTTGCGATCGGTGTCCTTAAGGGAGCTCTGCCGTTCATGAGCGATTTGATCAAACGGATCGATGCGTATATCGAATTGGATTTCATGGACGTATCCAGCTATGGAAATGCGACAGTGTCATCCGGAGAAGTGAAAATCGTCAAAGACTTGAATGCAAGTGTGGAAGGCCGCGACGTATTGATCATCGAAGACATCATTGATAGCGGTAAAACATTGAATTACTTAGTCGAACTTTTCAAATACCGGAAAGCGAAATCCATTAAAATCGTCACGTTGCTTGACAAACCAACGGGCCGAAAAGTGGATTTGAAAGCGGATTATGTCGGATTCCTTGTACCTGATGCATTTGTCGTCGGTTATGGGCTTGATTACGCAGAAAAATATAGGAACTTGCCTTATATCGGTGTATTGAAAAAGGAAATCTACTCTTTCTGAAAGCTTTTCAACAAACCTTTACGAGGGGCGATGGAAAGCTTTTTCCATATTCGACCGGAAGCCGGCATACTATCAGCCTCGGTCGTATAGCGTTCCGCGCATGTGGCTGAAGGAGAATTCCGTATTCTTCACCTTAGCAAGAAAGGCATTTCCTTTGTAGGTTGAATCTGTTATATGATAAGATTTACAATAGTTTTCTGTTGAAAGAAATGAGGAGGCTTGGGATGAATCGTATACTTCGATACTTTCTACTATACGGATTGATCTTCCTTGCAATTATGGGGATTTTCAGTTCACTAAATAATCCAAATCCGAAAACGAAAGAGATTCGGACGGATGAATTCTATACTGCTTTGGAAAAAGGCGAAATTGAATCGATTTCGTTTCAACCGGTCCGAGGTGTCTTGACTGTTGAAGGTACGATGAAGGGCTACGAAGAGGGTGAGAAATTCATCACAAACATCCTGTCAAACGATCCTTCTGTTATGGAGGAAATTCGTGTTGTCGGGAAAACAAACAACCCACAATTCAATGTCCAACAAGCACCTGAAACAAGTGCATGGGTAGCCTTCTTCACAGGATTGGTTCCATTCATTATTATCATCATCCTATTCTTCTTCCTATTGAATCAAGCGCAAGGCGGCGGTGGCGGCCGAGTCATGAATTTTGGAAAAAGTAAAGCGAAGCTCCATTCCGATGATCGCAAAAAAGTCAGATTCACAGACGTTGCGGGTGCGGATGAAGAGAAAGCCGAGCTTGAAGAAGTTGTGGATTTCTTGAAAGATTCTCGTAAGTTTGCTGAACTTGGAGCGCGTATTCCTAAAGGTATCCTTTTGGTTGGACCTCCTGGTACAGGTAAGACGCTTTTGGCACGTGCCGTTGCGGGCGAAGCCGGCGTGCCGTTCTTCTCGATTTCCGGTTCGGATTTCGTTGAAATGTTCGTCGGGGTCGGGGCCTCCCGTGTCCGCGACTTGTTTGAAAACGCGAAAAAAAATGCGCCATGTATCATCTTCATCGATGAAATTGACGCAGTCGGACGTCAACGGGGCGCTGGTCTCGGTGGCGGGCATGACGAGCGAGAGCAGACATTGAACCAGCTATTGGTTGAAATGGATGGTTTCGATGGAAACGAAGGGATCATCATCGTTGCCGCGACGAACCGTCCGGATATTCTAGACCCTGCACTTCTTCGCCCAGGACGATTCGACCGTCAGATCACTGTCGGCCGTCCGGATGTAAGAGGCCGTGAAGCGGTCCTTAAAGTGCATGCGCGCAACAAGCCGCTTGACGAATCGGTCAATATGAAAGCTTTGGCGCAACGCACTCCAGGATTCTCGGGTGCCGATCTAGAGAACTTGCTGAACGAAGCTGCATTAGTCGCAGCGAGACGCGGCAAGGCGAAAATCGACATGGCGGATATCGATGAAGCAACGGACCGCGTCATTGCGGGACCGGCTAAAACGAGCCGTGTCATTTCCGAAAAGGAAAGGAACATCGTCGCCTTCCACGAAGCGGGTCACGTCGTTGTCGGGCTTATGCTGGATGACGCTGAGATTGTTCATAAAGTGACGATCGTCCCTCGAGGCCAAGCCGGCGGTTATGCGGTCATGCTGCCGAAAGAGGACCGTTACTTCATGACGAAACCGGAACTTCTCGACAAAATCGCCGGACTCCTTGGAGGACGGGTGGCGGAAGAGGTCGTCCTTGGAGAAGTTTCAACAGGGGCGCATAATGACTTCCAACGCGCTACGGGAATTGCGCGTTCCATGGTGACGGAATACGGTATGAGCGATAAGCTCGGACCGATGCAATTCGGCCAGGCGCAAGGAGGCAATGTCTTCCTTGGAAGGGACTTCAATTCCGAACAGAATTACTCTGACTCGATTGCATATGAAATCGACCAGGAAATGCAGCGCATTATTAAGGATCAATATGAGCGCACAAAACAGATTCTGACGGAGAATCGAAACTTGCTCGACTTGATCGCAACGACGCTTCTTGAAGTGGAAACGTTGGATGCGGAGCAGATCAACCACTTGAAAGATCATGGCACGTTGCCGGAGCGTCCATATGAACAAAATGGAAATGGCTCACAAAAGAAATCGGATGATGCAGATGCTGAAAAAGACACTGTGCATTCGGATTCCACGGGCGCGCCTGCTGATCCATCCATCGGAGATCTGCCGAAGGATAATGGTGGAGATCAATCCCTTCCTCCAATCGATGAGCATCGAAGAGATTGACGTAACGCTGCAACTTGAAAGGTAACATTCCAGTCGACTGCTTTTTAAGGCAGTCGACTGTTTTTATTTCTATCCAATATGGTATGATGTTTTGGAAAAAGTGAAAATGACGAATGTTAGCGAGGAAAAGAAAATGATTCTAGTATTGGATACGGGAAATACGAATATCGTTCTTGGCGTTTATGATAAAGGAGAATTGAAGTACCATTGGCGCATGGAGACATATAGGCAAAGAACGGAAGATGAATATGCCATGTCCGTGAAAGCGCTTTTTACCCATGTCGGCCTCAAATTTGAAGATATCAACGGCATCATCATTTCCTCTGTCGTTCCGCCGGTCATGTTCCCGCTTGAACAGATGTGCAGGAAGTATTTCAACATACGTCCGCTCATCGTCGGTCCTGGCGTCAAAACAGGGTTGAATATAAAATATGAAAATCCCCGTGAAGTTGGAGCGGATCGTATCGTCAATGCGGTTGCCGCCATCCATGATTATGGATCTCCGCTCATCATCGTCGATTTCGGCACCGCGACGACGTTTTGTTATGTAAATGAAAAAGGTGAGTATATGGGAGGTTCGATTGCGCCTGGCATCGGCATCTCGATGGAAGCACTATTCGACCGTGCATCGAAATTGCCTCGTGTCGAATTGATGCGTCCGGACCATATTATCGGCAAGAATACCGTTGCCGCGATGCAAGCAGGCATCGTTTATGGATATGTCGGGCTCGTCGAAGGTATCGTTGGCAGGATGAAGGAGCACAGTAAGGTGGAGCCGACTGTCATTGCGACAGGAGGTCTTGCCGAATTGATTGCCAGTGAGACGCAAGTGATCGATATCGTAGATAATTTCCTTACGTTGAAGGGGTTGCATTTGATTTACGAAAGAAATGTTTGAAGGGAGTAGACATGAATGACAGATTATTTGATAAAAGCATTGGCTTTTGAAGGAACGATTCGCGCGTATGCGGTGAATTCAACAAACGCAGTGGGTGAGGCACAGAAAAAGCATCACGTTTGGCCGACAGCTACAGCGGCATTAGGCCGGACGATGACAGCGGGACTCATGATGGGCGCAATGCTGAAAGGCGACGACAAATTGACGGTGAAAATTGAAGGGAACGGACCGGCTGGACCCATTGTCGTCGACGCTGATGCACATGGAGATGTAAGAGGGTATATTACGAATCCGCATACTCATTTTGATTTGAATGAACAAGGGAAACTTGACGTCAGACGCGCAGTTGGTACGGAAGGAATGCTGACAGTTGTGAAAGACCTTGGGTTACGTGACTTTTTCACAGGGCAAGTTCCGATTGTTTCCGGTGAAATCGCGGAAGACTTCACCCAATATTTCGTCGTGTCGGAACAGGTCCCTTCTGCGGTTGCGTTAGGCGTCCTTGTCAACCCGGACAATACTGTCAAAGCTGCAGGCGGCTTCATCATCCAGGTGATGCCGGGTGCAACGGAAGAGACGATCAGCCTGCTTGAGCAAAAGCTTGCAAACGTTGAACCGATTTCCAGGATGATCGACCGCGGATTGACGCCGGAAGAAGTGCTTGGAGAAGTATTAGGGAAAGACAATGTAGAGATTCTTGAGAAGATGGACGTCGCGTTCCGTTGCAATTGCTCGAAGGAACGTTTCGGCAATGCGATTATCGGTCTGGGAGAACAGGAAATCCGCGATATGATCGATGAGGATGGACAAGCGGAAGCGGAGTGCCACTTCTGTTTGGAGAAATATTTGTTCACGAAAGAAGAACTTGAAGGATTTATCGATGAAATACGGTCAAGGTCGTAACGTCCAGGAGACGGGCCCTCAAAAGCGGAGATTGAAAACGAAGCCGCTTCTTGTCCTGATCGGCATCCTTCTCGCCAGTAATATCCTTTGGTTCGTCGGATGGCTGACCCCTGACAAATCGAAGCAACCTGACGAGGAGGTTGCTTCGGTTGCGGGTGAGGCGATTACGAGAGCACAATGGATGACGGCGATGGAAAAGGAAGTTGGACGGGAAGTGCTTCTCGATCTCGTCAACAATAAAGTGATGGAGACGGCCGCAAAGAAATACGGCATCAAAGTGACCGATGAAGAAATCGAACTTGAACTTGCATTGATCACTTCGGTGGACGGTCGCTCACACTCGGGTTTGGATATTGAACAAACACGGCAAAAAATCCGGTCCAACCTAATCTTGGAGAAGGTGTTGTCGAATGACGTTGTGATTGACGACGCCACCGTGAAATCCTTTTACGAAAAAAATGAATCGCTCTATAATATATTGACCGCCTATCGAACTTCCATCATTACCGTTCCGACGAAAGAAGAGGCGGAGCAGGCGGTTGATGAGTTGTCGAAAGGCTCGAGCTTCGACGCTCTGGCAAAAGAGCTGTCGACCGATCTTGCATCGGCAAGCCTCGGTGGTGACATCGGCTATATAAATGCTGAGACGGAGACGATTGACCCCGCGATCTATAAAGCTGCATCCAAGCAGAAGGAAGGCAAGGACGGGGACGTTGTTGAACTGCAAGACGGTACATACGCTATCATTCTAGTGAATGAGGTGGTTGAAGGCAGAGCGTTCTCCTATGATGAGGTGAAGGAGCATATCAGGCGTGAACTTGCTATAGAGCAGCTCCCGCAATCGGTTAGTCCCGAAGCGTTCTGGAAAGAATTCGACGCAAAATGGTTTTATGGAAAATAAAATGAAAGCTGTTCAGGCCACCCGATAAATGAGTGGTTCTGAACAGCTTTTTTAGATTATACAGTTGGAAAAAGGGAAAGATTAAGGGAGGCATTATTGATTGACACTGTTCACAATCCGGGTGTACTATTAATACAATAAAACATATCAAATAAGTAGGGATTAGGAGTGGGTAGGAATGAGTAGAGTCGGGAACACGATCGCAGACCTTGTTGGAAAAACGCCTCTCGTCAAGTTGAACCGTATGGCGAGTCCGGACAGCGCGGACATTTATCTGAAACTGGAATACTTCAATCCGGGATCAAGCGTCAAAGACAGGATTGCGTTGGCGATGATCGAAGCTGCTGAACAATCCGGGGAATTGAAGGAAGGAAGTACGATCATTGAGCCGACAAGCGGGAATACGGGCATCGGCCTTGCGATGATCGCGGCGGCAAAAGGATATAAGGCGGTCCTTGTCATGCCGGATACGATGAGCATGGAGCGCAGGAACCTATTGCGTGCTTACGGGGCGGACCTTGTCCTTACTCCCGGGTCGGAAGGGATGAAAGGCGCCATCGGTAAAGCGGAAGAGCTTGCCGAAAAGAATGGCTGGTTCATGCCCCAGCAATTCAATAATGAAGCAAATCCTGAAGTCCACCGTTTGACGACAGGACCGGAAATTGCGGATGCGCTTGACCGCGTCGACGCTTTCATTTCAGGAATCGGCACGGGAGGAACGATCACCGGTGCTGGAAGTGTGCTGAAAGAGCGATTCCCGGACGTGCGGATCGTTGCGGTAGAACCAACCGATTCACCGGTACTTTCAGGCGGAAAGCCGGGACCGCATAAAATTCAGGGGATTGGTGCGGGCTTCGTCCCGAAAGTGCTAGATACGGAAATTTACGATGAGATCATCCAAGTGACAAATGACGAAGCGTATGATACGGCTAGAAGAGCGGCAAGAGAAGAGGGAATCCTCGGCGGCGTGTCTTCCGGGGCGGCCATTTTCGCAGCACTTCAAGTTGCAGAGCAGCTAGGGAAGGGCAAAAAGGTCGTTGCCATCCTGCCTTCGAACGGTGAACGCTACTTGAGCACCCCGCTTTATCATTTCGAAGAAGAATAAGAGATGTTTCTAGAAGGAGAGAGCTAATGAGGCTCTCTTTTTTTGTTGCTAATAGTAGCCTAAATTGCACTTCACACGTTAAGATAACTATATTACGAGGAGCTGGGGGAAAACGAAAATGGATCAATTGCATCCTAATTATAAAAAAGCTGAAATGACGAAGGAGCAATTCTTTTACGCATATAAACAACTTGCGGAAAAGGCGGAACAGCATGTTTTGCTGGAAAGCGGGCGCGTGGGCAAACTATGCATTGCGGGCATCGATCCGCTAGTGACATTGAAAAGCAAGGAATCTCGTTCATTGGAGCTTGAATGGCGTGACGGGACGAAGGAAGTGCGGGAAGGCGAACCGCTTGATCTAGTATCTTCGTTCGTCGATTCGATGCAAATGGACAGTGTGCCCGAGTTGCCGGACTTCCAAGGAGGCGCCATCGGTTTCATCAGCTATGACTACGCGCGGTCGTATGAGCCGATTCCTGAAATAGCAGTGGATGATCTCGACACGCCGGACATCTTTTTCTATTTGTTTGACCGCTGGGCAGTCCTCGATCTCGAAACGGAGACAGTCTATTTCATGACGCTGCCCGGACGGGGTCTCGATGCGTCGGAAGTGGAAATGGAATGGATGGAAGCTGCGGAAATCGGCATCGGGAAGCGCGGCATAGTACCATCTAGCAATTCAATCGATTATACAAGACCTGAAAATGTGGAAGTGTCGGTGACAGGACCGCAATTCGAACAGATGGTAAGGGATGTGCAGCGCTATATCGCGGACGGGGACGTCAATCAAGTCAATTTGACCGTCCGTCAATCTAAGAATCTATCCGCGGATCCGCTATCAATGTATGAAGCGTTGAGGTCTTTCAATCCGTCACCTTATATGGCGTCAATCGGAGCGAAGGGATTCGCCGTCGTCTCCGGCTCACCGGAATTGCTGCTGAAGAAGCGCGGAGCGGAGTTGAGCACGCGTCCTATCGGGGGCACCAGACCGAGAGGGGCTTCGGAAACCGAAGATGAAGCGTTTGAGCAGGACTTGCTTTCCAATGAAAAAGAAAAAGGCGAGCATATTATGCTTGTCGAACAGGAGTTGGAAGACTTCGGACAGGTTTGCATTCCGGAAACGGTGGAAACGGATGAATTCATGGTCGTTGAGCGGTATTCTCACGTCATGCATCTCGTTTCAAATGTAAGAGGGACAGCATCTCCGGAATTATCGAATGCAGCTATTATCAGGGGCGTGTTCCCGGGCGGTTCGATCACCGGCTCTCCGAAGCTGCGTACGATGGAAATCATCGAAGAATTGGAGCCGACGCGAAGAGGTTTATATACGGGGTCGATCGGATGGATCGGCTTTAACGGTGATATGGATTTGAATATCGTCATCCGGACGGCGTATATCAAAGGTGGAATGGCCCATATCCAAGCAGGCGCAGGTCTCGTCGCGGACTCCAATCCGAGAGCGGAATACGAGGAGTCGCTCAACAAGGCGAGGGCGCTTTGGCAGGCGAAGGAAATGGCCGAAGCGGCTGAATGAAAGGGGGATCAACTCCATGCTATGTTGGATGGACGGTGAATTCGAACAGGCGGAACACTTGCGGATTTCCCCCTTCGATCATGGATTTCTATATGGGGCGGGTTTTTTCGAGACATTCAGGACGTATGAGGGGCGCGTGTTTTTATTCAAGGAGCATATGGAACGCCTTCGTGGGGCATTGCGCGAATACCGGATTGCGATGCCTTACTCGGATGAGAAGATTTCGGAAGCGATTCAAGGATTGCACGAACGTTCAGGTGGACGTGACGGGTATTTTCGGCTGAATGTATCAGCCGGTGTTCATGATATCGGCTTGGCCCCTTCCGAGTATGGATCGCCGAACGTCATTCTGTTCCGGAAGGAGCTTGCGGTCTCGCCGCGGGGTACGGAGAAGAAGGCTGTCTGGCTTGAGACGGAAAGGAATCTTCCCGAAAGCCGGATTCGTCATAAGTCGCATAACTTCCTGAACAATGTGCGCGGGCGTTTGGAGCTGCCGTCTTTGAAAGAGTTGGAAGGGATTTTCCTCACGGCGGACGGCTATGTCGCAGAAGGCGTGACATCCAATGTGTTTTGGGTGAAGGACGGTGAATTGTACACGCCGTCAACTGAAACGGGGATTCTGCCAGGCCTTACACGCGGCTTTTTATTGGAGCTTGCGGCAAAGGCTGGAATGGATGTACATATTGGGCTGTTTGGGAAAAGTGACGTCGAGCGGGCGGATGAAGTGTTCGTTTCGAACTCGGTCCAGGAGCTCGTCCCCCTCTCCGCGGTAGGCGAACAGCCGATGCCGGGGGCTTCAGGGGTTTATTATGAAAAACTGCATCGATTATACGTGCAGGCGATTGATGGGATGAAAGAAGGGTAAAGCGATGGAATTATCGAAAGTGAAAGAGGTATACCGCCTAGGGATTACCGAATTTGATTTCAAAAAGGAGACGGCTGTCATGGGCATCTTGAATGTCACGCCGGACTCCTTCTCAGATGGCGGCAAGTACGGACAAATCGACGCGGCATTGAAGCGTGCGGAAGAAATGCTTCGGGACGGTGCGAAGATCATCGATATAGGCGGTGAGTCGACGCGTCCAGGGCATGCCCCTGTCTCACTGGAAATGGAACTGGAGCGTACGGTTCCCGTGATCGAGGCGCTCGTCCGGGAATTGGACTGTGTCATTTCAATCGATACATACAAGGCGGATGTGGCGGATGCCGCATTGAAAGCAGGTGCCAAAATCGTCAATGACGTTTGGGGCGCAAAACGTGAGCCGAGGATCGCAGAAGTGGCGGCCGCACACGGAGCGCCGATCATTCTTATGCATAATCGGGAAAATGCGGCATACGAAGGGCCGTTCATGGATGAAGTGATTGCGGATTTGGAGGAAAGTGTTTCGATCGCACGTAAGGCAGGAGTGCCGGAAAGCGATATTTGGCTCGATCCGGGCATCGGCTTTGCGAAAGATACAATGCAGAACGTCTTGGCGATGCAAGGGCTTCGCCGCATTTCAAATATGGGATATCCGCTTCTGCTTGCGACATCCCGGAAACGGATGATCGGCAACATTTTGGATCTGCCGGTCGACGAGCGGATGGAAGGAACCGGCGCGACGGTTTGCTATGGTATCGAGCACGGCTGCCATTTGGTACGGGTGCACGACGTGAAAGAGATATCCCGCATGGTAAGGATGATGGATGTGCTGTCCGGCAAGGCGGAAATGCGTTTCGACTGATTGCTTAATGGAGGGTTTGAAAATGGATTATATTCATTTGAACGAAATGGAGTTTTACGGCTACCACGGTGCACTTAAGGAAGAGAATGTCCTCGGCCAGCGTTTCCGGGCGAATGTATCGCTTGCGGTCGATTTGGCTGAAGCGGGTGCAACGGATGATTTGAGTAAGACGGTCAATTACGCGGAAGTATTCGAAGTTTGTCGTTCAGTAGTTGAAGGAGAGCCACGTAAATTGATCGAATCCGTCGCCGAGGAGATTTCCCGTCTCGTTTTGCAGAAGTTTGCCGGGCAAGTCCGCGGAGTCCGGGTTGTTTTAATAAAACCTGATCCGCCAATCCGGGGACACTACGCCTCGGTATCTGTTGAAATTACGAGAGGGCAGTTCTCATGAATACCGCGTACATTTCAATAGGGTCCAATATCGGGGACAGGCTGGAGCATCTTACGGAGGCGGTACGGGCACTTCATACCCACGAAAGGATCGAAGTGGCGAAAGTGTCTTCCATCTATGAAACGGCGCCTGTCGGCTATACAGACCAGGAGGACTTCCTGAACTTGGCCGTTTCTGTGGAGACCTCATTAGACCCGTATACACTATTGGCCGCTTGCCAGCAAATTGAGAACGGTTTGGGCCGTGTACGTGACATCAGATGGGGTCCGCGGACTGTAGACCTTGACATTTTACTGTATAATAACGACAATATTGAAGCGGAGAATTTGATTGTGCCGCACCCGCGAATGGGTGAACGGGCATTTGTTCTCGTGCCTTTATTGGAAATTGCGCCTGCCATCGGACATCCTGTAACGGGAATCCCGTTTGAGGTTCCTGGTGATGAAGGCGTTTTGCTTTGGAAGAAAATTGAGGAAGTCGAGCAGTTGTTGCTTGGTATATGAAAGGCATTCATGGCAATGCTAAGATTCGCAACGCCGTCAATGCAGGCTGCCATTATAGTGGCGGCTTTTTTTACATAACTAGTTTGTGTACAATAGGAACATGCCATCCGGCGTGAGGGATAACTGATGAAGGAGTGAAGGAAATGTCCCATTTGGATGAATTGAACGATCAGCTTTTGGTGAGACGCCAGAAGATGGATGAATTGCGGGAGGGCGGATTAGATCCGTTCGGCGCGAGATTCGAGCGGACGCACCTATCCAATGAAATCCGCGAAGCCTACGAGGGTCTTTCAAAAGAGGAATTGGATGAAACGGTGCATGAAGTGAAAATTGCAGGACGTATCATGACGAAGCGAGGCAAAGGGAAAGCCGGATTTGCCCATATCCAGGACCTCGGCGGCCAGATTCAGATCTACGTCCGTCAAGATGCAGTCGGTGAAGAAGCGTATGATGTCTTTAGCCACGCTGATCTAGGGGATATTGTCGGCATCAAAGGAAACGTCTTCAAAACGAAAGTCGGCGAACTTTCCATTAAAGCAACGGAATTTACGTTTCTGACGAAAGCCCTTCGTCCGCTGCCGGATAAATTCCACGGATTGAAGGATATCGAACAACGCTATCGTCAGCGTTATCTAGACCTAATCATGTCAGAGGAAAGCAGAGAGACGTTCATTACGCGAAGCCGCATCATCTCATCGATGCGCCACTATTTGGATGGACAAGGCTTCCTTGAAGTTGAAACACCGATGCTTCACTCCATTGCAGGAGGAGCAACGGCACGTCCGTTCATTACCCACCACAACGCTTTGGACATGGAGTTATACATGCGTATAGCAATCGAGCTTCATTTGAAGCGCTTGATAGTCGGCGGTCTTGAAAAAGTGTATGAAATCGGTCGCGTTTTCCGTAATGAAGGAATTTCAACAAGACATAATCCTGAATTCACGATGATCGAACTATATGAAGCGTATGCGGATTATAAAGACATCATGGAACTGACGGAAAACATGGTCGCTTACATCGCTCAAGACGTCCTCGGCACGACGAAAGTGCAATACGGCGACGATATTATCGATCTATCGCCGGGCTGGAAACGTCTGCATATGGTGGATGCAATTAAGGAATATACAGGCGTCGACTTCTGGAAGCAGATGACGAAGGAAGAAGCGCATGCTCTTGCAAAGGAACATGGCGTCGAAGTGGCAGACATGATGGACGTCGGTCATGTGCTGAATGAATTCTTCGAGCAGAAAGTCGAAGAGCAGCTTGTCCAACCGACATTCATTTACGGTCATCCGGTAGAAATTTCGCCTCTTGCGAAGAAGAATCCGGAAGATGAACGTTTCACGGACCGCTTTGAATTATTCATCGTACGCCGCGAACATGCGAATGCATTCACCGAGTTGAACGATCCTATCGATCAGCGCGCCCGTTTCGAAGCCCAGTTGGTTGAAAAGGAGCAAGGCAACGATGAAGCTCACGAAATGGATGAAGACTTCATTGAAGCACTTGAATATGGACTTCCACCAACAGGCGGCCTTGGAATAGGTATTGACCGTCTTGTCATGCTATTGACAAACGCTCAATCAATTCGTGATATACTTCTGTTCCCGCAAATGAGACATAAAGAGTAATCATATATAGAAGCGCTGTGCAATCACGATAAAATCAATGATTGCACGGCACCCGCTTCTGCTGGGCTCAATAAAGAAAACTTTTTTAGAAAAAAGTATTGCAATCAAAAAGACAAGCTGGTATAGTAATAAACGTTGCATTTCCGCTAAGTAAATAACCGCTTCAAAACAGCTTAAAACTTTTTGAAAAAAGTTGTTGACATCGGAATTGCAAACATGATATTATATAAGAGTTGCTTCTGACGGAGCGACGCACAATGAACCTTGAAAACTGAACAGCAAAACGTCAACAAATAAAGTTCTGGAGCCGACCCCGTCGGTGAAAAGAACAAACGAATCTTCGGATTCAAAATTGACATCTTAAATGATGCCAGCAAGAAACTCGAGCTACTCGAATTTCTCTATTATGGAGAGTTTGATCCTGGCTCAGGACGAACGCTGGCGGCGTGCCTAATACATGCAAGTCGAGCGGATTGAAGGGAGCTTGCTCCCTGATATTAGCGGCGGACGGGTGAGTAACACGTGGGCAACCTGCCCTGCAGATGGGGATAACTCCGGGAAACCGGGGCTAATACCGAATAATCAGTTTCTCCGCATGGAGGAACTCTGAAAGACGGTTTCGGCTGTCACTGCAGGATGGGCCCGCGGCGCATTAGCTAGTTGGTGGGGTAACGGCCTACCAAGGCGACGATGCGTAGCCGACCTGAGAGGGTGATCGGCCACACTGGGACTGAGACACGGCCCAGACTCCTACGGGAGGCAGCAGTAGGGAATCTTCCACAATGGACGAAAGTCTGATGGAGCAACGCCGCGTGAGCGAAGAAGGTTTTCGGATCGTAAAGCTCTGTTGCGAGGGAAGAACAAGTACGGGAGTAACTGCCCGTACCTTGACGGTACCTCGTCAGAAAGCCACGGCTAACTACGTGCCAGCAGCCGCGGTAATACGTAGGTGGCAAGCGTTGTCCGGAATTATTGGGCGTAAAGCGCGCGCAGGCGGTCCTTTAAGTCTGATGTGAAAGCCCACGGCTCAACCGTGGAGGGTCATTGGAAACTGGAGGACTTGAGTACAGAAGAGGAAAGCGGAATTCCACGTGTAGCGGTGAAATGCGTAGAGATGTGGAGGAACACCAGTGGCGAAGGCGGCTTTCTGGTCTGTAACTGACGCTGAGGCGCGAAAGCGTGGGGAGCAAACAGGATTAGATACCCTGGTAGTCCACGCCGTAAACGATGAGTGCTAAGTGTTAGGGGGTTTCCGCCCCTTAGTGCTGCAGCTAACGCATTAAGCACTCCGCCTGGGGAGTACGGCCGCAAGGCTGAAACTCAAAGGAATTGACGGGGACCCGCACAAGCGGTGGAGCATGTGGTTTAATTCGAAGCAACGCGAAGAACCTTACCAGGTCTTGACATCCCGCTGACCGGTGTAGAGATACGCCTTTCCCTTCGGGGACAGCGGTGACAGGTGGTGCATGGTTGTCGTCAGCTCGTGTCGTGAGATGTTGGGTTAAGTCCCGCAACGAGCGCAACCCTTGATCTTAGTTGCCAGCATTCAGTTGGGCACTCTAAGGTGACTGCCGGTGACAAACCGGAGGAAGGTGGGGATGACGTCAAATCATCATGCCCCTTATGACCTGGGCTACACACGTGCTACAATGGACGGTACAAAGGGCTGC
>NZ_JBHSNP010000005.1:0-1237 GCF_042655825.1 Sporosarcina koreensis | reverse complement strand
TCACAGCTCAATGTTATAGGAACGGGATTTGCCTCGTTCCACACCTCACTGCTTGGACGCGCATGACCAACAGCGCGCTCACCCTATCCTTCTGCGTCCCCCCATTGCTGATAACGGCGGGGAGGTGGTACAGGAATATCAACCTGTTATCCATCGTCTACGCCTTTCGGCCTCGACTTAGGTCCCGACTGACCCTGAGCGGACGAGCCTTCCTCAGGAAACCTTAGGCATTCGGTGGAAGGGATTCTCACCCTTCTTTCGCTACTCATACCGGCATTCTCACTTCCAAGCGCTCCACCAGTCCTTACGATCTGGCTTCGACGCCCTTGGAACGCTCTCCTACCACTGACACCATAGGTGTCAATCCGCAGTTTCGGTGATCCGTTTAGCCCCGGTACATTTTCGGCGCAGCGCCACTCGACCAGTGAGCTATTACGCACTCTTTAAATGGTGGCTGCTTCTAAGCCAACATCCTGGTTGTCTGGGCAGCGCCACATCCTTTTCCACTTAACGGATACTTGGGGACCTTAACTGGCGGTCTGGGCTGTTTCCCTCTCGACTACGGATCTTATCACCCGCAGTCTGACTCCCAAACATAAATCATCGGCATTCGGAGTTTGTCTGAATTCGGTAACCCGGGATGGGCCCCTAGTCCAAACAGTGCTCTACCTCCGAGATTCTTTCGTTTGAGGCTAGCCCTAAAGCTATTTCGGAGAGAACCAGCTATCTCCAGGTTCGATTGGAATTTCACCGCTACCCACACCTCATCCCCGCACTTTTCAACGTACGTGGGTTCGGGCCTCCAGTAAGTGTTACCTTACCTTCACCCTGGACATGGGTAGATCACCTGGTTTCGGGTCTACGACCCCATACTCATTCGCCCTATTCAGACTCGCTTTCGCTGCGGCTCCGCATTCGCTNTTCACCTTTCCCTCACGGTACTGGTTCACTATCGGTCACTAGGGAGTATTTAGCCTTGGGAGATGGTCCTCCCGGATTCCGACGGAATTTCACGTGTTCCGCCGTACTCAGGATCCACTCTGGAGGGGACGGACTTTCGACTACGGGGCTATTACCCGCTATGGCGGACCTTTCCAGGTCGCTTCATCTAATCCGTCCCTTTGTAACTCCATATAGAGTGTCCTACAACCCCAGGAAGCAAGCTTCCTGGTTTGGGCTCTTCCCGTTTCGCTCGCCGCTACTAAGGGAATCGATGTTTCTTTCTCTTCCTCCGGGT
>NZ_JBHSNP010000004.1:0-19184 GCF_042655825.1 Sporosarcina koreensis | reverse complement strand
GTTCGTCCTGAGCCAGGATCAAACTCTCCATAATAGAGAAATTCGAATAGCTCGAGTTTCTTGCTGGCATCATTTAAGATGTCAATTTTGAATCCGAAGATTCGTATGTTCTTTTCACCGACGGGGTCGGCTTCAGAACTCTATTTATTGACGTTTTGCTGTTCAGTTTTCAAGGTTCATTGTCGATCGCTTTTTTTGCGTCGACTTCTTTATAATAACACTCTGTCACTCTCGAGTCAACAACTTTTTTCAATTTGTTTTTTGAAGTTGTTGTTGTCTCTTAAGGACAAGTAATAATATACATCATAACCGAATAAGAAATCAAGCCTTTTTTAAAAATAATTTATCACGAATCTTTTTTACATCGACAATGAACAATAGAATGCCCGCTATTACTACGATTCCGCCGGTTATTTGTGCCGCAGAAAGTTTTTCATGAAGGATGTAGAATGCAAGAATTGACGCACCTACAGGTTCAAAAAGGATAGCAATTGAAATGACATTTGTACTCACCCATTTCACTGCCCAATTGAATAGCGAATGTCCAAGCAGATTCGGGATAAGCGCTAGCATGAAGAACCAGAACCAATCTGCACTTGAATAAGGACCGAATGACTCTCCTTTAATAAGGACATAAAAAAAGAGCGTTACTGTACTGATAGAGTATAGAAGAAACGTATAAGTAATTAGAGATAACCGTTTGCGCACTTCTTGTCCGAAAAGCAGGTATGCAGTAATCAACGCACAAGCAGCCAAGGCAAGCATGTCTCCGAAAAATGCGGTTCCGCTTAATTGGAAGTCACTCCAACTGATGATGATGCTGCCGGCAATTGCGATTACTGCAGACAAAATCGTTTTAAACGACAGTTTTTCTTTAAAGAAGAAATATGTCCCGACAAATGCAAAGATCGGCTGCAATGTAACGAGTACAGTTGAGCTTGCTACAGAGGTGTAATTCAACGACTCGAACCATAAAATGAAATGAAAGGCTAGAAAAACTCCGGCGATTGCCG
Source organism: Sporosarcina koreensis (assembly GCF_042655825.1). Taxonomy (NCBI): domain Bacteria; kingdom Bacillati; phylum Bacillota; class Bacilli; order Caryophanales; family Caryophanaceae; genus Sporosarcina; species Sporosarcina koreensis. The sequence continues at coordinate 18,171 of NZ_JBHSNP010000004.1, read as the reverse complement.
AAAAGATCCAATCTTTCTTCGTCAGCAGAAAAACTTCCTTCCTATATTTAACAAGGAATAACGGAAGCATGAGAACAACCGTGAAAAACATACGATAGAATGCGATGACGCCGGCATCAGCTGTCGCCAGTTTTACGAATATTGCTGAGAGTGCCACAGATATGACACCAATGATAATCGGGATATAAGGATGAATTGCAGGCTTTTCCATGATGCACACTTCTCTTTCAAAGGGAGTACAGGTTAGTTCGTAACCATTTTAGGCTAAAGACAATATAAAGAGTATAGCACATCTTCGTCAAGATGATGATAGTGGGGGGAAAGTCAATGGAATGGATCATTCATAATTCAATGTATCCGGAAGTTTTGATTAAAATCGCGATTGCTTTAGGGTTAAGTTTAATTATTGGTGTAGAGAGGGAAATTAAAAAGAAGCCGATCGGTTTGAAGACGAGTGCCGTCATTTCGACGTTCAGCTGCCTTTTGACAATCGTCTCCATAGAAGCCGCTTATCTTGTTCCCTCCAGAAACGATATTAATGTGACGATGGATCCGCTTCGTCTCGCTGCACAAATCGTAAGCGGAATCGGTTTTCTTGGTGCCGGGGCAATTCTAAGACGGGACAACGATAATATTACCGGTCTAACGACTGCCGCAATGATTTGGGGAGCAGCAAGTATCGGCATTGCTGTCGGCGCCGGGTTTTATATCGAAGCATCGTTTGCTGTGTTAAGCATTCTCTTTGTCATTGAAGTTATCGCCCCTGTTCTTGGCAAATTCGGTCCGAGAAGGATTCGTTCGAAGGAGGCTGCATGCCTTGTCGTCGTTTCGGATAAAAGCAAAATCGATGATCTGATTGCAATTTTGAATGAAGAAAATATGAAAGTGGAAAACTTGCGTATCCGCCAAGTTCATTTCGATGATAAACCTTCAGTGCACGAAGTCGATTTTCGTCTCGACGCACTCCCTAAAAAGGGAACGACACAATTATATACCGAACTAACTGAACTCCCTTATATCAAATCGGTCGAAATAGAAATCTTTCCTTAATGGAGGCTTATGTATATGAAAGATATATTACGTCTGTTGAAGGATGGCAATAAACCGTCTTTGCTTGCCGGCACAGTCAATGCCGCTATTGCCATCCTGAAGGCAGTCGCCTATATGCTGACGGGAAACGTAGCCATGTTTGCGGAAACGATGCACTCCTTGGGAGATGCTGCGAACCAATTCTTCGTATATATCGGTTCCGCATTGTCCAAGAAGGCGCCAACCCCTAATTTTCCGAACGGGTTTGGCAGGGTTGTCAATCTTGTTTGTTTAGGCGCGGTTATCATCGTTGGCATCATGTCATATGAGGCAGTAAAAGAAGGCTGGCATCATGTATTGAATCCAACAGAGACAAGTGGGCTTCTTATCAATTTAAGTGTACTCGGATTGGCAACGCTATTGGAGTTTACCGTTTTATTAAAGGCGTCCAAAGAAATTGCCCATGAGTCAGGCCAAGTCCATAAAGGGTTAAAAGCTTTCTACTACAGCTTAACTCATTTGAATAAAGCCAAACCCGCCACTAAATTGGTCTTTATGGAAGACATGGTTGCCACTATTGGAGGGCTGCTTGCTTTCATCGCCGTCTTGGTCGCCCATTTCACAGGATTTCTCCAAGCGGAAGGGATTGCATCCATGATGATCGGCATCATGATGTTTTACGTTGTTGGCAGAGTGTTCCTTGAGAATGCCAGAGGGGCAATCGGAGAAACCGATGAAGAAATGTTGAACCATATTGCACAAATTATTGCCAAGGAGCCGGATATTAAGGATATCCAAAGAATTGAAGTCATTAAAGAAGGCGAATATCTTCATGTGGAGGTCGTTGCTGAAGTTGATCCGACGAAAACTGTCGCTTATATTGACGATGTAAGGGACAAGCTCATGTCGTTGATATTGAAACAGAAAGGCGTCCGGGAGGCATTGATTTCTTTCGATGAAGATGATGGCATCAAAACTTGGCAAGGGCTGAACGACACAACGATGACGGAAGAGACACGAAGGAAACTGCCGGAAAATAAAAAGCAGAGGGCGAAATGAATAAATTCCCCCTCTGCTTTCTTCATTATAACGAAGCTTCCAGTATGGACTTTACTTCCCCTTCGCTCAATTGGGCATATCTGCCGAGCGGTCCGTTGACTGCAGCCTTCTTCGCCATAAGGTCAATTTTCGAGTCATCGATGCCGTAATCGGAAAGCTTTTCCGGCGCACCGATAGCAGTCCAATATTCCCTTAGCCTATCAATCCCTTCATTTGCAATAGCCTCATCCGTCTTGCCCTCGGGATCTACGCCGAAGACTTTAACAGCCAGCCTTGCATAACGAGCCGGGTTCAACTTCAATGTATGTCTCATCCAGTGAGGGAAAAGGATCGCCAATCCCCCGGCATGCGGAATATCGTAAACTGCCGATACAGCATGCTCTATGTCATGCGTACCCCAATCGCCACCATTGTTCCCCATGCCTAAAAATCCGTTCAATCCCCAAGTGCCGCCTAAAAGGATTGTTTCACGCAACTCATAGTTTTGGAGATCATCAACGAGTTTTTCACCTGCTTCCATGATCGCTCGTAAGGCCCCTTCGCATAACTCATCTTGAAGCGGCGTATTCGTCGTACTATGGAAGTACTGTTCGAAAATATGCGACATCATGTCGACAATGCCGTATACAGTCTGATCTTTCGGTAAGGTAAGCGTGTATGTCGGATCGAGAATCGAGAATTTCGGGAAGTTGAATGGACCGCCCCACCCGTATTTCTCTTCGGTTTCTTCATTTGTAATGACAGACCCTGCGTTCATTTCAGAACCTGTAGCAGCTAGCGTCAAAATTGTCCCGAAAGGAATTGCGTTTTTCGGCGAATCTTTTTTAATGACGAAATCCCACGCATCGCCGTCATACTTCGCAGCTGTCGCAATCAACTTCGTGCAGTCAATGACAGATCCGCCGCCGACCGCCAAAATAAAATCGATATTATGCTCTTTACAAAGGGCAGCCCCTTTTCTTGCTGTGCTCACTCGCGGATTCGGCTCCACGCCCGCAAGCTCGAACACTTCCTTTTCTTCTTCCTTCAGGATTTCCATCACTTCATTATAAAGGCCGTTCCTTTTAATGCTTCCCCCGCCATAGACAACGAGGATTCGATTTCCATAAGCCGATAATTCATTTGCAAGCTTTGCTATGGAGTTCTTTCCAAAAATCAATTTAACAGGGTTCTGAAAAACAAATTCCTTCATTTAGATGACCTCCTATTTCTACTGTTCATTATCCAAGAATGAATTGGGTGATGCAAGTATGGAACGGTTTGAATTGGGAATCCTAACCTTAGGAGGTGACATATTTTGGTTCAAAAATTAGCGCTGGCCATTACAATCATAGGCGCCTTGAATTGGGGAGTCGTCGGGCTGTTCAGCTTTGATGTCGTAGCCCAATTCGCCGATGGGCATGCCCAACCGTTTGCACGCTTCTTTTATATTGTCGTAGGGATTTCAGGACTTTTCTCACTCGGATTGCTGTTTGATGCGGTGCGGGAAAAACAGATGGAGCATGTCACTGTCGCCGAGCCCGAAGAAGTGTAAAAAAAGCATCTCCCGTTTTACCAGGAGATGCTTTCTTGTTGTAATTTTTATGCCCAACCACGGAATCGGGATGCTTCCGCTGTTTTGCGGATACCGATCATATATGCAGCTAGACGCATATCGATATTTCTTGTTGATGCAACGTTATAAACATTTTCGAACGCATCAACCATTTTTGTTGTCATTTTTTCGCGAACTTCTTCTTCTGTCCAGTAGTAACCCATATTGTTCTGAACCCATTCGAAGTAGGAAACTGTTACGCCGCCTGCACTTGCAAGGACGTCAGGCACGAGGAGGATTCCCCGGTCTGTAAGTATTTTAGTGGCTTCTGATGTTGTTGGACCGTTTGCTGCTTCCACAACGATCGTTGCCTTAATATTGTTAGCATTCTTTTCGGTAATTTGGTTTTCGATAGCAGCCGGAACGAGGATATCGCAATCCAATTCCAATAGCTCAGCGTTCGTGATCGTGTTATCGAAAAGTGTTGTAACTGTTCCAAAGCTGTCACGACGATCCAATAGATAGTCGATGTCCAAGCCGTCCGGATCATGAAGCGCGCCGTAAGCATCGGAAATACCGATGACTTTTGCTCCTGCATCATGAAGGAATTTGGAAAGGAAACTTCCCGCGTTACCGAAACCTTGGATGACAACGCGTGCACCTTTCATATCGATTCCACGTTTTTTCGCCGCTTCATTGATAATGATTGTTACACCTTCAGCAGTTGCACGGTCACGTCCTTGAGATCCGCCAAGAACAATCGGTTTGCCTGTAATGAAACCAGGAGAGTTGAATTCATCGATTCTACTATATTCATCCATCATCCAAGCCATGATTTGAGCATTCGTGAACACGTCCGGTGCAGGGATATCCTTTGTCGGTCCCATTACCTGACTTAATGCACGTACATACCCACGGCTTAAACGCTCTAATTCACCCATAGACATTTCTCTTGGGTCACAGATGATTCCGCCTTTACCGCCGCCATATGGCAAGTCGACAATTCCAGCTTTCAGTGTCATCCACATTGACAATGCTCGTACTTCATCCGCAGTAACTCCCGGATGGAAACGAACGCCGCCTTTTGTAGGTCCGACTGCATCGTTGTGCTGTCCGCGGAAACCAGTGAATACCTTCACTTTTCCATCATCCATGCGTACAGGGATCCTTACTTCCACCATACGGATTGGTTCTTTCAGAAGATCGTACATTCCTTCATCATAGCCTAATTTGTCAAGTGCATCCTTAATGACAACTTGTGTAGACGTAAACAGATTCAGGTTTTCAGTCATGTAAAAGTTCGCCTCTTTGATTTCATAATGTTTTTTCTACCGCACATATTGTATCATACACCTAATAGATTTTGTGAAGTTTTTGTTTAGTTTGTAAAAACTTTATTGATTTTATCCAATGCCCAATCGAGTTCTTCTTTTGTGATGATTAAAGGCGGTGCGAAACGGATGACCGTATCGTGCGTCTCTTTGCAAAGCAATCCCAGTTCTTTCAGCTTTTCGCAATAAGGACGTGCCGCTTCCGTCAGTTCGACGCCGATGAACAGTCCGCGACCGCGCACTTCTTTAATCGACGGATGGCTGATTTTCTTTAATTGTTCAATGAAGTAATTTCCTAGTTCAAGTGATTTGTCTGCAAGCTTCTCATCCTGCAAAACTTCCAAAGAAGCGATTGAAACAGCACAAGCCATCGGGTTTCCACCGAATGTGGATCCGTGTGAACCCGGATTGAACACGCCGAGTATATCTTTATTGGCTACGACGCAAGAAATCGGGAACACGCCTCCGCCCAACGCTTTTCCTAGGATATACATATCGGGCTCGAACCCTTCCCATTCACAAGCGAACATTTTCCCCGTACGGCAAAGCCCCGCTTGGATTTCATCTGCAATAAATAGGACGTTATGTTGTTTACAAAGTTCGTAGGCTGCTTTCATATATCCAGCAGGCGGAATGAGAATTCCTGCCTCCCCTTGAATCGGTTCGATGATGAATGCAGCGGTGTTCGGAGTGATTGCTTCTTCCAACGCTTTCAAATCACCGAAATCCACCAACTTGATGCCTGGAAGCATCGGACCGAAACCGCGTTTATATTCAGCTTCTGATGAAAGGGATACTGCTGTCATCGTCCGCCCGTGGAAATTCCCATTGCAGCCGATGATCTCAGCTTTATTCTCCTCAACGCCTTTGACGTCATAAGCCCAGCGACGAGCTGCTTTGATAGCCGTTTCCACAGCTTCCGCCCCTGTATTCATCGGCAATGTCATATCTTTACCCGATAGTTTGCAAATCAATTCATACCATGGGCCAAGTTGATCGTTATGGAATGCGCGTGATGTCAATGTCACTTTATCCGCCTGATCTTTCAATGCCTGGATGATTCTTGGGTGACGGTGTCCTTGGTTGACTGCAGAATATGCCGATAGCATATCCATGTATTTATTTCCCTCAGGATCCTTGACCCAAACACCTTCTGCTTCGGAAATAACGATTGGCAGTGGATGGTAGTTGTTCGCCCCAAATTTATTCGTTTGTGAAATGATCTTTTCAGAAACCGACATGTATTTCCCCTCCCCATTTGTATGTACATCGGAAGCAGTTCAGAGAACTGCTTCCTAATTTTATTAAAGTGTTTCGGAAGTAGTTTTTCCTTGCATGTGAAGCTGCAAGTAGTCTGGACCGCCAGCTTTGGAGTCGGTTCCGGACATGTTGAATCCGCCGAATGGCTGGTAGCCGACGATTGCGCCTGTGCAGCCGCGGTTGAAGTACAAGTTACCAACGTGGAAATCTTGACGAGCCTGTTCGATATGCTCGCGGTTGTTTGTAATAACTGCGCCTGTTAGGCCGTAGTCTGTATTGTTTGCGATCTCGATTGCCTCGTCGAAGCTTTTCGCTTTAGTAATTGCAACAACTGGTCCGAAAATTTCTTCTTGCATGATACGCGCTTTCGGGTCAACATCTGCGAATACAGTCGGTGCGACGAAGAAGCCTTTCGAGTCGTCCCCTTCTCCACCTGCAACAAGACGTCCTTCTTCTTTTCCGATTTCGATGTAGCTCATGATTTTATCGAATGAAGCTTGGTCGATAACCGGTCCGGCAAAGTTCGATTGTTTCGAAGGATCTCCGTATGTCAATTCTTTTGTCAATTCTTCAACGCGCGCAACGACTTGGTCGTACACATCTTCATGGATGACCGCGCGTGAACAAGCTGAACATTTTTGGCCGCTGAAGCCGAATGCCGACTTGACGATCGATTGAGCCGCCAATTCAAGATCTGCATTGTTGTCGACAACGATTGTATCTTTACCGCCCATTTCAGCGATAACACGTTTCAACCAAATTTGGCCTTCATTCACTTTTGCAGCACGTTCGTAAATGCGTGTTCCGATTTCGCGTGAACCTGTGAAGGAAACGAAACGCGTTCTCGGGTGGTCAACGAGGTAGTCGCCAACTTCTGCACCAGAACCAGGGATGTAGTTGACAACTCCTGCAGGCATTCCCGCTTCTTCAAGAACTTCCATGAACTTGTAAGCAACGACAGTCGTTGTAGAAGCCGGCTTCAATAGAACTGTGTTGCCTGTAACCAATGCAGCTACAGTCGTTCCTGCCATAATTGCCAATGCGAAGTTCCAAGGTGAGATGACTACGCCAACTCCTAGAGGGATGTAATCGAAACGGTTGAATTCACCCGGACGGCTTTCCACCGGCATACCGTCTTTCAATTTCAGCATTTGACGTCCGTAATATTCCAAGAAGTCGATAGCTTCCGCTGTATCTGCATCCGCTTCGTTCCACGGTTTACCCGCTTCTTTTGTCAAAAGCGCCGAGAATTCGTGTTTGCGGCGACGAATAATCGCAGCTGCTTTGAACAATACATCCGCACGGAATTCCGGCTTCACTTTGCTCCAAGTTTTGAACGTTTCGTCAGCAACGTTCATCGCTTTTTCAGCAAGGTCACGGCTCGCCTTTGAAACGCGGCCGATCACTTCTTCTTTATTAGCAGGGTTCGTCGAAACAAGCTTATCTTCTGTCATAATACGCTCGCCGCCGATGATCAACGGGTAATCTTGCCCAAGGTAGCCTTCGACAGTTTTCAGCGCTTCCTCATATGCTTTTTTGTTTTCAGCTTGTGTAAAGTCTGTGAATGGTTCGTGTTTGTATGGGATCATTTTACTCCTCCTCAGTTAGTTAGCAGCAAAATTAATTTGCATTAAATCTTGAGTTCCATATATAATAATGCAAGAGATTGTTGCAGTTTTCAAGTGTTTTTGTTTATTTTGCGAAAAAACTTAAACGGACGGTGTTGATTCGTGAATAATAGTAATAAAAATCTTTTCCCTTTATATGAATTCGCAGTGAATCGGGCCGGAGTCGGTATCCATGCAGTTGATCATACCGGCAGAACCGTCATATATAACGATAAGATGAAAGCGATAGAAGGACTGGAGCTTGAAGAAGTCGGAGATCGCTCCATTCTGGAGTTATTCAACTTCGATCAGGAAGAAAGCACTTTGTTAAAGGTGCTTCAAAGCGGCACGGAACAGCTGAATGTCAAACAGACCTACTGGAATCGGAAAGGACATGAAATAACGACCATCAACGATACATATCCAGTATTCCGGGAAGGCGAGCTCGTCGGCGCCGTGGAAATTGCAAGGGATGTTACGGCTCTAGAACGGTTTGTATTGCATCCATTGCGGAAAAACAGCGACCCGGTCACATTCAATCAAGTTGTTGCTGCATCTGATGAGATGAAGACCGTCGTCACTACAGCACGGAAAGCATCAGGCGCAAAATTGCCTGTGCTTCTCATCGGGGAATCAGGAACAGGAAAAGATTTAATAGCTGAAAGCATTCATAATGAATTGTCACCTGCCAATGGACCATTCTATACGCTTCATTGTCACCAATCGGATGCGGCACTGATCGATCGGTTAGACGAAGATTTGAATATGTCCGAACCGTTCACGTTATTCTGTGAACGTATCGATTTATTATCCATTTCGCTGCAGCAAAACCTTTTCGCGTTTTTGAAAAATTCGTCTCAACCTGGCCGCCAATTCATCGCGAGCATTGGTGATGATCCTGTCGCACTGATTGCAAAAGGAAGCCTATTGAAGGATCTCTATTATTTCTTCGCTTCTTTCACAATACGGATTTCTCCTTTGCGGAAACGGAAAGAGGATATTTTATCGTTTGTCACTACGTATTTTGCGAGGCGGAAGGAACGCTTCGGAACTTCCCTCACCGGAGTTACGAAGGAAGTTGAGGAGTTATTCCTCCGCTATGATTGGCCTGGGAATATGCGCGAGCTTGAATTTTTGCTCGATGAAATATCTTCGCTTGCAACAACCGAGACGGTGATCACATATGAGATGCTGCCTCTTCATTTCCGGTTGAAAAGTGATGGCATGGGAGATACACCTACACAGGCAGTCGATTTCATCGTGAACCCAGAGAAGGAACTTATGCCTCTGGATCGTTACTTAAAGGAAGCGGAAGAATATTATTTGCAGAAGGCAATGAAGCTCCATGACGACAATATTACAAAAACAGCAAATGCACTTGGCATGAGCAGGCAAAACCTTCAATATCGATTACGGAAATTAAAAAACGGGAGATAGGCTCGAGCTGCCTTCTCCCGTTTTTTGTAGACTTGCATGATCAATAACCTGATCGGTCGATCCAATCTTTCAGTTTGTCTTTTAATGAATTGAAGCCTTCCGCATCTTGCTCTTTCACTCTGTCTTGCAGCGATTTGCGGGGGCGGTTTGTTTTATGGTGATTGTTCGGCGCCTCTTGCAGTGCGCGGATGGACAGGCTGATTTTACCTGCGTCATGATCGACTTCCAGCACTTTCACTTTCACTTCATCGCCTACAGCCAGAAAGTCATTGATATCCCGGACAAACCCATACGTGATTTCCGAAATATGGACTAGACCTTGCGTCTCTTCGTCAAGCGCGACAAATGCCCCATATGGCTGTATTCCCGTCACCTTGCCAGTCAACTCTTCCCCCACTTCATATTTTTTACCCATGTGAAACAGCTCCCAGTCTTTTTGGTATCGAATCTGCCTATACGGCCATCCGCAATTATACCACAGGGAGCCCTTTCCAATCAAAATATTCGACAGGTAAATTGTAAAGATTCACTCATCTTCTTTTCCGCGCTTCTTTGATCTTATCTCCGATTCTTTCGAAAGCATGCATCTGAATATCGTTTTCCACCAAGACCTTCCAATCGGACGCTTCCATTTCATCCACGAATTCCTTCATGACGAGCCCAGCAGATGAGCTTCCTCCGATTGATGCAAGCTGCTTCCACTTTCCCCTGACTTCTTCCCTTACCACCATGTTTTGATCATAAATACCATCGCCGTCGAAAAAACCCGCTATGGAATAGACCAACCAGCTATAACCATAGTCGAATCTGCTGACTAACGGGTCGCTTTCACGTGTTTTCGGTAATTGCTTATCAAGTTCAAGAAGTACCTCCATTTTTTCTCCGAATGTTCCATAGTAAAGGATATCCAAGCCGCCAGTTATCAAAAAAATATAGGCTTCCATGTCTAGATGAAGGTTTTGTTGCAATGTTTTCTTGACTTCGGGATTTTCGTATTTCAAGGACAGCGGCATATAATCTTTAATTGCCGCCAAAGAATAAAATTGCGTTTCCATCCCATTAATGGCATTCTGCAATTCAATCGGGAATTCAGTTTTTTTCTTCATGAATTCTTCGATATCGACCATGCCATCGCTGAACAATTCGGATTCAAAAACGATATCGGAATGCTCTCCGAAAACGCCCATATAAGCATTTGAAAGGAAATCGTTTTTCTGAGCAAATTCATTTAGGAATTCCATGCTTTTTTCACGATCTTTTACCAACGGTTCATTTTTCAGCTGCTCCAGCATTTCCGATGGCAACCTCAATTCGTGGATCAATTCACCATACTTTTCGGTTGCTTCCTTTTTATTAATCTTCCCTTTACTCTCTACTTGCCTTTCCAACTCCCTCGTAAAAAGGTTAAATTGCCGGCTTGTTTCATTTCCGTAGATATTTCCATAAAAGTAAAAGTCCTGATTCGCCTTTGTGTCATCCGGCAGAGGCAACCCCATCAACTGATAGCGGTCTTCCAACTCTTTCTGAAATGCAATTTTCTTGTTTTCAATGAATTTCTCTGCGGAAGATTGCTGATACGCATCGCTTCTAAGTACAGTGACTGACAATATAAGTACGAGCATGACAACCCCAGCAAGCCACATTAGAAGAGGCTTTCTTCGCCGGCTTACTATTTTGACCGGTTCATCGCTTTCCGACGCTTCTTTTGGCGTGGAATAAAATATATTCCTTTCATTATAAGAAGGCCGCAGACGATGGAATGATCTATTCAGAAATTCCAACCGTTTTTCGATATCTGGTCTATCCAATTTTGCTCGTGCACTACGTAGCAAGTCTTTCACATTTTCAAGTGGCGTTTCCATAATCCAAGCGATATCGTCCTGGGATTTATCATGGAGGCTGGAAAGGATGAAGGCGATTCGCTCCTCTTTCGGGAGACCGATGAGAAGTGCATGCAATTCATTGTCTTCTTCAAATGAAAACAATCCAGCTTCGGATGTTTCCACTTGAAATTCTCCCACTTTTTTCAATGCAGAATTGAATAATGTATTTTCCTCAAGTTGTTCTTCCGTTAGGTGACCAAGATCATTAAATAATTTCCGGAAAACCGATTCTGCCAATTTCCCAGCGTCCTGCGGTGTCAGTCCATATTGCACCGCCAGCCGCTCGATAGCTTGTATGTGTACTGTCATCCACTCTTTGAATGCTTCTCGATCCCCAGTCAGGATTTTGCTCTGTAAGCTGTCCATTTATTCCCCTCCACTAAACGAGGCCAGTAATACTCGCTTCATTTCTTCATTTCTCCCATGATTCTCTTCAATTCCCCTTCGATGAAGAAATACTGAAGTCTATCGAGATAGTCGGAAGTCGTCCAGCCTGATTCCTCCATTTCTATTACGACCTCCCGCATCATTTGAGCAGAAGGAGAATCTTTTCCATTGAAGGCAATCCGCGTCCACGCCTCTTTGTAATCCTCTTTAATAATTCCGACAGAATCACGAATTTCCAGTTGGCCTATCATTCCCGTAATTGAATACATCACCGAAACAAACGCATTAGAAATGAGTGAATGGAGCTCTCGATAGCCTTCAGCTTGAAACAATCCCTTTTCAAGCAGAAAGAGTAGATCCGTTTGCTCTTCGACCGAACGTTTATGGATATCGACCAAATCACCCATAAATATAGCCAAATAAATACCGGTGTCCGGATGCAAATTTTCTTGAAGTGCTTTGGAAAGCTCCGGAGTGCCTATATCCGGACGGACGTATACATAATCTGCGGGCATATCGCTATTCATATCATTTATTAAAAAGATACCTTGCGCTTCCATGCCGTCAAGCGCCTGCTGAAATGCTTTGGGATAGGTAGACTTCTTCGCATAAAAGGCTTCTAAATCATAGCCTCCTTCATCATTCCGTCCACTTTCCCGAATCAGACTTTCATTTTGTTCAAATATATACATATAGGATCTCAATAACGTAATCATTTTCACGATATATTCATTCACGAATTCCATACTTTTCTCTTGATCATCCACTAGCGTCTTCCCAGCCAACTCTGCCACCATTTCGGAAGGTATCATCAGCTTGTGTATCAGTGTGTCAAAATCCGCATTCCCCTTTTTCCTATCAATCTTGCCGCCTTTCTCCAATTGCTCCTCCAGGTCGGCAATAAACCAGTCAAATTCCCTTCTTGTATCTTCTCCATACGTTTCAGCATAAACATCTCTCCTTATATATTCAGGAGCAGGGAGACCGGCCAGCTGCAGATTACGTTCCAGTTCCTGCTGGAATGAAACCTTTGCCGTCTCCATGAATTTTTCAGCCGATTTCTTTTCATACGCATTGCCATTTATATACGTGATCATTGACAACAAGACAAGCAGGACCCCAACACCCATTCCCCAAAACAAGAATGGCTTCCTTCCCTTTTCTATTTCGCTTTTCTGTTCAACTGGGAGGGGTTCTTCTTTTTTTGAATGAAATATATTCGCTTCATCGCAGGTTGGTGAAAGTCGTTCATAGGACTTGCTCAAAAACTCGAGTTTCTTATCTAAGTCGGACTCATCCAATACGGAAAGGGCTTCGTTTACAGCCTGTTCGGCTTGGTGCACCGTCCTCCCCGTTATTTCCGCAATTTCTTTAGATGATTTATTGTGAAAGCGATCTAGAATAAAAGGAACCCGATATTCTTTTGGCAACGCACATACTCTGCTATGCAAATCATTATCCTCTTGAAACGAGAATAGATCTTCGTGGAAAGTCTCTGTTTGCAAACGATCCAATACGTTCAAAGTTCTTCGATACAATTCTTCCTCAGCTAGTTCGCGTTCGTCCAATTCCCCTAGGCTGACATACAAATCCCTGAATACTGTTTCGGCCACTGTCCCTGCACTTTTGCGCGCAAGCCCATTTTGCAATGCAAATTGCTCAATCTTCCGGATATGCATGCCCATCCATTCCTTGAAAGCTTCCTGATCCCCTTGAGGACTTCTTTTCTCTAAAATATCCAAATCGATCCCCACTTCCCGTTGCAAAACGATATCTACTTCAACTATACCAAATAGACAGAAAAAAGACCGCCGAATTTTGGCAGTCTTCCCTCTTTTAAGTATTTAGTTATTGCTCGAACGGATTGAATTTGACTCTCCAGCCGTCTTCTGTCCAGATCATATGGAATTTCAATTCTGATGGAAGATCGGGATATAGTTCTGTGTCGACTGTAAGCGTTGCAACACCTGGCCAGTTTCCATTTTCGTCCTGTTCCAGACCTTGGAATGAAGCTCGTTTATACATTCCATCTTCGTAAGGCGGTGATTGAGAATACTTTTCCGGATTTTCCAAGTAGGTTTCCATATCGACTGCCTCTGAACCATTTCCTTGGAAGAATAATTTGTATTGCACTTCATAGTTACCTCTACTTAACGAATAGAAATATGCACCGACCATATCCAATGCAGAAACTCCGTTTAAATACTTCATATCGTAATCCGGCATGTTAACTGCTCTATACGTATACTCCCCGAAGTCTAATATATCCTTGAATCCCCTTTCAGGGCTCATTTGATAGGACGGGAGGGTTTCCATATACCCTGAGTATACTTCCCAAATGCCTTCTTCATTAAAAATCATTTGCACTTCCCTATCTGAGCCGGTAAAGGAAAGATGGCTGTGGAATTTATGTTGACTGCGATACACAGTATTTTGATCAAACCTCACTTCTGTAGCGTTTCGGAAGTGCGAGAACCCCTTGCGCCAATTTTTCACATAGTCATCGAGTTCGATAGTTCCAAAGTTGTCATACGTTGCACTTTCACTTAACAAATGATACATCGTTTCCGGATCATCCATTTCGTTTGCGTAATTGAAAACACCTAACACGTGGATAGGCGATATTCCTTGCAGAATTGACTTGTCGTATGCTTCCTGGAAATCAGCATACAGACCTTGCACTTCATTCCAAAAGGATTCGTTCGGGAATTGAATCGTCTCACTCTTGAAATCAGGTCTTTCCCCATACATGTAATACTCCAATTGACCTTCTCGCGACAGGACAATGGCGTCTTTCAACGCATCATTCGAAAGTGAATCCCAGCTCTTTGATTCCCGCCAACCTGACGCCTCCATCTCTTTGACGATTGGCTGCATGACATAAGATAATGGTGACACATCCCCATTTGCCGCCATTCCGCGCCATACATCCTGATAATCCGGAAGAAGAACACCCTCTTCGTCAAAGATTTTCGTATATTCGCTGCCTTTGACCAAGTCATTGAAAATTATGAGGTAGTATGATTCCAACACTGGATATAGCGATGAATCCTCATACTCCACATTTATAAGCGTTTGTTCCATTCTTCCTAACTTGTATACAATCTCATGAAGTGGATATTGAAGGATCGGGCCATACATATAAGGCTCATCCTCCATCATCATAATGTATGCCTGTGTATGGTCATGCAATTTTGTTAGTAAATCATTAGGCAAATTGAGATTGTAATAACGGGTCCGAATTTCTCCTGAATATTTCTCCTGATACAGCCGAATCGACTGATCCCGCATCGTTTCGATAATATTTTGCAGCTGCTCCGGGAAGCTATCGCTGCTTAACATCATGATTTCAGCTTTATCGATAGGGGGATCTACCTCATATGCATCAACGGCTTCTTTATTCTCTTTTAAAATTTGATCGTATATTTCAATGAGTACCTTCACTTTTCGACGGTAATCACCCAAAAAAATGATGCTTCCCCTTTCATCTTTTTGAAGGCTGTTCTCCTTCAGATCCTTCATCATTTCAGATGGCAGTTTCAATTCCTCAATTGCACGGTTGTAAATCTCTTCGAGTGGCGTCTTTTCCGTTCCCTCCCGCACCATGTCTAAATAACTTTCATTTTTCAATAAATCCATCGTGCTATCTGCATAACTTGCATAGTGCTTAAAGAAAACTTCATCCAACTTCAGCATTTCTCGGCGCTTTTCACGTTCTTCTTCGTATCGCTTCAGCAAGTTTTCGATAAATTCATCCTTAATCGGAGATTGGATTATTTCCTCTTCTGATTTCTGCTTCTGATCAAAAACAAGCCCTGCCCCGATGAGCCCGATCATAAAAACACTTGCAAGACTTACCGCCCAAACAGTGATACGTTGCCTGATTTCACCTTTAGAAGACTTTTGAATAGTAGGTTGGGGAACTTTCTCTTCGTCAATCTTTCGAAAAACTTCGTCCGGATCAAATGAGGAAGGAACACGTTCATACGACTTTTTCAAAAACTCCATCCGTTTCTCAAAATTGTCATTGGCCATGTGTTACCCCTCCCTTCATGTCCATCTCTTTCTTCAAGTTATCCTTTGCTCTTAAAATCCGGGTTTTCACAGTCGCCAACGTTATATTCATGACATCGGCAATTTGCTGGTACGTTAAGTCTTGAAAATAAAACAAGATCAGAGGTATACGGTATTTTTCATCCAATTGCAAAATGGCTTCATGCAATTCGCGATCTTCTTCAAAAAGGAGAACTTGGAATTCGGCAGATGGTTGGGCAGATGCATTGCCGGCGTTTTTCATCCGCTCCTCTTTCGCAGTCTCCCTTCCTTCTTTCCGGTAATAATCGCGCGCTGTATTTAACGTAATTTTATATAACCAAGTCGTAAACCTTTCCTGATTGAATTGCGGCAGGAAACGATAAAGCTTGATAAACACTTCCTGTGTCACATCCGGTATATCATCAAGGCGAACACCGCATTGATATGAAAACTTCTCGACTGTTCGATAATACAAATTCATCAGTTGCGCAAATGCCTCCCTTTCCCCGTTTTGCGCACGTGTGATCAAATCGGACTCTTCCATTATGCCCCCTCACTCTCTATCTCCTCTGATGATGATACGAAAGGAAATCTCTAAATGTTTCATGTAAAAAAACAAAAGCGCAGGGCGCTCGCTATGGTGCTCGTAACGCTACGCTTTTACTCGCAAAAGCCGTTCTTAGTGACGGCTTTCGCTGCGACAGGCATAAGGTGGATCAGCGAAACGGCGTCTTTTGCCGAGTAGCTGAGCCGACTTATGACCCGAGCTGCTAGCGCCCGAAGTCTAGACGATGTAAAAAACCGCATCTACATTTTCGTAGATGCGGTCGTTGTTAGACTATACATTTCGCTTCATATTTTATCGCCAATAACTTATAAGCTATTTGCATGCAATTCTCTAGTGGAATCCAAATTTCATAAGAATGTTCATAAATCTCACGGATCCGTTTCGCAAGATCAGTCGGATGATCTAGAACTTGGAGCTCCGCAACAACATCGGCAATTTCATGGTCATACGCTTTTCTGCCGACTTTAAAAGGATCCCATTCTTCAAGCAGCATGATTGCTTTTTTATTCATTTCAATTGTTTGCACGACGAGTCACCTTATTTTTTTCTTTTCTTTCATTTATGATAGCATAGTAATGGAAAAGAAAAAAGGAAATGAGGGATAATTGGCATGAAAGAGTTCTCACATGTGATTGATCGAAAAAATACCCGATCGGTGAAATGGGGCAATATGGAAGCTGTTTACGGGGTGGAAGATGCTTCGGAAGTTTTACCGATGTGGATTGCTGATATGGATTTCAAAGCGCCGCAGCCTGTCATCGCGGCGATGCAAGAACGATTGGACCACGGTGTATTCGGCTATTCGTACATATGTGCAAAATGTAAGGATGCGGTCCGGACTTGGCTATCATCACGACACGGTTGGGAAACTGAAAATGACTGGATGCTTTTCCATCACGGTGTCGTTCCTGCAATCGCTACCGTTGTGGAGACGTTCACGAATGAAGGCGATAATATTTTAATTACCTCGCCAGTATATCCACCATTCTTCAATGTGCCGGGGCATCAAAAGCGGAATATTGTCGAATGTAAGTTGCGTGAAGAAAACGGAAAATACTCCATCGACTTCGACGCTTTTGAAAAAAGCTTGCAGCAAGGCGTTAAACTTTTCATCT
Organism: Sporosarcina koreensis; assembly: GCF_042655825.1. Classification (NCBI taxonomy): domain Bacteria; kingdom Bacillati; phylum Bacillota; class Bacilli; order Caryophanales; family Caryophanaceae; genus Sporosarcina; species Sporosarcina koreensis. The sequence continues at coordinate 926 of NZ_JBHSNP010000004.1, read as the reverse complement.
TATGCCATCCGCACAACCCGGGCGGCGTTGTTTGGACAGAAGAGGAATTGCGTAATATCCTTCGACTTTGCAAGAAATATGATGTATTGATCCTTTCTGATGAAATCCATGCAGACCTTGTCCTGCCTGGGTTTAAGCATATTCCTTTGGCGGTGTTAGCCGAAGAGGAAAGCGGACGGGTCATCACTTGTGTTGCCCCTACAAAGACGTTCAACTTGGCGGGTGTACAAGCCGCTGTCATGATTACAAAAGAAGATGATCTTCGGGAAGCGTTGCAGCAAAGCGCGCTCGCTCACGGCCAAATGGAATTGAATGCATTTGCCGCTTCCGCTCTAATTTCCGCATTCACGGAGTGTGAGGAATGGCTGGAAAATTTGCTGGAGACTATTTCATCCAATATGGATTATGTCATCAGCACATTGACGGAGGCTGTTCCGGGAATCCAGATCCAAAAACCTGAAGCGACATACTTATTATGGATCGATTATCGCGGCACGGGACTGTCTGAAGAAGAGATGATGGACAGGCTGTTGAATAAAGGGAAACTTGCGCTCGAACCAGGTTCGAAGTATGGCGAAGCCGGCCGAGGATTCCTTCGTATGAACGTTGCTACCCCTCGTACCATCGTTGAAGACGGAGTGGAAAGATTTATTAAAGCTATGCAATAAATAATAAAAATGCATGATTAGACTGACCTAGCCATATGAGACACATATAAAACACCTTGATTAGGCTGCCATTACACCATATTTTGCAGGTGTCAGGTAGCCTAATTTTTCTTGGATACGTTCTTCATTATAATAATTCAAATAGGTCGCAACCCGTTCACTGACCTCATGATTACCTAACGAGTTGAATTTCACATATTGAAACTCCTCAGACTTCAAGTTCGAATGGAACGATTCAATCACCGCATTATCCCAACA
>NZ_JBHSNP010000003.1:0-652 GCF_042655825.1 Sporosarcina koreensis | reverse complement strand
CATCCGCCGTGCGCCCTTTCTAACTTAACCTTTATACGGCTTTCGATAAGCTTCGCATTACTTCGTCAGCTCCGTCACTCCGGTCCTCACGTGCCTAAGCACGCTTCGGTCCTCGTTCGGTCGCTTCCTCGTCCTGCTCGCTTCTCGAAACCCTCGGGTGAGTAGTGGTACTTAGCGATAAGCACACAAGCTACTCGTTAAAAAAGTATCATTCAATCACTAAGTGATCGACTCGGTTGATTACTTGATGTTTTGTTGCTTCAATGTCGTTTTATCCAGTTTTCAAAGAACAAATTACCCTTAATAGAGTTGGTGGAGCCTAGCGGGATCGAACCGCTGACCTCCTGCGTGCAAGGCAGGCGCTCTCCCAGCTGAGCTAAGGCCCCGGAATATGAATGGTGGGCCTAAGTGGACTCGAACCACCGACCTCACGCTTATCAGGCGTGCGCTCTAACCAGCTGAGCTATAGGCCCCTTCCGGGATTATGAAGTTTCATTAACTAAAACGAACCTTCAAAACTGAACGCAAAACGTCAACGTATGAACCGAAGGTTCATATTCCGTAATTATCCTTAGAAAGGAGGTGATCCAGCCGCACCTTCCGATACGGCTACCTTGTTACGACTTCACCCCAATCATCTGTCCCACCTTCG
>NZ_JBHSNP010000002.1:0-511796 GCF_042655825.1 Sporosarcina koreensis | reverse complement strand
CCTGAGCCAGGATCAAACTCTCCATAATAGAGAAATTCGAATAGCTCGAGTTTCTTGCTGGCATCATTTAAGATGTCAATTTTGAATCCGAAGATTCGTTTGTTCCTTTCACCGACGGGGTCGGCTCCAGAACTTTATTTGTTGACGTTTTGCTGTTCAGTTTTCAAGGTTCATTTCGTTGCGTTTCTTGCAGCAACTTTTCTAGTATAACATTCTCTCTCGAAAGCGTCAAGCACTTTTTTAAAAGAATAATTGGAGCGGGTGAAGGGAATCGAACCCTCATCATCAGCTTGGAAGGCTGAGGTTTTACCACTAAACTACACCCGCGTATGAAATTTGGCGCGCCCGACAGGAGTCGAACCCATAACCTTCTGATCCGTAGTCAGACGCTCTATCCAATTGAGCTACGGGCGCTCGGTTTTATATATGGAATATGGTGCGGTAAAGAGGACTTGAACCTCCACGGGGTTAACCCCCACTAGGCCCTCAACCTAGCGCGTCTGCCATTCCGCCACTACCGCATTATTTGCGACACACTTTATTATACAACTCTCAGTGGAGATGTCAATAGTTTTTTTAGAAAAGATGGTGAGCCATGCAGGATTCGAACCTGCGACCCTCTGATTAAAAGTCAGATGCTCTACCGACTGAGCTAATGGCTCGTGCTTGGTTGTTTATTTAGAATGTACTTGATCGGTTAAACCTTTTGCTTTCATTTCCTTTAAGGAAGAGTGCTTTGGGTATTAAAACCTTTTGCTCCATTGCTTTAATACTTTGATTGCTTTGGTATTAAAACCTTTTTGCTCCTAACCCATTTAAGGAAGAGTGCTCTGGTTATTAAAACCTTGTTTGCTCCTAATCCCTTCGGGATTACTCGCAAATTAATTTTTTCGTGGAGCGAAAAAATTAATTGGCTGGGGTAGCTGGATTCGAACCAACGAATGACGGAGTCAAAGTCCGTTGCCTTACCGCTTGGCTATACCCCAGTGATGGAATCAAGCAGCCGTTCTGTAAATTGAGGTCACAAGTTTTGTTTCCCCTCTTTACTGTGAACATAAACATGGAAGTTATACATAATTAAAATGGTGACCCCTACGGGATTCGAACCCGTGTTACCGCCGTGAAAGGGCGGTGTCTTAACCGCTTGACCAAGGGGCCGTTTTATTAATTCGAGTAGGAAGTTCAATTTGTTTTAATGTCATTCCCTAATCGACTTTTCCTATTATAGACACTCATCATCCATTCGTCAACAGTTTTATTGAATTCTTTTTTATAAACAAAAGAAAACTCTCGCCAAGCCTATTGCTGCGCGGCTTGGCAAGAGCTTATTTTTGGATCAAGGCGATTTCACCAGCGCATTTGCCGCATCTGTATTTCCGCACGTCCATTCTTCTTTTCCGCCTATATTCCAATCGACATGATTTGCATCTATATAGATGAATCTTCACTGCTCTATTGTTTTCTTTCCCTAACGGCTTGCAATATCTCGGCGAGCCAGTTTCCCGCAATAGCTTTTTGAAATCCGCATCTCCATGCCGATAGCCTTTCCCCTCTTGATGGAGATGATAGTGGCAAAGTTCGTGCTTGATGATGCCGATGAGTTCATCCAAATCATAAAGCTCTAAAACAGTCGGGTTGATTTCGATGGAGCCATCGAGCAGTTTATAGCGCCCGCCAGTCGTTCGGAGGCGGGCGTTGAAGCGTGCTTCGTGTCTGAATGGTTTTCCGAAACCTTCTATAGATAGTTGTTGAACGAGTTGCTGCAGCTCACGTTGTTCCATTCCGTTTTTCACGTTGCAGCTCATTTCCCTTTTGGCGGGATCATCGTCAACGAGATTCTGCCTTTGTTTTTATCGACGCCTTCCACCCAGACGGTTACGATGTCGCCGGAAGCGACGACGTCGAGCGGGTGCTTGACGAACCCTTTTTTTAATTTCGAAATATGGACGAGTCCGTCTTCGTGAACGCCGATATCGACGAATGCGCCGAAGTCGACAACGTTCCGGACGGTTCCTTGCATTTCGAGTCCTTCATACAAATCTTTCATATCGAGTACGTCTGCCTTCAAAATTGGCTGCGGATAGTCATCACGCGGATCGCGGTTCGGGCGTTTCAACGTGTCGATAATATCGCGCAATGTCACTTCGCCGATATCCAGTTTCCCAGCCAATGCCGGAATATCCAAGGCGGATAAAGCTTCGACGGCTTCCTCTTTTCCTAATAGACTCTTATCCACTCCGGCTTCCGATAGCACTTGTTCCGCGATTGTATAGCTTTCTGGGTGAAGTCCGGTTGAGTCGAATCTGTCTTTTGCTTCAGGTATTCGGAGGAAGCCGATTGCTTGTTCATATGTTTTCGCGCCGAGACGCGGAACTTTCTTCAATTGGGTCCGTTTTTGGAACAGCCCTTCCTCTTCCCGTGCCTTGACGATGTTTTCCGCAACCGTCTTCGAAAGGCCCGCCACGTATTGCAGCAATGAAGAAGATGCTGTGTTCACGTTCACGCCTACCCGGTTCACCGCAGTTTCCACGACGAACGATAGGGACTCGGACAGTTTCTTCCGCGCGACATCATGCTGGTATTGACCGACGCCGATCGATTCAGGATCGATTTTCACGAGCTCGGATAAAGGATCCTGCAATCTTCGTGCGATGGAAACGGCGCTCCGCTGTTCAACTTGGAGATCAGGAAATTCTTCACGTGCCTGAGCTGATGCTGAGTAGACGCTCGCCCCCGCTTCATTGACGATGACGTATGAAACCGGATCCTTCGATTCCTTGATGCAGTCCGCGATGAATTTCTCCGTTTCCCGCGATGCCGTTCCGTTGCCGATCGCGATGATCGGAATCTTGTATTTTGCAAGCATTGAAAGAATCGTTTTTTTCGAAGCTTCCTGATTCGCTTTCGGAGGATGTGGATAAATGACCGATACTTCAAGCATTTTCCCTGTTTCGTCAATGACCGCCAATTTACAGCCCGTCCGGAATGCAGGGTCGACGCCTAGCACCATCCTGCCTTTTAGCGGAGGTTGCAAGAGAAGGCTCTTCAAGTTCTCCGAGAATACATGGATCGCCTGTGCTTCCGCCTTTTCCGTCAGCGCAGTTCTGATTTCCCGTTCGACAGATGGGGCGATCAGCCGTTTGAAGGCATCCTCCGTCGCCTCTTTCACTTGAAGGGCAGATGGAGATTGCTGCTTTTTAATCAATTCGCGTTCAAGCATCCCAACGATCCGCTCTGCCGGGAACGTTACGCCTACTCGCAGAACTTCTTCCTTTTCTCCGCGATTCAAGGCAAGCACTCGATGCGGAACGATCTTTTTCAAAGGTTCCTCATACTCGTAGTACATTTCATACACGCCGCGTTCATCCTCAGCACCTTTACGTAGCACCGAAGCCATCTGGCCGTCAGACCATGCTAGTTTCCGCACGCTTTCCCGCAGCGCCGCGTCATCTGCAATGCGTTCCGCGATTATATCGCACGCTCCTGCAAGCGCTTCTTCGACGGATGCGACGTTCTTCTCTTCATTTACAAAAGATGCGGCAAGTTTTTCCGGATTTTCCGGTCCGAACGCCATCAACTTGTCCGCCAACGGTTCAAGGCCACTCTCAATCGCAATCATCGCACGTGTGCGTCTTTTCTGCTTGTACGGTCTGTACAGGTCTTCAACCCGTTGTAAAACTGTGGCCGATTCGATTTCCTTTTTCAGCTCGTCCGTCAATTTCCCTTGCTCTTCAATTAACCGGATGACTTCCTCTTTTCGTTGTTCCAGCCCTTTTTCATAATTGTACGCATCCTCGACTGCCTTGATTTCCACCTCATCGAGGGATCCGGTCGCTTCCTTCCGGTATCGTGCGATGAAAGGGACCGTATTGCCTTCGTCGAGAAGAGCAATGACATTGGCAGTCTGCTTCGTACTGATCGATGCTCTTTTCGCAGTTGCTTCTACTAACTTGTTCGCCATTCATTCCCACCCTTTCTTTCCTATTTCCAGTTTAACACTTCTCGCTCGACTTACTCCATTCCTGCAAATGAAAAAACCTGCTTCATTTTACTGAAGCAGGCTGCCGGCGATAAATGTAGCGTCATCGCCGGATTGCGCAGATTCTTTTACGATATTATACAAATCAAAGGCGTTGGAGCTTTGCTTCAAGCTTGCTTTCGGGCTGTTCAGCGTAATCCCGTCAGAATGAAGGAAAAAAAGATCGCCTACTTCGTATTTGTATGTTTGGGTGTTCATTTTTTGCGGCCTTCCCGATAAATACCCCATGACAGGCAATGGATAGATCATTTTTTCGCCGCCGTGCAGGATATACAGCCTGACGTTTCCAATACAGCTGTATTCAATCGTGCCTTCTTTATAGTTGACACGCACGATCGCTACTGCCGCTCCACGCTTCTGAACCATATATTCATTGCAGCGACTCAGCAATTCATCGAGCGATTCATGATGATAACGCTTCAAGACAAACGGGATGACTTCTGCGGATTGTCTAGCGACTACTCCGTTTCCCAATCCATCGGCTATGGCGCAAATGAAGTAATCCTTTTCGGAATGGATATAATACGTATCCCCCGATTCGATATTGCCATGCTTTGCCGAGTTATAGACATACGCCTCTACATGATCATTTCTGAACACTTCCACTACTATGCACCACCAGCCGCCATAATGGCCTCTTGAAGTTTTTTGATCGCTTTCCGTTGCAGTCTGGAGACGTGCATTTGCGAAATACCGAGACGTTCTCCCGCCTCTTTTTGGCTCAGCTGCTCGATATATGTATATTGGATGATCTGCTTTTCACGTTCCGACAACACATTGAGCGCATTTGCCACGACAAGTCGATGGTCCGTCCTCTCATATCCGTCATCCGATTCTCCAATAATATCGAACAAGGTCACTGTACCACCTTCTGAATCGGCTTCCAGCGTATGGTCCATCGAAAGGGCTTGATAGCTCCTCCCCATCTCCATCGCTTCAAGGACCAATTCTTCATCGGTATTCAGGTATTCCGCTATTTCACTAACCAGCGGCGATCGTTGCATTTCAATCGTCAACGTCTCGACTGCGGCCTTGATTTTCGGTCCGAGCTCCTTAATGCGCCTTGGCACGTGTACGGCCCATGTTTTATCGCGCAAGAACCGTTTGATTTCCCCGACGATCGTCGGTACGGCGAAAGCTTCGAAACTGCGCCCCAGTTCAGGGTCGTATCGGCGGATTGCGCCGAGAAGCCCGAGCATACCGACTTGGACGATATCTTCATGGTACGGTTTCCCGTTGGAATATTTGCGGGCGATGGAATGGACTAGACGCTCGTAATGAAGGACAAGATTCGTTTGCGCTTCATCATCATTCGTCTCCTGGTATTGCCTGATCCATTCCAGCACTTGCTCTTTCGTATCCGGCTTATGAGTTGGCTGTTCGTTTGACATCTTCTTCGCCCCGCTCTCTGCCGAGATATTTAGTCATAAAGACCGTCACGCCCTCCTCATGATGAAATTTCACTTCATCCATGAGCGTCTCCATCAAATAAAGCCCAAGTCCGCCTTCGCGGAGGAAACGAGCATCTGATGTGTCGCTATATGGTCCAATATGTTTTTTTGTCTCTTCAAAGTCGAAGCTCGTTCCATGATCCGCAATCATGATTTCCAATCGTTCTTCATACAGTGCACACCCGACAACGATTTCCCCATCCTCATTATCGCCGTAGGCATGTTGGACAGCGTTCGTGATGGCTTCACTTGAAGCGATTTTCAAGTCTTCGATGTCATCGTATGTAAACCCTAGCCGGCTGGCGATCCCTGAAATCATCAATCTTGCAACACCGACATATTGGGCTCTTGCGGGTATCTTAATTTCGATATAATCATAATGTTGCATTATTGTCCTCACTTTCCTTCTGCTCAATATCGATAATTTCATTAAGACCAGTTATTTCAAACAAACGCGCCAACCGTTTGTTCAAGCCAGTTATCTTCACATGCCCGCCGTTTGCGGAAACGGCCTTATAGAAGCCGACAAAAACGCCGAGGCCTGTACTGTCCATGTAGTCCACTTCGGATAAGTCCAGTTCCGCCTTCAACCCTTGGACATTTTCAACGGCAGCCAAGCGCTCCCGTAGGACAGGTGCCGTGAATGCATCTATTTCACCGACAACCTTGAAATATTGAACACTATTTTGTTCTAGTAATTCGACTTGTAAATTCATTTCTTGCACCCCGACTCTCGATATTTGTATTGGATAATACACTACATCCTTACATACCCGCCACTCAAAGTTTTAAACCTGTTCAGGCTCCTTTTTGAAAATGACAATCGTGAAGTCGTCGCTCAATCGATAGTTTTGCAGGTCGGAAAGATGTTGATAGACATGTTCCGCAATTTGCTGGGCGGTCATATCTTTCACTTCATGAAGCAAGTTCTGAATCGTCTTCATGTCAACGAACCCGTCTTCTGTCCTCGTTTCTGTGACACCGTCCGTCATCATCGCGATGAAGTCCCCGTCGTTCAGTACGACCGAACGTTCCTCGTATTCCGCATCCGATTTGACGCCGAGGAGCAGACCTTTGGCATCCAATTCCGAGAAGACGTCTTTTCCGCTATCGAAATGCAAAGCCGGTTCATGGCCTGCAGAAGCGTAGGAGAAAGTCGTATCCTCGGCATTGTACTTGCCGTAAAACATGGAAATGAACATCGAATCGTCGACGCTCTTCTCGACAATCCGGTTAATGATGCCAAGCACGTTCCGAGGGCTCGTATTTTCATCCGGCAATCCGTCCATGCCGAATTTGATCATGGACATGCATAGAGCGGCGGGAATCCCTTTGCCGATCACGTCAGCCACCGCTACACCCGATTCATGTTCCTTATTAAGGAAATAGACATAGTCTCCGTTCATCTCTTTGGCAGGCTTGGATATGAATCCGACATCCAAGCCGCCGACGCACGGCATTTTCGTCTTCAGAAGCGTATCCTGCACTTTCGTCGCAACATCCATTTCCATTTGGATCGCTTCCTGTTTACGAATGAGGCTTTGGTGCTCGCGCATCGTGAGGCCATAGTGGATCATCATTTCGATCAGGAAATCCAGAGAATCCCATACTTCGTTCCGCAGATCAGGATGAAGCTCTGATAATGCGGTTTTGTGCACGCTAATGACATCTTCAGGCGCAATCTCTTTTTCAATGAAACGCCTGCTGAATTGCTGTCCGACGTAGAGATCCTCTTCGCTATGGCTCTCCAAGTATTTTTTCATGATTTCCTTATACTGCCTGGCAACTTCTTGCGGCATCCACTATCACCTCCTCAATGAAGCCATTTTGTAGACGTAATGATTGTTCCTGCGCCCGGCTCCGAAGTGACTTTGAATTCATCCATAAGTCTTTTCACCCCTGGCATTCCCGCTCCGAGGCCACCCGATGTCGAAAAACCGTCTTCCATCACTTTGCGTAGATCAGGGATTCCGGGACCTTCATCAGATGCAATGATTTTGATACCGAACAACCCGCCCTCCGAAACTCGTTCAATTTCTATTTTCCCTTTTCCAGCGTACAGATAAATATTCCTCGCCAATTCACTGATTGCGGTCGTGATGCGCGCCTGGTCGACAGTTCCGAAACCGGCCTTCTTTGCTTCGTTACGCCCTAATTGCCTTGCAGCAACGATATCCCATTCCGTAATTATCTCTACAGAAGACCTAAAGTTCATTGTCAGGCCTCCAATTCTTTATAAAGTTTATCCAAACCGTTTTCCAAGTCTAGCGCAGTCATTACATTGCTCAGGCGGATTCCCAGCTCGATCAATGTAATGGCGACTGCAGGCTGAATACCCGTAATGACGACTTTTGCGCCCATCAATCCTGTCATATTGATCACATCCCCCAGTACTTTTGCGATGAAGGAATCAATGAAATCAATCGGTGTCAAGTCGATTACAACTCCGAGAGCCGCAGTTTCATGCATTTTATTCAATAGATCTTCCTGAAATTGAATGGCCGTCTGGTCATCGAGTTCCCACTGGATCGATACGATGAGGACTTCATTCAATTTCAAAATCGGTATGCGTGCATTCAATTTGCTTCCACCTCCACGATTGCCCGGTTCGTCATTCCCAAAGCTGCCTGCATTCCCCTTTGCAATGTGCTTTTCGTCGTGAATTCATTCAGGTTGATGCCAAGCGTGACAATCGTCTGCGCGATTTCAGGTCGGATGCCTACGAGCATGCATTTCGCACCGACTAGACGCACAGCTTCAGCTGCCTGGATGATATGATGCGCAACCATTGTATCCACGACCGGGACGCCTGTAATATCGAGCAGTACAACTTCAGCCCGCTGGCTCACAACGCCCTCAAGCAAATTCTCCATGATCAACTTCGCGCGTTCCGTGTCGATTGTTCCAACGAGAGGCATGACCGAAATTTTGTCGAATACTGGAATTAAGGAAGCCGACAATTCTTGCAATGCGATTTTCTGCAAGCTGACTGTGCGTTCCCATTCCGTTGAATAAGCGTCAATGATGCTTTCCCGCAATGGGTTAATCCAATGCCTGAACAGAGCATTGAAAGCCCTTAGGTTGCTGTCGTTGATGATCCCCTCTTCTTCAAGAAACTCATACACGACATCCGAAAAATTGTCGATCGCCTTATTGACAAATTTGATCGCCCACCCGAACCGAACGACCTTCTCGGTGAAATCGTTGATCTTTTCGGCATTTGTAGCAGTTGGTTCGTTAATGTTGGAAGTCATAAGCTCTGCGAATTCCCTGCTCGTTTTTTCGACAAGATGGTCAGGCATGAAGTGGAAAAAACGCTCTCCTTTTTCTTCCTTCATCCTTTTTATCCAACGATCGATGATTTCATCCATGTTCTGATTGATGCCTTCTACCATGATTTTATTCATGCGTTCAAACGCCTCCTCGCCAAATTGAAAATCCCATATGTCCATTGTACAGAAAAAAGTTGGATTGGACATCTATTTACAGCTTCGCTCCTCAAATCTACCGGAAAATAAAAAAACACTCCGGAAGACGAGGTCCGCAGTGCTTTTACATATGTATTCAAAATTTAACTAGCCCGAAGCTTATTTCGAGCGCTTCGTCAACCTTCTCCATCAATGGTTCATCCAAATGGGTGATTTTATCCGTCAGCCTCGACTTGTCGATCGTGCGGACCTGTTCGAGCAGGATCACGGAATCCCGCTCGAATCCATAACGTTCCGCATCGATTTCGACATGAGTCGGCAATTTAGCTTTTTGGATTTGTGCAGTGATTGCTGCCACGATCACTGTCGGACTGAACCGGTTGCCTATGTCGTTCTGGATGACCAGTACCGGTCTTGTCCCTCCCTGTTCGGAACCAACGACGGGTGACAGGTCTGCAAAAAAGACGTCCCCACGTTTTATTGCCAACTTTTCATCCTCCGCTTACGAGACGTTCCACCGTATGCTGGGCTTCGAGTTCCGCATGCAAGCATTCCTTTGCGATTCGTAAGTTGATTTGCGACATTTCAACGTAGCCGATCATCATCGCTTCGCGGATCGTATCCGCTTCATGATCAGTCATATACCGCTTCGTTGAAACATAAACGAATTCTCCGCGCTCCGGCTCCTGATGGACGGCCGTATGTTCAATTTCATTCCCTTTAGATACTTTTACGATTTTTATTTTTTTCTCTCGCAATTCTAGCACCTCCGACAGACCCCGTTCCCTCGATCGATTCTATTCAACGTCTATCTTACCATTGAACTTCGACAATGAGAAGACAAAGAAGGGTTTTTATTGACAAGAATCTTCAAATTAAGCGGTCATTTGTCGAAAGTTGGAACAGTATACATCTTATCCATGTGAGGTTCAATATATTCTCGGTATGCGTTTTCCAATTGTAACCGCGATTTCGTACGGGATTGTCCCGATCCGGTCCGCCCATTCCTCCATCGTGATTTCCTGATCTCCTTGCCTGCCGATCAACGTCACTTTTTCACCGACCGCAAATTCACGGGGCAGTTTCACCATGCATTGATCCATGCAAATCGTGCCGACAATCGGCATCCGTTCACCTGCAATCAGCACTTCCTGGCCGCGAAGCCCACGTTTCAAGCCGTCTGCATAGCCGATCGGCAATGTGCCGATCCATTCATCCTGCTCTGTTTCGTATGTTCCCCCGTAGCTGATCGTGCTGCCCATTTCGAGTTTTTTCACGTAAGCCAATTCCGTTTCGAGCGTGAAAGCTTTCTTCAATCCAAATGGCAACTTCCTCTCCACATAAGGGGAAGGGGCGATGCCGTAGAGACTGATGCCAAAACGGACGGCATCGAGTGCATATTCCGGATAAAGCAAAGCGGCTGCACTGTTCGATGCATGGACGAGCGGCGGCCTTTTCGGGAATTTGTCCACCAGCTCCATGAACCGCTTGAATTGCATCTCCGTTTTGCTGGTGTCCTCTTCATCCGCGCAGGCGAAATGCGTGAAGGTACCTGCGAGCTGGATTTCAGGCGTTCCCTCGATCACTTCAACGATTTCCTGAAGGGCATTTTCATCCCGAAGACCGATCCGGCCCATGCCGCTGTCGATTTTCACATGCACGTTCAATGGTTGACTAGCACTTTCCAGAATCCGTGCCGCTTGACGAAGCCATTCGGCATCCGAGACAGTGATGTGGATTCCTTGTGTTGCTGCCACTTGGGCAAATTGCACCGGGGAGGGCCCCATCACAAGAATATCGGCGGCAATGCCCCTTTCGCGCAAATGTAAGGCCTCGTCAGGCGTCGCTACCGACACCATCCGGGCCCCTGCTTCGATTGCGGCTTGTGCCACTCTGACCTCTCCATGCCCATAGCCGTCCGCTTTCACGACGGCTATGACGGATGTATGGCGAGGCAAGTATTGCTTCAAACTTTTGAGATTCTCTTGTATCGCATGTAAATTGACGAATGCTTTTGTAGGACGATAATGTTCCATATGGATCCCTCGTTTTTCTCTGGATGCTCCTATTATCAATCCTACAAGCTTTTCACGTCAAACAATTCTATCTTATTTGCTATCTTCCGGATGCATGGAAGATGCAACTTCAATCAGCTCGTCAGGTGTTAATGTGGAAGATGCAACGAAGAACGCCACTCCGTCCTGCTCCCAACGAATCGAGTTAGCCGTCAATGCCGCTACAGTGAAGCCTAGATCGACAGGATCCCCTTCGATGGACACTGCCACTTGATCAACCGGAGCTTCTGCCGGCTCTTGCACGACAACAAACTCCTTATCTCCGCCCCCGAAAGTCATGAATGATCTAACTCCGTTTTCCGTAATGACTGTTTCTTCTTCAAGTACAGTTCCTTCCCAATCCAAGTTCGGATAGAACTTCATCAAACCTGTATGATCAGTCGATTGAGATTTCTTCCCAGGCTGCTTTTCCATATCCACTGCATAATCGGATGCCTTATGCTCTACACCAAGTGTGATCTTATTGAACGTCACACGGATTTTCTCTTCCTTGTTTTCATCCATGACGGAAACGTACTTCGGAAGTAATGTTTTCTTATCGATATGGATTTGCTGCGTCGGAAGCACTTTCTTATGGTTATTCCTTGAAGCCGTTTCGAATATATACGTCTTATCCTTTTCCTTCATCGTGGAATTCTTATCCGCCTTGATGTCATCAGATAACGTGCCGATCAAATACGGCATGCTGTTTTGCGTCGGCCAATCGCTTTGGAACTTATACGTTTTTCCGAGTGACGGGGTGATGACAAAAACACCTTCTTCATTTCTGACGATCATTTGCGAATCTTGGCTGCCCGCTTGGGAAACATTCACTTTGTAAAAATCAGGCTTCGTATGCCACACAGTCACGTCGTACACTCTCGGTTCAGAACCTGTCTTAATTTCCATCGTCGCCTGCAGTTCATACCCTTTCGTCTCGTTCCACTTCCCACTGAGCTTCTTCATGACATCCTCTTTAGACGGTGATCCACAAGCTGCTAGCAGTGTCATGATCGCAACTAGCAATAAAACAAAAATTCGGCTGCGCATTCAGTTCATCCTTTCTCATTTCAATCGGGTAGGTCATCTTATGAGAGTGGACAGTCATTTATGCTAGCTTGTTTACATTGATTATTTAATTTCATGGATTACGTCAAGATGACTTGCGCAGCCGCAACTGTGCGCGTATGTGTGATGGATACGAAGCCCGTCACCTTCCCGCCGTCAAAATGCAATACCGGCTTTCCCGACAGCTCCGGAAGAATTTCGATCTGCTCGAACCGGCAGCCCTCGCCGATCCCCGTTCCCCTCGCTTTCGAAAATGCCTCTTTCGCAGCAAACCGCCCGGCAAGGAATTCAATCCTCCGATGCGCCGGCAATTTTTCGTACAGCGCAAGTTCCCTGTTTGACAAGATGCGCAGCCGGAATTTATCCGAACGTTCATCCAGCCTTGCAATACGGTCCAATTCCACGATATCCAATCCAATGCCTGTTATCATTATCTTCGTCCCTTTCATGCGCGATTCGTAAAGGGAGTTCGCGCTACTTATTCGTTCATAAACTATGTATAATAAAACCAAAGGTCAGGTGAAAAAATTGTTTATTCGCAGAGAGAGCTTTTCCCAATATATCCGTCTGTATCCGTTTGTAACCGCGTTGCTTGCCATTAATATCCTCGTTTACATTGTAACGGGATTGCCAATTCAAGGGAGCCGGTATTTATATTATATGGGTGTCGGACTCAATTCAATGATTTCCGAAGGGGAATGGTGGCGGCTCGTCACGCCGATGTTTTTGCACGCAGGACTCATGCATCTTCTATTCAATATGTTTTCGTTGTTCATCTTCGGTCCCGAACTTGAACGGGTTGCCGGCAAGGCGCGCTTCCTGACGATCTACTTGCTGGCGGGCATTTTCGCGAACGTCGCCTCTTTCTTCCTCGGCGGACCGGATTTCGCCCACGTCGGCGCGAGCGGTGCGATATTCGGTATTTTCGGCGCTTTCGGAGCACTCGTCTACTATACGAAGAATGCATTCCCGCAACTTCGCCAAATCATGCTGCCGATCATCGTCATTAGCGTGATAATGACGTTCCTGCAACCCGGCGTCAATGTCATCGGACATATCGCAGGGCTGATCGTCGGCTTCATCATTGGGTTGAGCTACTTCCACCCGAAGAGAATCATTAGTTGGCGATAACCAAAAGCGGAGGGTGGCGGTTAGCTGCGACAGGCATAAGGCGGATCTGCGAAACGGCGCTCTTTGCCGTGCAGCAGTGCCGACTTATGACCCGAGCAGTTGCCACCCGTAGTCTAGACGATGATTAAATTTAAAAGCCTGCGAACCCTCGCAGGCTTTTTTCATTCGTCACTCACAGATCTACCTTTTTCATACCAATTTAATATCTTTTCCGCCTCTTCGACGTCCATATGCTGCACCGTTGCGTGATAGACGCCCATCCCAGATTTAATATTGGCAAGGACGGATGCAACGCCTTTTCGTTTATGGAAATAGCTTTGTTTCATTTCCATCGACTGGATCCGCTTTTTCATCATATACGCCGTCTGTAAACTGAATGTCCTGAATCGCATCGTCAATTGATTCCCGGCAATATCATACGCAGCGGAGCGATGCTGCCACATGCCGAACGCAATGATGACAGGGATAATGGCGAGTGAAAACAAGCCGTAAGGGAAAAAGAAGTACGTGAGCAAGCCGATGACCGGCACCATCCACAGAAAGTCGATACGGTAGTAAAATGGCCTTCCTTTAGCCGTAAGTTTTTTCGTCGGCTCTTCCAATTCCAGATCCGGGAAGATGTCCTCTAAATACGATTCCACCCTTCCTCTTTTGACAATCGGGAATAAATTGATCTTCGAGCTTTGGCCGATGCTGCCCCCTGCACTATGGATCGCTACTGAAGCATAGCCGAATAGCTTGCGGAACGGATTCTCGACGACTACGACACTTTGGATCCTCTTCAAAGGGACCGTCACTTTCTTCTTTTCGAGCAATCCTCTTGTAATGACAATGTCTTCCTCATTCATTTCGACTGTAAAATTAAAATGGGATAGGAGCGTCATGCCGACGGAAAGGATCCATACACCGAGCAAGCCAAGGAATATGGCAATCGCAACAATGAGTACGCCGAACTTGATGAATGCAGAAATCTCCTCAAACATCCACTCGAATGGAAGCAATTCCCCGAATTGTGATAGGAAGATTGCCGCCCCGGACAGGATGACCCCTACTCCGCCGGAAGTTGTGGCAAGCACTAACAGATCTTTTGTTGTCATCGTGAAGATTTTACGGAACTTTGTTTCCTCCGTTTCCTCTACGACTGGCATTTCTTCAAGAGAATCTGCCGTTTCCCCTTCCACAGCTTGCACTTCCCTTTGCCGTTTCTTCGCCTCGGCCATCTCAGTTTCCACGCATTTAGCGGCGTCCTTCGTTATCGCCGTCAATTCTCCTTCGGCTTGTTTCGCGGAAGAGCTGCCCGCTGTCTCCACTTTCACTTTCACAAGTCCGAATGGACGGTGGAAAATCCCTTCCGTATAATCCAAGCTTTGAATCCGATCGAAAGGGATGTACCTTTTCTTCTTCACAAATAAACCCGATTCTATCCGAAGTTCGTCATCCTCGAACCAGTATTCAAACCGCTTCCACTTAATGATTCCGCTGACGAATAAACCGACGATCAGCACACCGAAAATGATGAAAGACAAGTAGTCGACGTACCAGAGTCCAGTTCCTCCGCCTTTCCATCCATTCGCAAAAATCAGGACCACAAGCGGAAGGATTGCCTCTTTCAACGTTTTGAGCATTTCAATAACCGCAGTGACCCAATGCAATTTATAACGTTTCTGCTCAGACATCATCTTCCGCCACCCTTGCAAGTACGGAAATCCTGCCCCGCAGCTCATCCGCCTCCGACATGATCAGTGCGGGAATCGTATGTACCGTAGCGGCTGTTGAAATTGAGATTTCAGCCAACCCGTATTTCCGGAGGATCGGCCCTTGGGAAGTATCGACGTGCTGGACACGCACCATCGGGATCAGCGTCCGTTTCACGATGAAAAGGCCATGCTGCAATTCAATTTCCGACTCTCTTACTTCATAGCGCCACCTCATCCATCTCACCTTCGGGAATAAAATAATGATGAAGTAAGCGAACAGAAGGAGTACCACGGCTTCAAGCGAATAGATCCACTTCGGCCAATCGAATATGTATACGAGCACTCCGCCGCCAATCGCTGCAAGCGTGAGAATGATTGTTTGGATCCAGCCGTATAATCTCCATACTTTCAAGCCTTTCTTTGAAATCCTGTTTGCCGGTTGAGTTCTCATTTCCACAACACACCTCTTTCTATCCTTCCATTGTATACGATGCAATAATGAAAATGTTTCGCTGGACGCAAAATAAAAAACCCCGGGGATGAAGTTTCATCTCTCCGGGGTTGAATATTATCTTTCCGATCTGCCTCTTGAACGGTCTCTGCGTCCGCCGCCGTCACGGTTTCCGCGACGTGAACCGCCGCCTCCGCCATAACCGCGTCCACCGCCGTAAGAACGTCCGCCGCCACGGCTTCCTTTGAAACCGCCACGATCACGGGAAGAAGTTTTGCGTGAAGGCAATGGGCGCTCTTCCGTAATTTTGACAGGTGTATCATCCGGCTCTTTCGTCAACGATCTGATTGCAGCCGCGACGATATCCTTCGCTTCATATTTTTCAAGAAGCTCTGCCGCTAATGTGCGGTAATCGTTCAATTCGTTTTTCTCAATGATCTCGGTTAGCTGCTCCATCGCAAGACGTTGCTGGCCGATCAATGCCTCGTCTTCTGTCGGCGGCTGAAGTGGAGTCATCCGTTTCTTCGTTGTTTCTTCAACAACGCGGAGGTAACCCATTTCACGCGGCGTTACAAATGTAACCGCCATACCGCTTTTACCTGCACGACCTGTACGGCCGATACGGTGAACATAGCTTTCTGGATCTTGTGGAATGTCGAAGTTGTAAACGTGTGTAACACCCGAAATGTCCAATCCACGTGCCGCTACGTCTGTCGCGACAAGGACATCGATTTTATTATCTTTGAACTGGCGAAGGACTGACATCCGCTTCGCTTGCGTCAAGTCGCCATGAATTCCTTCCGCCAAGTAGCCCCGGATGCTCAATGCGTGCGCCAACTCATCGACACGGCGCTTCGTACGTCCGAAGACGATGGCAAGCTCAGGTTGGTGGACGTTCAACAAACGTGAAAGAACGTCGAACTTCTCTCTTTCCTGTGCTTTGACGAAGTATTGGTCGATGTTTTCAACAGTCATCTCTTTGGACTTGATTTTAACAACTTCCGGCTCTTTCATGAATGTCTCAGCAATTTTACGGATTGCAGGAGGCATTGTCGCCGAGAATAGAAGTGTTTGGCGAGTATCTGGAACACTTGCCAAAATCGTGTTAATGTCTTCGATAAAGCCCATGTTAAGCATTTCATCCGCTTCGTCAAGGACAAGCGTATTTACATTGCTCAATTTCAACGTTTTACGGTTAATATGGTCAAGGATACGTCCCGGAGTTCCGACAATAATTTGTGGATTATTGCGCAATGCTCGAATTTGTCGCCCGATTTCCTGGCCGCCATACACAGTCAACACACGTGCGCGTTTGCCATATCCGATTTTATAGATTTCTTCGGATACTTGGATCGCCAATTCACGTGTAGGTGCAATAACCAAAGCTTGTACTGCAGGATTATTCACATCGACTTTTTCAATGATCGGAATACCGAAAGCAGCAGTCTTACCCGTACCTGTCTGTGCTTGGCCAATTACATCGCGGCCTTCCATGCCGAATGTGATTGTGCCTTCCTGGATCGGTGTCGCTTCTTCAAATCCCATACGCATTAGTGCGTTTTGTGTGGATTCGCTAATATTTAGTTCTGAAAATTTCGTCAAACTTCTCAATCTCCTTTGATTTCTTCATTTAGCAATTGGTTACATTTGCAAATGAAAGCACGGCAAATTCGAGCCTTAAACTTCTATGGGAACGTTTCCGATATTTTGTATTCTCTGGAGTGGGCAAAAGTTCAAAGGGCTGAACTTCATGAATTTCAGAGGCTATAGTGAAAAGGAAAGCTGGTCTTTGCCGATCGGGTTTTGCTCCGGGGTGGTGCTCCGGGAGACACTAAACCGTTTTATTCAAAAAAAAGTACTCTTCGCCACCGGAAGAGTCTTGTGTAAATGTATCCAATACTCATAGTAGTTTATCACGCCTGCCGGTCATCCGCAATCAATCCGCTTTAAAAGAAATAATCAGAATTCGCCGTAGTCTTTCTTCATGAATTCATACACCTTCGGGAACCATTCGAGCCGATCGTCACTGTAGCAAATATGATGCTTTCCGTTTTCCGATACGATCAGCTGCTTCTGGGCGGAACCGAGCGAACGCAATAGATGCTCCCCTGTTGAAAACGGAACGATGCCGTCCTTCTTCCCCTGCACGATGCAGACAGGCGCAGTGATCTTTCCGTAGTACGGTTCCACCATTTTGACGACCCGGACAAATTCCTTCGCGGCATGAAGCGGCGTATGCCGTAATTTATAGTCGTACAAATGATAGAACGTGTTCGGCGGGTAATTTTTCGTTACGGATTCAGACAGCATGACAGCAGCGTCTTCAAGAAGGTAGCGCGGACTGATATACTTTGCCGCCGCACTGAGCAAGACAAGCTTTTCGATGTTGTAGCGCAAAGCCAAGTAAAGCGCAATGATGCCTCCCATCGAAAAACCGACGATGATGATGCGGTCGGTTTCCTTCCTCAACCGGTTGAGGGCGAGCTCCGCTTCCATCATCCAATTTTCCGCAGTAACCTTGCTTAAATCGACCGGAAAGTCATGCCCCGGCAAAATCGGCACGGAAGTGATCCAGTCCGTCCTTTCCTCCACATATCGAATGAAAGGACTGACCTCAAAGGTTCCTCCGGTAAATCCATGGAGGAACAGCACACCTGTTTTCATGCTTTCAATACACCATCCATGACCTTTTCAAGCTCCATTCCTCTCGATCCTTTCAACAAGACGATTGAATTTTCGTCAATGGAAGAAAGTAGCGTCGCAATCAACGGATCATAGTCGTTTTCCGACCAGATGACATTTGTTTCATTCCCATTTTTCTGAAGCTCGTCATAAAGCCATTTCATTCGCGGGCCAAATAATAGGATTCCCTGCAAGCTTATAGTGCCAAGCTGCCGGGCGATTGATTCATGGTAATGCCGTTCATTTTCACCAAGTTCCAGCATATCTCCCAAAACAGCCCATTTTTCACTTCTAAGCTTCGTTTCCTGCAAGAAAGTGAGAGCCGCCTCCATAGATGTCGGCGCTGCATTGTATGCGTCATTGATGAAAAGCGCTCCGTTCTCGGCAACGACCGGCTGCATTCTCATATCCGTGAGCTTCACCTGACGGAGTGCCGAATCGATCTGCTCATTGCTTAGTCCGAGTTCATGCGCAATCAAAATCGCCGCAAGTGAATTTTTCACTTGATGAGAACCGAAAACGGGAATTGTAAAACTGCCATCGATCTTTCCTTTGACAGTAAAACGGCTTCCTTCATCTCCCGATTCCATTACGCCAAGAGAAAGACCCGCATTTTCGCTATGTCCAAACGAAACCGCGTCAAGCTTCGGATGGGCGGATACGAGCGCCTGCAATAGCACTTCGTCGCCATCATAGAAAAGCTTCCCATCTTCCTGCAGTCCATCAATGATTTCAAATTTAGCGATTGCGATCCCTTCCCGGGAACCGAGATCCTGCATATGCGCTTCGCCGATATTCGTAATGACGGTGTAATGCGGCTTCGCAAGATCCGATAAGAAGGAGATTTCACCAAACCCGCTCATCCCCATTTCAAGGACGGCGACTTCTGTATCTTCTTCCAATGAAAGAATCGTCCACGGCAACCCTAATTCATTATTGAAATTGCCTTCCGTCTTACGCACATTGAAATACGGAGAAAGAACGCTTGCAACCAAATCCTTCGTCGACGTCTTGCCGTTCGAGCCGGTGATGCCGATAAATTTGCATGCAAGCTTTTCCCGATAGGAGCGCGCCAGTTGCTGCATCGCGAGTTCCGGGTCATCGATGAAGATAAGAGGGATATTTGCTGGCGCGTCCGGTTCATCTTTCATCCAAAGGGACGCCGCCGCCCCTTTATCAATCGCTTGTTGAACGAATTGGTGGCCATTCACCTGTTCACCGCGGAACGGGATGAACAGATCGCCTTCTTTCAATGTGCGCGTATCGAAAGACACTCCGCTTACAAGCACACCGTCCATTAATTGCCCTTCCGACTGCAGCCATCCTGCAAGTTCAGTCAATAATCGTTTCACAATCTATCACACTCAATCCATTGTATATTGTATCTTTTTCTTTTCTTCATGACGTTCGAGTGCCAGTTCAATCAGCTTGTCGATCAATTCCGGGTAAGATAAGCCTGTGTTTTGCCAAAGCAACGGATACATGCTCGTCGGCGTGAAGCCTGGCATCGTATTGATCTCATTGATGAGCACTTCATCCTGAGCTGTCACAAAGAAGTCCGCCCGCACTAAGCCAGCGCAATCGAGCACTTTGAATGCGCGGATCGCCATGTCTTTCAATGTCGCTTCCACTTTGTCCGTCACCGGCGCAGGGATGAGCAATTCTGTATTGCCATCCTGGTATTTCGCTTCATAATCATAAAACGCCGCCACAGGTTTGATTTCCCCGAGGACGGAGCATTTAGGATCGTCATTGCCAAGGATGCCGACTTCGACTTCACGCGCAGTGACCCCTTGCTCAACAATGATTTTCCGGTCGAACTTCAGTGCGAATTCGACAGCTTTGATAAGGCTGTCATGATCTGTCGCTTTGCTGATGCCGACACTTGAGCCTAAATTTGCCGGCTTCACGAACATCGGGAACGTCAATTCCTTCTCCATCTTTTCAATCCAATAGTTTTGGTCCTTATTCCATTGGTTGCGGATGAAATGGACGTAAGGGACTTGCTTCAGCCCGACTTGGGCGAAAAGCTGCTTCATAATCACTTTATCCATCCCCGCGGAAGAAGATAGCACGCCATTTCCTGCATACGGAATGTTCATCACCTCGAACAAGCCTTGAACCGTTCCATCTTCCCCGTTCGTTCCGTGCAATAGCGGCAGGATAATGTCAGGCGTCCCGTTTCCATTCAGAAAGTCTTGGATGCAGTCCGGTTTCCCGCCTTCGCGCGCGAGACGCAATTGTTCAATCGACTCCGCTGGCGCGGCTAGCGGCTCCCCTTTCCTCCATTCGCCTTCATATGTTATATAGACAGGAATCACTTCATATTTATCAAAGTCAATCGCATTTGTTACCGCCGTGGCAGTTGATAGGGATACTTCGTGCTCCGCGGATTTCCCGCCGTACACTAAACCCAGTTTCTTTTTCATCAAATTCCCTCACTTACCGTTAGATTTCGTTCCTTTAGTTTACCACGAAACAGCCGGCCCGTTCGTAAAATCGCATGATTCGGAAGGACCCTTTTTCCATCCGGCAACTTCCCGGCAAGCCAAACGTCTCTTTGAAAGGCATGATTACACACGCAAATTGCGTTATACTTTACATACTAATTACAAGTTCAGTAGAAAAGGTGAATGTTGTTGAATCTCCAAAAGAAGCCGTCCGACCGTTTCGACTGGACGCTTGCCTTCATATTAGCTTTGCTCGCAATCGTCGGGATATTTGCGATTGCATCCGCCCAGACCGCGGAACAATACGGGCCGATCAATTTCGCACTCCTTCAAGTCAGGTGGTATGTCGTCGGCTCGCTCATCATCGCCGCCACCATTTACTTGGAGCCGGAACAATATAAGAAACTTGCCTGGCCCCTTTACGGATTCGGCATCCTTTTGTTGTTGTTCCTCATGGTCGCCCCAGGAGGCGCCGGACAAATCGCTGAAATCCGGATGGGCGCCAAAAGATGGCTGAACCTTCCCGTCATCGGCAGAATCCAGCCTTCCGAATTCATTAAGACATTTTTCATTTTAGGGATGGCGCGGCTCGTCAGCAAGCACCAAGAGATCCATTTGAATAAAACGATGAAAACGGACTTTCTCTTATTAGGAAAAATCGGCCTCACATTGATCGTCCCGCTGTTCTTTATCGCAGAGCAACCCGACCTTGGCACGTCGTTGGTATTCATCGCGGTTACGGTTGCGGTTATTCTCGTGGCAGGCATTTCCTGGAAGATCATCGTCCCTCTTTTTGCGGGCGGCGCGGCACTTGGCGCAAGTTTGCTTTGGATGGCGGTGTATGCCCAAGATTTCATGGAAAACGTACTCGGTTTCGACCGTTATCAATTCCGTCGCGTCTATTCATGGCTCGACCCTTACTCATACCCTTCCGACGAGGGATATAACCTGATTCAGGCGATGACGGCAATCGGCTCGGGCGAACTGTCCGGCAAAGGGTTCCACGGCCGGGAAGTGTATATTCCAGAAAACCATACCGACTTCATCTTCAGCGTCATCGGTGAGGAGTACGGTTTCATCGGCTCATGCATCGTCATTTTTCTTTATTTCATACTGATTTTCCATTTGACGAAAGTGGCCCTTGAGCTGAAAGATCCTTTTAGTGTATATGTATGCACGGGCGTTATTGCGATGATCGCTTTTCACGTCTTTGAAAACATCGGCATGAACATCCAACTGCTGCCGATCACCGGAATTCCATTGCCGTTCGTCAGCTACGGAGGCAGCTCGCTCTTCAGCAACATGCTCGCCATCGGCCTGATTTTTAGCATGAAATTCCATCATCGGACGTACATGTTCGAATCAGAGGAAGAATAGAAAGCGGAATGTGGCGTCCAGCTGCGACAGGCATAAGACGGAACTGCGAAACGGCGCTTTTTGCCGTACAGCAGGACCGGCTTATGACCCGAACAGCTGCCACATGGAGCTAGCCTGTGAATAATTTAATAATTGACTTATATAAAAGTAAGTACAAGTCCACCGTTTTCCGTTATAATAATAGGTGGTTTCCACGCCAATCCAACTAACTGATAAGGTGAATATATGAATATAGATAAAAAACCTGTAGATCGATTTGATTGGCCGCTTGCATTCATCTTGCTTCTTTTCGGCGTGATCAGCATCATCGCCATCGCATCCGCTCAGACGACAGGGCAATATAGCATCAACTTCATCCCGTCGCAAATCCAATGGTACGCCGTCGGGGCAGTCATCATCGCCGTCACGATGTACTTGGAGCCGGAGCAATACAAGAAAGCCGCCTGGATCATCTACGGCGGCGGTATATTCATTTTGGCAATGCTCTTCATTTTGCCCGAAAGCATGGAACTTGTCGCCCGCAGAAACGGGGCGAAAAGCTGGTTCCACCTGCCAGGACTAGGCAGCATCCAGCCGGCTGAATTCATGAAAACATTTTTCATTATCGGAATGGCCCGCACAATTACGAAGCACCATGAACGCTATTTGGAAAAGACGTTGAAGACAGATTTTCTGCTGCTTGGCAAAATCGCTGCAGTTTTTGCGCTTCCCTTCCTATTCATCATGTTACAGCCCGATTTAGGAACAGGACTTGTCTTCATCGCCATCACTGTTGCGTTGATCATTGTGGCAGGCATCACTTGGCGGATCATCCTTCCGATTTTTATCGGCACTGCCGCCTTAGGAGGAACACTTCTTTGGATGGCGCTTTATGCGCAGGAGTTTTTGGCGAAATTCGGTTTCAAGCCGTATCACTTCGAACGGATTTACTCATGGCTCGATCCGTATTCCTATGCGTCGAATGAAGGGCGCCATCTCATCACATCGTTGAACGCCATCGGTTCAGGGGAGATTTTTGGGAAGGGGTTCAAAGGGCGTGAAGTGTATGTCGCCGAAAGCCATACCGATTTCATTTTCAGCGTCATTGGCGAAGACTGGGGATTCATCGGCGCAAGCCTCGTCATCTGTCTCTATTTCTTCCTGATCTATCACATGACGAAAATCACGCTAGAACTGAAGGATCCATTCAGCACATACCTTTGTGCGGGCATCATCGCCATGCTCACATTCCATGTGTTCGAAAACATCGGCATGACAACCCAGCTGCTGCCAATCACAGGTATACCGTTGCCGTTCATCAGTTACGGGGGCAGTTCATTAATGGGCAACATGCTCGCCATCGGCCTCGTCTTCAGCATGAAATTCCACCATCGGACGTACATGTTTAGTTCGGAGGATGAAGAATAACGAAAAGCGGAAACGACCGGTTAGGTCCGACAGGCAAAGCCGTAACGAAGAACGGCTTTTGCGAGTAAAAGCGAAGCGTTAGGAGCAATGGTTACTGCAACACAGCAACTTTAGCTTATGACCCGAGGACCTGGTCGTTGGAGCTAGACAATAACGAAAAAGGACAAAAAAATCTCCCGCAAGCAATTTGCGGGAGGTTTTTCATTATGACTGTATTTGCGGGTCATTTGCAGGTGGCGCGAGGGCTTTCAGCATTTCCATACGGGATTTCGTTGCTGTTGCCGAAACACCCAACTTCGCCAAGTTGGAGATGATTTTTTTCAAATCAACTTTTTCTTTCGCCATCTTTTCCACCTCGACCTTTCTATATGTTGTTGACGTATCATACATTGGAAAGTTTCATCATTGAAATGAAAATCATGCCAATTTTCTTCTATACACATCATACCACTCCTGTCTACTTTTAAATCTTTCAATTCTGTTACAAATTGTTCGCCTTTTGTAAAAGCTTTATACATGAAGGAAAATAAAAGATTCCGTACAAACACCTTTTCCTTTGTCACTAAGCGACAGGGAGAGTAAAATGGTCATATTGATGTTTACTGAAAGCAGGTACATACATGAAAAAATCAATTTTACTCTTAATGTCCGTTCAATTTTTCGTATATCTCGGATTCGGCATCATCATTCCCGTTTTGCCTGAAGTGATTGTGCAGCAGGATCTTTCCGAAATTCATGTAGGCGGATTGCTGACGGTCTATTCACTTGCATCCTTCTTCACCGCTCCGCTCTGGGGTTCATTATCCGATCGGACGGGACGAAAGAAACTGATCATCATCGGCCTCATTGGCTTCAGTCTGAGCTTCTTCCTGTTCGCCTTCTTTATTCACAATCTGACATTGCTGTACCTTTCGCGGGTCGTCGGAGGGATTTTCTCCGGGGCATTGTATACGGCGGTTACCGGATTTGTCGGGGATATGACGACGGAGGAGAATCGTAATAAATATATGGGCTTGCTCGGCATGTCGATTGGGCTTGGATTCATTTTCGGCCCCGCAATCGGCGGGGTACTTGGCCACTACAGCTTGCAGCTGCCGTTCATCGCTTCAGGCGTTTTGACGTTGTTACTAGTCTTCTACGCAAGCTCGATCCTGAAAGAGCCCGAGCGTCTCGGCGAGGCGAATAAACGCGCACTTCTCCCGAAAGGCGGCGCGATGCTTTGGCAATACCGCATCCGGAACTTATTCCTGATATCCTTCATGGTGACGTTGATTCTTGCAGGAATCGAATCCACATTCCAATTGTTCCAGATTTCAGCGATTGAAATCACCCCGAAGCAAATCGGTTATTTATTCATGGCAAGCGGATTCGTTGACGCGGCCATTCAGGGCGGTGTCGTACGACGCGTGAAGAACGGGTCGGAGACGAAATGGATTTTAGGCGGCCAAATCGTTACCGCCATCGGACTCATTTTGATCCCGTTCTCGGGCAGCCTTTTCTGGGCGGGTGTTGCGCTCAGCGTCTTTACGGCAGGCAACGCGCTTGCGCGGACGGTCCTCGTTTCATTGACATCGAAGGAATCCGGCGGGAAGTATGGGACGGCTGCCGGCATGACGTATTCGATGGACAATATGGGACGCATCATCGGACCCCTTGTATTCACATGGCTCTTCACGAGGATGACGGGCGAGATCTACTATATTTCCGCTGCACTTGCGGTCATTTCGATCGTCTTCATTTTCATGTATCACAAGTCTTCGAAGACATTGCGTTCCGCATAAATAAAATAAAAGGCACAGCATATGCATCGCGCAAATATGCTGTGCCTTTTATTACTTACTTAATCAATCGTAATGGCCAAGCCCTTCACTTTCAGGGAAGGAGAACCGATATACCCGCTGAAACTGAACGGTGAGAATTGCAGGTCACTGCCGATCTCCTCAATATCTCGGAGCACTTCAAAAAAGTTTCCCGCTACAGTCATCTGCTTCGTCGCGCCGACAATCTTCCCGTCCTTTACAAAGTAACCGTCTGCCGCCAATGAGAAGTCGCCTGAAATCGGATCTGCTCCGGAGTGCAATCCAGCTAAATCAGTAATGATGATGCCTTTCTCAATTCCCGCATAAAGCTGCTCGTACGTTTGGTTCGCAGGCTCGATATAGAAATTGGACGGGCTTACTTCAACAGAGCCTTGATAGGAACTGCGATGTCCATGGCCAGTTGTCTCCACGCCATCTTTTTTCGCCGTTTTCAAGTTGTGGAAGTAGGTTTGTAAGTTCCCATCCTCTACGATGTTAAGCTTTCGCGTCGGAACCCCCTCCGAATCGAACGTTGCACTTTGAATCCCGGCTGGAAGAAACGGGTTGTCAATCAGATTCACATGATCCGCCGCAATCTTGTCGCCTAATTTTCCTTTCAGGCGGGACTGGTTATCCTGTACAGCCTGTGCCGAGAAAGAGGATGTGAATGTAGACAAAAGGGAAGCCGCTGCATCATTTTTCAATACGACAGGGTATTTTTTATTCGGATAATTTCTTTCTCCCAACTTGCTTAAGCCCTGTTCTACGACCTCTCTTGCAACTTTCTCTGCGTCCAGTTCATTAAAATCCTTCGTGATCCTAAAAACAAAGCCGGATTTCAATTCTTCATTTTCTTGGACAAGAATTGAGACGTAAAAGAGTAAAAAGTTATTCGCTTCCTTAAGTTCCAACCCTTTATCGTGGTAAATGCCCTTTTCCGATTTCTGTGTCCGCATTTGGGATGCGGTGATCTTCGTTACCCGTTGGTCATGCGACAGGATTTTCTTCTCCACTTCCTGCAAGAATTGAATCATATCCTCCGGTTTGACTGCATCCAGTTCCGGACTGTAGAACTGAACTTCTTCATACTGCGCTTGTTCAGTGAATAATTCTTCCGGTTCATTTTCAACCAATCCCGCATTCTCTGCCGCGTTTTTCAGCAAGAATGAAACCGAGTTCTCATCAAAACTTTCCGTATAAGCATAGCCTGTTTTCCCATCAAACAGCCCTCGTACCGCCGCACCTTGAACATCGGAAAAGTCGTATTCATCCACTTCCCCTTCGAATAGCCCGATGGTGAGGCTCTCTTTTTTCTCATAATAGAGTTCAAGATCTGTGAAACCCATCTTTTCCCCTTCAGTAAACAGTTGCTCCTTCAATTGTTCAATGCTCATCGTTTACGCCTCCTTTCCGCCGACTGTAATTTCACTGACACGCACCATCGGCTGCCCGACATTCACCGGCAAACTGCCGCTTGATGCGCCGCACATGCCTGCACCATGGCCTAAATTATTGGCGACGCGATCGATATCCAGAATCGTTTTCGCACCGTTTCCAATCAACGTCGCCCCACGGATCGGCCTCTCAATTTTTCCGTTCTTGACCAAGTACGCCTCATTGACGGCGAAGTTGAAATCCCCCGTCCCGGGATTAACGGAACCGCCGCCCATGTACTTCGCGTAAATCCCATATTCCGTATCCGCTATGATTTCTTCAGGCGTGGATTTTCCAGGAGCGATATACGTATTCGTCATCCGGGATGTCGGAGCAAATCTGTACGATTGCCTGCGGCTTGAGCCTGTGGACTCCATTCCCATCCGTCTGCCGTTCAATTTATCGATCATGTAGCCTTTCAGAATGCCGTCTTCAATAAGCACATTTTTGCGGGACTTTTCCCCTTCGTCATCGATATTGAGCGAACCCCACTCGTTTTCAAGCGTCCCGTCGTCGATGTATGTAACGAGATCTGACGCCACTTTTTCCCCTACTTTATTCGCAAATACCGAAGCATTTTTCGCCACCGCTGTCGCTTCCAGGCTGTGTCCGCAAGCTTCGTGGAAAATGACGCCACCGAATTCATTGTCGATAATGACAGGGAACTTCCCGCTCGGCGCCGGATCCGCATGGAGCATCGTTTTGGCAATCCGGGCTGATTCCTTCGCATAATGGTTGAGATCGAGGTTTTCAATGAACTCAAAACCTTGGTATGCTCCCGGACCATAAAAGCCCGTCTGCATATCCGCGCCATCTGAAGCGATGGATACCATAGACATCCGGCTCCTTACCCGTTTGTCCTCCACAAATTTCCCTTCCGAGTTGGCAATGAGCACATTTTGCTCCTCGTCAATCAAGTTGATGATCGCTTGCACGATTTCCGGATCATAGTTTCTGATGATATCATTCGCATTTCGCATGACGGCAAGCTTTCGGGATTTTGCTGCTTCATTGGGCATGATTTTTATCGGATGAAGCGTCATAACCGATTCTTTTAGAAGCGGGATCACTGTCGTTTTCCCATCCTTTTTCCCTTGAATGGCTTTCGCAGCCGTACGGGCAGCTTTCAGCAGCCCTTCTCTTGAGGAATCATTCGTATAAGCGTATACGCTCTGCAACCCGTGGAACACACGGATTCCCACTCCGAAATCCCGCCCGGATAAGTTTTTCTCCAATCGGGAATTTTGGAGAACCATCCGATTCGTGTACCGATCTTCAACAAACACTTCCGAAAAATCGCCGCCTGTTTCAAGTGCAGCTTGCAACACATCTTCAATAAGCGCTTTGCTCAGCATAATTTTCCCCCACTTCCTATTTTTCTGTTAACTGCATGTATAGATATACGACTCCCTATGAAAATAGTTTCATTTTGAATTTGCGATTCCCCTATAAACTGTCTACTAAAGAAAATCCGATTTTCTCTTCATTATTCATCCCTAACCGATAATTAGCTAAAACGACGGAAGCGGCCTTTTTCTCTTTGTCCATCGCTAAAAAGCTACTAAAGCTTCCTGTGGCTCCTCCATGAAAAATAATATTATTATTTTTCTTTAAGCACATCCAGCCAAGGCCCATATCATGCTTATTTATTCCTTTTTTATGTTTTTCATGACAACTCGGGAAGTAAGGTTTTACTTCGTACATGTTTATCTTCGCATATTCAAGTAAATCTTCAGCCGTTGAACTTAACGCACCAGCAGGCGATATAAGATTTTCCTTGGTCCATTCCCAGTTCCCGCAATCATTATTCTTCCTGTCATAACCATGTAGATTATTCTTGTCGGTTCCTAAATATGTGTCAGTGAGTCCGAGTTCTCCATGAATATAGTCATTCATCGTGTCCCAATAACCGTTTCCTGATACAATCCCCAGCACATATCCAATAATCGACATGCCGAAATTCGAGTATTTCCATGAATAATCCGCGTCCTTTAATTTTGTTGTTTCAATTAGCGTTTTCATTTTGTTAAAGTCAGCGTTTAACGGATTGTTCTTATTCATGTCGCTGCCGCCACGTATCAAGCCTAATATAAGCTTTGCATATTCACGTTTGTTTATCGGCAATGTAGCCGAATAACCGGATCTATGAGTAGCAAGACGGAGCAAAGACGGATAATACCTATCCTCTTCAAGTTCTTCTATATATTTTTGTATTGAATCGTTTAATGATAGCCTGTTTTCATACACATATTTTGATAGTAAGGAAGCAGTGAACGTCTTTGTGATAGACCCGATTTCATAGGAACACTTGATTGATGGATCAAGTTCTCCGTTCTCATTAAAGATTTTTATGACAGAATGATTGTCTGTTACGTATCCAACGGTTAATTTTAAATGCTTTTTTCCTCTGCAAGTCTTTTTAATTTGCCGCAATGTTTTATCGCTGAATTCAACCATGCTACTTGCTCTCCCCTATTGATCAGAATTAAGTTATTCAGCTAAAGCCTCTGAAAGGAAAGCTAACAGCGGCTTCAAACTTCATTACCAACATATAAAGGGGAAGACAAAAGTATTCTCCCCCAATCTAGGTATCCATATAAGAGTTCATTACTGGGAAGCAACTAACATCCCCTCAATTTTCCCCCTCACAAATTCCGGCATATGCTCTTCCGGAATGGCCGCGATTTCCTTGAATGAAACCCCATTCTTCAACAAGGAATCTACAAGTACCCATCCGACGTAGTACGCTTCCCGTTCAAGTCCCGCCTCACCATGGCCAAAAGTGAATTTTATCACTGCCTCTGATGAGGAATCATTGACGTGCGGGAGGATGCCTTGCAAGATTTCAACCTCCTTTACGCTCGCCGCTTTCAGCCAACCTTCCTTATGCTCAGCGTAGTCCTCATTCGCATGGCCTGGCACGAGTGCCTGACTGACCCGCATTGCCAATCCTTCTTGTAGGATCGTTGTGGCGATGGATCGTTCCCACGCCATTGCTAGATTCGCAGTCTTCGCATGGACGATATGCGTCATTTCATGTGCCAAAACAATGTCCGATGTACCCGTTTCCACAGGTAGGCATAGCGCCAACCTGCCATCACCAATTGGAGCGACGAATGGATTTTCATCAAAAGCACCTACAAAATAAATGACAGAAATTGAAACAGCGTCTTCATAGCCTAAAGTGGCCTTCACCTTCTGAAGCACCTCTTCGATCCGCTGTTCATCCAGTTTCCATGACTTTAATACCGGAATGACTTCCCCATATTGCTTCCATGACCCCTCGACCATCTCGCGTGCCATTTGCCGTCCTTCATCCCCCGGAGGAACTGCAGCGAAATTGTAGTGCTCCTCCCATAATGCAAAAATGGAATCCATCGTGCCGTCCGATGCCTCCGCCTTCTCATAAAAGGATAAAAACTTTGGCACCATGTTCACTACTTCAATGTCATTCATTACCCCATCCCCCTTTTCATCAGTTCATCATGATACTGTTTCGTGATTTAGAGAGCAAAGGCCTTCTTTCCCCCATGCGCTTTTCTATTGTTCATGCACAATTTCCGGTTTAACGACTTTTGTTTTATCCAACTCTGGATGGGCTTTGCGAACGACGGATGGCCTTGCCATAATGAATACGACGATGATAAGGACTGCACTAGACGCAATGAGGATCCACTGGGCAGGCAAGACGTCGTACAAGAATCCGAACAGTACCATACCGAGCGGCATTAGTGCCATTGCCATCGTTTCCAAAATGGAGAATACGCGGCCTTTGTAATCGTCGTCTATCATTTTTTGCATCATCACTTGGATCGGAGTGTTGATAAATATCATCAGGATGCCAAAGCTGAACATTAGGACAGCGTAAAAAGCGAACATCCCGTTATACTGGAAAGTTACGAGCAAAGGCAAAGCCACCGCTCCCATCACGAACCCCATCGATACAATCCCCCATTTACCAATCAATAAAGGATATTTAAATTCCTTTCTCACAGACATATAGATCGACATGAGTAACATTCCTACGGCGAAGGCACCTTCCGTAATACCGAAGTGTGTAGACTCCATTTTCATCTTCTCAATGAGGATGAAGGAATACCCAACTTGGAATGCCCCAAACAGGAAGTTAATGACGAGCGAAATCCAAATGATCGTCATGATGAGCGACTGCAGTCGTAAATAGGAGAGTCCTGCTTTCATACTTTGAAGCATCGATTCTTTCGGTTCCCCTTCCACAACTTCCTTACGTTTCGCAAACAATGTAAAGTTCATCGTTGATTCCAATAAGACCGCAGTAGAGGATGCAATCATGTAGATGATTAGGAATACTGGCATTGTCACAGTGCCATACAGCAATCCACCCGCTGCAGGGCTCGCGATTGCGGCGAATGAAATCGACATCTGGTTCATCGACATTGCCTTCTGGATACGTTTTTCATCGACAAGTCCAGTAATCGAGGACGTAAATGTGACGCCGGAAAAAGTCGATGTGATGGATAAAATAACCGTTGTCGTATAAATCGCAATGAGCGACAAGCCTGAAACAAGGCTTACGGTTAACAGGCCGCCAATCGCAAGCGTAGTTGCAATCTGCGCTGTTATGACAATCGTCTTCCTCGAATATTTATCCGCAACATAACCAGCGAACGGGGCCATAAGTGTTCTTGGCAAAATGCTGCAAATCAGGTTTGTCGCAAAGCTTGTTGCAGAACCCGTCAATTGTAAGATGTAAAAACTAATTGCAAACGAATATACTTGCGCACCGAACGACGAGATTAGCTTACTTATGGTGAACGTCCACAGATGATAAGTGGCTCGTTTCAACTTTATCGCTTCACTCAAAATAGTCACTCCATTCAATAAGTTTAATTTGGTTAAACAAATAATATCACGCTCCCACTTCCATTGCAAGAAGAAGTTTAATATAATTAAACAAGATGCACAGAATTAGTGTATGACGGTTGTTCTCGATTTGAAACGGGGACAATTGATTTATTGAACATAATTGGAGGTGTTCCTGCTGAATACATTGGGCGAACGGATCAGGACGCTGCGAAAACAGCGGAAGATGACATTGGAAGCATTGGCGGGAGACCAGCTGACAAAAGGAATGCTTAGCTTAATCGAGAACAATAAAGCGAATCCATCGATGGAGAGTTTATCGTATATTGCGGAGCGGCTTGGTGTGGAAACATCCGAGCTATTGGAAGAGACGAACCGGCAGGAATTGCAGGAAGTGTTGAAAACTGCAGAGCAACTTTTAACTGTGGATTTTGAAGTACTGACAGATGAACATGAACAGGTCTTAGCATTACTTGGGCCGTACGTTGAGAAATTGACGGCAAGTTATGAAGCTGCCAGGATATATGATATTTACGGTCGTTCCCTTTACTACGAGAAAAAAGATGGTTGGAGGACATACTTAGAAAAGGCTGCGGACATTTACGACCAAATGAATATTACTCGTCGCCTTGCAACTGTCGGGATTTTCCTTGCGATGGTAGAGTTCAATGAGCATGACTACAAGAATTCCCTTTCAATTTTATTGGAAAACCGGTCCGAAATCGAAGCGCGAAACGGATTTTTTGATCCCCTCACCCGTCTTGATTTTGATTACTATGAAGCGATCCTTCACTATGCGGTCGGAAATGCGGAGGACGCGATTCGTATCATGAATGAAGGAATTGAATTTTCCAAGGAAAAGAAAGTATTTTATCACATCGATCACTTATACCGTTTGGCGACTTTTCACGCCATGATGAATGAAGACGTTGAGTCCATGGAATATTATGAGCGCAAGCTTTTGCTCTATGGAGAGTTTGCGGATGACGAAGAAGTTGTTTTTTTTACTAAGTATGGGAAAATCCATTATTTAACGACCTATCAACATGCGTACTCGGAGGCGTCGGATCTTCTCGATGAGTATCTATCCGATTACGATGCCAACAATTCGGACACATCATATATCCTCATGGAGAAAGGCAAGGTGTCGTATGGTTTAGGGAAATACGAAGAGGCATTATCCTGGTTCGGACAAGTGACGATTGCAGATTACATCCACCATCCATTCGATTTATCCATCTTCTACGAAAAAGATGCGTATGCGGCGCTTTGCCACTTGGCTTTAGGGAATAAAACCGAAGCGCTCCGTTCAATCGACATTGCGGTTAGCAATATTTCCGATATGCCACGAACGCCGTATAAGGATTTTATTATGGAGACGTATGAATTGATTCACAAAGAATAAAAAATGCCGGGGAAGCGATATGCATCCCCGGCATTTTTTCATCAAGCACCTTCAATCGACTGATGCTCCAATGAATCATTGTAAATTTCCTTATCTAATTCGCCGCTTACCCGAGCAGTCGTCACGCCCGCAGTCATAGAACCGCTTACGTTCAACGCTGTACGTCCCATATCAATCAGCGGTTCAACCGAAATCAATAGACCTGCTAACGCGACCGGTAGATTTAAAGCGGATAAAACGAGAATCGCCGCGAATGTAGCTCCGCCACCGACTCCGGCAACTCCAAACGAACTGATCGCTACAATCGCAATTAATGTGATCAAGAATGTCGGCTCCAATGGATTTTGACCGACAGTTGGTGCTATCATGACAGCGAGCATCGCCGGATACACACCTGCACAGCCATTCTGTCCGATCGACAATCCGAATGAGCCGGCAAAGTTCGCAATTCCATCAGGAACTCCGAGACGATCGGTTTGTGTTTTGATGTTAAGTGGTAAAGTACCCGCACTCGATCTTGAAGAGAATGCAAACAGCAAAGCTTCCGCCGTCTTCTTCACATACGTAATTGGATTCAATCCGGAAATCGTAATGATAATCAAATGGATCAGGAACATGACGAGCAATGCAACATACGAAGCAAGGACGAATTTCCCTAAGCTATAGATCGCCGCAAAATCCGATGTGGCAACCGTCCTTGCGATGATCGCCAAAATTCCATATGGCGTCAAGCGCAATACGATCCGCACAACACCCATGATCAATGAATAAAGGGCATCAATCCCCTTCTTCACCAAATTCGCGTTCTCTTCATCCCGTCTCGTCAATGCAAGATAAGCAAAACCGAGGAATGCAGCAAAGATGACAACACCGATCGTCGATGTCGGACGTGCTCCTGTGAAATCCAGAAACGGGTTCGCAGGCAATAGATCCAAAATCTGGTCCGGCAATGCCTTGCCAGCCATTTCAGCGGAACGTTCCTCGATGGAGACGCCACGTGCCGTTTCCGCCTCGCCATGAACAATTTCAGATGCGTCCAGGCCGAACAGCAACGACGCCGAAATACCGATGACTGCAGCAATGGCAGTCGTACCGACAAGAATCCCTAAAATCATCCCTGCCATTTTTCCAAAGTTCTTGCCGATCGTCACTTTCGTGAATGCCCCAAGAATCGAGATGAACACGAGAGGGACGACGATCATCTGTAGAAGTTTGACGTAGCCAGTCCCTACGATATTAAACCAGCTGACCGATTTCGCCAGCACTTCTGAGTCGGCACCGTAAGCGATATTCAGGATGAAACCCAATAGGATTCCAAGGCCAAGACCTGTGAAAACCCTTTTAGAAAACGAAACCTTTTTCCGATGCATAGTATATAGAAGTCCTATTAAAAGTAACAACGCTACTATATTTACAAGCAGTAAAAATGTATCCACTTCTGTTCCCCCTTCAGGAATAAATAAAAACTATAAAAAGACTATATACCCTTAAACCATATCAGTCAAGTAGGATTAATTTATTTTTATTCCACATGAATGGTACACGTGGATGATATTCCCTTCTTTTTCGGTAGGTTTTCGGTATACTAATAGTAAGCAGTCACATAAGGAGGGCATTTATGGCCAGTTTGATAACGATTACGGTAACTTCCATTTTCATATTGAACATCTTCCTTGCGATTGCGCTGATTTTCCTCGAAAGAAGAGACCCCACCGCAACATGGGCATGGCTTCTTGTCCTATTCTTCGTACCTTTATTCGGCTTTATCATCTATTTATTATTCGGAAGGAAGTTACGGAAGAAGCACTTGTTCAGATGGGAAGGGAAAAATCGGATCGGCATTGAAACGTTGATTGATTACCAAATTGAATCGATCGAGAAAGGGACATTCGATTTCAGGCTGGATGACACAGCGCATTACCAAGACATGATTTACCTCCATCTTCGCAATAACCATGCTGTTTTGACGCAAGATAATGATGTTCAGGTTTTTAATGACGGCGTCGCAAAATTCGATGCCTTGCTGAATGATCTTGAAAACGCCAAAGACCATATCCATTTTCAATATTATATTTTACGGTTGGATTCATTGGGCACCCGCATTCTTGACGTCCTCATCAAAAAAGCGAAGCAAGGCGTGAAAGTGCGCGTCCTGTTTGACGACATCGGTTCTCGGGGACTCCGCATTAAACATTTGAAGGAATTGATCGATAGCGGAGGTGAAGTGGCGGCATTCTTCCCAGCCATCCTTCCTTTGATCAACCCCCGCCTCAACTACCGGAATCACCGGAAAATCGTCGTCATCGACGGTCGTATCGGGTATGTCGGAGGCTTCAACGTAGGAGACGAATATTTAGGGCTGGACAAACGGTTCGGCTATTGGCGCGACACGCACCTCCGTATAGAAGGGAGCGCACTTCATCCGCTCCAAACAAGGTTCATCCTCGACTGGAACCAAGCGACCGAGATGGAAGACATCGAATACGCGGAGCGCTATTTCCCGGCGATTCCGCGGAAAGGGTCGGTCGGGCTGCAAATCGTATCGAGCGGCCCGGACGCCGAGTGGGAACAGATCAAGGACGGCTATTTAAAGATGATTTTCCTCGCAAAGGAGTACATTTATATCCAGACGCCGTACTTCATCCCGGATGTCAGTTTCCTTGATGCCTTACGTATCGCATGTCTATCAGGGGTGGACGTTCGCATCATGATTCCGAATAAGCCTGACCATATGTTTGTGTACTGGGCGACGTATTCCAATGTCGGAAAGCTGTTAAGGGCCGGCGCGAAAGTGTATATTTATGAAAATGGCTTCATCCATTCGAAGCAGATTGTCGTCGATGACGAATTGTCGACAGTCGGTACGGCGAACATCGATGTGCGGAGCTTCAAGCTGAATTTCGAAATCAATGCATTTATTTATGATCGCGAGAAGTCCCACGAGCTTGCCGAACTGTTCGAACAGGATATGCAATTGTCGACGGAGCTGACGTACGACATGTATTTGAAACGGACACGATGGATCAAAATCAAAGAATCGGTTTCAAGATTACTGTCGCCGATCCTATAATCGAAAAACCTCCTGCATCCTTTTTACCGGACGCAGGAGGTTTTATCATTGTAAACCAAGATATTCTTCTAACGTGGTGTTACGCTCAAAGACTTCTTTGGCAATCTCTTTTCCGACATAGCGGAAATGCCATGATTCATGCATGTAGCCGGTAATATGTTCCTTGCCTTTCGGGTACCGGAGGATGAAACCGTAACGGTGTGCGTTTGCCGCTACCCATTTACCCGCTTCCGTTTCCCCGAATTTGGAAGAAGCCCAATATTTTTCGAAGTTCACTTCCCCAATATCGAACGCGAGGCCAGTTTGGTGCTCGGAATAGCCGGGGCGCGCGCTATAGCGGTCCGCAGCTTCCACGCCGTCCTTTTTGACGTACCG
Organism: Sporosarcina koreensis; assembly: GCF_042655825.1. NCBI lineage: Bacteria > Bacillati > Bacillota > Bacilli > Caryophanales > Caryophanaceae > Sporosarcina > Sporosarcina koreensis. The sequence continues at coordinate 475,636 of NZ_JBHSNP010000002.1, read as the reverse complement.
GTCGTACAACGAAACTTGGTATTCATACGAGCGGTACGTACTGAATGGGGTCAGATTGAAGCCTGAAAGCATTGCCTCGGCCGCCATCTCATCGAATGCCGCCCTCGCTTCTTTGCTTTCGCCCGGAGCGTAAGTGCTTGGCAAAGGATGTTTCTTATTCGCGATGAGGATGCCGTTAATGATTGTCGGTTTATCCGGCAGCTTCTGACCTTCGATATAACCGCTTTTGTTCGGAGTCGCCGGCGGTTTCGGCGTCACTTTCGGCTTCTCTTCTACTTTTGGTGCAGGCTTTGCAGGAGTGGCGTTTTTCTCAGGCTCCTTCGTTTCCGGTTTTTTGACTTCTGCCGGCGGCTCTTCTTCAACAGCTGGTTCCTCTTCGACAGCCGGCGTTTCCTCTTCCGGCGCTTCAGGTTCTTCCTCTACCGTTCCCTGCTCTTCCATGTCATCCGCTTCCTGCTCTTCCATAGGCGGCGCTGCCGTTTCACCGATGCCTACTTGCCTTAATGTTTTATTTACATCCCAATCATTCATGCCGATCCAGACAACGATCGCTGTCATGAGTAAACTCGTCAAAAGCAGTGTAATTGTCAATGTCTTGTTGGATTTCTTGCCGCTTTTATATTTTCGTTTACGGTTCATCTTTTGTTGGCCTTCCTTCTACTCTAGGTATCTCTCATTTTTAAATATGAATAAATCGCCCATATGACGATGTTCTTTCAAGTCCGTGTATGCTATCATTTATTTCACATGTGTTAAATGAATGATTGCGAGGATCACTTATGAATAATCAACGTTGGCTTTCGATAAGCTTCTTAACTTTCTTCTTTACGTGGGGCGTCTTTCTCCCCTACTGGACAGGCTGGCTGACGATTGAAAAAGGGTTGTCCGTGAAGGACGCCAGTATCGTCATGGGCGCTGGAATGATCGCCCGGTCGTTTTCCACATTTCTTGTCTTCCCATATTTGACGGCAAGAACATCGTATATCCGTGTCATGAAATGGATGACGGTGCTGTCGCTGCTTCTGGCAGTCCTTTACATTCCCCAGTCCCCGTTCATCGCATTGTTCATCATTACGGTGCTGTTCAGTTCAGTATATCCGATCATTTTGCCCGCTGTTGAAAGCGGTGCATCCGTCCTCATGCAAAAAGAGCATGTCCATTACGGCAAGAGCCGCTCGTTCGGTTCGATCGGTTATACGATTGCACTATTGCTTGTCGGTGCTGCGACAGCCATCTGGAATGAACAGGCCATCCTTTATATGATGATTGCCGGCCTCGCGGTTGCTGTCATTTTTTATTCCCAGCCTGCACCAGCCGTGTTGCAAAGCATTCCGGACAGGAAGGATCCGCGCAACCGGAAAACCGGATTGAAGAAGTTGTTTGCGACAAAAGGCTTTCCGATCATCATGGTGCTTGCCGTCCTTTTGCAAGGCGCCCATGCATCATACTACAACTACGGATTCCTGTTCCTCGATGATTTGGATGTGAACGGATTTTATATCGGCATCATTTTAAACATCGCTGTCCTATTCGAAATCCTCTTTTTCACAAAAGCAGATCGGTTACTTTCCGACATGCGGATATCGACGATGTTCCTCATTGCTGCAATCGGGTCGACGATACGATGGGTGCTCGTCTTCCTATTTCCAACCGCGGTTGTTTTTATCACGACGCAAGTTTTGCATGCCGCTTCGTTCGGAATCGCCCATTACGCGTTCATCCAATACATTTCGAAAAAGCTCCCAGATTCGCAGATTGCCGCGGCCCAAGGGTTTTATGCCGCATTCGCAATGAGCTTAAGCACCGCCATCCTGACGTTTCCAGCAGGATACCTATATGAAATCTCGCCTGGAACCGCATTTTTAGGAATGACGATCTGCTCCATCCCTGCAATCTTCATCGTACTTGCTACACGCAAACGGTTAGCTTATTGATTGTTCCATGTTCTCCGTCCCCGGAGAACATTTTTTATTTAAAAATGATAAGCGCTAATACAATGACGAATGAAACCGCAAAAAGGATCGATAAATAGCGCATCCATCTGGATTCCCTGTCATACCCTTGCTCCTTGAACGATTTAGCCCTCGAAGCGTTCGTCAACGTGAAGAGCGCCATCATCGTCAGGATTGCAAAGTCCAGTTGACCTCTGATGACGAAAAACAATGTCACGGCCCCTAACAAAACAATCCCGATGACGCCTGCTTTCTTTTGAGTCACGTTAATTCCCTCCAAAAAAGGCCGGAGATTGCTCTCCAGCCTCCCATATGCCTTTGTTCAATCTTTCTTTGTTTCTTTCCCTGTTTCTTTCTTTGTCTCCGGAAGCGGTTGTTGCACTTCCTTATAGTAAAACTTCCGACCCAAATATGTTTGGAAAATGAGCAATAGACCACCGACTGCCCAATAGAGCGGAAGCGCCGCCATCACCGTGAATGAAATGAACATGATCATAATTGGCGACATATAGATGAACAGCTTCATCTGCTGCTTTTGCTGTTCAGGCATTGTCCACAATGAGACGCGTGCTTGTACGAAATAAACCGCACCCGCAACAAGCATCATGATCTTGTCCGGCTCGCCTAAGTTGAACCAAAGGAATTGATGCTCTTTCACTTCCGGCGGAGCGTAAAGGATTGCAAAATAGAGGCCCATGATGATCGGCATCTGGATGATCAACGGCAGGCAGCCCATGTTCAGCGGATTGACGCCATGCTTGGAGTACAAGCCCATCATTTCCTGTTGAAGCTTCATCTGCTCTTCCTTGTCTTCCTTTTCTTTCGCTTGTTTGATGCGTTTTTGGATGTCTTCCATTTCCGGACGTAGGGCGTCCATTTTGACTTTCATTTCTTGCTGCGACTTGTAGTTTTTCAACATAAGCGGCATGAGGACCAAACGGATGGCAACGGTAATGACGATGATCGCCAATCCATAGCTTCCATTGAATGTCTCACCAAGATAATGAAGAAGCCATTCCATCGGCTTGACGAAAATATTATAGAACGTCCCTTCTTTGTTCTGGACTCCGGAACAACCACTGAGGAAAACGGCTGTGGTTATCAATATCGATAATAAACCAATTTTCTTTTTCAATAAATTCACCTTCACTATTTCAAACTACTGAAAAGTATACATCAATTCACGGTGCAATTACAATTAATGTTCGTCGTTTACGAGTATTTATCGAAAAATGGACATAAAAAAACGCCTCCATATTGGAAGCGAATTGATTATTGATTTTGAGGAGCTTGGCTCGTGTCAACTTTCTTGCTGTAGAGGCCGTCCTCTTTTGATTCCTTGGATTTGTCTTCAACTTCTTGGTTGTAGTAATGTACGCTTGTTTGCGCGCCTTCACTCACCATTTTATTGTCCTGCAAATCGTATGGATCCGAATGACCGGCTTTCGTATCATCGGAACGGTTCAATTTTTGCGATTGTATAAATGAATCGACCTTTGTTTTCATATTATTCACTGCAACCATCGCCTTGTCACGGTTTTCCTTTTTGCTGAAATATGCGTATGCACCTGCAGCCAACGTGGCAAGAAGCAATCCATTTCCGCGTTTACGTGCCATAACTATCATTCCTCCATTAATTTAAGAAATCGTATTATACGTAGTATACCCTTATCCCGATTTTGAAAACTTCCACTTGTCATTCTCAGTTTCGGCAAGCAGGGGAACTTTCCTAGTATCAGCATCTCATATCATTGGAGTCATTTCAAATAATTCAGTTGATTACCTATGAATCCGACAAACTTTTTAGATAATTTACTTTTTTATATTTCATTATGATTACAAGCATAGTTTCTTGTTCCTTTTTTTGTTATGATAACAAAAAGGATTGCGGAGGTGACTGCGACATGATTAGACCGATGACTGCCGATGATATTGGCTATATTCAACACATTGCCCACATCACGTGGAATGATACATATGCGGGGATCATTCCTGAAAACATTCAGACAGCATTTATCAATCGCTCCTATTCCAATGCAATGATGGTGAAACGGATGGAAAAGACGCATGTGCTTGTCGCCGAATGTGAACAAGGAACCCCGATCGGCTTCCTCAATTTCACGAGGGAAGACGAAGATGGCGACTCGGAATTGACTGACATGTATATTCTGCCGTCCCATCAGCATTCAGGCTATGGCAAAAAACTTTTCGACTTTACGATCGGCATGCTCGGCAACGCCAAACAACTTTACGTTTACGTGGATAGCCGGAATACAGCCGGACGGGCATTTTACGAAAAACAAGGATTTGAATTACTGGAGGTATTCGAAGAATATTTCGAAGGATACCCTGTTGAAACAGTTCAGTATGTCTACTATATTCATAAACCGGTGTTAGCCTATTAAGGCAAAAGACGCTTCCCCAATGACGGGGAAGCGTCTCTTTAATTTTACAATGGTCTCATTCCATCGCTGTCATACGATTGATCCGAAAATTGAAGTTCATCCTGTAACGGCGGCTTTTTTGTGAAGCAAAGAATCGCTGCGACGTATAGCAGGATGGAAGGCAACGAAAGGATCCCGCCCAACACTCCTGCAATGATGAACATGATTCCTGCAAGTTTGGCATTCTTGTTTCTCCAGATGTTGACGATACCGATAATATTCAATACGACGCTTATGATCATTGCGAAAATGATGAACCAGACAAAGCCTCCGAGAAGATTAAAAAACGTGAATACGGCGTCTACGTCAGCTGGTGTCAACGATGGGTCAGCCATCAATTCCATTTCAATTTCCCGCATAAATGCCGGGTCATTTTTCGCGACATTTAAAATAGCCATTCCAATGAAACCTAAAATAACCCCAACTGCAGTCATAATGACCGCAATGATGGATAATACCTTTTCCGCTGTGCGATTCAAGTGAAGCACCCTTTCCTTTTACATTTTTTCTATCATAACAAGTATACGAGAGATTAAACAATAAGTTTCGTTTTCACTCCATTTTTTCACAAGGTAAGTTTTGGGTTCATCAATTACGGGTACTATCATCCTAATGAAGAAAACATCATGAAGCGAAAGGAGAGCATGAAATATGAGGAACAAGGTCATGTTCAACTCAACGGATATGTTTTATACCGTCGCAGGCGCAACTGTACTTACAAGCATCGTCTATTTCGTCACAATGGCATGGGGACTTTAATTCATTTTATGTATAAATAAAAGGCAATCCTTTATTCGTTGAAGGATTGCCTTTTTTGTGCTCGCAACGCTACGCTTGTGCTCGCAAAAGCCGTTCTCCGTGACGGCTTTCGCTTTTGTTTTACGCTTTAATATCGTCGTATTCTTTATAGCGTTCAAACGCAGTGACTACATAGGAGCATACCGCTTCCATCTTGTATCCTTTTTCACGGGCATACTCCGCAGCACGGTCAAGCAGTTGCTTCGCTACGCCTCCGCCGCGCAGTTCTTGTGACACATATGTGTGATCCATGACCATGACATCCGCGAGAAGCGTCCATGTGATTTCGGCTAGCATCTTTCCGTCCTTTTCGTGACGAAACGCGAATGCGTCACCGCCAAGCTCGACAAATTCAAATTCCATTGTGTCTCACTCCTTTTCCAATATTCTATCATATTGTGCAGGGTTATCACTTGAACCAAGACTTGATCGAGTCAAAAAGATCCGCAAAGAACTGTTTCACTTTATCCCAAAAACCGGGATCGATTTCGCCGAACTTCTCTTTGATCGTCGTTGCCATGTCCGACAATTGCTCGGACAATTTCCCGAAATCGATGTCCAAGTTACGGATCCGGTCCATGAGGTCGATCAGCAATTGCCGGTCATCCTCGCTCAGTTCGATATTCAGTTTCTTCAATTGGTCATTGACGATTTTCTCGACTTCTTCCTTTGTCGCAGGCTTGTTATCGGCGATCTCCTTCTTGATTTCCGTCAGAAGCTCCGCAACCTTGTCCTGATCGATGCCCGAATCCTTCGCAAACTTCGTTGCTAGATTCAACTCGTCATTGGCGACATCCGTCCGCTCGGTGTCGAGCGTTTCTCCGGACACTTCATACGCCTTATAAATCCCTACCAGTGCGGAATGGCCCGTCACCGGCTTCGGCGCTGCCACTTCAACGACTGCGTCTACAATTCCAGCAGTCATCATCGCTGTCGCATACATCTCGTTCGTCACTTGTGTAATATTGTCAGGCGTGACGATGTTGATGACGAGTCCTTTCCCTTCATCCTGCCTTGTAATTTTAGCGGATGAATACATTCTCGCTTGGCTGTTGCCGCCTTTAATATATTTCACAAGATCATTTCCGTCGACCGTAATCTCTTCGACTTCGGCATTCTCTTCGACTTTCAAGCTCTTTTTAACGCTTTCCTTTTCCGCATCTGTCAAGTTTGCTCCCATTACAACAATAGGCACACCTAATTTTTCATCAATAGTCGTATCGGCTTTCGCATTCGCCGGCAGCATTCCCCCGACGATTAGCAGCAATGCTCCTGCCACCATCAATATTCTCTTCATAAGTATTCCCCTCCTGTACTATGAAGTAGTACGACGTGCAATCAAAAAAGTTCCAGCTTCATTTCAAGGTCGTCCAACCTTCACTTTGCGAAACTTTCCCTTCCTTCATCAGTTTGCCAAGCGCGCGTTTGAACGCGGCCTTGCTCATGCCGAACATTTCGCTAATCTCATCAGGAGTCGACTTATCCGAAAACGGCATTTTACCGCCTACATCCGTCAAGTACCGATACACAGTTTCCGCATCATCGCCGAGGCGTTCTTCTTTTCTTGGAAGCAGTGAGCCATTCAGTGTACCGTCATCTCGCACGTCGATAATCCGAATGTCCACTTCCTCGCCAAGACGCGGCTCATGCTCGCGCTCCGTATTGTGGACGAAAATCCGGTAGTTTTCCGGAATGCTCAAAAAGAACGATCCTACCGGCAGCAAGCGATATGCCCGCGCCTTCAAATTTTGATTGAAAACCGTTTCCGGCGCTTCCGCAATCAATTCAAGCACTCTTTCCTCCGTCGCGAGTCGCCCGAAGATATTGCCGCCCAGATCGGTGCGCAATGTCATGAACAGCTCGTCGTCCGTCTTCGGCCACAGCGCTTTCACTCTTGGCAAGTCCGCTTTATTCACGAGCACTTCGAAGGACGAACCGATGTCAACGTAAGCACCTTCCTTATCGTCGAGCCGGATGACCCTCCCCCAGCCGAACGATTCGCACGTCATTCTCGGGATGTGGGCAGTCGCCGTCAATTCGCCGCGCCTGTTCACATACAGGAAGACTTCTACTTTATCTCCCTCTTCGATCGGAGCATCGAATTCCGATGCATTGATCATAATCCCCTGTTCCTGATCGCCGCCGTCCAAAATCCATCTGGATCCTTCTTGTCCAATTACGGATAGCTGGGCTATAAACCCCGGTTTGTATTCTGTCATTTTAAATCTACCTCTTCCATTTAGAAGCTTTGCCGTTCTTTCAATTTTTCCACGAATCCTTCATCCTCTTTCATCGCTTCCACGAGGTCCGTAATCCGGTCCATCGCATTCCAGCTCAAGTGGTGCTCGATCCCCTCAACATCCTGATAGATGTTCTTCTCTTCAACTCCAATGATCCGTAAAAACTGTTCAAGAAGTTCATGTCTCCTGACAAGTTTCTTTCCAAACACCAATCCTTTTTCTGTCAGTTCCAGTCCTCTATAGCGCTCATAGACGACATACCCTTCACGGTCAAGCCGCTGCGCCATTTTCGTGACCGAAGAAGGCAATACCGACAGCGCTTCAGCTACATCAGAGACGCGGGCCTCTCCCCTCGCCTCCAGCTGCAAATAAATCTGTTCAATATAATCTTCCATACTTGGTGTTGCCAACCGTTCCACCTCCAGTATGTACATTCCCTGCCCATTTGATGAAAAATCATGCATGAAAGGCAGTTTACAATTTCGAACTTACGGGTAAATTCACTATACCACTTCGAAGGAGTGAAAAAAATGGGTAAAATACTTTGGATCATTATCGTAGCACTAATCGCCTTCTGGCTGCTCGGATTTGTCATGAAGGTCGGAGGAGGACTTATCCACCTTTTATTAGTCATCGCAGGAATCATATTCGTCATCCAGTTATTGACCGGAAGGCGATCGGTTTAAAGAAAGGGTGCCATCAGTTGGCACCCTTTCTTATTTTATTTTTGCATAGATGCACGTATTCCGTAACTGTTTGCCATCCACTGAAAGCGAATCGCATTTCAACGTCCCTTCCAGCTCAAACCCTGCCCGTTCAGCGACGGAACGGCTTTTCACATTTTTCTCATCACATCTGATTTCTACCCTTCGTGCGTTCAGCTCTTCGAATGCAAAGCCCGCCAATCGCTCAACCGCCTCGGTCATAAGCCCTTGCCCCTCGAACTTCGTGTCGAGCCAATAACCGATTTCGAATTTCGGGATTGCCCAATCGATGCGGTGGAGTCCAGTCGATCCGACGAACTCACCCGTCTCTTTCGAAAACATATGGAGCCGCAAGTCTTTCCGTGTAATGAAATCTGCGATTGCCTGGCGCAGATTCTCTTCTGTCGCATGGAGCTCGGGTGCTTTCTGCGCAAATGGCATCCATTCCTTTAAGGCTGGCTGCGAATTCCGCATTGCATTCCATACGTCAAGAGCATCTTCCACTTCAGGCATCCGGATGATGAGACGCTCGGACTCGAATTCAGCCGGAACATTCGGAATGCGTTTTTTCGTTTTTTCTCCAAAACCCGCATCTTCCCACATGACAGGCGTCGTCGTTCCCGCCAAAAAGTCTTCTCGCGTCATTCCGTATGTGACGGCATCATAATAGGAATTCTCTTTCGGTGAAAACCAGGCTTTGCGCAAATGGGCTTCCTTCACAAACCCGGCGCGTTCGAATGTCTTCCGCATCGCCAAATTGTCTTGGCGGGTGTGTCCTTCCAATCGGATTTTCTCTTCCGGCATGCCGAACACGAATTCTGTAATGAGGCGGAGCGCTTTCGGTCCGTACCCGAATCCTCTGTAGCGGTCCGCAATCCGTAAATCGAAAAGCGGTATTTCATCCTGCAAATCATGGATTTTCACGATTCCGACGATGACATCTTCATCGTTTTGTACCCAGAACGTTTTCACTTCATCCGATTCATACCCGCCATCTTCAATTGTCTTCTCGATCAGCTCGCGTTCCGGATGTGCATTTCCATGAAACGGCCATGTATTCGTCGTTAAAAAATGGATGAGCTGTTCCTGTTCTTCCATCGTCCATTCCCGCAATTTCATTCCAATTCCCCCGTTCGGGCTGCGTACTTCACTTATGGATCCGCATCAATCTCAATGAATTCAGGACGACTAGCAATGTCGCACCCATATCCGCAAAGATTGCAATCCATAAGGTCAACCATCCTGGGATGATCAAAAGCAGCGCTACAATTTTCAAGCCTAATGCAAACATAATATTTTCTTTAATAATCTGCAACGTTTTTCGGCTTAATTTCATCGTATATGGCAATTGACGGAGATCATCCGCCATCAAGGCGATATCCGCCGTTTCAAGCGCGGCGTCCGTCCCTGCCCCGCCCATTGCGATTCCGATCGAAGAAGCGGCGAGCGCAGGTGCGTCATTGATGCCGTCGCCGACCATCGCAACTCTGCCGTATTGACCGATCAATCCTTTCACGGCTGTCAATTTGTCTTCCGGCATGAGCCCTGCTCGCACATCGGTCACGCCGGCAACTTTCGCAATTGATTCAGCCGTGCGCTCGTCATCCCCTGTGAGCATGACCGTATGGTGGATGCCCGCACCTTTCAACTGACGTAACACATGCGCACTTTCCGGCCGCAATGGATCCGTCACTGCAATCAATGCTTGGAATTTATGATCGAAGAGAACCGCCATGACAGATTTCCCTACCTGTTGCAATTCCTCCGCACGTTTTCTCATGTCCGCAGGCAATTCCGCGAGCTCGGACGCCCACTTCATGCTGCCGACATGGACGAGATTTCCATCCACTTCCCCGAAGGCCCCTTTCCCGGTGACCGACTGGAAGTTCCGGATGTCTGCCAATCCTGCGCCTTGATCCTCCGCATAGTCGACGATCGCACGTGCCAATGGATGCTGGGACATCGATTCAACTGCAGCGACCGCTTGCAGGATATTTCGCTTCTCTCCGTCCATTGATATGAAATCCGTCACTTCCGGATACCCTTTTGTCAACGTGCCCGTCTTATCGAAGGCGACTGCATGAATGCGGCCCATCTCCTCTAAATAGACGCCTCCTTTAATGAGAACGCCTTGGCGCGCTGCATTCCCGATTGCCGTCACGATGGCGACTGGCGTGGATACGACAAGTGCGCATGGACAGCCGACGACAAGCACCGCGAGCCCTTGGTAAACCCATGTATGCCAATCCCCTCCGAAAAGAGGCGGGACGATAGCGACTAAAATCGCTACGCCGATAATGATTGGCGTATAATATTTCGCGAATCGATCGACGAACTTTTGAGAAGGCGCCTTTTCCGCTTGAGCGTCCTCGACTAAATGGATGATTTTCGCGATTGTCGTATCCCCCACGAGCTTCGTCACGGTCACTTCGAGCGCGCCTTCTTCATTCAACGTCCCCGCAAACACTTCATCGTCGACTTGTTTCAGTACTGGAACAGACTCCCCCGTGATGGCTGCCTGATTGACAGTCGACCGCCCGCTGAGCACGACGCCGTCCATCGCGATTTTCTGCCCCGGCTTTACGAGAAGGATATCGCCGACCCGTATGTCTTCCGTCGGGAGCTCTAGGTCTTTGCCATTTCGGCGTACGATAGCGGAAGGCGGAGCGATGTCCATGAGCTGGCGGATCGATTGCCGCGCTTTGTTCATGGAATATGCTTCAAGTGCTTCACTCACCGCGAATAAAAAGACGACGACAGCCGCTTCCTGCCATTCACCGATAATCGCCGCTCCGATAATCGCAATTGTCATCAATGTCTTCATGTCGAAATCGAATCGTACGAGGTTCTTTATTCCTGTAATGAACATCCCTGTTCCGCCGACTAGGATGGCGGCTGCAAACAGGCCTGTCGCTACGGTCGGGTGCGGGATGTCCCGGTGAGTGAAAATCATTCCCGCAATGACGAAGAGGAGAGACAGGATGGTGACGATATTTTCCTTCCTACGGAAAAACGGGATTTTCGGATCAGGTTCCCTTTTCGTCAAAGGAACGACTTGAATGCCATCAAACGCACCTGCTGCCTGTAGCTCTTCGATTGTCGCGTCCCCTATGAAAGAGAGCTTCGAAGCGCCGAAATTGACGGTCGCTTCCGCTACGGAAGGGATGCTTCTTACATTGTTTTCGAATTTCATCGCGCAATTGGCACAAGACAAATTCTCGAGTCTATACTCCGTCTTAGTTGTCATCCGGCTCATCCTCCCTTTCCGCAGCGTGATCGTGCGCAATTTTTACAAGGTCAGAAACATGGTGATCCGCCAAGGAGTAATAAACCATTTTCCCTTTGCGCTCCGACTTTGCGAGGGCTTGCTCACGCAAGTAACGCAAATGATGGGAAGCCGTCGCGGTAGAAGCGCCGATGACCGCCGCCACATCGCAGACGCACATCTGCTCCTCCAATGTGAGCGAGTAGGCGATCTTCAACCTCGTTTCATCTGCAAGCGCCTTGAAGATTCGAACCATGCCGCCGACATCCGGCAACCCCTTCTGAACTTTCTCGACTACTTCCTCATGGACAACCGTCACTTCGCATATATCTTTCACTTTCATTTCGACACCTCATTCAAATGTTCATTTGATTATAATCCAGTATATGTTCAGCCTTTTCCCAATGCAAGTACAATCAAACAACTATTTGATTGTTTATTTCATTTCAAAATAAAGGGTTTTTGTCATCAGTATGGAATGGGATAATGATTCCTATAATGTTGCGTTGCGAAATGGATCGCGTCGCCAGTATTGATCATCAAGTGAAACGGGAGTGTGGAAGTATGCAAAAAGGAAAATGGAACGCCATTTCGGATGTGCCGGGTGTGAAGGTCGGCCATGTGACGTTGCTGGAGGAAGCAGGCCCGGAAAGAGCCTGTACAGGAGTAACGGCAATCTTGCCACACGGCGGAAATTGTTTTGAACAGAAAGTGCCGGCAGCGAGCTTCGTTTTGAATGGCTTCGGCAAATCGGCAGGACTCATTCAAGTGGAAGAACTCGGTGTCATCGAGTCTCCGATCATGCTTACGAATACATTCAGCGTCGGGGCGGTGCTCGAAGGGACGCTGCAACATATGCTTGGGGAGAATGCAGCAATCGGGGATTCCACGAGTTCATTGAACATTGTCGTCGGGGAATGCAACGACAGTTACCTGAATGCGATGCGGTCGATGAAAGTACGGCCGGAACATGCCATTGAAGCAATTCGCAAGGCGGATGGTGGTCCGATTGAACAAGGTGATATCGGTGCAGGAAAAGGGATGATCTGCTTTGGAAGGAAAGGCGGGATCGGGTCTTCTTCAAGGGTTGTCCCTCATGGGGAGAATTCATTCACAATTGGCGTTCTGACATTGACGAATTTCGGCAATGCGGAAGAATGCTTGATTGATGAATGGCTTGCGCGGAATGGACTGAAGATGAAGACGGCGAAGAACGACTTAAAGCCATCCAGCGAAATGAAAAGCGAAAAACCGGACGGATCCGTCATGATCATCGTCGCAACGGATGCGCCGGTCGATAGCCGACAATTGAAGCGACTTGCTAAGCGTGCCGCAATCGGCCTTGGGCGTACCGGTTCCCATATCCATAACGGCAGCGGCGACATCATCATCGCCTTCTCGAATGCTTTTACGATTCCGCATTCGGGTGAAGGAAGCGATACGGTGAGTTATACGTTGCTGCGCGATGATGCCAAGGTGATGAACGGGCTTTTCCAGGCGGTCATCGAGGCGACGGAGGAAGCGGTTTATCAATCATTGATGCATGCGGAGACGACGACTGGGAGACATGGGCGTACGGTCGAGAGATGGCCGCTTGTTGGGGAGTGAGCGCGGGAGTGGCGATTATGAGCGCGAAACGCGATTTATGAGCGCACGTGCGACGATTATGAGCGCGAAATGCGATTTATGAGCGCAGGAGCGGCAGTTATGAGCGCGGAATACGATTTATGAGCGCAGGAGCGGCGGTTATGAGCGCGGAATACGATTTATGAGCGCAGGAGCGGCGGTTATGAGCGCGGAATACGATTTATGAGCGCAGGAGCGGCGGTTATGAGCGCGGAGCAAGAGCCCGGCAATATAAAAAACGGCACGCATGAATTCACTGCTCATGCGTGCCGTTCTATATCTATATTTATTGTGCCGGATTTGCCTGCAGGTCGATTGAAATCTTGATGTCGTCGCCTACGAGCACGCCGCCTGCTTCAAGTGCCTGGTTCCATGTAAGACCGAACTCTTTACGGGAGATTTTCCCTTCGACTTCGAATGCAGCAACTTGAACGCCCCATGGGTTTGTTCCTGTGCCTTCGAATTCTGCTTCAAATGTAACTTTTTTCGTTACGTCCTTGATTGTCAAATCGCCTGTCACGTCGTACTCATCATCGCCTTTTTTCACGATGTCTGTGGAGACGAATGTCAGTTGAGGGAATTTTTCAGTATCGAAGAAATCGCCTGAACGAAGATGATTGTCGCGGTCCCCGCTATTTGTATTAATTGAGTTTGCATCGATTGTGAAATTGATTTTCGCATTTGTCAGGTCTTCTGGGTTCCCCTCGATCGTCCCTTCCACTCCTGCGAAGCTTCCTTTAACTTTTGAAACCATCATATGCTTTACTGAAAAACCAACACTTGTGTGTGACGCGTCCACTTTCCAAGTTGTCATTGTTCTATCCCCTTTCGTTTTTTACCATTTTTTTGTTTGATACCCTTTTCCTTATACCCTGTTTCCCGAAAGACATTCCCGCTTGGCGAAAATATCTTCATTCCAAGATATATTCATATGGTATACCTAATATGTCTTGAAGTCAAGATATAATGTTCAAAAATAAAAGTTCCGTATCCTCAATCTAAAAAAGAACGCCCTTTAGCAAGAGCGTTCCTTTTATCATTTCGCTTTTAATTTCAACGTATAACCATCTTTCACTTCCCCATCGAGGACGGTTTCGTGGTAGATGCCTTTCGCCCAATCTTCGGCTTGGTCGTGGAACCATCTCGATTTCATATGCCCGCTCTGACCGGGGCCGACGATGTGGTGCGCCGCTGACAAATCGGACAGATCCGCGACGAAACGCCATGATGCACCGTGATTTACGGTTCCATCGTCTTTGAATGCAGCCGCCTGCACAGTGACGTTTGAGCCGCCGATCGCCTGTTTTTCCGGGTTGAGGAAATAGGCGAAAATCGGAGACGCAGCCGCTAATGAATGCGGGAAGGCCAATTGGTGGAAATCTCCCCACTTCCATTTTGACAAATTATTCCCGAACTGCTCTTCAATTTCCGCAATGGACGTTTTGAATGAATCATAGACCCATTTGTCGACGCCACCATAGTTGGACACCCATACGCCCGGCTTGCCGCTGTAAGCATCCCTCAGCATTTGGTCGGTGATCTGCCCTTTGCCCGGCATGAGCTTATATACATCTTCAGGCATTTCATTACTGAACATCGTTTTCGGCAATTGCTTCATTAACTTATGGAAGACGAGCGGCGCACCCGCTTCCGGGGAGTCCACCTGGTCCCATTGTCCCAGCATACTGATAATCCCGGAATACTTTCCTTCGCTATCCGCAGCCTTCAATGAGCCGATCAAGTCCGGCAAAAACTCCCGGGCATATAAATTCGCCTGATCCATCTGCAAGTCCATCATTTCTTCCGCTGTGAAACTGTCGCCGGCCCGCAGCACTTCGGCAATTCGCATATAACGATAGGGCTGTGCCCAGAATTTCGTAATATGATAAGGGTACGAATCATCGACGACTTCATTGTTCGCAGTTGCGATGAAACCTTCGGACGGGTTAACGACTTTCGGAAGTTCGTCATAAGGCACATATCCGCTCCAGCCGTATTCGGATGTATCACCTGGCACCGGCAGCTGGGCGTCCCCTTGTTTGCGGATCGGAATCCTTCCGTTCGCTTTATAGGCGATTGTCCCGTCCACTGCAGCAAACACGAAGTTCTGCGCCGGCGCATGGAAATCCTCCAATGCGGCTTCGAACGTCTCCCAATCCCCCGCTTTGTTCATTCTCATGATTGCTTCGAGTTCTTTCGTCGGTTCCAAAGCCGTCCATTGCATGGAGAACAACGCGCCTGGATCCTGGGATTTATAAAGAATCTCCGACATGATCGGCCCGTGCCTCGTAACAATCACTTCGAATGGAACATCTTCCTCCCCTTTTACCGAAATCGTTTCGTCACGCACTTCAGCCTGTTCCCACTTCCCGTCATAGCGGAATTGGGTCGGGTCGTTCGGATTCGGGATTTCGATATACAAATCCTGCACATCCGGCCCGACATTCGTGACACCCCATGCGATTCTTTCATTATGGCCAAGGATGATGCCTGGAACGCCTGCAAAAATAACTCCCCCGACATTTTGCTCAGGCGATTGCAAATGCATTTGATACCAAATTGAAGGCGTATTCAATCCTAGATGAGGATCATCCGCGAGAAGCGGCTTTCCGGACGCAGTCTTCTCTCCGGAAACAACCCAGTTATTGCTGCCGTTGAACTCATGCGGCACTAGATCCGGATTGAATCGGCCCGCCACTTCAACCGGCGTCTTCAAATTCGCTTCGATGATTGAAGGGGCATTGTCCGGATAGCTGACGAATAATTCCCGTGCCTGCTCCTCAGGGAAATTGTTCAGCGCCCAATGCCTGACAGCTAGGCTGTCCCAGTTGCCCCCTAAGTCGTAGGCCATATACTTGCCGATTGTGAGCGAATCAATCGGCGTCCACGCCTCAGGTTCATAGCCAAGGAGCTTGAATTCATAAGGTAGTTTCCCGTCGTTTTTCGCCTGCTCCATGAAAGCATTGACGCCTTCCGCGAACCAGTCGAGCACCTTCTTAGCCTCTTCGCCATATCCGTCATAGGAAGCTTCCGCCGCATTGCGCAAGCTGAACGTCCGGAATGTCTTATCCGTATCGACAGCAGCGGCACCGACCACTTCAGCCAGCCGGCCGCTCGCCTGCCTCCTAGCCAGATCCATTTGAAATAAACGATCCTGTGCCTGCACAAAGCCTTGGGCACGATACAAGTCGGCATCGCTACTGGCGGTAATATGCGGCACGCCGTTCACATCCCACATGATTTCCACGTCGGCATCCAAGAAGTCCACGCTTACCTCCCCTTCGATAAGCGGCTTCGATTTACCTATGTACACATTGATGGCAATCAGCCCGACAACGAGTATTGCAAGCAATCCGCCAAAGACGGATGCCAATACCTTTGTCCACTTCCCCATTTTCCTTTTTCTCACAGTGCATCCCCCCTGCTATTCAATTCTATGAATGGCCATTCATCCCCTCTATTTTCAAATGGAATTTTTCAACATCCGAAAACCCGGTTATATTTTCTTGTCAAAATCCCGGATAGCCAGCATACTTATAAAAGTGAAGCCTTCTTTTTGATTCAGCAAAAAGGAAGGATTTCATCGCATTAGAATTGAAGGGACTGGATGTTGATGTCGAAGCATCAGTGGTTAGAAGATTTACGTGGAATTATTACAGAAGGCATACTACGGATAGATGAACCATTAAACAAATATACGATGACAAAACTTGGCGGAGCTGCAGATCTACTCGTCATTCCGGGAACAATCGAGGAAACGGAAGCGACGGTACGGTATGCATATGAAAATGGGATTCCGCTTTTATTATTAGGAAATGGGTCGAATATGGTTGTCAGGGATGGCGGAGTGCGTGGCATCGTCCTCCATCTGTCGAAGCTGGATACGATTACAGTGGACGGTACAAAGGTTCATGCAGAAGCAGGAGCGCTCATCATCGATGTTTCAAGGAAGGCAGCTGCAGAATCGTTGACCGGCCTTGAATTTGCGTGCGGCATCCCCGGCTCCATCGGAGGTGCAATGGCGATGAATGCAGGCG
The DNA here is from genome assembly GCF_042655825.1 of Sporosarcina koreensis. Taxonomy (NCBI): domain Bacteria; kingdom Bacillati; phylum Bacillota; class Bacilli; order Caryophanales; family Caryophanaceae; genus Sporosarcina; species Sporosarcina koreensis. Next base: position 458,570 of record NZ_JBHSNP010000002.1, on the reverse strand, counting down.
CATACGGCGGGGAAATCAAAGATATTATCGTGCAATGCACCGTACTGACGAAATCGGGCGAACGCCTTGTTTTATCGAAGGACGAACTGGAGCTTGGCTATCGGAAGAGCATCATTGCGTCTGAAGGGTATTACGTCTTGTCCGCTGATTTCGAGTTGGCTGAGGGTGACCAGGAAGCGATTGATGCGAAAGTGGCGGATTTGACGTTCCAGCGGGAATCCAAGCAGCCGCTCGAATACCCTTCTGCGGGAAGTGTATTCAAACGGCCGCCGGGCTATTTCGCAGGGAAATTGATCCAAGATTGCGGGTTGCAAGGGAAAGGCCATGGCGGCGCGGAAGTGTCGACGAAGCACGCCGGTTTCATTGTGAATAAAAACGGAGCGACTGCGTCCGATTATATCGAAACGATCAATATGGTGAAGGCTGAAGTGAAAAAGAAATTCGACGTCGACTTGGAATTGGAAGTAAAAATAGTTGGTGAAGAATAATTTTATTTGATTACAAACAAAAAGCGGATGACCCTCAACCGGCCATCCGCTTCTATTTAAGTTCAGTTTTTACTGGTCTATTTTGCAGACGAATTGAGTCGCTTCGGTGACTTTGTCATCCGTTATCTGCACTTGACACATTTTATTATTGTTCATGAATTTAAAGATCCCGTTGTTGAAATCCGTTCCGATCTCCTTAAAGAAGATGCCTTCGAAACGCGCCTCTTTCGAAAGGGTGAAGCTGATCCGGAAGCCGTCCCCTTCTTCGACTAAATAAGCACGCACGCCTTTTTCAAACATGCCTTCGATTTCGTCCTTGATGGCACGGTCGACAGAAACGACGTGAAAATCAACAAAAGTGATTTCCCGCAACAACACGTTCATGAACGAACCTTTTGTGATCTCTTCCCATCTGCTTTGAGCAGTTTGACCGATGATGATCTGCGTAATATTATGTTTGTGAGCTACCTCTTTGATCACCTTTGCAACCGGCCGTTTTTCATTATCCATGACGATGAAATCTTCAACATCGAGCTCTTCAGCAAGCTCTTTCCATCTTTGTACATACTCGGATTTTTCGGCGTCAAATTCATCGAATGGCAATGGGTCAATCGTTAATATATATAGTGGACAATCGATGATGGATGCCATTTTATGTCCACGTCTAATGAGACGTTCGCCATTTGGACCGTAATAGACACAAACAAGTATGCTCTCGTCCATACGACCTTTTACTTTGCCCATGACCGTAGTCACCTCTTAGCGTTATTTTCGTTCAGCTGTAACACCATTTCATCTACAATTGAAAACCACAATATTATACATAAAAGACGATTGGCTGACAAGATGTAAATGCCGCATTGTGCGGTAAAAATAGGTTTAGTGTATAATTCAACTATGATCTTATTCGAATGGTTCTGTAGCTACCTATTATGTCCCCAGTTCCGGTATGAGTCAAGCCCATCCCTGTTAATCAAGAAAAATTTTACATAAGAAGTTGAAATCCCTTATTTACAGGAGGTTAGCTGTTTGTCGATTACATTTTCCATATTCATTCCCTTCATAGCAGCCATCTTCGTTCCCTTTCTATATAAAAGGATACATAGCCGTAAAATCGGCTGGTTTGTCTTGCTTGTTCCATTCCTGCTATTTGCAACGCTTGCAAGCTTCATCCCTTCTATTGCTAAAGGTGAAACGTATACACATACTTTCCGGTGGATCGATTCTGCAGGAATCCATTTTACAACGTATCTTGATGGCCTCAGTTTAATATTCGGTCTCCTCATTACGGGTGTCGGCAGTTTGGTCATCCTCTATTCCATCTATTATTTATCCGAACGGGAATCATTGGGACGCTTTTATGTGTACCTTCTCATGTTCATGGGTGCCATGCTTGGTGTCGTTTTTTCCGATAATCTGATGGTGTTATACGTCTTTTGGGAATTGACGAGCATTTCGTCCTTCCTGCTCATCGCCTTCTGGTACCATCGGAAAAAATCGAGGTATGGTGCGCAGAAGTCCATGCTCATTACGGTATCGGGCGGATTTGCGATGCTTGCGGGCTTCATCATGCTACATACTATGACAGGAACGTATAGTGTACGTGAGATAGTGGTCACGATTGGAGAGTATTCGGACGAACCTCTCTTTTTATTCGCCATGCTGCTCGTCTTATTAGGTGCATTTACGAAATCCGCGCAATTTCCGTTTCATATTTGGCTGCCGGATGCGATGGAAGCACCTACGCCGGTCAGTGCCTATTTGCACTCCGCAACGATGGTGAAGGCAGGCATCTATTTGGTCGCCCGTTTCACACCTATTTTCGGGGGTCAGATGATTTGGTTTTATATTGTTAGCGGTGTGGGGATTTTCACCTTGTTCTGGGGTTCCTTCAATGCCGTCAAACAAACTGATTTGAAAGCATTGCTCGCTTATTCGACGATCAGTCAGCTCGGCTTGGTCATGAGCCTCTTCGGTCTTGGATCCACTGCACTCAATGAAGGTCATAGCGTCAATTTCGTCATTTACTCGCAGGCCACGTTTGCAGCATTATTCCACCTCATTAACCATTCCACATTTAAAGGAGCCCTCTTCATGGTAGTCGGGATTGTCGACCATGAACTTGGGACGCGGGATGTCCGCAGATTGGGCGGCCTGATGTCTTTCATGCCGGTCACCTTCAGTATCGCTTTGATCGGCAGCTTTTCTATGGCCGGACTGCCTCCTTTTAATGGTTTCCTGAGCAAGGAAATGTTTTTTGAGGCATTGGTGAATGCACGGAATTTGAATCTTTTCGAAGTGAGCACCTTGGGGACTCTCTTCCTCATTGTTGCCTGGCTTGCGAGCGTATTCACGTTTGTATACAGCATGATCATCGTTTTTCAAACGTTTTTCGGGGAATTCCAACCGGATCGGATCGAGAAGCCGTCGAAGGAAGCTCCATTCGGAATGCTTATCGCGCCTTCCATTTTGGCTCTTCTTGTCGTCGGGATCTTTTTCTTCCCGAATGTCATCGGAAACTATTTGCTGCGCCCTGCATTGGAAGCCATCTACCCTTCAGTTGAAGGTGTTGAGAGATTGATACCGCAAATCTCCGCATGGCATGGGTTCAATGCCGCATTGATGATGACGATCGGCGTCGTCATTCTAGGCATCATCCTTTACAGGTTCATGCGTTATTGGAAAGGCATTTATACGATCGCTCCATTGAATTGGAATCTGGATGCCGCCTTCAATGCCAATCTGATCCTGCTTGAAAAGGTATCCCACTTCTTTACCCGTCTTTACATGAAAGGGTATTTGAAGGATTATCTCGTTTATATTTTCACTTTCTTTATCTTGGCGGTCGGAGGTGCCGTATTATATACGGGCTCCTATTCATTCGATTTTTCGAATGACTCACCGATCACGACGAATGAATATCTGATTGTACTTGCGATGACGGTTGCGGGGATTTCAATCCTATTTGCAAAGTCCCGGATGACGGCAATCATATTAAATGGAGTGCTCGGGTATTCCATCGCGTTCTTCTTTGTCGTCTTCCGAGCGCCGGATTTGGCGCTGACCCAAGCTGTCGTTGAAACGGTGACAACTGCCCTATTCCTACTTTGTTTCTACTTTTTGCCGGAATGGAAGAAGGAGCGTTCGCCAATCAGCACAAAATTGGTGAATGGGTTGATCGCCTTTTCCGTAGGAACGATTGTGACGGTGCTCGCCCTCACTGTTCAGGGGAATAAAATGTTCGAATCCATTTCGGTTTACTTTGAAGATGCATACAACCTGGCCGGGGGTAAAAATATTGTCAATACAATATTGGGAGATTTCCGGGCGTTCGATACAATGCTGGAAGTTGTTGTCCTCTTCATAGCCGGAATCGGCGTGTTCACGCTTATTAAATTGAAAGTGCGAAAGGAGGAAAAGGACATTGAAGACCAATGATGTCATTTTGCAGACAGTGACGAGAATCGTCGTTTTCATCATTTTGACGTTTGGTGTCGAGCTGTTCCTGTCTGGGCATAACAATCCCGGCGGCGGTTTCATCGGCGGTCTCGTCCTTTCCTCCGCATTCGTATTGCTTTACTTAGTTAACGATATTGAGACGGTGCATAAAGGCATTCCGTTCGACTTCAAGAAAATCGCGGCTCTAGGGGCGTTTCTTGCCGTCGGTACAGGCATAGGCTCGGTCCTGTTCGGCAAGGATTTCCTTACACAGGCGGCCCGTCATTTCAATTTACCTGTTTTCGGCGAAACCGAACTTTCTACAGTGATCGTATTCGAAGCGGGGGTGGCATTGACGGTTGTCGGTGTAGTCGTGACGATTATTTCAACCATTAGTGAGGATGTGTAGCAGATGGAAACTTTAATTACAATACTTGTCGGCTTTCTTGTAATGATCGCTGTCTATTTGCTGCTGTCCCGCAATTTGATACGCGTGATTTTAGGGACTGCCGTCCTGTCGCATGCAGCACATCTGCTATTGATGACTATGGGAGGACTGAAGAAAGGCAGTGCGCCGCTGCTCGGCGAGAATGCGGAAAGCTACACGGATGCGTTGCCACAGGCGCTGATCCTGACAGCAATCGTGATCAGCTTCGCCGTCACTGCATTCCTTCTTGTACTTGCCTATCGTACATACAAAAAGACCGGAACGGATAACCTCCAAAAGTTAAGGGGGTTCGAAGATGAATAACATAGTCGTGATGCCAATGATCATCCCTTTGGTAACAGGGATTATTCTCGTTTTTTTACGTCATTACACGAAGACGCAGCGATTCCTCAGCATCCTATCGAGCATAGCGACAATAGCTGTCAGTCTCGTCATTTTACACAAAATCCAGCAGGAAGGGATTTTAAGGCTCGATTTCGGCGGATGGCTTCCCCCGTATGGCATTTTATTCGTTGCAGATTCTTTTGCCATGCTGCTTGTGGTGACGGCTTCGCTTGTGACAGGGATACTTCTCATTTACGCTTTTTCATCGATCGGAAAGCAATATGAGCATATGTTTTTTTACCCGTTCGTTTTCTTCCTCGTTGCGGGAGTGAACGGTTCATTCCTGACGGGGGACTTGTTCAACTTATTCGTCTGTTTCGAAGTGATGCTCCTCTCCTCCTATGTGCTCATTACAATGGGAGGCAGGAAGATCCAACTGATTGAATCAATCAAATATGTCACGATCAATGTCCTTTCCTCATGGTTCTTCTTAATGGGAATCGCATATTTATACGGAACGATCGGCACATTGAATATGGCCCATTTATCGGTCAGGATTGCCGCAGTCGGCCAAGGCCCACTGCTAACGGTGATCAGCCTTATCTTTTTAGTCGTCTTCAGCTTGAAGGCGGGACTGCTCCTTTACTTCTGGCTGCCAGGATCGTACAGTGCACCGCCGACCGTCATAGCGGCCCTCTTCGGCGCTTTGCTTACGAAGGTGGGGATTTACGCGATGTTCCGCGTTTTCACCCTCATCTTTTATCATGAACCGGGCATTACGCATACCGCAATCGGTGTGATGGCGATTCTTACGATGATCGGCGGAAGCGTCGGAGCGCTTGCTTATAACGACATCCGAAAAATCGTTTCGTATAACGTCGTCATTGCTGTCGGATTCATTTTGGCAGGGCTTGCAATATCATCTGAAATTGCATTCCAAGGCGCCATCTATTATTTGATTCATGACATGGTCGTCAAGGCTTTGCTGTTCCTTGTTGCAGGAACAATGATCTATTTGACCGGGAAAGCAAAGATCGAAGAGATGAGCGGTTTGATCCGGAACTATCCGGCGCTCGGTTGGCTCTTCTTCATCACGATGCTATCACTGGCGGGAGTTCCGCCGTTAAGCGGGTTCATCGGCAAGGTGTTCATCGGACAGGGAGCAATCGAAACAGGCTCCTTCATCCTTTTGATCGTAGCCTTTTTATCCGGCATTTTCGTCCTGTATTCACTGTTGCGCATCTTCCTGAATTGTTTTTGGGGAGAGACGATCATTAGTGAGGACGACGACGTTCCTTTGAAAAAAGGGATGCTCGTTCCTTGCATTCTATTTGCGATCATGACGGTCGCGATTGGAATCGGCGTCGAAGGCCTCGCGCCGTATGTCAGCGATGCAGCCCGGACGCTAATGAATCCGGAAATATATATTGATGCTGTTTTACAAGGAAATCGTTAAGTGGAAAGTTGAGGTGAAGATAAGTGCCAGCCCAGTTATTACTGAATCTATTCATCGCTTTTTTATGGATGACATTGATTGATGAAGATGAATTGAGGTTCACGACGTTCTTCGCCGGTTTCCTTGTCGGAATCGGAATCATCTTTTTCATGCACCGCTTTTTCGGCACCCAGTTTTATTTGCGCCGGTTATTTTCTTCATTTAAATTGCTGTTGATCTTCATCTCGGAATTGACCCAGTCAAGCATTGTCGTATTGAGGCAGATCTTAAGTCCGAAATTGAATATCAAACCGGGCATTTTTAAATATGAAACCGTTTTGAAAAGTGATGTGGAAGTGACGATGCTGTCGCTTCTCCTCACCTTGACGCCGGGGTCTGTCGTTATGGAAGTATCCCCTGAAGGCAGCACGCTTTATATCCATGCGATGGATGTCGAGCAGTCCCGGGCCGGTTTGATCAAACAACTGAAGAATTTTGAAAAAGCGATTATGGAGGTGACACGATGATTGAAACAATGGTGACGATATCTCTTGTCCTTTTTTCCATCACCATCTCCATTGCCGTGCTGCGGATCATCCTTGGCCCCTCCATGCCGGACCGTGTCATCGCACTTGATATGATCGGGGTCAATTTGATTGCGATGATTGCTGTCGTGTCGATCATATTGAAGACGAAAGCGTTTTTGGAGGTCATTTTGATTTTAGGGATCTTGTCCTTCATCGGAACGATCGCCTTTTCGAAAGCCATTGAGAGGGGGGTCATCGTTGAGCGTAAACGAGATCGGTGAATTCATAGGTGCGCTGTTGATTTTGACAGGCGGGATTGCAAGTGTTATTAGTGCTTTCGGGCTTATCCGATTGCCGGATATTTATACGAGATCACACGCTGCGACGAAGAGCTCGACCTTGGCAGTGTTGCTGACGCTATCGGGCACTTTTCTCTATTTCTTGTTCCGGGAGCAGTTTGTCAGTGTTCGGGTGCTGCTCGGAATCGTGTTCGTCTTTCTCACTGCACCCGTCGCAGGTCATTTGATTGTCCGTGCGGCATACCGCTCGAAGGTGAAGCTTGCGGATATTTCAACGGAAGATGAGTTGCGTGAAGTTTTATATGGGAAGGAAAACGAAAATGACGGTTCTAGCGAAAAAAGCTAGACCGTCGTTTTTTGTTTGGGGTCAATTCTTTTCTTCAGCCACCACTTTTTTCAGCGCTTCTGTAAATGCTTCAACAGGCTGTGCCCCTGAAATAGCGTATTTGCGGTTGATGACGAAGAAAGGCACGCCTCTTACTCCGATCTGTCCGGCTTCTTGAATGTCCCTTTTCACATCTTTGGCAAACTCGTCGGATTGAAGTACCTGTTGAACCCGCTCCGCCGATAGCCCCGCCTCCCCGGCAATGGCCGCCAATGTTTCTTTATTGTCGACTGCTTCCCCTTTTACGAAATGACCTTGCAGAAGTCGTTCCGTGATGGCAGCGCCCTTCCCTTCCTGTTCGCCAAGCTTGGCAAGTCGGTGCGCGTCGAATGTGTTTGCACCTGTCATGCTGTCGACATCAAAATCAAGGCCGACAGTTTTCGCTTGCACTGCAACGTTATCCAGCATCTTTTTTGCTTCCTCTAAACTGATGCCGTATTTTTCCGCTAACCCTTCCGGTACGGAACCTCCCGTCCCTACAGGTGTATTCGGGTCCAACTGGAACGCTTTGAATACCACTTCCGCACTACCTTTAAAGTCCGTCGCTTTCAATGCTTCTTCCAATCTCCGTTTCCCAATGTAACAAAACGGGCAAACATAGTCTGACCAGATTTCTATTTTCACGTTCCATAACCACCTTTCATCTTTCATTTTAGATTTCAATCAAAATGGCAACAATGAATATGCTTGCTGCTATCGTTATCGAAGATCAATTGGAGGATTTGATATGTACAATTCACTATGGCTCCAAACCGCTTACCGGAGGGATTCCTACCCCGCTCTGGATAAAGACATATCATGCGATGTTTGCATTATCGGCGGAGGTTTGAGCGGAATAGCAAACGCCTATTTTCTAGCGAAAGAAGGAAAAGACGTCATCCTGCTTGAAAAAGATGAAATCCTGTGCGGGGCAACAGGCAATTCAACGGGCAAATTGACAGCTCAGCATGATGTTGTCTATGCAAATCTGATCAAGCAATTCGGACGCGACAATGCAAAAATCTATTATGAAGTGAACCGGGAGGCCGTCATGTTCGGAAAGTCCTTCTCCGAAGGGGATGAACTGCGGAACGCAGAATCCATCCTGTTCTCACAATCCAAATACGGGACTGAACTTCTTCAAGATGAAAAGAGGGCGTACGAAGACATTGGCATAGTAGGCGAGTTCGGAAGGAATAGCGAGCTTCCATTAAGGACCGAAGCTACGTTGACATTGAAAGACGAAGCACAGATCCATCCTGTTCGATTCGGCCAACATTTGGCGAAGCTCGCCGTTAAGGCAGGAGCCCGTATTTTCGAAAATTCCGATGTGCGGCTGATGGACTTGAAAAAACGCTTGCTCTATACGAATTCAAAAAATGAGATCCAGTTCAATGAGCTTGTTCTCTGTACCCATTACCCAATAGAGGCGCTTCGTGGATTACAAATCCTGAAGTTGACTGTCAGCCGATCCTATCTTGTCTCTGCACCTGCGAATATGCCGTTGACTGGGCAATACATTTCGGTTGATAATCCGAAGCGTTCAGTTAGGACGGCTCATATCGACGGGAAGACACATTTCCTCTTATCCGGTGAAGGACATCAGGCGGGTATGGAAAAAGAGACACAAGTTCATTATGAAAATCTGTCCTCTGAGTTGAGGAATGTCTATCAGCTTGATGCGATGAAATACGGCTGGTCTGCGCAAGATCCGCAGACCCCTGACCTCATTCCATATGCTGGCTGCATTTCGAATAGCATGCCCTATGTTCACTTGAATACAGGTTTCAGAAAGTGGGGGCTTTCCAATTCACTTGTCAGCGCGCGCATCATCAGCGACCAGATCGTCGGACGGCAGAACAGAGCCGCTTCGCTTTATGCTCCCGATCGGACCGGCTTCGGATCGTTCCTCGTTCAAGCTTTGAGGAATACGGGGCTCGTGCTGAAGGAATTCACCGGCGGGCATATTTCGAGGACCGACTCCCCTGTCTGCACTCATATGGGCTGCAGGACGCGGTGGAATGAAGCCGATCAGACATGGGACTGTCCGTGCCACGGATCCCGATTCCGGAAAGATGGCTCTGTTCTCGAAGGCCCTGCAACGAAGCCGTTGGATTTGGGATAATTGTGATACTCAAAATTCATCGCTACTTCGATGAGTCAAAGGTCCCGAAATGACGATAACTATTGAAAAGTGACCGATAACTCCGCTGAAGTGACCGATAACTACCGGGAATTGATCGATAACTTCTCTTAATTGACCGATATCCTTCAGGAATTGATCGATAACTTGTTAGTAAATAAAAAAGGTTGTGCTCCCCTGAGAGAAGAACACAACCTCCATTATCATCCAGCTCCGGGCGCTAGCTGCTCGGGTCATAAGCCAGTCCTGCTGCACGGCAAAAAGCGCCGTTTCGCATGCCCGTCTTATGCCTGTCGCAGCTGTGCAAGCGCCCTCCGCTTTTGATTATTTCAATGCTTCCGTCAAAACCGGAACGATTTGCTTCTTCCTGGAGACGACGCCTTTGAAGATGGCCGTATTGTTCGTCAATGGGACGTTGAATGCGGCACAAGCACGTTCAGCTGCCTTACCGAGTGCAATGACAGTCGAATCGTTGTTCAGGATATCCGTTACGACGAACAGGAACAGATCCAAGCCTTTTTCCTCGATGATGCTGTTCAAAAGAACTTCCACCTCAGCTTGGCGATTCATGACGTCATCGACTTCAATCGCGTTCACTTGCGCGATTTCAATTTTCGCGTCACCGATCGTGAATTCTTTCGCATCAAGCGAAACGAGTTCCTCAAGCGATTTTCCGCTCAAATCCGCGCCAGCCTTCAACATTTCGAGACCATACACTTGTGCATCCACTTCCGCGATTGCAGCCAATTCTTCTGCCGCTGCGCGATCCTCTTCCGTGAACGTCGGCGACTTGAATAGCAATGAATCTGAAATGATTGCGGAAAGCATAAGCCCTGCAATATCCTTTGGAATGTCGACGCCATTTTCCTTATAAAGCTTTTTCAGGATCGTCGCCGTGCAACCGACCGGTTCAGCGCGGTAATAAAGCGGGTCAGCCGTCTGGAAATTCGCGATCCGATGATGATCGACCACTTCGATGACTTGTACTTCATCCAAATCATCGACGCTTTGCTGCTTTTCATTATGGTCGACAAGGATGACTTGCTGTGCATCCGGCGCCGCTTTTTCAATCAAACGCGGAGCTTCAAATCCGAATTGGCCGAGCGCATAAGCAGTTTCACCTGAAATGGAACCGAGCCGAACTGCCTCTGCATCCATTCCAAGCTGTTGTTTCAAATAAGCATAGCTGATCGCCGATGTAATTGAATCGGTGTCAGGGTTTTTATGTCCAAATACTAATACTTTCCCCATCGTAATCCTCCTACAGGTATATTCCTATTTATTTTATCACAAAGATTCGCTTAACAAAATTGCCGCAAGCTCCTCTTTGTTCACTAGAAAATCGGCGATTGTGTACTTGTCCAACACGGCCAAATAAGCGGCGAGCGCTTCATGCAATGCACCTTTCAACCGGCATGCAGACGACAAGATGCACTGATTGCCATCCTTCCGGAAACATTCAACGAGATAAAAATCATCTTCCGTTTTCCGGACAAGCTCACCCACATTTATATCTTGCGGCTCCACGTTCAAACGAATACCACCTCCGCGGCCTCGCACCGTTTCCACAAGTCCCATCTTCCCCAATTCATGGACAACCTTTGTCAGATGGTTTTTCGAAATTCCATATCGATCCGATATGTCCTGTATCGTCGATAGCTCTCCGGGTTCCTTTGTGCCTAAGTACATTAACACCCGCAGAGAAAAATCGGTATATAATGTTAGCCGCATAAATTCACTTCCATTCACCAACCTATTATAACGATTATGGCAGTATCGTGAAAGAAATGTGTCCAAAATAGCACACCAAACTTAAAGATGTATTTAACATATATCTTTAGACAAAAAAATGTTTTATAGTGAAATTAATAAAACAAGAAAGGTTGTGCACCTTATGTTATCCCAACAAACTATTGATATCGTAAAATCTACAGCTCCAGTTCTTGAGCAACATGGTAAAACAATTACAACCGTTTTTTATAAAAATATGTTCGCCGCTCATCCCGAGCTATTAAATATCTTCAACCATGCAAACCAATCGAGAGGCCGTCAGCAAACGGCTCTTGCCAATACCGTTTACGCAGCAGCTGCAAATATCGACAATCTTGGAGCCATCATCCCTGCAGTCATCCAAATCGCCCATAAGCACCGTTCCCTAGGCATCCAAAAAGAACATTATCCAATCGTCGGATACCATCTTCTTGGCGCAATCAAAGAAGTGCTCGGCGACGCGGCAACTCCTGAAATCATCGCAGCATGGGGAGAAGCATATGAAGTCATCGCAGACGCGTTCATCGGCGTTGAGAAGGACATGTATGATGCGACAGAAGAGGCTGAAGGCGGCTGGAGAACATTCAAGGATTTTGTCATCGTCGACAAAGCTACGGAAAGTGACGTCATCACATCGTTCTACTTGAAACCGGCAGACGGCAAGCAACTTCCTACGTATAAACCAGGTCAGTACATTACAGTTCGTTTCCGGACTCCTGGGGATGAATACACATTGAACCGTCAATACAGCTTGTCCCAAGCACCAGGAAAAGACACATTCCGCATCTCTGTAAAACGGGAAGACGAATGCGTGCCGAACGGAAAAGCGTCCGTCCACCTTCACCGAAACATGAACATCGGCGATACGATCGAAGTGAGCGCTCCAGCAGGAGACTTCTATTTAGATACAGAAAGCACAACACCGGTCACATTGATCAGCGGAGGCGTCGGCATCACACCGATGATGGCGATGCTTGAAACGATTGCGAAAGAAACACCGGAACGTCAAGTGGCATTCCTTCATTCTGCACGTACACGCAAGCACCAAGCGTTCGATGAAGTATTGCGCGACACGACCGATTCACTTCCAAATGCGAAATACGAAGTGCTTTATTCCGAAGAAGGCGACGGGTTCATCAACCGTGAATTCCTTGCAAAACATGTAGCGGAAGGCAGCGACATTTACGTCTGCGGACCAACTCCATTCATGCAAGCCGTCATTTCTGCATTGCACGCAAACGGTGTATCCGAGGATAACATCCACTTCGAATTCTTCGGTCCGAAAGAACAATTGGAACTAATAAATGCATAAAACAAAAGCGCGACTCCCTTAAGAGGAGCGCGCTTTTTATCTTCTTATTTTATTCGGAAGCCTGAATGACGCGACAATGAGTGCCCCTACAAGGAATAAACCGGAGTACCCGACAATCGGATAGAAATCGCCGACCAACTCCTTAAAGCCCCGGAAGCTCAGAGCAAATCCGGCAACCAATGTAATCAGGACGAAAACCCTGAATTTATCCGTATCAATCTTGACGAACCTTGCACCGAAAGCATAAAACATGCTTACCGCCGTATTAAAAATCATTCCATAAAGAATGAACGCCATGAACGTCCCAAGTATAGGCGAAATATCATTGATGATCGCAAGCATCGGCAGCTCCGCTTCCCCTACGACGTCCACTTTTGAAAAAATCGCCAAATGACTGAGGATAATTAATATCCCCAACCCTAACCCGCCTACCAAACCGCCAATTGCAGCGGATTTTTCATCCTTCTCGGCTCCGCCCATCACCAAGGCCATCGATGCACCTACGGTTATATTGAAGGATACGTAGTTAATGGCGGAAAAAAACCAGTTCGGCAATGGCGTCTCCAAGTTGAGAGCAGTTTGATTCAACGAGCTGAACGACTGATCCATCGTCGCCAAAGAATAAACCGAAATGATGACGACCGCCAAAATGAGAAATGGCGTAATGCTCCCTATAACGGCAACAACTTTATCCACATTCAGCAGGATTGTTAAATAAACAAGGATGACCATTACGATCGTTCCTACGATCGGGTGCAATCCAAACTGCTGATGCAAATTGGAACCCGCCCCTGCCAACATGACAACGCCTGTACCAAATAACGTGAAAATAATGACGAAGTCAATGACGATTCCAACGTAGCGCCCACTGATTTTGTAAATGACTTCCTTATGGGAAGTCGTTCGCATCCGGCTGCCAATCCTCGTTAACACCATTCCCAAATAAGCAAAAAGAATCGTGGATAAAACCGCTGCAACAATTCCCATCATTCCAAAACTCGTAAAATACAGCAGGATCTCCTGCCCGGAAGCAAAACCGGCACCAACGATGATGCCGATGAATGCACTTCCCATTTTCAGTATCTTTTTCATACTGTTTTTCCCCCTTGGTGTCCCCGTAAAAAATCTATCACATGCCGAATAATCCGAATTTTCAACGCGGAGTAATTTGTATTGATTTAATTTAACACGCGAATTAACCCATTTCAATAATACATTTTCCTTTATTTATTTATACGTCTCTCATAAGTCTAATCTATTATGTGTATACACGGCTTTACAATATTATTACAAGTTGCCATACACACCCTCACAATACATGTCCATCCCCCATATACTGGTATTGATGACAAAGCGAGGTGATGATATTGCAATACAGAATGGGTAAGTGGTACCAGTATATTTTATTTTCCAGCGATCCATTAACTTCCGGCGTTATCCCTCATACAAGGGTTTACAATGCCGAAAACCTCTTGGATTTTTTAAAGCTGTATGAAACCGTCTATATAAAGCATGACAGAGGTGGACAAGGCAAAGGAATTTACAAAGTTTATAAGGAAGAAAATGGCAGATATTGCTTGAATGGCTTTACACCCAAAGGCGAGGAATTAAAAATTTCCATTGCAACAATTGAAGATTTCAAACCCGAAACTTATCCATATATGGGGTTTGGCGGACTTTTAGATCGCACCTATATTGTTCAGGAGGGAATTAACAGCAGTACTTTACATGGGATGCCACTTGCAGTTCGTGTCCATGTTCAATTATTAAACGGTGAATGGGGCGTCAGCGGGATGTATGGGAAGGTTGCCAGTGCGAGGACATATGAAAATGGGATTGTCAATGCAAATCAGGGATCCCAAGTGATGACCATATCCGAATTATTATCCATACATCTCGGGTTGGACAATGAAGACACAAGCAGACTGATTGAATCCATCGAAGAAATTGCCCTTACCGCGGCAAAATTGGTTTCCAAAGAATTTCCCCGTTTGGAGTATGGTATTGATTTTGGAATTGATGCAAATGCAAATCCGGTATTATTTGAAGTGAACACCTATCCAGGAATCGGGAATTTCGCAAAAATCGAGAACAAGAGAATCCTGAATAAAATCCGTGCCATTAGGAAACTGCAACAGGAAGAGAAGAATAATCCAAAGTAACAGGTGGCAAAAGCCACTTTTTTCATTCAGAAATAAAAAACGGACCGCCCCAGCCAAGGGACGGTCCTTCTGCATCACTTTTCCAGTAAGTTATTCGACTCGCGGATGAACGCCGGCAAATCATCAGGCGTCCGGCTTGTCACCAACTGATTTTGGCACACGACAACTTCTTTATCCGCATACTTCGCGCCTGCATATTCCATATCCACTTTGATGGATTTATAACCCGTTGCATCGCGCCCTTCCAACGTCTTTGCCGTCAGCAAAAGCTGGGGGCCATGGCAGATGGCGAAAACCGGTTTCTTATCGTCCATGAACTTCTTCACGAATTGAACGAATCGGTCATCCGCCCGCAGCTGATCCGGAGAAAAGCCGCCCGGGATGAATAGCGCATCAAAGTCTTCAGGCGAAGCGTCGTCAATGCCGACGTCAATCTTGACCGTCGACTCCCCTTGCTTGCCCTTCACTTCCTTGCCGGCTTCCTTCTCGATCGTAACAACTTCATGCCCCGCTTCTTCGAACGCCTTTGCCGGCTCCGTGTACTCCGAGTCTTCGAATAGATTCGTAATTACTGTAGCAATTTTAGCCATTCAATCATCCACCCTTTCAATTATCGTCGCCTTACTACTATTCCACAGTAGGGCGACGCTAAACTTAAGGGCGATACTTTGAGACATAAGGATTATCCTTTTCAAAAAAACGCCACGGATAATGGACGGCTTCTCCGGTATTGCCGATTCCTACACGGGGACCCGTTTCAATCTCGCTTGCGCCTGGCCCGTTGGCAATGAAAAGCGGCTCATCCGCCCAATGATGTCCGTAATACTTCATCGTCACGCCAAGCGCTTTCGACAGCTTCCCCGGTCCATTCGTCCAATCCTTCATTTTCAAATGTGGACCCCGGTTTTCCCTCATCAGCTCAAGTCCCTCAACCGGCTCTGCGGCCCGGATGAGAACTGCGTGCGGCGTCCCAATCGGTCCACTGACGACATTCATCAGCGTATGGGTGTGCATTTGGTAAGTGTACACGAGTCCCGCAGCGCCGAACATGATCTCCGTCCGCTTCGTCCGCCGGTTCCCAAAACTGTGGGCGGCACGATCCTCAGGACCATGATACGCTTCCGTCTCAACAATTCGTGCGGCAATCACCCCGTCCGGACGCTCATGCACAATATATTGACCCACAAGATTCCGCGCAAGCTCCAGCACATGTGGCTCAAAAAATGTCTTATCAACCGGCTCGTACAACAGCATCCCTCCGTCCGTGCAAAGTTCTCCATATTTTACAGTGATCTCGTTATGATTAATTTCCGATACATCGCTGCGATTTGGGGGTTCTCTCTTTCCCATTCTTTATTTCTTGGCGAAGGAATCTTGAATTGCTTTTCCAACTCGGTCATTAAACCGACGAGGAGCATATCTTTTTTTGGTTGGTCTGCATGTATGATTTCCTCATATTCTCTTTGATAATCCTCCAGCGACTTCTTTGTTGCCATTCCATATTTCCTCCGATAATTAACTTCATATTCCCCTTATTTTACCCATATACGCTACAACTATGATACTTTCACGACAATCCCTGTCCAATCACGTAAACATTTCCGTATGCTCTATTCTCCCTCATACCAATAATAAGCATTATAAAATTCCGTATACATATCAAAGCTCTTTCTAATCTCATCTTGAATTTCTTCAAGACGATAGATCATATGGAACCTCGAATAATAAGGGGAACTTTTAATCTTCAAAATCCCTTCCTCAGCTGCTCGGCTCCACCGCAAAGTCGCATCTAGATACTTTCTGGATTCCGACGTGTGTGCCTCCTCAAAAGTGATATCTAATAACCTGTCCTGCAAGAATCTGAGGTCTTCAAAAATAATATTCAAGTCACTTTTACCGATACTCGATCTGGAAGTCGTCATTATATCCATTTCATATGTTTGGAGAATGTATTCAGTATGATACCCTACCTCATCTTTAGTAAAAAACTCTTCTCGTTTCCGTCCTTCATTCTCCTCATACACCTTCCTAAATTCATACAATTTCATTTTGTAGTCTTGCAAAATAGGAAGTTCCGTACTGACTGAAACGGATTGATAGAAGCTGAAAGGCGAATACGGGAAAAATAACGTCACAAAACAGACCAGTACGATAAAAATTAAGCCACTCCACAATCTCTTTTTCACCCAACATCCCCCTGACCCAATGTCGTAAACCATTTCTCTACTTCCCGCGGCGATTTCAAAATCAACACTTCCGCATCGGCACGTTCAAGCATTTGCAAAACGCCCGGCCGCTTCTTCTTCGGATACGTCCATATGAACTTCACAAACTCCCAATCGACTTTCTCCGGACATCCCTCCGCCATATCCGGACGCGTTTTCCCCCGATACATCCATCTTCTCTTGAAGACCCGCGACAGGCATAGCCAGTTCGGGAAGTCGAGGAAGATGATCAAATCAGCATATTGAGCCCGCATCTCAATCGTGGAGTTGAAATTTCCATCGATGATCCATGCGGGCTTTTCCAGTTCACTTTGAAGTTTTTCACGAAATTCCGGCTTCGGGGTAGGCACCCATCCTTCATTCCAAAAAAGGGCGTCCAAATGGAGGAGGGGCAATCGCAGAAACTCCGCGAGTTCGATCGATAACGTCGATTTTCCTGCGCCGCTGCATCCGATTATGAGAATCCGTTTATATGATCTTTCATTCATTCCGCAAATCCTCCAGGAACTGTCCAATCTTCAACCAATCCGCATCCAAATTCGGCCTATGCGACGGTCGATAAAAGACAGCCGCCGGATGGAATGTCGGGACGATTCGGTATACCTTATCCGTCCACTCGAACGTCGTGCTATCGAGATCGGGGAGGAAACGAATCGGTCGTTCCAACAACTGCCCGTGCAGCTCCGTCACTTTCGCATTTTTGCCGAGCAACCTTTGCAGCCCGAAATTCCCGAGCGCCACAATCAGCTTCGGCTCAATATTTGCTATTTCATAATCGAGCACCGGGGCGTGTGCCAAAATCTCTTTCGTTGTAGGCGGCCGATTGTATTTCCGCTTCGTCATCGTGCCGTCCCTTTCCCGCTTCTCGCCCCATTTATATGGCCTGCTGCGGACCGTACTCGTAATATAGACGTCATCCCTCGTCAATCCAATCGAATCAAGCGACTTCATCAATTCCTTGCCGGCCCTGCCGATGAAAGGGATGCCGTCTATAGCCTCGAATTCCCCAGGCGCTTCACCGATCAACATCAGCTCCGGCTTCTGTGGCCCCTCCCCATAGACAAACCCTTCTACTGGAAATCTTTTAATCCGTTCCCTGCCAAGTTCAGCAATCGATTCAGGTATTCGAAACATCGGCACACTCCCTTTCAGCCTCGCAACAGCATGATTGTTTTATCCAAAAACGCTTTTCCGTCACCCTGTTTGATCTTCTCAATTCCTTCTTCTACCCGATCATAGCGAAATGCGCGGATGATTGCGAATAGATAGGGAATCATCTCCATTTCGCGATTCGACAACGGTCTTTCGGATGTATAAGCTTCTATGTATGCATCGAAGCGTTCTTCTGGTGCTTCATCTCCCTCAAAGTCGTGATGCCATGCCAGGAAAATACCAACGCCTATGCACTCATTGATCAGGACTTCATCCCCTGCAATGTTGTAATCAAAAACGGTGGAAATTTTGTCTTGTTGAAATAAAAGATTATAAGGACAGAAATCCCCTTGTACAGGCCCCAACGGAAGTAAATTCCACGCTTCTTTCAACGTTGACCTTCTGCTTTGATATAACTCTTTAATTGTGGCAAGCTCCATTGTATACATGCCTGTTTCCTCAACGCTTTGAATGAGATCCAAATAGCTTAATTCATTTTCATCATAATCTCCGAGCGCTTCGGTTTCGTTCCCGCCGAACATGCCCCAACTCGTTCCTACACCGAACCGGAAGTCCATCGCTGAAGATGTTTCGTGCTGTTTACCAAGCATTTTTCCAATCTCTTTAAAATGTTCCAGCCGGAGAACTTTAACCTCCGTCCCAACACCTTTTCGTTCCAGAATGAAAAGAAGGTCTTCGTGCCTGGCAAAGCGCTCTCCGTTCAACGTTTTTTCTGGCATGATGAAAGGCAGTCCAGCCTCAATCATAAGTTCCGTGAAAGCAATAACCGTTTCAATAAACTGGACCGCCTGCTTCTCACCCTTCAGAAAATATACTTCCCCATCCACTTCCACTTCCGCAACAAGTCTGTCTTTGTCCCGCAGAATTTCATGGCGGGTTACAGGGTCCGGAAGATACTGTTGGATTACCTCATTAATCAATTTATTATCCCCCAATGATATGTCGTTCCAACGCACGTTCTACGCTTGTCGCAAAACTGTTGCCCGCTCCCCAATCGAATCGGAAGAATACGCCTTCCGAGCTGCCTGCCGCAACGACATGGACGCGCGTCGTTCCGTCAAAGTTATCAATCGTT
Source organism: Sporosarcina koreensis (assembly GCF_042655825.1). Lineage (NCBI taxonomy): Bacteria > Bacillati > Bacillota > Bacilli > Caryophanales > Caryophanaceae > Sporosarcina > Sporosarcina koreensis. The sequence continues at coordinate 439,387 of NZ_JBHSNP010000002.1, read as the reverse complement.
GCTGTGACAGACGCCCTGTTATTTGAGCGCATATAGTATTTCTCCATAATCAATACATGGACTTCCGACGAGCCCGCATTCCTTACATAATGATCTACCAGCGTTCCACTGATACTTCCGCGGAGGATTTCCGATTGAACGATGTCCACCGCTTCCCCTGGTGAAATCGACACGGTGAAGTTCTTTACTGACATACCAACATCCCCTCTCTTTATATGTCTAAATACGAATGAAACTGAATGGAAGTTTCAATTTGTGGAAACTTCCGAGAACAAATAAAAAAGGACTGCCGGGGCAGTCCTTTCCGTTCATTCCAATTCCAATTGCTTCGTTTCTGTCCCAAGCAGCAGAACCGCCAGGACCCCGATAATAATAGCGCCGCAGAAAATCCCGAAAATGATTCCGAAACCGTAGCCTGCGGTCAACAGGGAGCCGACAAGCAATGGGCCGAAGATGCCGCCGACTCGTCCGACTGCTGCCGCCATTCCCGAGCCGGTCGCCCGGACAGAAGTCGGATATTGTTCCGGCGAATAGGCGTATAACGCACCCCATGCCCCTAAGTTGAAGAATGAAAGGAAAGCGCCGAATACGAGAAGCAACGTAAGCGATTCGGCGTTTCCAAATAGTAACGCGCTCACCGCAGTTCCGAGCAAGTACGTGGAAAGCACAAATTTACGCCCGACCTTCTCAATGAGCCAGGCAGCTGTGAAGTAGCCCGGCAATTGCGCCAGTGTCATGATAAGCACGTATTTGAAGCTATGGATCATGTCGAACCCTTTCATGACCATGACGCTCGGCAGCCAAAGGAACATGCCGTAATAGGAGAACACGACGGTGAACCAGACGATCCAAAGCATCGTCGTCTTGCGCGCGTATGGCTTGGACCAAATAAGTTTCAGCTTTTTGCCGAAAGACTGCTTCGGCTCCCCTTCCCTTTCGAATTTCGGGGAATCCGGCAAGTTCCTTCGTAAATAGATGGCGTAAAATGCCGGGAGTGCTGTTAGGATCAGCGCAATCCGCCAACCGAATTCCGGGATGATGAAGTACGCAAGCAATGCGGCGATAAGCCAGCCTGCCGCCCAGAAGCTTTCCAAGAGGACGACGACGCGACCACGTTCCTTTGCGGATACACTTTCCGATACGAGCGTGGAGGCTACCGGAAGCTCCCCTCCGAGACCCGCACCCACAAAGAAGCGCAAAATAAGAAAGACGGTCAATGTCGTTGTCAGCGCCGATAATCCGCTCGCCAATGAAAACAGCACGAGCGTCATCATGAAAACATTTTTCCTTCCGATTCGATCCGCTAGCAATCCGAAACCGAAAGCTCCAATTGCCATCCCGATCGAGTTCATGCTCCCGATCCAGCCCATTTCCGTTGTCGACAAATGCCATTCGACTGAGATGGCCGCAATGACAAACGAGAGGATTCCGACGTCCATCGCGTCAAACATCCAGCCCGTCCCGGAAATTGCGAGTAATTTATTGCGGGAAATTCCGCCTGTTTTATTGTTCACAAGTAGTCTGCCCTTCGTTGTAGAGTTTTGGTGTCTTGACACTTGTCATTATACTCCCGGACAACGACTATTCACAAGAAGTTTTTTTAATGAATCTGTAATTGCCCGTCTTTCATGCGCGCATGGATCCCCAATTCATCTGCATCAACATGATACACTTCGTCTCCTACCCATATCTCTGTGCCGCAGCGCGCAAGGCCGATCGTAATCGTCCCGCCGCTTTCCGTCTTGACGACTGTTTTCACGCCTTTCGTGGAACCGGTCTCCTTTATGGATACCTTTTCGCCCGCAACAATGACGCCGCCGCGGCAGCAACCTTCGACTGACACACGATTCTTGGCGGTCACAGAACAATTGTATAGTCCGAAATCCGTCACCTCGATTGTACCGTTGCAAGAAAGTACACTGTTGATGGCGTACGGAAGCTTCAACTGCGAGCCCCCGCTTCCCATTGCGGAATATTGTTCAATTAGCATGTGCGCTTCCTTCAGCAGTTGTGAAAATTCCTCCGCGTTCCGGACGACTGTCATCGAAGTATTTGTAAAGATGTTATATAATTTTCCGGTGATCCGTTCCCAGTCCGAGGATAATTGGGTGGAATGATTCTTTACTTTTTGAATGAATTCAAGCTTGTCATGTTGGAATTCTAAGTATTCCTCTTTTAGAGTGACCCGAACAAGGTCTTTTAATTCCTTTGCATCGACTTCTGCAGGCTGGACGCCTCGTATGTGGATGATTTCGAGGATCGCGCCGCTAATTCTATCCAAATAAGTAAGAAGGCCGCTTAATTGCGCCGCCAACACTTCCTCCAACACTTCCTGCATGCCGACCTCAACGGTGGATGAAAGGACGTTTCCTTCGATGATGGCGGATGTTCCTGCCTCGACAGTCGCTTTTTGGACGGATCCTTGAATGAAAACCTTTCCTGTCGCACTGACGAACATGGAGGCTTCCACGCCCTTTCCGATACGGACATCCCCATCGAACTGGATATTACCGCTTCGTATGTCGACATTTCCGTCATAAAAGAATTCATCGCCAGTCAGTGATTTTGCAGTCACGGACTTCTCCATACCCTCACCTCGAGCCGCTGTTTTACTTTCATAATAGCAAAAAAAGGCCGGCTCACCTAATGAGTGAGCAGACCTGATTGGATTATAGTTCTTTAAAAGAGTACCAGTTGGTAGAAAAAAGCGGTCATGAAAAGCCGTTTTTGGCTATCCATGACCACTTTCTCACTCTTATTCTTGTGTTTGATTCATCAATTCTTCAAGATCAACCGCTTCGTCGATCACTTCTTGAGGAACGACGATCTCATCGATTTCGTTGATTTTCGAAATGACGGATTTCATCTTTTGAACGATGCGCATTTCTTCCTCTTCGACTTTCATCGTCATATCCATATCAAGGTCAAATGCATTCGTGTAGAATGTTTCCTTGTCGATGTACATGACTACTTTAAGGCTTTTCACGTCCATGTTATCCAACATTTCAGCGTCTTCCTCAGTCATGTCCATATCCGCAGGAAGAGCAGATCCCATCAATTCCTTCATCAGGCCGCTGAACTTATCGCCTGATGCAGAAAGCGTCAAAATGTACTCATCATCTGTCTGTTCGAATTTGAAATCATCCTTGAACTCATTGAACATTTTCATATCCAACGTCGGATCCGTTTCGCCGCCCATTTGCGCCATCATTTCATCGTACATATCCTTCGGCATCTTAATCCATTGACCGGACTCCGGATCATGCATGAAGAAACCTGATTCATTCATGTACAGCTCCATGTCCATTTTGCCCATCTCGCCCATGTCCATCTTCATGTTTTGGTGCATTGCCAATGGCTCGACGATAACATCCATGTCCATCTTGATTTTTGAATCCATTTCAAGATCTTGACTTGGAATGGACATTTTTTGGTTGATATCCATGACAGCATGCATGCTCTTTTGCTCTTCTGACGCTTCCATCGCTTTGCTGTATACTTCTTGCGCCGTCATCTCACTTTTATTTTCAAGCTCGACTTCTTCACCGGTTTCTGCATCCTTTTTCGGTTCTGCCGCAGATCCGCAGGCAGCCAATCCAAGCGCGAGAACACCGACACCAAGACCCTTTAACCATTTTTTCATTCGATTCGCTTCCCTTCTTTGTTTCTCTTTACGTCACATCTAATCATACGGTATTAAAAGAAAAGGGTTCCACCATTTTAATACTTTCCTAAAATTTGAATCATTCCTACCACAAAAAACCTCTGAGCCTTTCCCACTACCTTCGATTATTTCGAATACTGAAGTTTTTATGTCACTTCGGAATGAAATCCGCTATAATAACGGGGACAATAGAAAGGACATCAAACTATGCTGAAAAAATTTTTTTCCTATTATAAGCCACACAAACGGCTTTTCATCATCGACTTTTCAAGCGCAATATTCGTCGCATTGCTTGAGCTGGCATTTCCGATGGCCGTCCAATGGTTCATCGACAAACTTCTCCCATCCGGAGATTGGGGGAAAATCGTAACAATAAGCATATTATTGCTGCTCGTCTATTTGCTTAGTACTTTCCTTCAATACATCGTCAGTTATTTAGGGCATAAGCTTGGCATCAATATCGAGACAGATATGAGGCAGCAGCTGTTCAACCATGTCCATCGGCAATCATTCCGCTTCTTCGACAATACGAAGACCGGGCATATTATGAGCCGGATCACAAATGACCTGTTCGATATCGGCGAGCTCGCCCATCACGGACCCGAAGATGCGTTCATTGCGGTCATGACGATGATCGGAGCTTTTATTCTGATGTATGGGATTAATCCTGAACTCGCCATCATTGCCATCTGTATGGTCCCTCTTCTCGTCGTGCTTGTGACATTCTGTAATATTAAAATGAATGCAGCGTGGCAGAATATGTACGGGAAGATTGCCGATGTCAATGCGCGCGTCGAGGATTCGGTGTCTGGCGCGCGGGTCGTTAAGTCATTCACAAACGAAGACTTCGAAATTTCGCGATTCAAAAAAGACAATGGCAGTTTCAGGCTGGCGAAACTTGTCGCTTACAACGTCATGGCATGGACGCATTCGAGTATGTATATGATGACAAGGCTGGTGACATTGGTCGTCCTTGTTGTCGGTGCGTGGTTTACATTCAATGATCGATTGACAATCGGGGATCTTGTTGCATTCATCCTTTTCGTCAATATTCTTATCAAACCTGTTGATAAGATCAGCGCATTGCTTGAGCTATATCCGAAAGGGATGGCTGGTTTCCGCAGATTCCTTGATTTGATTGAACAGGAACCGGAAATCAAAGACCGAGCAGGTGCGAAGGCTGTCAGCCACTTGAGTGGGGATATCCTTTTCGATGAAGTCCATTTTCAATACGATGATAATAAATATGTATTGAACGGCATCGATCTTTCGATAAGATCCGGTGAGACGATTGCGTTCGTGGGTCCTTCCGGTGCCGGAAAGACAACGATCTGTTCCCTTATCCCGAGATTCTACGACGTCGATTCCGGTGCGATTTCGATTGACGGCATCGATATCCGCAACATGACACAGCAATCGTTGCGTTCGCAGATCGGAATCGTGCTGCAGGACGTCTTTTTATTCACAGGGACGATCAAAGAAAACATCGCGTATGGAAACTTGGATGCAACCGATGAAGAAGTGATGGCCGCCGCGCAAAAGGCGCATTTGGAAGAATTCATAGCTTCGCTGCCTGACGGGTATGAGACGCAGATCGGTGAACGGGGATTGAAATTATCCGGCGGTCAGAAGCAGCGTCTTGCAATTGCGCGCATGTTCTTGAAAAATCCTCCGATTCTCATTTTGGATGAAGCGACGTCTGCACTTGATACAGAAACGGAACGCATCATCCAGCAATCATTGAATGAGTTAGCAGAAAATCGGACGACACTCGTCATTGCCCACCGATTGGCGACAATCCGTGATGCGGACAGGGTCATCGTCGTAACAGAGGACGGAATTGCGGAAGATGGAAAATACGACGAGTTAGTAAGAAAAGGCGGTATTTTTGCCCGTCTCCATAATATTCAATTCCAAGAGGTTTAACATTTTGTGAATCGGGGATACTAGTACCATCCCACCCCCTTTCTCTTTATAGATAAAAACCGTACCGGCGACTTGCGAGTCACACGGTACGGTTTTTTCGTTATTGGATTAGTGTCCAGCTACAGGCGCCTTCCGTTTTTCGTTAATGACTAACAATGAATTCCTCAAACTTGATTCTTTCAGAACCATCCATTTCGACGGTCATCAATGTACCCTCTTCCTCATACTCCGTCTTCTTCACATTCGCCTTATCATTCAAATAGGACACGACGTCCCCGCGGTCGAACGGAACGAGCAATTTGCAAGTGATGTATTGTTCGAAGATTTTCTTCTTAATCAACTCCAGCAGTTCATCCAAGCCTTCCGCCTCTTTGGCTGAAATCCAGACGCTATCTGCAGTCTCTTTTGGATACGGAACTCCTGCAAGGTCAGCTTTGTTGTATACATTGATCGTCGTAATGTTTTCAACACCGACGTCATGCAGCGTTTCATTCGTCACTTCCATCATATAGCGGTATTCAGGATTGGAAACGTCAACGACATGCAGTAGGAGGTCCGCCCCTCGCGCCTCTTCCAATGTGGAACGGAACGCCTTGATCAAATGATGGGGAAGCTTTGATACGAAGCCGACCGTGTCCGTCAGCAGGAATTCCTTATTGTCGGCAAACTTCAAATGACGCACCGACGTATCAAGCGTCGCGAAAAGCATATTTTCTTCATATACCTGCTTCGTATTTTCCTCGTCCATCTTCCGCAGCAGTGCATTCATCAGCGTCGATTTGCCCGCATTCGTATAGCCGACAATCGATACGACCTGAATGCCGCTTTTCTTCCGTTGTTTCCGCTGTGTATCGCGCCGGTCGCGTACATGCTCGAGATCTCTTCGAAGCTTCGAAATCTGGTCTTCGATTTTCCGGCGATCGAGCTCAAGCTTCGTCTCCCCTGCCCCCTTGTTCTGGAAGCCTCCGCCCGTTCCGCCGCCTTGCCTGCTCAAAGATGCGCGCAAACCGACGAGCCGAGGAAGTGTGTATTGGAGCTGTGCCAATTCGACTTGCATCCTCGCCTCATGGGTCCGTGCCCGTCTTGCGAAAATGTCGAGGATAAGCATCGTCCGGTCAATGACCTTCACTTCGAGCTCCTGTTCCAAGTTGCGGATTTGGGACGGGGAAAGCTCATCATTGAAAATGATCAAATTGGCTTCCGTCTCTTCGTAAAACCGCTTAATTTCTGCGATTTTCCCTTTTCCGACATACGTGGTCGGGTGCCTGCGCTCCAAGTTTTGCGTCACCGTGCCGACGACGTTCACATCGATGGCTTCCGCCAAGTTTTTCAATTCTTCCATTTCATATTCAAAATGCTCATCGTTCTGTTCCTGCACTCCGACAAGAACCGCATATTCCACTAATATGTCCATTAAAAAACCCCTTTCTTTACCGTATAACAACTTCCTGTAGCCGATTTTTCCCGCCCTCTTGTTGAACGAACTTCAAACGGACATCCCCTATCATGATGTCATTCGAATCCCCGACCTTCTGCGAAAGGAGCACTGCCCATTCTCCGGTATCCCGAAGCGGATCTTCGACAGCGAAAATACACTCGCGGATTTCAAGCTCCTCATTCTCAGCAGTCAATATCCCTTCCGCACGCAGCTGCTCAAAACGGATTTCTTCAGGCGTTTCCCACTCTATGAAAAAAGGATACGGCAGCTCATCGGAAACGGGCTGATCGACAAATAGAATTTTCCACTTCTTCAATTCTCCGCTGCCCGTCCGACGCTCTGCATTCAATACACCGGAAGTCGCGAACCCTTTGTTTGTAATATCCTCATTAAATTGCTCAATATCGGTTACGGATAAACATATTGTGCCCCATCCGTCCTTCTCCTTCAAATCATGCAACAGCAATCGGGTCAACGGATGGTCCACTTGCGCGGCAAATTCGGGGCGCTCCACGGATAGCCATTCCACATATGCATTTTTCACATACATCAACGCATTATGCGTCCCCCAGTGTTCATGCCTGCCGCCGACGACGGTATGTGAGCCTTCATTTTTTTGCTCTTCAACAATTTCATCAGGACTTTTTGATGTGAAATAAACAACATGATCAAGCTTCATCTGATTCATCCCCCTCTTATTAATACATTACCATATCCAAAAAAATACGACCTCCGCTACAGTTGCAGGAGGTCGTTTCCATTATCTTTCTTTTTTCAATAAAACCATTGCGTCATAGAATTCCTTGTCGATTTCCGCATTCGGGCGGTATGTCATCAAGCTGACGAAATACGCGACGACTAAACAGATAACAAAGCCCGGTACGATTTCATAAAGCGTATCCGACAGCGCGTCAATGCTACCCCAAATACCGACAGTGATCGCACCTGCCACCATTCCCCATAATGCGCCAGTCGAAGTCAGCTTGCGCCAGAAAAGGGATAGGAGGATAATCGGTCCAAATGCACCTCCGAAGCCGGCCCATGCAAATGATACAAGCTTTAGTATTGATTCATTGTTTGGCCAGGCGAGCGCCATTGCAATTAGAGAAACGACGAGTACAGCCATTCTTCCAAGGAAGACATATTGCTTATCTGTCGCATCCGACTTGATGATCGCCTTGTATAAGTCTTCAATAAGGGCTGATGAAGTGACGATCAACTGCGAAGAGATCGTACTCATAATAGCGGCAAGAACCGCTGCAAGCATGATTCCTGCTATAAACGGATGGAAAATGACCTGCCCTAATGCAATGAACACTGTTTCCGGATCGACCAACTCGGAGCCTGCGTTTTGCTGGTAATAGGCAATCCCCACCAGCGCAGTAGCGATAGCACCGAACAAGCTCAACGCCATCCAACCGATTCCGATCCGGCGTGCGCTTTTCGTCTCCTTCACCGATTTGATCGCCATGAAACGGACGATAATATGCGGCTGACCAAAATAGCCGAGCCCCCAAGCAACAGAAGATATGACTCCTGCTATCGTGGCCCCTTTTATAAGACTAAGCCTGGAAGGATCGACTTCTCTGATGCTGGCAGCTGTTTCCGCGAAACCGCCTGTTAATGTCAAACCGATAATCGGAACTAATAATAGAGCGAAAAACATCGTGAGCCCTTGTACGAAATCCGTATAACTGACGGCCAGAAATCCTCCGAATAGCGTATAGGCGATGACGACCGCGGAAACAATCAACATTCCTGAATGATAATTGAGTCCGAATGAACTCATAAAGAATTTTCCGCCGGCAACCATGCCTGAAGAGACATAGAATGTGAAGAAAACAAGAATGATAATTCCGGAAGCGATCCGTAGAAGTCGCGACTTATCTTTCAACCGGCTTTCCAAATAGCTCGGAATCGTAATCGAGTCGCTTGATACTTGTGTATAGACGCGAAGTCTTGGTGCGACGAGGAGCCAGTTCAAATACGCACCTACTGTCAAACCGATGGCAATCCAAGCTTCCGTCAGCCCGACTGCATATATGGCCCCCGGAAGACCCATGAGCAGCCAACCCGACATATCTGCCGCGCCAGCACTCAGTGCAGTGACTGCAGGTCCGAGCGAACGCCCACCAAGCATGTAATCATTCAAATTTGTCGTTTTCCTGTATGCATACCAGCCGATGAAGAGCATGGCCACCATATACACAACAATGGCAATCAATTGATAAAAATCACTGGACACAAGTTTTCCCTCCCATATTCATTTTTCTTTATAATAACATTCTTTTATCAATTAAAAACGATTTTTTAAAAATCATTTCATTATTTCTAAAAGGGAGCTGACGAAACAAATTCATATCATTTCCTACACATTTCCCGGGAAATGTGCATCGTTCGACAACTGGAATAATTCCAATTGAAAGGCGTTTAAGCGAGCCGGAAAAGGGAATTGTCTACGTAAGGAGGCGACTCTCATGCCGTGGACGAAAAACGACTATCCTGATTCATTCAAAAATCTTGAGCCTGACGTTCGAAATAAGGCAATCGAAATAGCAAATGCATTATTACGAGAAGGAAATGAAGAAGGCCGTGCGATCTCCATTGCGACTGCAAAAGCGAGGGAATACGTGCATGGCGATAGTGCCAACCGACCAAAATACGAGGCGAAAGCACGCAACGAGGACTGGATTCTCATGAAAGAAGGCGGCGAACGTGCAATTTTCAAGGAGGACACAAAGGATGATCTACTTGATAAAGCCAAACCGTATGTCAATGATCATAACGGAATCCTAGCCGTCTACCATGCTGACGGATCACTCGAATCGACGTTATACGAATGATTTCGCAACTCCAGTTAAGATGAGCTTAAATGTTCTTTCCATACAAAGCTGCAAATAAATAAACAGGCGAGGGATTTACATTTCCCCCGCCTGTTGCTTTTTACATTTGATGACTCAAAGATTCAGCAATCGACATTTCACGAAGTTTGAATTTCTGGATTTTCCCTGATGCGGTCATTGGATATTCGTCAATGAATTTAATGTACCTCGGAATTTTATGGTACGAAATATTACCTTGACAAAATGACCGGACAGCTTCCTCGTCAATGGCTGCTCCCTTTTTCGGAATGATCCATGCCATCAATTCCTCACCGTATTTAGGGTCCGGCACCCCGACGATTTGAACATCCGATATACCAGGATGTTTATAAAGGAACTCTTCCACTTCACGTGGATAGATGTTTTCCCCACCGCGGATGATGACGTCTTTTATTCGTCCCGTAATGTCTATATAGCCATCTTCATCCATGACGGCGATGTCCCCTGTACGGAGCCAGCCATCTTCATCAATCGCCTCGCGCGTCGCTTCCGCATTATTATAATAGCCTTTCATCACGTGATAGCCGCGCGTGCACAGTTCACCCGGACTACCGACAGGCATCTCGTCACCTGTCAACGGATCGATGATTTTCACTTCGACAAAAGGATGCGGTTTTCCGACAGTGGATACACGCTTTTCAATCGGATCATCGGTTTGCGTCTGGGTAATGACAGGTGATGCTTCCGTCTGTCCGTAGCAAATTGTAATTTCATCCGCACCCATGTCGTGGATCACTTGCTTCATCACTTCAATCGGACAAGTAGAGCCCGCCATGATGCCGGTCCGCAATGTCGACGTATCGAATTTCTTGAAGTCAGGATGATTCAATTCGGCAATGAACATCGTCGGCACCCCGTTAAGGGCCGTACATTTCTCATCCTGCACCGCCTCTAGTACGCGGAGGGCGTCAAACTGCTCGAGGATGACCATTGTCGAACCGTGCGTCACCGCTGCCAAATTGCTCAATACCGCACCGAAGCAATGGAAGAATGGCACGGGAATGCAAAGACGGTCTTTCTCCGTCAATTTCATGAAATCTCCAATGATTTTTGCGTTGTTCACAATATTGTTGTGCGTCAACATGACGCCTTTTGGAAATCCGGTCGTCCCGGACGTATATTGAATATTGATAACATCATCAGGAGACAGACTCTTCTCCCGCTCCGTCAACTCTTCATCCGTAATGCCTTCAGCGTGGGCAAGGAATTCCGACCATTTATAGATCCCGGATTCCTCCCGATTCGACATAAGAATGACTCTTTTCAATTTAGGCAGCTTTTCGGTGGTAACCACACCGCCTTTGCTATCCATCAATTCTGGACAAATGGAGCGGATAATGTCGATATAGCACGTCCCTTTGAACCCTTCATCCAGAATAAGCGTTGTCGCGTCCGATTGTTTCAGTAAATATTCGAGCTCGTTCGCTTGGTAATTCGTATTCACCGTAACGAGGACAGCCCCCATTTTCCCCGTAGCAAACTGACTCAGCAACCATTGCGGTTTGTTATCGGACCAAATGGCGATATGCTCCCCGCGCTGGATTCCCATCCCGATGAATGCCTTCGCCAGCTCATCTGTCTCTCGGTCAAACTCTTCATATGTCCTTCTTATACCATGTTCCGGATATACATAGGCCCCTTGCTCCGGCAACGCTTTCGCCCAATCCCTTACGACCTCGCCAACCGTTTTACTCAACAAAGACATTCATCTAACCCCTTTCTATGAATCTATAGTTATTTACATATTATCACAAAATTCAGAAGGTGTCTTAGGCATTTCAATTCAAAAAAAGCCGTTCCGCCAATTAGGCAAAACGACTTAATAACCTTATTCCACGGGGAAAACACGTCCCCTTTCATCCTTGTAAACAACGTGATTGCGCTCGAATTTTGTCGGAGAATCGAGCCCCGCAGCTGCTGCAATCCGGAACAAACCTTCACGCATCGTCAAAATATAATTCGTGACACGGAATTTCTTCTCCTCGACGACAAGTCCTCTTTGCAGGTTTTTATCTGTCGTCGCTACACCCGCTGGACACTCATTCGTGTGGCACCGCTCAGCCATGATGCAGCCGACCGAAATCATGAAGCCACGGGCAATTTGGACAAGATCCGCGCCCATCGCCAAAGCGATTGCAGCTTTGTCAGGCGTCGTAATCTTCCCTGAAGCGATGACCTTCACTTGGTCACGCACTTCATACTTCCGAAGTGCATCATCCAATAAGACGAGCGCCGACTTGAGCGGCAATCCGACACTGTCCGCCAAATCCTGATACGTCGCCCCAGATCCCCCTTCCGCTCCATCCAACGAAATGAAGTCAGGTCCTTTGCCGGTTTCATGCATGAACGATGCAAGCTCTTCCGCATCCTCCTTGCCACCGATGACGATTTTAATCCCGACCGGCTTTCCGCCACGGTCCCTGATCTGTTCAATAAAATCAAACAACGTCGGATAATCGGAAAACTGCTTGAAACGGTTAGGACTGTTGATTGTTGTATACGGGACGACATTCCGGATCTTTGCGATCTCCTCCGTCACTTTCTCACCTTCAACGTGGCCTCCCCGCATTTTTGCACCTTGTGCCATCTTGATTTCAAAAGCTTTCACTTGCGGAATTTCCGCCTTTTCCCGGAGACGCTCCCAGCTGAACTCCCCTTCCTCCGTGCGGTAACCGAATAACCCAGAACCGATTTGCGCTATGATATGGGCATCCCCCGCCAAATGGTAAGGGGACAGTCCGCCCTCCCCTGTATTCATCCACGCCTCTTTCGCCATGCCGATCCCTTTCGACAACGCGGTAATGGCATTTTCCCCAAGTGCTCCGTAACTCATAGCAGATTGGCCGAGGAGGCTCCTGACATGGAAAGGATGCTCGCAGTTCGGTCCGATGACAATTGCATCCTCTTCAGGCAACAACCAAGGAAGTGCCGGGATTTCCTCCCGATGCTCCTTCCTTGAGAATAGATTATCCTCATCGACACGATAGCGCATCGTATTGATCAATTCATCATTATCAACGCGCATTTCTTCATTCTGCTTCGTAAACAGCGCGTTGCGGATGTAATAGCCCGCCTCTTCAAAATTACGTTTTGAGCCGAAGCCGATAATGCTGTTCAAATACTTCCCGGGCAGCACCATATGCAAATATTCTTCCCGGTTGAAAGGCTTCCCTTCATGGTCCGCATTGAATAAATATTGTCGCAGCTCAGGTCCTGTCTTTTCCAACACATATCGCATCCGTCCAAGGACAGGATAATTCCGGAGAATCGCATGCTGCTTCTGTCGTTTGTCATAAAAATAAAGATAGATAGCGATTGAAATAGGAATGATGACTAAAATAAGGACGAGCAATGTCGTCGTCAACGATATACCTTCAAACCAATCCATGAGGACACCCCTTTTCTAAGCGTTACGAGTAGTGTACCATGAACATATTCACACAATATAGAATAAACAAATATTCTGGAGGGAACCATATGGTCATCGAATTATTGACATCACACGCTTCCGTACGGAAATACAAGGACATTCCACTTTCAAAGGAGGACGTCCGGGAACTGGTCCATGCAGGCCAGCATGCCGCGAGCTCCCATTTCGTCCAAGCCTACTCCGTCATTCACGTAACCAATCAGGAAAAACGGGAACAACTGGCTGAACTGTCGAAGAATAAAAGGCAGTTCCTTTCTGCCGGCGCAGTACTGATCTTCTGTGCAGATTACTGCCGATTGGCAAAAGCCGCAGCATTGCATGATAAGGAAATCGATTATTCCCATGCTGAAAATGTCCTCGTCGGCTCCATCGACGTTGCACTCTTCGCCCAAAACGTCGCCATTGCGGCAGAGTCAAAAGGATACGGCATCTGCTATATCGGAGGCATCCGCAACGCCCCGGAGGAAATCAGCGAGCTATTAGAACTTCCGGACGGCGTAGCGCCGATGTTCGCCATGTCGATCGGCGTCCCTGACGAAGCGAACGAAGTGAAACCGAGATTGCCAGTGGAAGCGATCATTCATGAGAACAGCTATGACGCTGCCAAATACGATGAAATTGTTCCAGCTTACGATCAAACGATGCACGACTATTACCTTAATCGCGGGTCGAATCAGAAGGATACCGCATGGTCCGTGCAAATGGCCGACTTCCTCGCCGCACCGAGACGGACGTATATGAAAGAATTCTTGGCGAAACGCGGATTTACGTTTAAATGAAGAACTGAACGGTTGAGTCGCGCATAAAACGTTCCAAAAGCGCATAAATCCATTTATTCACGCATAAAACGTTTTTTTCACGCATAAACTTGCAGAAAAACTCATAAATCGTCAAAAGCACGCATAAATTGAAATTTCCACTCATAAACTGGATTCACTTCAGGGGATTGGTCAAAAGCCAGTCCCTTGTTGTATTCTTATAAGTACATATTTGTACGAAGAGAGGTCCAGCATTATGCAGTTTGAAGAACTAGTCGATGAAATCGACCGCCGAATCCAGGAAGGGACGTTCATCTACGGGACAATCAGTCAGCCGCGCTACAAATCAGCAGGCTTGCAGAAAGTGAAACTGAAGCCTGTAGAAATCAAGAAAGAAGTCCATATTCAATTTGAATATCACTACGAACGCATTTTGAAACATGAAAATATAAAAATTCCAGACGTCCAGCCAGTTCTCCGTCAATTATTGGAGCAATTCAAGCAGATGCAGGCAGAGTTCACGGATGAGAAAGTTCATATCCAGCTGACAAAAAAGTTCAAAGTTTCGTGGAAAGGCGAGAAGGCGGCGTCAACGAAGAAAGTCGACTTGTCGCATAATCGGAAAAAGAATTATCTCTTGGACGATGAAACTCCTTATCCTTTCCTCATCCGCCTTGGCGTGCAATCGGCGGAAGGAAAAGTGAAGAAGCAGAAATACGATAAGTTCCGGCAAATCAACCGCTTCGTCGAATTCATCGATGACGCACTCGTCCACTTGCCGAAAGACCGTCCTGTCCGTATTTTGGACTTCGGTTCCGGTAAATCCTATTTGACGTTTGCCCTCTATCACTATTTGCACATCGAAAAAGGATTGGACATCCGGGTGACAGGGCTCGATTTGAAAAAGGAAGTTATTGAGGAATGTAATCTGATTGCCAAAGATCTAGGCTATGAACAACTTGAATTCCTTGTCGGTGATATTAACGACTATAACGAAGAAACGTCCGTCGACATGGTCGTCACTTTGCATGCATGCGATGTTGCAACAGATATGGCGTTGGCGCGCGCTGTCAAATGGGGAGCTGAAGTCATTTTGAGCGTCCCTTGCTGCCAGCATGAACTATTCTCGCAAATCCAGTCGCCTGCGCTTGACGTCATGCTCCAGCATGGGTTAATCAAAGAGCGCTTCTCAGCTCTTGCGACAGACTCCATCCGTGCTGAACTCCTGACGCTTGTCGGCTACGACGCCCAGTTGCTTGAGTTCATTGATATGGAGCATACACCGAAGAATATTTTGATACGCGCTTATAAAACAGGCAAGAAACCGTCAACGGAATCCGTTGGAAAGTATGAAGCGTTTCGGGATTTACTGAACGCAAAGCCGTTCCTAGAACGTGAATTAAAAGAAGCCGGGTACTTACAATAAATAAAACCGCCCCTGATTTCCTCAGGCTGGCGGTTTCTTTATTGTTATATAGATAATAATTCCTCTTGCGTGCGAATGAAACCATTGAAGATTTTTAAATCGGCCTCATATGCGGCACGATATGTCGAAAGGCTATGCACTTTCACATTCTCAAAGGTGTCCCCATCGACAATTTCGAAAAAGCTGTTCAATAGTTCGGCATTGGCCCAGGCAGTTTCTTCGAAGGCGATGTCTGCTTCATGTTCCTCAATTACCATCGTCATGAACGGCAGATCGGTCGGCCGTTTTTCGGCAGCGGCTTGTTTTTTCATTATGATGATTTCTTTTGTTCGGCCGAGAGAGTTTAGTAAGGCTTGGCGATCCATCGCATGGCCAAGCTCGTGGATGGTTAACACGCGAAGATATGTTTCCAGTGGCATCGGTTCGGGGAGTTCTTGGCAAGCTTTTTGTACACGGGCAATGTCGACAATCACTTCATCCTTGATGAAATCATACATCATATTGACGCCTGTACTCTCCTGCTTCAGCTCCACATCCATGTATACGGCACGGATGGTCGATTCGATCATAGCGACGATTTGCGATTCCGTCATTCGTTCTATCATTCTCTTTCCCTGACACCCTTTACTGTTAAGTTTCTATCTATGTTAGCCAAATTGGCATGTATCTTTTTCATTCAGGAGCTTTTCACAAGCAACTTTTTCATTATAAATAAATAACGGCTATTTTTCAATAGAAAAATCCCAACTTACACCAAATTGTCAAAAACCTGCTAACTGACTAAGTTGGCAGGTCACATTTTTCATTCCAGACCGACATCCAAAAATACATATCCATCCCGCTTATGCCGTCCCTTAAACTCGATCGGTACTCGTTTCTTGAAAATCGGCCCATCGACGACAACGGTATGGAATTCCCCCGATTCTCCGCATGAATCGATTCCGAGGGATTCCAGTTCATCCATCAATTCAATTGTGAATTCACGCCCGATGAAATCTGCCGGCATCATTTTCGTATTAACGACAACAATATATGCCTCAAAACCTGCGTTAACGAATTCCTCCAACAGCTTCCGTCGAGGTTCCAACCATAGGGGGTGAATCGCCTTCATACCGACTTTGGCGCATGCCGTTTGCACCCATGTCAAATGATCTTCAAGATCGATATCCCCGAAAACCCCATTCGGGATGCCTGCATCGACGCATTCTTTCATTGCATCTAAAAATCGCTCCTCATACCCATTCCAGTCAGCACCCCGGATCATCAAAGGCACACCGATGCTGCCCGCCTGCGCTTGGATAATTTCCAATGGCAATGCGTGAGATTTCGAACGCTCTTCATCTTCCTCGAACATCGTCCAAATCCGTTCCGGCACTCCCCCTGACTGAAGCGCGCGGTAATACGCCAGCGCCGAGTCCTTCCCGCCACTCCACGAAGCGACAAATGATTCTTTATTCATTTGAACATGCCCCCCTACGATATAGTAATAAAATCATAGCATAGTCTTGGAAAACTATTTTCACGTATCAACCGTCCATACTAGTGAGACGTGATCGCGATACGTTATTTTTAGAGAAGGTGACCCGATTGTCATGACAAAAGATGAGAAATTCGAATTGGCGGAAAAATATATTGTAGAAAATCAACAAGCCTATTATCGCCTTGCATTCAGTTATGTGAAAAATAAGGAGAATGCGCTTGATATTGTGCAGGAAGCCATCTTTAAAGCACTCCGATCCATTGACCGGCTCGACGAAGTGAACTATTTGAAGACATGGCTATACAGAATTGTCGTCAACACCTCCATTGATTTCATTCGCAAACATCAGCGGGTGTCCATAATGGAAGACGATATGTTGGAAAGCCATTTACCGGCTTCGGAAAATGAGATGAGTGATCTGGATTTACAGGAAGCGGTCGATCAACTGCCGCCTACGTACAAAACAATTATCATCCTGCGGTTTTTCGAGGATTTGAAAATCGATGAAATTGCCGAAATCACCGGAGACAACGTCAATACGGTGAAGACACGGCTATATTCCGCGCTGCGGAAATTGCGTGTTGAAATGGGAGAGGAGCAAGTGTATGAGTAAAATGGATAAATTGAAGAAGGATTATGAGGACATTGATATTCCTGAAGAATTGGATAGCCTGGTGAGGGCTTCCATACAGAAAGCGCAAATGAAGCGTACAAAGAAACGTCCGGTTTTTAGGAACAGCTTCATTGGCGCTGCAGCTGCGGCGGCACTTTTTATCGGCAGCATCAATGTCAGCCCAGCCTTCGCCAAATCAATGGCGAATGTGCCGATTTTAGGATCGATTGTGGAAGTGTTCACTGTTCAGCAATTAACAGTCGATGAAGACACTTATCAAGCAGACGTAACCACACCAATCATTACCGGATTAGAAGACGAAAAACTGCAAGCCGCTTTGAATGAAAAGTATGCAGAGGAAAACAAAGAGCTATTTGAGCAGTTCGAAAAGGAGATTGCGGAGTTAAAAGAAGCTGGCGGCGGTCATCTTGGAGTGGACGCAGGCTATGAGGTGCTGACCGATAACGATCGGATTCTTTCGATCATGCGCTATCAAGTGAATACGGTCGCTTCCTCATCGACGACGATGACGTACGACACGATCGATAAAATCGATAATGTCTTGATTACTCTGCCTAGCCTCTTCAAGGATGATTCGTATATCGAAACGATCAATTCCTATATCGCAGACGAGATGGAACGGCAGATGGCAGCAGATGAGAACATCTCTTATTTCATCAACGATGAGTATGGAGAAGGCTTTACGACGATTAAGCCTGATCAGAACTTCTACATTACAAACGACCAGAAGCTCGTCATTTCGTTTGATAAATATGAAGTTGCCCCTGGATATATGGGTGTCGTCACATTTGAAATCCCAACGGAAGTTGTGAAGGATCTGTTGGTGAGCGATCTATACATCCGATAATCGTTGAATCAAAAAAGTCCCCTACATTATCGTGTCGGGGACTTTCCTTATTCAGCCGCTTCCAGCGAGCAGCCGTTTATTCGCAATTCGTCAATCGTTTTCTTCAATTGCTTCAAATGGCATTTTTCGTACAAGCCGATGACGGGGAACCATTGTTCCAAAGGAATCAAGCCGAGGTTCGGATGCTTGAACGACTTTTCACGCAATTGGTCCTTGCAGCTGCCGTCGTAGACATCTAGCAAATAAATCCTGGAATTATGAAGCTCCTCTTTTATTTCAGCAATCGTTTTGTACGTATTTGTCGGGCGGGTTTGCAAAGGGAGTTCACCTTTGACGAGCAGGCTTCCTGAAAGGACGATCATTTTCTTGGAGGCTTTCGGGCTCGCCGGATTCTTCAATTCTCCCGATATTTTTGAAGCTATATATGTTTCCATCAATGCAAGATGCTCCAGAATCTGCTTCGGAGACCAGCCGCCTGTTGACGGTGTTCCGTTAAACTCTTCATCGGTCATCCCATCGATGGTTTGATAGATTTTTCTGCGGATTTTATTATTCCCCTCAAAAACCATTATATCTCTCCTCATGTAGAACGAATTAGGGGCTTTCAATTTACTCCCACAGCATACGACGTTTTGGAGAAAATTTAAAGTGATAGAAACATATTCAGAAAAATAAGATGTTGGTAATATTTGTAATTTGGATTATTTATGCGTGTTTGATAGGATTTATGCGTATCTAGGGGCATTTATGAGGCATTTTCGTGATTTATGCGTATGTGAAATGATATATGCGTCCTTGGAGCAATTTATGCGTCTTTCCCTGAGTTTATGCGCGGATCGTAAAAAACGCTCCATCCGAATGGGATGGAGCGGTGTTATTATGCAGGCATCGGCGTGTCTGTCGGTTCTGCGTAGCCTTCTTTGTATGTGTCATCGATGAATTCACGGATTTCCTTCATCGATTTGCCTTCTTGTTTCATTTGAACGGATTTAACTGCGATTTCCAGGCATACGAGGCAGCGTGTGCCGTGGTCGTCCCAGACGACAGATCCGTCTTTGCGTATTTCATCGACGAAGCAGTTCAAGTTGCTTCTGTGTCCTGCACTTTCACCGCAGCCGCAGTAGCATGGCATATAGGCGAGTACGTCCGAGGCGGATGCCGCCACTTGATACACGAGACGCATGTCTTCCGGTTTGTCATCCAAGAACTTCGGCAGGACTGCTGCGGATTCGGTCACTTCCTGCAAATCGCCATTCGGCAAGTGTTTTTCATGGCCCACTTCCAAATGTTCATCTTCCGAGTGCTGCTGCGCCTTGTTACCGCAAGCAGAAAGGACAAGCATCAGTATAAGCATGAAAGGCATGATTTTCTTCATTCATGTCGACTCCTTTTAAGTTCCTTGTCCTTCCATCATAGCGGAAATCCGCTTGGAGTAGGTTACAACTTTGTGGACATTGCGGCGCGGATATTATCCTTCTGCTTGATCCAGTGGCGAATGCCTTTCCCGGCTAGCGGTTCGTCCGCAAACCGGGGGATGACATGCAGATGGGCGTGCGGAATAGACTGCCCGCCCACTTCGCCTGTATTCCAGCCAACCGAATAGCCTTCGTGATCATAACGCTCTTCCAAATAGGTCTTCGCTTTTAACAGAAGCTCCTGCGTATCCCGCCACTCTTCAGCTGTTAATGAAAACACATCGGCCGCATGCCGTTTCGGTATGATTAAGCCGCTGCCTTCCAACACTGTTTGCTCGGAAGGTTTTTGGATATACACGCAAGTCTCTGTTTCAAAAATGATTTGCTGCTCGGAATCCGCGGTCAAGTTGCAGTATGGGCAATTTTCCACGTACATGTTAACGCCCGATCATCTTCGAAGGATCGACGTATTCATCGAATTGTTCCGCCGTCAATAGACCGGTTTTGAGCGCCGCTTCCTTCAATGTCGTGCCTTCCTTATGGGCTGTCTTCGCGATTTTCGCTGCGTTTTCATAACCGATATACGGATTCAATGCCGTTACAAGCATGAGCGAGTTTTTCACTTTGTTATCAATCTCTTCCCGGTTCGGTTCGATGCCGACCGCGCAATTGTCGTTGAAGCTGCGCATTCCGTCTGCAAGAAGCTTTGCAGATTGCAGGAAGTTGTAGATGATGACCGGCTTGAAGACGTTCAATTCGAAGTTTCCTTGACTCGCAGAAAATCCGATTGTTGCATCATTCCCCATCACTTGTGCAACGACCATTGTAAGAGCTTCACTTTGCGTCGGGTTGACCTTGCCCGGCATGATGGAGCTTCCCGGTTCATTTTCCGGAATGGTGATTTCGCCGATCCCTGAACGCGGGCCGCTTGCTAACCATCTGACATCGTTCGCGATTTTCATCAAATCCGCTGCAAGGGCCTTCATCGCACCATGTGTATAAACGACTTCGTCATAGCTCGTCAGCGCGTGGAATTTATTTTCAGCTGATGTGAAAGCAATGCCGACCGACTTTGATATTTCTTCAGCAACTTTCTCTCCGAATCCTTTCGGTGCATTCAAGCCCGTGCCGACCGCGGTTCCACCGATAGCAAGTTCTTTCATCGATTGGACGCTGTCATTCAGCATTTTTTCCGTCTTTTCAAGCATGCGATGCCAGCCGCTGATTTCCTGGCCCAACGTGAGCGGCGTCGCGTCTTGCAGATGCGTACGGCCAATCTTGATGATGTCCATGAATTCATCCGATTTCTTGCCGAGGGTTTCTTTCAACTCTTTCAATGAAGGAAGCAATTCACGTTCCACCGCGATAACGCCTGCGACGTGCAAAGCTGTCGGGAATGTATCGTTCGAGCTTTGAGATTTATTCACATCGTCGTTCGGATGCAGTCGTTCCTCTTCGCCCCATTCTTCTAACAGCTGGTTGCCGCGGTTCGCAAGCACTTCGTTCATGTTCATGTTCGATTGCGTTCCGCTGCCTGTTTGCCAGACGACGAGCGGGAAATGATCGTCCCATTTGCCTTCGATCACTTCTTCCGCAGCGGTCTTGATCGCTTTCATTTTCGCGTCAGATAGATTGCCGAAAGAGTTGCTCGCAATTGCTGCAGATTTTTTCAAATGGGCGAACGCACGGATGACGCCGAGCGGAATCCGTTCTCCGCCGATTTTGAAGTTCTGTTTGCTTCGCTGTGTTTGCGCGCCCCATAACTTATCCGCTGGTACTTTGATTTCTCCAAATGTGTCATGCTCGATACGATATTCCATGTTCCCTCCGCCTTTCACATATGAATAATTGATAACTCTCCTTCTATCATGCACCTTTTTTGAGTTGAAATAAAATGAAAAGACCCGGTTTTCCGAGTCTTTCAGATTCTTGCAAGTTTATTTTCCAGAAAGAGTTCTATAAATCTATCCACTACAGCCGGGTGAAATTGCGCCCCTTTTCCACTTTCCAATTCTGCAATCGCTTCTTCCGCCGTCATCGCCTGCTTGTAAACCCGCTCCGTTGTCATGGCGTCGTAAGCATCGACGACGGAGACGATGGCGGCCTCGATGGAGATTTCGTCCTCTTTCAAACCATAAGGATACCCTTTGCCATCATATCGTTCGTGATGCTGCTCGACGATGAACGCGGCATCTTTCAGCCATTCCACCGGGTGGGCCCGCATGATGTTGGCGCCGATCAAGGAATGCGATTTCATCGTTTCCCATTCTTCCGGCGTGAGCTTTCCGGGTTTATTCAAAATCTCGAGAGGAATCGCGAGCTTGCCGATATCGTGGAAGAAGGAACCCCACCGCAGCAATTTGAGGCTTTCTTTCGGCCGGTCCATCCGTTTCCACACTTCGATGGCGTATTGCCTGATCCGGTCGCAATGGTGATACGTATACCCGTCGACTTGCGAGACGGCATCCATCTCGTTTTGCAAGGTCAGCGTTTCGAAAAATAATTGCTCATAGAAGTCTGCATCCATTTTCATGAGGATTTCCGCGTCTGATGTGCCGTAAAACGTGACAACCTTGTCGTAACAGGAAGCGTCTAACGTTTCTCCGATTTCCATTTTCGTACGATTGCCGCGGTATTCGATTTCGACATTGCCGTCCAATAATGTATACGTTTCGACAATCGTATTCTCCGGGTTGTATTGGGCGCAGAACGATCCCCCTTCGCATACCGAAAAGAGGGCTTCCGCAACATTATTCCAACGTCCCATAAGAGTGATTTTTCCGGATGTCATCCGTAAAACAGGGTACTGGCCATCTGTTTGTCGTTGCGAGCAATTTCGGGTTTTTCCCATAGGCATCCTCCGTCAAGCAGATTTCGACTTCTTCCGATTGTTTCTCCCATTATAACGGAAAATGCCCGGGACTTCTACAATTCTTTTTGAATAAATAGAATATACTTTCTTTTAAATCTCCTGTCTCAACGCTTGAATGACATCAATTTTTGTTGCTTTACGCGCGGGACGCCAACCTGAAATCATTGCGACTGAAATGCTGATTGCTGATGCGATGACGACGAGCTGCCATGGAATGATGGAAAACGTGATATCCAAGCTTGCGAATTCCTCTTCCCCGAGCGCCGTAGAAACGATGATTGGCAAGACCATATTGGCGATGAAGCTGACGCCATACGAGATGATGACTGCGATGATGGTTCCTATGATACCAATCCATGCGCTCTCCATGAGGAACAGTCTTTGGATCAGTTTCGGGCTTGCACCGATCGCTTTCATGACCCCGATTTCGCGCGTCCGTTCTGTTACCGCCATTGTCATCGTGTTGAAAATTCCGATTGAGGCAATTAAGATTGCGATCGTACCAACGAAGACGAGACCCGCTTTGAATGCGAGGAAGAAAACATCAAGTTGTTCAAGCTGGTCGGCAATCGAATAAACTGAATATCCTTCGTCTTTGAGCGCCTTGCTTACGGCAGTGACGTTTTCCAGATTGTCCGCATAGACATTGACGTTTCCGTAGAATAATTCACTATTTTCGTCCTCAACGTGGTTGATGAAAATTTGATTCAACTCGGGCATGATTGCCGCGTCCGCATAAATGTTCGTGTCCATGAGCCAATCTTTCGCGGGCTCTTTTGCAATGCCGACGATAGTCATTCTTGTCTCTTCGGGAAACAGTTCATTCTTTTCATACAATCCCATTTTGTATGTGAACTGTTTGCCGATTAGTGGCTCCTTGTATGTTGAAGGTTCCGATGCCGCTTCGGCCGCTTTCTGCTCAAGCAGACTTTCTGCGAAATGACTGCCAACGACGACTTCGTGTTTATTCTCCGGCAGGCGGCCATCTTTTAGGGCGAAGCCCACTTTCTTTTCTTCTTGGAAATCTGTAACGGTCATCGTATTGTTGCCGGTATATCCGTCCAGTTCCGTTTGCTGATTAATACCTACAGACTGGCGGAAGACAACAGCCTTCACTTTGTCACGTTTTTTCAGCTCTTCCACTTTAGCCTGGTCCATCTCACTGGAATATACTTCAATCTGGTTCACCAACCGGTTATCGAGTATTTCTTTTCGCATTGTGTCGTGGATACCGAAGCCGACGGATGCAAGGACGATCAGGAATGCCGTTCCCATTGTTGCAGCTAAAATTGTCATGAAGACGCGCAGTTTATTCTTTTTAATATGCTGGCGGACGAAATCGATTTGATCGTTAAATTGCATGAACGACACCTCCTTCTGTTAATTCACCGTCGTGCATGCGGTACATGCGGTCGGCCGTTTCCGCCACCGTGTCGTCATGCGTAATGATGATGAATGTGATCCCACGGGATTTATTAAGTGATTGGATGAGGAGAAGGATGTCCTGCTCCGTCTCTGAGTCGAGGCTACCGGTAGGCTCATCCGCAAAGATGATCGGTGGATCGGTGACCAGCGCACGGGCAATGCTCACTCGCTGTTGCTGACCACCTGATAATTCATTCGGATAATGGTCTTGTACTTCGGTGAGTCCAACAAGCTGAAGAAGCTGTTTGACTTTTCGTCGGCGCTCCCTTTTAGTGACGCCCGCGAGTTTCAGAGGCAACTCCACATTTTCGAATGCCGTGAGACCCGGCATGAGCTGGAAATTCTGAAAGATGAAGCCGAAATGATCGAGGCGGAACTTTGCGCTCTCCGTCTCATTGAAGGCAGACGTCCGCGCGTTGCCGATTTGAATGATGCCGGCATCCGGTTTGAGAAATCCTGCCAATATATGAAGCAGTGTCGACTTCCCGGATCCACTTCGGCCGACAATCGATACGATTTCTCCTTCATTGATTTTGAACGACAGCCCTTTTAGCACCGGCACTTGCCGCTCCTTGCCTTTCTTTCCGATTTTGAATGAATGTGTCAATTCCTGAACGTGTATCATATATTCCCCTCCAACGTAGTAACTGTTTCTCATTGTAGGGGGAGAATCTTAAGGGAGAGTGAGGAGAAAAATGAAGAAATTCTTAAGATGTGGGATTAGAAGCATAACGATCAGGCGGTTATCAACCTACATCAGGCGGTTAACCATAAAAAAACACCCAAACCGCGGAGCGGTTTGGGTGTCTACTTCTTATTCCTCATCAACCGGCTTCGGTTTAACAGCTACCGGTTTGGATGAGCGCATTTCTTCAGCCAAGTTGTCTAGGCTTGGTCTTAAGTTATTCTTTCCGACGTAGCTTTCCATCATTTCTTTTACGTCGATGCCTGAAGAGGCTTTCAATGATTCCTGCAATGTTGACATAAGATTCGTTGCGTACGATGTCACTTTATTGGCACCGCCGCCTTCACCGCCGCCTGTGTCGACGACTGTGATCTTGTCGATGTTCGAAAGCGGGCTTGCGACTTGCTTCGCGTATTCTGGAATCATCTTAACGATCATGTCAAGCACAGCTGCCTGGCCGTATTGTTCGAATGCTTCCGCGATCTTGCGCTTCGCTTCGGCTTCCGCAAGACCTTTCAAGCGGATGACGTCTGCTTCCGATTCACCTTGTGCGCGTTGCGAGTCGGCTTTTGCCAAACCATCGAGTCGGATTTTCTCTGCATCCGCCGCAGCACGTGCTTCGATGCGGTATTTCTCTGCATCCGCCTCCGCCATTTGACGGGATTTTTCAGCGGCTGCGTTTTGCTCGATTGCATAGCGATCCGCATCGGCCTTCTTCTTAACTTCGGAATCGTATTGCTTCTCACGGCGCAGAATCTCTTTCTCTTCCAATTCGATCTGCTTTTGACGCTCGATGATGCGGACTTGCATCTCCTGCTCCGTAACTTCCTGCTTCGCACGTGCGGATTCTAGCTCATACGCTTGGTCGGCGCGCGCTTTCGCAATATCTTGCTCGCGGCGATAGTCAGCGACTTTCAATTGATTTTCCTTCTCTGCTTCCGCAATTTCAGTTGCACGTTCGATTTCAGCTTTTTGCGCTTCTTTCGATGCTTCGGCATTCTTGATGCGCGTCTCTTTCTCAGCTTCAACCGTCGCAATGTCGGCATCGCGTTTCACTTGGGCGATACGCGGTTTACCGAGTGAATCCAAATAACCGTTTTTATCGCGTACATCTTTGATCGTAAATGAAACGATGACAAGCCCCATTTTAGCCAAGTCTTGCGAAGCGACACGTTGCACTTCCTGGGAGAACTTATCACGGTTCTTATAAATCTCTTCGACCGTCATCGATCCTAGAATGGAACGCAAATGTCCTTCCAGCACTTCCTTCGCTTCATTTTCGCGGTCGGCTTTCGATTTTCCTAAAAACTGCTCCGCTGCCGTCGCGATTTCAGAAATCGATCCTCCGATCTTAATGATGGCGGTTCCGTCGGCCATGACCGGAACACCTTGTTCTGTGTACACTTCAGGCGTCGTTACTTCCAATTTGCTTGAAAGCAAGCTGAGCGGCTCCGATTGTTGGAACACAGGGAAGACGAACGTTCCCCCGCCACGGATGATTTTGATCCGGTTGCCCGAGTCATCCGTATGTACGTTTTTTGACCCTAAATAGCTTCCTGTCACGATGAGCGCTTCATCCGGCCCGACTGTCTTGTACTTCGAAATGTAGACAAGGATGACAGCTAGCAAAATGAATACAACAATCCCGATGACAATAAACATTCCTGAAATTCCTGGCATTCTGATTCCCCCTTAATTAATTAGTTTTGATTTGCTCATTTGAAGCGGAAAGGCTCATATTCCTTTACGATGAACGTTCCTTCCTTCACTTCGATGATCAGCACTTCTTTTCCGTAGTCGATCGCTTTGTTTTCGTACCCGGCGGCCCTTTTCGAAATGATGCCATTTACCGATTCGATGATGATTTCGCCGAAGCCGTCAACTGGAATCGGAACGATGACTTTGCCGACTTGGCCCGTGAGTGATTCATCCGTATAGGCAAGCGATACTTCCGCGGATTTCAAAGGAAGGAGCACGAAGAAATATAGAAGGAAGTCCAATGCGGTCGCCGCTACAAGTGCAATGATCAAGATCAGCAAATGATTCCATTCTGTCGTCAACTCCAAAATATAACCGACTGCAGATGTAAATGAAATGAATGCAAGAATGACTGCGGGATCCAAAAGTGGACTCGCGTCACCTATCCCCTCTGCAATATCACTGAAGAGAATATACAGCACGGTTGCTAATCCCGCGATGATAAGCACGGTCAAATAGACATTGATAACCGGCATTCCGAACACTTCCATCCTCTCACCTCGCCTTCTCCTATTTGAATTCTACTATACATACGGTCGGCCGGTAATAAAGTTTCAATATTCCCAGAAGTATTTTTTGGACTTTCCAATATTAAAACTCAACAAAATTGTCACTTGTAATAAGAAATAAGGAAGTATATCTGTACTTATTTTTATTATTTTTTGCTATGATAGGACTACTAAAAAATTGATTCCGGAAACGGATGGAGGCTTAAAAATGTTCAGTCCACGTAAAACCGATCCTTTTTTCGCAGCTCTTTTGGAGATTGCTGAGCATGTCAAGGAAGCGATGCACTATGCGAATGACTATAAAGTGACATCAGTAGCAGACTTAAAGGAAGTAAGCATTAAGCTAAAGGAATACGAAACATCCGGCGATGATATGATCCATGATCTCATCTCCAAGCTTAATATCTCATTCATGACGCCGATTGAACGGGAAGACATCTTGCAATTGGCCATTAAAATGGACGATATCCTAGATGGCATCGAACATTTCGCAGCGAATCTGGAGATGTTCTCACTCACGGAAATCGATGAGTATGTCCAGAAATTCATGGATAATATCGTGAAAAGCTCCGATGAAATCGTCAAGGCGATGGAGCTGCTGGCGAAGAGGAAGCTCGTACAAATGCGTGATCATGCTGTATTGATCAAAGAATATGAGCGCATTTGCGATGAAGTCCTGCGCACATCGATCAAACAGTTGTTCATCCGCGAAAAGGATCCGATCCGCATCATCCAGTTCAAGGATATTTATGAGCTGCTGGAAGACATTGCGGACCATTGCCAGGACGTGGCTAACACAATCGAAACAATCATCATGCGAAACGCGTAAGGAGTAGCTATTCATGGATACGATATTAGTTCTCACGATTGCTGTCGTTGTTTTTGCGTTGGCTTTCGATTTCATCAACGGATTCCACGACACAGCAAACGCCATTGCGACTTCGGTTTCGACGCGTGCATTGAAGCCGCGTACAGCGGTTTACATGGCAGCAACGATGAATTTCATTGGTGCGTTAACGTTTACAGGAGTCGCCAAGACGATTTCC
Organism: Sporosarcina koreensis; assembly: GCF_042655825.1. Classification (NCBI taxonomy): domain Bacteria; kingdom Bacillati; phylum Bacillota; class Bacilli; order Caryophanales; family Caryophanaceae; genus Sporosarcina; species Sporosarcina koreensis. The sequence goes on along the minus strand of NZ_JBHSNP010000002.1, from coordinate 411,192 downwards.
AAAGACATTGTCGATCCGTTTATGTTGGATAAAGGATCACTTGTCATTTTGGCAGCCCTTACTGCTGCGATTGCATGGAACCTGATCACCTGGTATTACGGGATTCCGTCAAGTTCATCGCATGCATTGATCGGCTCGATCGCAGGTGCAGCCATTTCAGCTGCAGGGTTCGGCATTTTGAATTATGGCGGCTTCATTAAAATCATGGAAGCCCTCATCCTGTCCCCGTTCATCGCCATTGCAGGCGGGTTCCTCATGATGTCGCTGTTCAAGGTTTTATTGAGGAACAGGAATTTATTCAAGGCGAATAAACGGATCCGCTATTTGCAAATCGGAACAGCCGCTCTCCAATCGTTCACGCACGGTACGAACGACGCTCAAAAGGCGATGGGGATCATTACGATGGCATTGATTGCGGCGCAATTGCAGACGGGCGATGACATCCAGCTTTGGGTCCGGATCGCAGCTGCTACTGCGATGGGTCTCGGAACATCGATCGGCGGATATAAGATCATCAAGACGGTCGGCGGAAAAATCATGAAAATCCGTCCTGTCAACGGCGCCGCTGCCGATTTGACATCCGCGATGATCATTTTCGGCGCAACGCTCATCCATTTGCCTGTCAGCACGACGCATGTTATCTCTTCCGCCATCATGGGCGTCGGCTCTGCGCAACGTGTTAAAGGGGTAAAATGGGGAGTCGCAAGGAAGATCGTCATCACATGGGTGATCACGTTGCCGATTTCAGCAGCCCTTGCTGCAATCGTATATCAAATTTTGAACTTGTTCTTCTAATAAAAAAATTTTAAAAAACTTTTCACTTGCATTGCCAAAAATCCTCTGTTATGATAAAGAAGAATTATTTTTGTTCGGCGTGATGGTCACGGCAATGCTTGACCGCTTCAAGACTTGAGCAAGGATAGTAACACAATGTGTGCACAGCACACAAGGAGGAAACAAACATGGAACAAGGTAAAGTAAAATGGTTTAACGCAGAAAAAGGTTATGGCTTCATCGAACGTGAAGATGGCGACGATGTATTCGTACACTTCTCCGCTATCCAAGGCGACGGCTTCAAGACTCTTGAAGAAGGCCAAGACGTGACTTTCGAAATCGAACAAGGTCAACGCGGACTTCAAGCAACTAACGTTGAAAAAAACTAATTTGAATTAACCATTCAAAACCACTTCCTTCGGGGAGTGGTTTTTTTCGTTGTTATAGACCTTGTTTGATGCGCGACGGCCTGCATGAGACACGATTCTCCTAAACTATTCCTTTAGAAAAGACAATTCCATACATCTTCGTTATGATAAGGGAATAGAAAGATATGATTCATTCGGGGAGGACGATGGTATGCGCACGTTAGCGCGTTTTGTTACGAAGTATTATAAAACAATCATGATTGCCTGGATTGCGCTATTCATTGCAATGGCCATTATGGCGATCCGATTGCCTGGGCTGCTTGCGGGCGATGGGTTCAGGATGGATGCGGAGCATGAAGAAGTGATGAAGATCGCTTCCGAGAAATTCGATTTGCCTGCGGAAACGATGTTTGTCGTTTTCGATAAAGTACACGACGAAACGATTGCATCCACTTTGGCGGATATTGAGAAGCTGAATCTCGCGTCCGAAGTCGTTTCCCCACTGGAAAATGATGAGCAATATACGAAAGATGTCTCTTATGCCTTGCTTCATTTTGAAAAGAACGACAGAGACATGTCCAAAGTCGTCACGGATATCCGGAAAGCAATTGGTGATAAAAAAGGTATTGTATTAACCGGTCAATCAGCAATCACAAAAGATATCAACAGTGCGAGCCAGCGCGACTTGATGAAGGCGGAGGCGATCGGTTTGCCAATCGCAATCATCGTCCTTCTCTTCGCATTCGGGTCGCTTATGGCGTCGATGGTTCCGTTGATTGTCGGGGTGGCGACAGTCATATCGACGTTCGGTGTACTGGCGCTTGTTGGCGGACAGATGGATTTGGCCATTTTCGTATTGAATATCGTCCCAATGCTCGGTCTTGCTTTGAGCATCGACTTTTCGCTTCTCTTCATTAGCCGCTACCGGGAGGAGCGATTGAAGAGCGATGTGCTTGAAGCAGTTGCGACAACGATCCGGACGGCTGGCCGGTCCGTCATTTTTTCGGCATTTTGCGTGTTTATCGGGCTTGGTGCGATGTTCATTATAAAAGTCGAGATTTTCCAGAATATCGCGCTCGGCGGCATGATTGTCGTCGGCATGGCGGTGCTCAGCTCGGTTACACTGCTGCCATCGATTTTGATACTGCTTGGCGACCGTTTGAATAATGGTCGCATTCTGAAAGTGAAGGAAAACGGTTCCGACAGATGGAGGCAGTTCGCCAATGCGGTGATTAAGCGGCCGGTCCTTATTACGATTGCAGCACTTGTTTTGCTAGGCATCGCTTTGATTCCCGTGAAAAATATGGATTTGACGATTCCCCAGATCGATTCGCTGCCGGCCTCTTATGATACACGGGCTTCGTATGAATTGATGGATGACAAGTTCGGGCTCGGAAAGCGCTCGAATGTGTACATGATCGCGGAACGGGACGGCGGCTGGTCTGATGCGGAAGGCTTAAAGGCAATGAAGGCGCTGGAAAAGGATTTGTCCGATGATCCCCTGGTAGACAAACTGACGACAATTTTCACCGCTAGCGGAGTCGTTTCTCCCGAAGAGTGGGAGCAAGCGGCACAAGTCCCTGAAATGAAGGCGCAGCTTGAACCGCTTCTTGAATCATTCGTGAAAGATGATCAATTATTGATTCCTATAACGCTAAAGGCTAAAGGTACGTCAGAAGAAGCGCAGCAATGGGTTCGGGATTGGTCGGAGCAGACAGAATGGAATCTGCTAATTGGCGGTCAAGCGAAGTTCAATCAGGAGATTTTCGATGAGATTTTCGGCAATATCGTATCTGTGCTGGCAATTATCCTCGTATCTACGTTCATCATTCTCATGATTGCGTTCCGCTCGGTGCTCATACCATTGAAGGCGATTTTGATGAACATCGTCGGGCTGTCTGCGACGTTCGGGATTCTCGTTTATATTTTCCAATACGGTCATTTCGGGATGCATCCCGGAACGATCGCGCTCATCATACCGATACTCGTCTTCAGCCTCGTTTTCGGCTTGAGCATGGACTATGAAGTGTTCCTCATTTCACGCATGCAGGAGGAATACGCGAACACATTCGATAATGACCATTCGACAGTCGAGGGTCTTGCGACAACGAGCAAGATCATTACATCCGCCGCATTGATCATGATTGTTTTGACTGGGGCATTCGCGTTCACGGATGTCATGCCCGTCAAACAGATCGGCGTCGGTATCGCGATTGCGGTAGCCATCGATGCGACGATCATCCGTTTGTTGCTTGTACCTAGTTTGATGAAGCTGTTCGGGAAATGGAACTGGTGGATGCCTTTCAGGAAAGGTCCGTATAAAGCTGGAAATTGGCATTAAACAAATGCGGAAGGCGGCGTTTAGCCAATCGAACAGCGAAGGGTTCGATTTGCCGTATTTCTGCGTTCTTTGCAGAAATAAAGGCATCGTGCATAGTGCTCGTAACGCTTCGCTTTTACTCGCAAACGCCGTTCTGCGTGACGGCGTTCGCTGGAGAACTTGAAAAAAGGCGCTTTTTGCCTTTTCTTTCAAGATCGAAGCGACCCGAGAGGCTGCCGTCTGAAGCTGGATGATAACCGATAAAAAAACTGTCTGGACGCTTGTCCGGACAGTTTTTCATTTTAATCCACAATTGTAGTTGTGACCCCGTCTTCCTGCCGATCTTTATCAAACTGTGCTGTCATCGCGAAATAGATGACAGCGACGACTGCCAGGACGAAGACGACGAGCCCGATGACAAGCGTTTTTCCCTTCATTTGGCGTCACCCCCTGCTAAGTTTGAAGTTCTCTTCCTTCAAATAATCAACAGCTTCCTTGTAATCACCGAAGCCTTCCTCCAAGTTGTAGCCATGATAAATATTGAAAAAGCCTTCTTCCTCAAGCAATGTCAGCTTTTGGCCTTGCTCATTCACCCATACTTCCTCAATCGGCTCTTCTTCCTCTTCCCCAGTGGATAGCGCACCGATGGCGTCACGGATCGTCGCAATCAATTCCTCTTCCGTCGCTTCACGGATGTTGACGAGTCCGCGATCATCCGTCTCATAGCCCTGAATTCCTTCCACATATACAAAACCATTGCCGTTCGGATGAAGATGCTGCACGACGACCGTTTTATCATATAGGCTATCTTCATAATGGTAATTGAGCCGTTTCATCGACACTTCTTTCCGCACCAGTTCCGGGAAAGTCTCCTCAATGATTTGCTGTTTTTGTTCGAATGTAAGCATGCTTTGGCCACTCTTTCTTTGTCAAATGTCTTTCCAGTATACCATCATTCATCCTTCACCGTCAGACCGAGTGCACGCGCAAAGCCGAGCGCCTGCTCCATCGATACGATGCACCCTGCAATCTTCGGCACTGTCACTTCGATTCGGTCATATGTACTGCCGGATAAATCTACGCCATCCAAATCGGTTTCCGAGAAATTCGCATTGTCGAGCTTGCACTTTTTAAACCGGACCTCATTGAACTGGCATTCGTAAAAATCACTGTCCTCCAAGTTGCTTCCCGCGAATTCCACTTCTTTCATTTCCGAAAAATTGAAGTTGGCATAACGGATGTCACTTTCCTTCATCAAAAGATGGCCCAAATTGGTATTGGCCATATCCGCTCCCGTCAGCTTCGAATTAATGATTTCGCATCGGTGGAGCATGGCGCTTTCCATTTGGACATTCGAAAAGTCGCATGTTTGGAATAAAACATCGACGAATTCCACGCCTCTCCAATCACTATTCGCAAATGACATATCCTTGAACACGCAATTGTCGAATACAAGGCGCTCCCCGTCTGCACTTGGCATTTCTCCGCCTTCAAACCTTGCCTTTTCAATAAACCTATCCCTACTCCATATGTCGGATGGTCTCAATAGTTCATGTTCCGCCGACAATTTCGGCTTCACAAGCTTGTCCTTTTTCTCCGCCATGCAATCCCTCCTATCTTGTCTTCCATTCAATAATAATGACGAGCAGTATGACAACAACGAAAGCCATCATATAAAACCAACTCGGAACCGCGCTAATCCCGCTGAACATCCTACCCTCTCCCTTTCCTGGTTAGCTTATCTTCGAACTCCCGAAATCACCCGCAAATCAATCGTGATTTCTTTCATTCCTGTCGCAAGCACTTCTCTCACCCGCTCCTCACGCGCATTCCAGGTGAGCGGGGTCATGCGGATCAATGGCGCAAGCAGATCTTCCGGCAAGGCAAAAGTATATGTCACCGGCTCTGTCTCGACCGCGTCGAACTGTTCGCGGAAGCGCTCCACCGGGTCGGCTTCCTCCTTCTGTTGTTTCCCGTCATAGAAAGCTTCGCGTAATTCCTGCAAATACCCGCTTTCCGGCACGACTTTCACGACAATGCTACCCGGTTTCAGCAGCCGGTTGAATTCCGCATAATTCGCGGGCGACAAGATATTTAATATCGCGTCCACACTGGAATCCGCAAATGGCATGGCTGCAAGATCCGCCACGTTCCAAATGATTCCGGGATAAGCTTTCGAAGCCGCGACAATGCCCTCCTTCGCCAGATCGATGCCGATGCTGACACTTCCGACCGGCATTCGTGAATGGACCGCCTGCAAATGGGTCCCTTCCCCGCAGCCCGCGTCCAAGATGACAGGACATTCAACTCCCGTCAAATGATTGTCCAAACGGACAATGATATTTTCAAGGACAGGTCCGAAAAAGCCGCTATTCATAACCGCCGTTCGTGCTTCGAACAGCGATTTATCATACTTCGTCGAATGCGCTTGCGGCGCCAAATTGACGTAGCCGCTTTTCGCAACATCGAACGAGTGCAGATTCTTGCAGACGAGACGCGATTGCTCCTCAATTTCCATTTCCACGGAACAAATCGGACATTTAAACAGTCCTATATTTTTGTCCATTACTAGGGCGCTTTGCATTTTCTTCGTCAATTTCATTTCAGATGCTCCGTTCCATTATTGTTCTACCAGTATACCGCCTTTCCGCCCGGACTCAAACTATCAATAGGTCCCACTGTATCTATCGCCCCTTCAGCGGGTACAATACTAGAAAGGAGGCGATTTCCGTGAAGCGGATTTTATTGTTCATCATTTTCATAGTTGCACTTTATCTTGCAAAACCTTTATGGGAAGAGCCCGTTTCGAAATACGTCGACCTCTCCTTCCTTAATCCGGTCGATGAAAAGATAGAGAATGTATTGGAGAAAGAACCCGTTACATCCACGATGAACTCCATTCTTAACACAGTCGATAAATTCTTCCTTTATATATCTTCGAAGTCTTCAGAAGTGGAGCAGATGATTCCCGATAAAGTGGCTAGGCCGATATTGGATAAGCCCGATCACTCCGCAATGTCCATCCATAACATCGAGATCGGCGCGACAGAGGAACAAGTGAAAGCGGAACTGGGCGAGCCGAAAAGCTATTCATTGAATGAATACGGCACGGAATGGTTCACTTACCATGAGGATTACCAGAACTTCGTCATGATTTCCTTCGACGAGAAATCGAAAGTGAATGCAATCTACACGAATGACGACCTCATTTCGTCGAAAGCGGGTATCCAGTACGGTACACCGAAAGCCGATGTCCGCAAAGCTTATGGCGAGCCAATGAAGGAGATCCGAAAAGGCTTAAGCATTTATGTTCTGCAAGAAAATGAAGGGATGGATCTCTTTAAAGTCGGCGATGTCTATATGTATGTTTTTTACGATCTTCATCAGAATGAAACCGTAACAGCCATCCAGCTCATCACGACCGCATTGGAACAAAGGAAATCCGGGATGTACGCAGGCGGGGATGTATCTTTGCGCAACGGGTTCGAGCAGCAGCTATTCGATTTGACGAACGCCGCGCGTGTCCGGCACGGACGCTCGATCTTGCAGTGGGACGATGCGATTTCCGAAACTGCCCGCAAGCATAGCCAGGACATGGCGATCAATGATTATTTCAGCCATGAAAACTTGCAGGGACTGTCGCCTTTCGATCGGATGAAAGCGGATCATATCAAGTTCCGCAGGGCGGGTGAAAACTTGGCGTACGGACAGTCGAGCAGCATCTTCGCGCATGAAGGGCTGATGAATTCGAAAGGGCACCGGGAGAATATTTTAATCAAAGATTACAGCCATCTCGGTATCGGCGTCGCTTTCAATGAAAAATCACAGCCGTATTATACGGAGAACTTTTTCCTTCCATGAATCCTTCACGACTATATTTCTCCCTTCTGGGGAATATAGGAAGGAACAGATAGAGAAGGAGGAGTTCGAATGAAAGCTGTAACGTTCCAAGGTGTGAAAGATATCCAAGTGAAAAAGGTTGAAGCGCCGAAAATCGAGAAGCCCGATGATATTATCGTCAAGGTAACATCCACAGCCATTTGCGGATCCGATTTGCATATTTATTTAGGCGCTTTGCCGACGCATAAGGGGTATGTTATCGGCCATGAACCGATGGGAATTGTTGAGGAGACCGGTCCGAACGTGACGAAAGTGAAGAAAGGCGACCGGGTCATCATTCCGTTCAATATTTCTTGCGGCCAATGCTTTTATTGCGAGCATCAGATGGAGAGCCAATGTGATCATTCGAACCGCAACCCGCATGTCGATACAGGTGGGTATTTCGGATTCACAGAACGGTATGGAGATTATCCCGGTGGTCAGGCGGAATATTTGCGCGTCCCGTATGGCAATTTCACGCCGTTCGTCGTACCGGAATCTTGTGAGCTTCCTGACGAGGCGCTTCTGTTTCTGTCCGATGTGTTGCCGACCGCCTACTGGAGCGTTGAGCATGCAGGCGTGAAAAAAGGCGATACCGTCGCTGTTCTTGGGTGCGGTCCTGTCGGATTGATGGCACAGAAATTCGCGTGGATGAAAGGCGCGAAACGCGTCATCGCGGTCGACCATGTCCCCTACAGGCTCCGCCACGCTATTAAGATGAACAAGGTGGAAGCGTTCAATTTCGATGACTATGATAATATGGGCGCGCATATTAAAGAAATCACCCGCGGCGGTGTCGATATCGTCATCGATTGTGTCGGGATGGACGGAAAGAAAAACATCGCGGAGAAGGTCGGACAGAAGTTGAAGATGCAAGGAGGTACGTTAAGTGCCGTTGAAATCGGCTATCAGGCCGTCCGCAAGTTCGGGACGATCCATCTGACGGGCGTTTACGGATCGCTTTATAACATGTTTCCGCTCGGGAATCTGTTTGAACGGAATATTACGCTCAAGATGGGACAAGCGCCTGTCATCCACTACATGCCTACATTGTTTGATAAGATTACGAAAGGCGAATTCGATCCGACGGAAATCATCACGCATGTCGTACCGATCGAGGAAGCCTCAGCCGCTTATCATCATTTCTATGAACATGAAGATGAGTGTATAAAAGTGATTTTAAAGCCGTAAACAGAAGAATCGGTCCACGCATTCATTGCATGGACCGTTTTCTTATTTCTTCCCTGTAATTGCTGCGCAGGCGATACGCGCGCCCGAATTCCCTGCCGGATCCGTTTTGTAGTCATCCGCCTTTTCATGGATGACGATTGCGCTTCCGTCCTGATCGAGAATGGAGTTTTCCTTGCCTTTCTTCAGCGTGATTTCAGCTGTCGGCAACTGAATGGACACTTTCCCGTCTTCAGGGACTTCGATATTCGGCAAATCGCCTAAATGGAAGCCTTTCGGATTGTCAAAGCCATGTTGCTTCCCTGTCGGATTGAAGTGCGCTCCGGCGGAAGTGAAGTCCGGCGGTGTACATACGCCGGTTTCATGGATGTGGATACCATGCGTCCCAGGTGGCAAGTCTTCCGCCTGCACAGTGATGAGCACTCCTTTGTCCTCCTGGACCAATGTCACTTCACCGATTTCCTCCCCTTCCGTGTTCAATAATGGAGAGACTATCGCTTCCATCTGTTCCCCGCTGACAGGCACCTTTTGCTTTGCTTTTCCACATCCCGCAATCACAAGAATGACGCTAATTAACAGTACAACTACCAGTTTGTGTTTCACAATGATTCCTCCTCCACATTTATTCCTGCCAAGCATGCCCAACTGGAGAAAATTTATGAGTGGTAAGTTTTCCCGACAATTTGTCGAGAAGGGAACAAAAAACAACGCTGCACATTCCTTTTCATTGGAATGAACAGCGTTTTTTCATTTATGCTAGCATCAATTTTTCAAGATCAAGTGGAGCAATATATACCCCATCTTTATAAACACGCATATTGCCACCGGAGATTTCGTCGATCAGCATGATATTCCCTTCAGGATCACGTCCGAATTCAAGCTTGATGTCGTACAGTTCAAGCCCCTTCGCCGCAAGCTCTTCTTTCACGACGGAGGAAATTTCCTTCGTAAGCGGCTCAAGGATATCATATTCCTCGTTCGTCAAAATCCCGAGCTGTGCAAGCGCATCTTTCGTAATCGGCGGGTCGTTGCGATCATCGTCTTTGATTGTAACTTCTACGAATGCGTCCAACGGTTGTCCTTCTTCGCAATATGCTCCGTAGCGACGAAGGAAGCTTCCGACAGCGCGGAAACGGCAAATGACTTCCAGCCCTTTACCGAATACGGTCGCCGGCTTCACAGTCATCGTCGCCGCATCGATATCCGCACCGACATAATGTGTTGGAATCCCTTTATCCGCCAACTTTTCAAAGAAGAACTTCGTCATGCGCAAGCCCGATTGCCCCGCGCCTTCAATCGTCAATCCTACTGTATTCGCGCCCGGATCAAACACGCCATCCTCCCCGGTCACGTCATCTTTAAATTTCAATAATACATTGCCATCTTCCAATTTATAAACATCTTTCGTCTTTCCTTTATAAACAAGTTCCATGCCCACGTTTCCTCTCTATTCGAAAATGTAGTGAATCGAACCACGCAGAGTTCGATTTGCCTTAATTTCTGCGTTTTTTGCAGAAATTAAGGCAGTCTTCAATCTCCCTCGCTGCGCTCAGTCTATCTTATATAGCAAAGTTCTTTGTTCACTTATAGTATAAGGCACTTTCCATCGTATAAAAAGTGAAAACTTGATTGGAGCAAAGTTTAAGGCTTAACTAGAACTCGCGCCATTCCATTTAAAGGATTTTTCGCTTGTCAGCATTCATGCAACGGGTGTATAATAGCTCGATGAAATCTATGCTCAGATTGAAAGAGAGTGTGAAAAAGATGGGCCGGAAATGGAATAATATTAAAGAGAAAAAAGCTTCGAAGGATGCGAATACGAGTCGTATTTACGCAAAGTTCGGGCGTGAATTATATGTGGCAGCAAAACAGGGTGAACCTGATCCCGAGTTGAACCAAAATCTTAAAATGGTCATTGAACGGGCAAAAACATACAATGTGCCAAGGGCGATCATTGATCGCGCAATCGAGAAGGCAAAAGGCGGCGCTGAGGAAAACTATGACGAGCTTCGTTACGAGGGCTTCGGCCCGAACGGATCTATGGTCATCGTCGATGCGCTTACAAATAACGTCAACCGTACCGCTTCTGAAGTGCGTGCAGCATTTGGGAAAAACGGCGGAAACATGGGCGTTAGCGGCTCCGTTGCGTACATGTTCGATGCGACTGCTGTTTTCGGTTTGGAAGGCAAAACTGCGGATGAAGTGCTCGAACTTCTAATGGAAGAAGACATTGAAGTCCGCGATATTTTAGAAGAAGAAGACACAGTCATCGTCTATGCAGAACCAGACCAATTCCATGCCGTGCAAGAAGCTTTGAAAGGTGCCGGCATCACTGAATTCTCTGTAGCTGAACTAACAATGTTGGCACAAAACGATGTAGAGTTGGATGCCGACGCACAAGCGCAATTCGAGAAAATGATCGATGCGCTAGACGACTTGGAAGACGTTCAGCAAGTTTATCATAATGTTGATTTAGGTGAATAACACATTAAAAACCGCCACGACTGGCGGTTTTTTTATTGTTCGCTTGAAATCATCGGGCAACCGCCTGATGTTTGAACTTTACCGCCTGAAATCATCGAGTGACCGCCTGATGTTCAACGCCAACCGCCTTATACCATCGAGTGACCGCCTGATGTTCAACGTCAACCGCCTGAAACCATCGGGTGACCGCCTGATGTATTACACGGACCACTTGAAATCGAACGACTTCCATTCATAGAAAGTCGCCAATCTTCCTGACCTCAATCCCTTCCTCACGTAAAGCACCCGGTATCACCTTCGCAAACTCCACCGCTGTCTTCCCATCCCCATGAATACAAATCGTATCCGCCTTGATTGTGATATCCGTTCCATCCGTCGCACGCACTTTTCCTTCCTTCACCATCCGGACGATTTGGCGAATGGCGACTTCGTGGTCGGTGATCAATGGGTTCGGCTCCCTTCGTGATGTCAATGTCCCGTCTGCTTGATAAGTCCGATCCGCGAACACTTCATGTGCCGTCTTCAACCCGTTTCTTTCCCCCGCCCTCACCAGCTCGCTGCCTGCAAGCCCGAAGAGAATTAATTCCGGATCGACTTTATACACAGCTTCCGCAATCGCCCCGGCTAGACTTCCGTTCACAGCGGCCATATTATATAGTGCACCATGCGGCTTCACATGCTGTAAACGCCCGCCCTCCGCCTTAACAAATGCGGACAATGCGCCGATTTGATAAACAACAAGATCGAATGCTTCTTCAGCCGTAATTGCCATTTCACGCCTACCGAATCCGGCTAGATCCGGTAAACCCGGATGCACACCTATGCCGACACTTTTCTCTAACGCCATCCGTACGGTCCTCCGCATCGTCGTGGGATCGCCTGCATGAAAACCGCACGCGATATTCGCAGACGTGATCGTCTCCAAAATCGCTTCATCATTCCCCATTACATATGCGCCGTAGCTCTCGCCCATATCACAATTCAAATCGACGACAAACCCCATTTCACTCACTCCTAACTGAATTTAACCCGTATTGCCGCACGTAATTCTTTCAAATTCCTGTCCTGTTTCGCAAAGAGCATTTGTGATTCCTCAATCGTTACTTCCTTGAATGAAAGTCGATCGCCCGCCTTCGCCTGCGCAAGCTTGGTGAAATCAATCGTCGCCATCTGTCCGATTTTCGGATAACCGCCTGTCGTCTGCCGATCTGCTGCTAATATAATCGGATTCCCATCTTGCGGGACTTGGATGGATCCATAGGTGACAGCTTCTGATACCATTTCCATCGGCTCTATCAGCTGCAACGCAGGACCACTGATTCGGTAGCCCATCCGATCCGACTGCGAACTGACGGTGAAAGGTTCATTCCAAAACCTTTCCTGGCTTTCTTCGTCAAACAGCTCATATTGCCTTCCGCTCATGACCCGAATCTCATAATGGTTCGATAGATTCGGAAGGAGCTTCTGTGCAATTTGCCAGTCTGTCGCATGAAACGGCATGCTAGATGCCAGCTTTTCCTTTAAGTTCCGAGAAAGCACAGATGGCGGAGCAACATGAAGGCTATCCCCTTTCTGCAACGTCCTTCCATCAACCCCACCAAGCCCCGCCTTCACATACGTCGAAAGGCTTCCGAGCACAACCGGTACATGAAACCCGCCAGCGACCGCCAAATACGACCGGCTACCTGCCCTTGCCGCTCCAAACCGCAACTCGCTTCCCTTTCGAATGAATACCGGTTTCCACATCGGTACAGGCAACCCTTCAATGTTCGGGGATAAATCCCCGCCACCAATAGCGATCAGAGCATCTACCTCGAATAAAAGCCGCGGACCGACGAGCGTCATTTCAAGCGTCGCTTCCGTCTCATCATTTCCGACTAGCATGTTCGCAACCCGATGGGAGAACGAATCCATGACACCGCCCGCCACAACACCGAATTTCTGGTATCCGGACCTTCCTAAATCCTGAATCGTATCATGAATACCAGGTTTACTAACCGCAATCATTCCGCGTCACCTCGCAGGTCCTCATACTCTTCACTCATAATCTTGTAAAACCGTATTTTATCCCCTGCCGATAGCAAGCTCGGAGGATTTTCATTCGGAAGAAACAGTTCAAGCGGTGTTCTGCCGATAAGTTGCCAGCCCCCTGGTGTTTCAATCGGATAAACACCCGTCTGCACGCCTGCAATTCCAACTGAACGGGCGGGTATCTTCAACCGCGGCGTCTTCCTTCTTGGAGCACCAATCTGTTCGGACATGCCGCCAATGAACGGAAAGCCCGGCGCAAAGCCAATCATATGTACCGTGTAATCACCAGATGTATGGATTGCAATGACTTCACTCGGGGTCAAACCATTATGCGCTGCAACAAAATCCAGATCCGGGCCGTATTCGCCGCCATATAAAACAGGGATCTTCACAACCTTTTGCTGCATGGTCTTCGCTTCCTCAACATTTTTCAGTAATTCACGGATCCGCTCGCAAACCGCTTCATACGGACTGTCCTCTTCCAAGAAGGACTGTATCGAATAAATAAGAGTGACCGTCGTATAAGCAGGGATATATTCAATCATCCAAGAGGGCGGTTCTGCTTCCAACCGGGAAACAATCGCCTTCACTCTCCGCTCGGATGATGCATTGATCTCCTTGCCAACTTCAATGACAACAGCTTGGTCGCCCAATGGTGACAAAGTGTACTGCATTTCGCCGACACTTCCTTATAGTATGAATATACATAATTCTACCTGAATCACTTGTCCAGCTCCAGCGGCTAGATGCTCGGGTCATAAGTCGAAGATGTTGCGTGGCAAAGAGCGCCACTTCACATCTTCGTCTTATGCCTGTCGCATCTGAACAAGCCGCTTCCGCATTTCTACTTACAACCAGTATGTATGAGCAACGCCTGTCCAAACATATAATTAATAAAAACTACCTACCCACTTAGGCATAATGATTCAATTGCCAATTTTCTGCATTTTAATCTACCCACCTTATAGTTGTTGAAGTACAATCAAATTACAAAGGATGAAAGGATGTGAGCATTTTAATGAAACAGCGAAGTATTCTCAAACGGGCCTTCCTGGCAATGGCTATTGCTTTGATCGCCTTATTTCCGGTAGCACATGAAGGATCACTTTCTTCAACTGCCGCCGCATCCGGGGACACAACTCCCGAAGCATCCATTGTTTCGACAACTTTAGATCAGAAAATAGACGCCATCTTGAAAGACCCGAAGCTCCAAGGGGGGATTACCGGTGTCAGCGTACGGAAAGCCGATACAGGTGAAAAGATTTATTCCAACTTCGGAGATATCCGTCTCCGCCCTGCCTCCAATATGAAACTGCTGACAGGATCGACGGCAATGGACATATTGGGTCCTGATTATCAGTTTTCCACAGAAGTGCTGACGGACGGAGAAGTGAAAGGGAAAATGATTCATGGGAATCTTTATCTGAAAGGTAAAGGCGACCCGACATTGATGAAAAATGATTTGGACCAATTTGCAAAGGATTTGAAAGCGAAAGGGATCGAAAAAATCAACGGCAACCTGATTGCAGACGACAGCTGGTATGACGATGACCGCTATTCACAGGATTTGAACTGGTCGGATGAGCATAATTACGTCGGAGCACAAGTTTCTGCACTGACGCTTTCTCCAAACGAAGACTACGATGCGGGAACTGTCATCGTCGAAGTTAATGCTGGCAGTAAAGCAGGAGATCTTCCGAAAGTGACACTCACTCCGGAAACTAACTATGTAGAAATCGTAAACCGCGCGACAACAGTGGCGAAAGGCGAAGCGAAAAGCATCTCCATCGCGCGTGAGCACGGAACGAACAGAATCATCATCGAAGGGAAAATTCCTGTAGAAGGTACAAGATCCCAATCATGGTCAGCTGTTTGGGAGCCGACAGGGTTAGCGCTTGACGTCTTTAAGAAATCGCTCGCCGAACAAGGCATCGAATTTGTCGGAAACGGTGGAATGGAGACTGGTATTACACCAGGCAATGCAACTGTCCTTGTATCGAAAAAATCGATGCCGCTGAATGAGCTTTTCATTCCATTCATGAAGTTGAGCAACAACGGGCATGCTGAAACTTTGGTGAAGGAAATGGGTAAAGTGCAACGCGGAGAAGGTAGTTGGAGTGCAGGTCTCGCAGTCATGAAGGAGAAGCTGAAGCAATTCGGCGTCAACACGGACACTGTAGTTCTTCGCGACGGCTCAGGCATGTCCCATAAGAATCTCGTTTCAGCAGATGAATTAACGAAACTGTTGTATAGCGTTCAAGGGAAAAGCTGGTTCCCTGCATTCGAGGCGTCCCTGCCAATTGCCGGCGTCCCTGATCGGATGGTCGGCGGCACGCTCCGCAACCGGATGGGCAGTGGATTGACGGCTGGAAATGTTACAGCGAAAACCGGCTCCATCACAGGCGTCTCCACCCTTTCCGGATACGTCACCGCGAAAGACGGCACAGAACTAGTCTTCTCCATCATGATCAACAATTACATTACAGGACCAGTCACGCCGATAGAAGACGCAATTGCGAAAGTGCTTGCAGAATATGAGTTTTAATGAAAAAAGATGAAGGGAATTCCTCCTTCATCTTTTTCCTATTTTGTAGCATGATTCCAAATCCGGCTATTAGGCGGTTCGAGCTCGGATTCAGATGGTCGAAACGCCTTAGGGTTTTATTTCTGTAAAGGAAGGATTAACTGACGACAACAGCGAAAGTATTCATATCAATCATTCATCTCGAAAGTGGGGGTTCATTTGGAGAAATTATCGACTGAACAATATCTTCAAGCTACAGATTTTCTCAAATCAAAAGCACGTCCATTGGAAAAAGCGCTATTCGAATTTGAATTTGAAAATGGCAGCCGCGAGCAAGTGTTGGAGGAATTGAAGGTTTATCAAAGCGAAGATGGCGGTTTCGGAAATGGATTAGAGCCCGATTTCAGGTGTGAGGCATCTTCAGCGTTAGCGACGACAATTGGGCTTCAGCACTTGATTCGCATTGGGGCGGATGAATCGGAGCCGATGGTTCAAAAAGCTATTCAATATGCTCTCAATACATTTGATGAAGAAAAGGTAGGATGGGAGATTGTCCCGAAAGAAGTGGAGAACGCGCCGCGTGCCATCTGGTGGAATTATGGCGGCGATTGGCCATGGGGAAATCCAAGCGCTGAGATGACCGGATTGCTTCATCATTATAAAGGTCTCGTTCCAGAAGATTTTCTGGAAAAGCTGAAAGGCCACGCAGTTGAGTATATCAACGAAGAAGCGACGAACGACTTCCATGAATTGCAGTGCTTAGTGAAATTGATGAAAGAATTACCTGTGGAAGAAGCAGAGAAGATTGCCGTTAGGGTTCGCGAGATTGCTCGCCACAGCGTGACGACAAATCCGGATAAATGGCATGATTATTGCCTGCTTCCTCTTCAAGTCGTGTCTTCCCCAGCGTCTTTTTTGTATGAAGACTTTAAGGAAATCATCCCCGCAAACATCCGGCATCTCGCTTCCAACCAAGCGGAAGACGGCAGCTGGAAGCCTGCATGGGCATGGGGACGATATGAAGATGTTTGGGAAACCGCAAAGCAGGAATGGAGCGGTGTGCTGACGCTTGATAATCTGAAGGTTCTGAGGGCATTTGATGCAATTTCCTAAAGGAAGGATTATGAGGACAATGCTATTTGAAAAAATTGATACAGTTTTTATTCCCGTTCGAAATCTTGATTCAGCGTTGCATTTTTATGTCGATGTGTTGGGCGGGACACCCGGTTGGAAGGACGATAACGGAGTCTATCAAGCAGTGACATTCGGAGACACATCTGTCACGCTATGCACTAATCAACACGAACATGAACAACAAACGAATCGCAGTCTATTCAGCTTGTATACGGCATCTATAGTTGAAGCGCAAGCCTATCTTACGTCTCACGGTACCGATGTGAGCAATATCATGGAAGACGGAGCAAAATACCTTATAGCTCAAGATCCAGATGGAAACCGTATAGAAGTCTGCTCCTACTAGTTTTAGAAAGAACAGGTGACAATATGAATACGTATGTGAAGGCAACGTTGAATCAAATCTCAATAGCAGTGCGCTCCATCACTGATATGGTGGACAAATTGGAACCAGGCGATTTAGATGTACAACCAATGGAAAACAAGTATTCCATCAGGCAGCTGCTAGCTCATATTTCCCTGATTTGCCAGGCGGATCTGCTCATTGCAGATGAAGCTTCCGAGGAACAGATGCGCAACTTTTATTCCTCAAACCGGCTTCAAAACACATCTGAGATGAAAGAAGCCCTGCTCGAAAACTTTGCTTTATTGGAAAACCGGTATCTTCATTACACCGAGGACGAATTAATGCAAACGACAACTTCCTACTGGGGCGTTTCCTATTCACGGTTCGAGTGGCTGCTAGAAATCTCTTCCCACCTCTATCATCACCGCGGACAGTTGCATGCCATGCTTCTACATTGTGTGGGGAAGGACCCTGAAGTTGCGTTGTTTGAATGACACATAAGTGCCTCCCAAGTCATAATTCACCGGGAGGCGTTTTTTTATAGCTGCTGTATAGCCGATTTCACTTCCGCATTCGCCTTCAACACACCTCTTACTTGCACCGAAGTCAATGTCTGGTGTACAAGTTCCGCATCAACATCCTCCGCAATCACTAGCAATCCAACAACCTTCACATCTACTTTCGTCCTTGAATCGCGAAGTTCTTCCAACTCTTTTCTTCCATATCGCACTACCCCGACGACATACGATTTCCTGATGACAATGTCCTTGACTTCATCAGCATGCGTTTCCAATTGACTGCGAATTGCAGTCCTTATGAAGTCTGTCCTGTTGGAATAAAACCCTTGTTCAACCAATAGATCGACTTTCCCCAAATCGACGACGTTCATATTGATTGTAATCTTTTCAGATTCCACCACTCTTACCATCCCCTTCCTTTGATATGTATATCATAACACTATTACCATCCGTGCGGAAGGTGCACGGATGACTATTTGAAGATTCATCTTAAAAACAGGAGATGAAGACTCAATTCGTCTTCATCCCCTGTCATAGCTCAACATCATCACTCATCTCAAACACATCAAACACATTTTCCTGAATGATGAGCGACATGATTTTACCCTTTTTCTCGAAGTAATGAACATGGCCAACCCGCTTGTCTTCAAGCTCGTTCCATCCCCATCTTTGGATTTCCTCCAAATAATCTGCGGGAGGGGTCCCCTCTTCATCCCCAATGCCCTTCAACTTATATTTCGCCGACTTCGCAATTTCCGATGTGCAGTCTGCCGGCTTCAGTTCATAGGCATTTTTCGGAACCGGAAACCCTTCATTGATGACCGCCATCCGATAGCCATCTTCCTCCGTATACTCATATACACAACCTGTCATCATTACAGCGGCAAAAAGCAACATCGGAATTAACATCCACCTCACCACAGTAACCTCCCCACGGAAACTTCACATCTGTTACCTTTAGCGTAATTGGAAAGCCGCTGTTTGTCTCCCGACAGATTTGTGACAAGAAAAGCGGAAGCGGCTCGCTCAGATGCGACAGGCATAAGGCGAAGATGCGAAGTGGCGCCTTTTGCCATGTAGCAACTTCGACTTATGACCCGCGCATCTAGCCGCTGGAGCTAGACATCAACCGAGCAAACCGCCAACAGTTATAATAAAACCAATTAACACCATCAGTAAGCCTGTTAGGATTAGGGACACCATACTTCTTGTCATTGATTTCCATTCACTAACGTCTTTCAAGCCGATCAGACTAAGGAAAAATACAATCACTGTCATACCAAAAACGATATTTAATGGATGCGTTCCAGTCATTTGAAACAGTTTAAAGATGGAAGGAGTGAATATTGTAAATAACAATAAAGGAAAGCAAAGTAATGCGGCTATAAATGACCATACATTTAAATTCATTAACACGAATACTCCTCCCTCACACCTTTAAAACTTCTCAAGTCTCAAGAAACCTTTTGAAGCATCCACTTGCCCCTCTCCCCCAATCGGGAATGTGAACATTGGCTGTGTGTGCCCGAAATCCACGTCATAAAGTACAGGAATTTCCTTCAACATTGGATGTTTGTCTAGAATGAACAGCAATTGCTCCTCAGAAATTTTTGATGCCCGTTGGAATCTGCCAATTACGAGAGCTTTTATGGACTGCGTATTTTGCAATAAAGACGTCAAATCCCTTGCGAACGTTTCAGGGATTGTCATCTCATCATCTTCAACAAAAAGAATCGCATTTTCGATTCTTGGCATATACTTTGTCCCTTGCAGCAAATTAAGCGTGCACAAATTGCCGCCCCATAGCTCGCCGCTTGTAGCCCCCGCATTATACGTCTTCCATGCCGTCTCCTCAAAGACCCGGTTTTCCTGATCCAAATACCAAGCATCATCGCTCCATTGTTCAGATGGCTTCAATTCAAACGGCGAATCCTGCATGAGACAATGTTTAAAGAAATGCGTTTGGTATTCCTGCGCTTTTTTCATTTGAAAGCTTGAGAAATGGGGACCTGAGTATGTGACCATTCCGGTTTGTGTTGATATCGCTGTTCCGATTGCCGTTATATCGCTATATCCGCAGAAAACTTTTGGATTCTCTTTTATCAATTCATAATTTATATATGGGAGAAGTTCATTTGAATTGAAACCGCCAATGACCGTTAAAATGCCTTTTACACTTTTATCAGCAAATGCCTCATGCAGATCCTCCACCCTTTGCTGAATGGAAGTGGAGTTTTGTAAGTCATTGTCAAAGACGTTTTTGCCAAATGAAACGACAAAACCTAAATTCTCTAATCGTTCCTTTGCAGCGTGAACGCCTTCCTCGGATAAAAGGCTCGCACTGCGACTCGGTGCGATGATCCGTATTTCGTCTCCTCGCTTTAACTTCTCTGGTATTCGCATCGTAATCCCCCTTTTCATTTAGTAAATTTCCAACCTAAGCCGAATCATATCCTTGCATTGAATGCCGTTCTCCATGATGACCGTGTCGTAATGCTGCACGAAGAAATCTTTGATCACTCCCGAAATACGGAATCCGCATTTTTGATAGAGGGCAAGCTGACCGATGCTTGAATTGCCCGTTCCGATTTCAAAAATATTATAGCCGTTGCTTTTTGCGACCTTGATTGCTTCTAACAACAGCTTCTTGCCAATCCCACGGCCTTGTTTGTCTTCACAGACTGCGATATTTTTTATCTCCACTGTTTCTTTAGTTAATGGTACGATAACAAATACCCCGATTATGCCGTCTTTTTCCTCCGCAATATAACATTCACCTTCCGCTATATACGCTTCTACGAGTTCCCGTGAAGGGTCGGCAAGTAGAAGCAGATCATAAGGCGGTACTTCATCATGCTGCAATTTTCGTATCTTCATTTGAGCCACCAGCCTTGTTATTCAATAGAGAATCCACGAACACGGGTTGCCTCTTC
Organism: Sporosarcina koreensis; assembly: GCF_042655825.1. NCBI lineage: Bacteria > Bacillati > Bacillota > Bacilli > Caryophanales > Caryophanaceae > Sporosarcina > Sporosarcina koreensis. The sequence continues at coordinate 390,693 of NZ_JBHSNP010000002.1, read as the reverse complement.
CATAATTTCATCAAAACCCTTCTGCCAGCCCTTATGATAGTGGGCTGCCTCTTCAGGCTGAATTAGCATCCGCTCCGATGATTCAAAACCTGCGTCAAATGGCAAAAACTCTGTAATATCCATTCGGTAAAACACTTGATAGCCTACTTTCGGATAGGGGCTGGATTCACTCTATAGCGGATTTTCTTCATGGTTCACTTCAATTGCACCCAAAAGCGTGCAATCGCCCGCCACGTAAGCCTCTTCCATCACTTCACGACTGACGCATGCTTCCACAGTTTCACCAGTCTCGATATGCCCTCCGGGAAAATCCCAACCGCGATCATTCAAATTAACGATGAGCAGCTTCCCCTCATGAAAACAAAAAGCATGGACGCTTGTGATCAATTCCCGGTCAGGCATTAGACCTTGCATCCACGTGAGCTTCAACTGATGTCCGCCCCAATCAACATACGTAACCGTCACTGCCGCCCCCTCATTTCCCTACAGAATACCCTTCGAATAATCTTCCGCCAAATGGTGCTAACACTTCATCTGTAATTTGAATGACGCCTTCCCGGTTGCCGGTCTTATAAAATAATTGAAATGCCGCCACAAATCTTTCAGCAAAGTCCTCGTCATATTGTTTCAGCGCCCGAACGATCCATTTGGAGGCACCTATCCATTGCCTATTCGTTCGAAGAACAAATTCATGGATTGCTTCGGCTAGTGTATTGGCGATGAAAAGCGCCTCCGTCTCATTTTGCGTTCCAAGAAAATCCCCAAGCACGTCTGTCAGCATATACCGCTTTGTCAACAAAATTACTTCCGACCAAGGGGCTGGCCCTTCGTTCAACAGTTCAGCAGCTTCGTTTTTGATGAGTGATAAAATACCGGAATCCTTTAAAACAATCCCCTCAGCGACCATTCGCGGCAATGAGGGGCGCGCCCTTTCGGCATCACTTCTAAAATAGGTTTTATAGGAGGTTAAAGAATGTACAAATATTTCTATCGGCCAGCCATATTCGATGCGGGATTCACGATAGGGTCCTTCGATTTGATTATCAAAAACAACGATATCCAGATCTGATGTAGGTGTCTCTTCTCCTCTGACGACGCTTCCCGCCAGGACCGCAGCCTGGCAATGGGGGAAGTATTCATCGACAAATCGTTTGGCTGCAAATGGCGCTTTCATTCTTTTCATCCTTTTCACTCTTGGTTCCTCCAACCACTTTTCAGATTTCTATTCTTTCATTTCTATATTCAATCAGCCAGCAATCCCGGTACTCCCCTTCATGCCACTCGTGCTTCGGCAAGAGCTTCACTTTCTTGAACCCGCACTTCTCATAGCAACGGATCGCCCGCTCATTCCATGTTTGCGGATCCATGACAATGCGGTCTGCACTTTTTTCATCCACCAAATACGCAACGATCATTTCGACAAGTTGCGTTCCAATTCCTTTATTCCAATACATGGGTTCTCCGATGAACTGGTCCATCCCGAAGAGAATTTCCGCCGGATCAGAATAGCCATAAATCCGCCTTTCCTCTTCCACGACCGGGTAAAACTGCATATACCCAATCGGCGCCTCGTCGTACAAAATGAGGCATCTTGTTTCACCGTCCGCTTCTCCGTAAAAATCCTCTTCGACTTGCGCTAGATCCAACGGACGGTCCCTTCCCTCGTAAAACTGGAGAACTTCAGGATCAGACAGCCATTTGGCCAATAAAAATTTATCATCTTCACTAAGTTCCCTGATTGCCAGCCGTTCACTTTTCACAATCATTTCTTATCCCCCAGTCAGCCATCAGCCAAATACACATAAATATACAAATTCCATTCTCTTCTGCTACTATTCAACAAAACAAAAAGCAAATCCTCCATCATTAGAAAAAGCAGCACCAAAAATGACTTTGGTACTGCCTTCTTCCATCACTTAACCAATAGACTTTGAATCCATTTGCTTAGTGTTGTTTTGTCGACAAAAGGGGCTAATCGCGCAATTGTCTCCGGATCCATATTGCTAATTTCCTTTTCATCCACAAGCTGTTTCAAAAATTCCCTTCCAAGAAAAGGAGCGAGTGAAACGAGACAACTTGAATCCAACTTACCATCCACAGTCCGATCCACTAAGCTCCATAATTTTTCTCTACTGCAGAAAGGTGCCAAGCGAACAATGTGCTTCCATTCAATCCCTCCCTCTACCGCTTGCTCAATGAGTTTATCGACGGTTTCCTTCCCGATAAACGGTGCAAGCCGAACAACGACATTCAAATCCATTCCATCTTTATTAGCTCTATCAACTAAACGGAGCAAAGCTTCTCTGCTAACGAACGGAGCCAGTTTTTGAACAAATTTCATATCTACATCCTCATCCATCGCCCCTGTCACCAATCCATCCAATAGTTCAGTTTCGACAAATGGAGCCAGTCGCACAACTAAATCCTGATTGAATAGCCGCTTGTCCACTCTATCCGTCACTTCCGCCAACTCACTGGCTTTTAATAAGGGTGCTACTTCAATCAGCCCCTCCATATCTGCTTCCCCCGCATTGATCATTTCGGCAACTTCATCTCGACGGTTTTCGGTAAACCCTGTCATGATCCGGCCAAGATTGTGGATATAAGTCGGGCTTTCCCTGTCTGCTCCCCCATTCATCAATTCATCGACTGTCACATTGAAGACTTGTCCAATCTGCATCAATGTTCCAATATCCGGCAACGAATCACCACGCTCCCATTTCGAAACAGCTTGATGGCTTACGTTCAAACGATCTGCCAATCCCATTTGCGTCCAGTCCTGTTCCTTTCGAAGCTTTGATATGAAGCTCCCAACCTTCATTGTATCCAACATCCCTACAACCTCCCCAATAAGTTTCAGCGCGCACTGTTAACTTCAGCGTAGCATATCGCCCTCTAGCCGCCTATCAACTATTGGTTGAATACTTGATTCTACTGCTGGTGGAATGAACTCAATCAATTACCGTTTCCTTTTTTGGGTCCTTCAAGAACTCAAACATTGTTTTAATTTGCGACTCGGTATTTCGATTGATGGAAAGCGAAGGTAAATTGTGTTCCGAAAAGAACTCAACTTGATTTGTTTCCGATCCTGCAGCAGGCTCTCCCCCGATAATTTCGCACAAAATAAAAATCTTATAGTAATGATATGGCTCTGGAGGATGAGGGTGCTTGTTTTTATCCAGTAAGGCGAGTAATTTCACTGGCATCACATCATAACCAGATTCCTCTTGAATCTCCTTCACTACATTTTCTGAAGGAGATAATCCAATATCGCAAAAGCCGCCTGGCAGAGCCCATTTATCATCGATACTTTCTTTCACCATTAATATTTGTCCATCTTTAAAAACAACGCCCCGTACGTCCACTTTTGGCGTTTGGTAGCCTGTTTCATTCGTGAATAAATCTTCAATTTTATGTATTTCAAGATCGGTATGCTCCGCCATAATTTCTACACTGATTTGACGCAACTCCTCATAACGCTCGATATCATATATATCCTTGGAAAACGCCAACCCAGATTGGGACAATGCCTGAATCCTTTTCGCCCAATCTAACCATTGCGTATTCATTTGACCCCTGCCTTCACGTAATTCGTAAATTCCTTCACACTATTCATCATCAGATTCGGTTGTTCGCTAAATGTTGCAGCTTGATATTCAGGCAGCCATTGAACTCCAATTGTAAAAACATCGGATTGCTTTCCGGCAATTACATCTGCATCACTATCTCCAACAAAAACCGCTTCGGAATTTTTCACATCTATTAAAGATAAAGCTTTCAATAGCCCTTCTGGATCAGGCTTTGGATTGCGTACATCATCACCGGTTATGATAACATCAAACAACCCTTCCATATGTAATTTTTCCAAGGAGATGTCTAAGCTTCTTTTTGCCTTGCCTGTGAAAATCCCCAACTTTATGTCCGTCCCTTTTAAAGACGTGACTAACTCATATATATCGTGATTAGCTTCAACTAAGTCTTTATGGAACTGTGAATATTGTTGATAGAAATGTTCAATTGCCTCTTCCTTATGAGGGCTTAAAAGATTTTTTCTAATAATGCCAACTTCTGAAGGACCAAACATCTCTATAATTTCGCTTGGCGTAATCTCTCTATTATCAAATTCTTTAAATACGCTTTGAAATGCGTAATAACAAATTGGCAATGTATTCGCCAATGTCCCATCAAAATCAAATATGATTGCTCTCATCATTAATTCCCCCTATGCCTCATTACTCAGATATTCTCAAAGTTTTTCCCTTTCACCTGTTTCAACGTCGCTACGATCAGAAAGCTGACGATAACTAATAAAAGCCACGAGCTTACTTTTCCAAGGTGAACAAGACTCCATGCATCGGATTGGTTCGGATATTGCCACGCGCCGAAGAACGTTGCGATATTTTCAGCTACCCATATGAAAAATCCGATGAGGACAAAGGAAAGGGCAATCGGCATCCGATACTGAGTTCCGTTCACTTCATAGATAACCCATGATTTCCAAAAGACGATGATGACAAGCGCGGATAGCCACCAACGAACGTCAATCCAAAAATGGTGGGTGAAAAAGTTCAAATAAATTGCAGCTGCAAGAGGTACGACGATCCAAAATGGCGGCCATTTAATGAGGTCGACGTCCAGCCTCCTCCACGCTTGGCATAGGTAACTCGCTACACTTGCATACATGAATCCGCTATATAAAGGCACACCGAAAATTTTGAAATACCCTTCCCCCGGATACGACCACGAACCCATATTCACCTTGAAAATTTCAAGGGTCAGTCCAATAAGGTGGAACAACGTAATTACTTTTAGTTCATCTTTTGTTTCCAATCCTGAACGTAACATCCACCACTGCATCAGAACGCAAATGATCAAAAGCCAGTCATATCGCGGCAGGATGGGAAGCGGAATGATTTTTGTCAACGCCAATGACGCAAAAATCACGACCGGGAACAAACAGGATAGAGCCTGCTGCCAGCCGAAGTGGACAAGTTGTTTAAAGGCTCTTAAGATGTTCAGCTTCGATTGCTTTTCCAAAGGTATGTCTTGATGGCTCATCTTTACCGCCTCCCGCTTCTGCCCGTAAGTATTTACGATGCTCTTTGTCCAATCTCCTTGCAAATGAATTCGGCAATCTCTTCGATTCCGACATCTTCCGTAGAAATGAATTGTTCAAAGCACGCATCTTCATAGCCTGCGAGACATTTATCCGTCTGCGCAAAGCACCAATTTCCTTCCTCTTCTCCGCGTTCTAGCAACCGCTCATGGATCGTTTCCTTATTTGCAGTCAAACAGAAGTGATACGTTTCGGGGTCAATTTCTAAAAACCCGTCATGAATTGCATTAAAGTAATCCTTATTGTAAATCGTCATTGGCACAATCAAATCCTTGCCGTAAGTGACACGTAACTGCCTTGCCACTTCGACCGTCAATGGCTTCCACATTTCCAAGTCTTGAAAATCCCCTGTTTTTTCGCCTTCCAATTTCATTTCATCCGGTATGAGATGCCTCAGCATGAACCCGACTACTTCCGGATCAAACAACATTGCCCCGTCCAATCTACGCAGCAGTTCATCAGCAACGGAAGTCTTTCCGACACCAAACGCCCCATTGATCATGACAATCATTCCCCATCTCCCTCATATGTAAGAAACGGCTCATACATTGTTATCGCATGATTCTCTGTGACGAATTCATCATCGATCTGGTTCCCTTCAACGTCGAAAACTTTCCGAAAAATCGAATTATGTCGGACGTATCCGCCCCATAATTCTCGTGTGAAATGATGCTCTTTCTCGTAAATCTCATACGTCCGGGTTGCCGGCGCAATCGAACGCCACTCCCCGTTGAGATGTGTATCTGTCAAATAGATCATCAGCTGATAAGGAGTTTGCGTTTCATTCTTGATTTGCAAATCCAAATAATTGTAAGCACAAGTCGCCCCGCTGCCGAACGGCTGACTCCGGTTCGAATCGGGGAAGACGTCGTAGCTATGGCGGTAGCGCTCCGTCACGGTCAGCGGTGTATGTAAGGTGATCCAATAAATCAAGTTCGACAGTTGGCAAAGCCCTCCCCCTGTCCCGACAGTCACTTTTCCATAATGGAGGATCATGCCGTCCACATACCCTTTCCGCTTCGTCGTATTGCCAATAAGGCGCCAGTATGAAAAGGTTTCGCCTGGCTCAATGACGATTTTATGCAATCGTTTTGCTGCAATCTGGAGATTCGTTATTTTATTTCTTTGCAGTTGCATGTCGACATCCTTCAATTGCCTCAGCAAAGGGGTCCGATGTTTCATAATTACATAGGGAAGTTTATCGTCAAGCCTTTTACTCGCATACTTTTTCCCGTCAAAGAGCCATTCACCATAACGTTTCAGTCTATATACTTTCTTTCCTGCGAAAATCCTCAGTTTGCTTCGTCTAATCGGTTTTAATGAAACCAATAGAGCCACCTCCAGCCTGATCTTAATTCAATGAATTTTCTCCATTATCCTTCATTACCATATGACTCGCGATGCATCAAAGGTCCCAAGATGAGCATAAGTACAGCAAAAACGCGCATAACTCATCCGAATTCGAGCATAAGCCTATCAAACTCGCGCATAACATACCCAAACTCGAGCAAAACTCCCCCAAATCCGCGCATAATCCCAACGACTTGTCCGTCCGATGCAACTCACACGTGCTTTTTTGCAACTGACCGGGGAAAAACGACCGGTCATCGAAAACCTGCATACGCATTCGTTGATTCTGTATATAGTAAGTGTACAAAGAACAGCGACGGAGGGATTGTGAATGGAGATCGTGCGCGTCAGCAATTTACAAAAGGCGTATGGGGACAACAAAGTGTTAAAGGGAATCGAGTTTACAGCGAATGCCGGGGAAGTCATTGGGGTCATCGGCAAAAATGGAGCAGGCAAATCGACGTTCCTTGAAATCTTGATGACATTGAAGCCCTATGATGAAGGGAATGTGCTTTTATTCGATAAAGAACTTCGGGTCTTATCCACGAGCCAGCTTGAACAAATACGAAAAGACATATCGGCCGTTCTGCAGCCGACACAGTTTTACAAAACATTGAAAGTCGTAGAGCTGCTGAAACTGTTCAAAGCGTATTACAACTCACCGGTCGATATCGAGCAGATCATCGCCGACTTCAAACTCCAGCCGCATCGAAGAAAATACTTCGATAAGTTATCGGGCGGGTGGAAACAAATCGTTAGCTTGGCAATCGCCTTTTTATCCGAACCGAAAATGCTCATTTTGGATGAACCGACGACAGGCCTCGACCCGCATATGCGAAATATGCTGTGGACGTATATTACCGACTACAATAAACGCACGGGCGGAACCGTCATTTTGACGACACATAATATGGATGAAGTCGAATTGTATTGCGATAAAGTGATGCTGTTGAATGAAGGCATTAACGAAGTGTTTGATACGACGGAAGGGATTTTATCCACGGGCTATAAATCAATCAATGACTTTTACTTATCAAAAGTGTCTATATAAGGAGGAATTTGCATGTTACTCACTCAATTGAAATATGACTTGCTCATGTTTTCGAGGGAGATTTTTTATATGGTGTTCACAATCATCATTCCGCCGGTTTCGTATTTATTCATGGGGCAGCTTTTCGGGGACTCTACGTATGCCGGCAATCTCAGTTATGCGGAAACGTATACGCCATCCTTCATCCTGCTCATCACATTCGGCGTCGTCTTTTTCGCATTCGGGTTCGACCAGGTGATGAACCGGACGACCGGAGTGGAAAAGCGGATCAATTTATCACCAGTTCCAAAAAGGACATTGCTGTTATCGAATATTTTAAGGTCGATCATCATAACGAGCTTTGGTTATTTTCTAGTTTTTTTCATCGGCTTAATCGCTTATGACCTTTCATTCCAGCCGCTCAACTTCGTCTTGGCATTTGGGACGTTCATGTTGTTGAATGCAGCATTGCTCGTCATTTCTTCGGCGATCTACTCGTTCTTCAAGAGCATGAATGGCGCGTTGGTCTTCTCCATTGTCATTTTCCAAATCGTTATGTTCACCGGTGGATTCACAATGCCGATTGCCATGATGCCGAAATTCGTTCAAGTCATTGCCGATTTCAATCCGATCTATCATATGAATCAAATCTTCATCGCCGTTTGGAACGGACAATTGGAATGGAACGGGGAGACGCTCAAATCAATCGGGTTTATCATTATCGTCACAGCCATCTCCTTATTGGTTCTTCGTTTTGGAAATAGTCTGCGAAAATCTTCCTTCAAATGGTATCCTACTAATAGGGACCGAGGAGGAGATGTGGGGGATGAAGGTTACACTGGACATTGATGAAATTTACGAAGAGACGAAAGTGACCATCCATTGCAATGAAGTGGATGATTCGATAAAGGAAGTCCTTGATTTTTTAAAGGGAAAGAAGACGGAGTTCCTCGTCGGAAGAGATGGCGAGATGCAGCATATTTTAAAGCCCGACGACATTCATTTTTTCCATACCGAAAAGGAAGGCGTCATGGCAGTCACAGCTGAGGGCTCCTTTTCATTGAAGGAGAAGCTTTATGAGCTTGAGGAAATGCTGCCTCCCGCGAAATTCATCAGGCTATCGAAATCGGTCATCGCCAACCTCCATGAGTTGAGCCGCTTCGAAGCTTCTTTTAACGGTACGTTGGTCGTCCATTTCAAATCGGGGGCGAAGGAGTATGTGTCGCGGACATACGTGAGTGGCATCAAAGAAGCGCTCAAAATGAACAGGAGGAAAAACGGATGAAAACGTTCTTGACGAGAAGCATTCTGGGCATCTTTTTCGGCTCATTCCTGGCAATCGTTACAATTCTAGCAGTTATTTATATTGGTAATAAAGAAATGCTAGATGCATCAATTCTCGGGAAAAATGTGCTCGGCACTGTCTTTTGCGGCTGGTTCTTCACAGTGACTCCTTTACTGTTCGAAAATGAAAAACTGACATTGCCCGTGCAAACGACATTGCATTTCACTTCTGTAACTGTGTTGTTTTTCATCGTCGCCTTTGTCATCGGATGGATTCCATTCACATTGAAAGGCTTCATCGGAATGCTTGGCATTTTCATCGTATTCTACACGATTATTTGGCTATCGTTCTACATGTATTTCAAGAAGCAGGCGGCGCAATTGAATGATGAGCTGAGGGGATTGTAACTTTTATTTAGGTGCCTGTGCAAGACACTATTCAGATTATGAACTACAATTGTATAAAGAGTAATGTTAAAGCCAACGAAATCAATCTTCGTCGGCTTTGATTCTGTATTAATATCCACGCTGTTGAATTGTCATAAATGTGTCATGCACAGGCACCGTCAAAAAAACTTGCCGAGTAGACGGATAGCCATGTATACGGCGACTGCCCAGACAACCACGGCGGAGATTTTATTCAACATGCCGATGAATTTTCCGTTTGTATCCAACTTGCCTAGTATTCTTCCTGCAAGTGCGAGTCCGAAAAACCAGCACCATGAAATGATGATTGTCGTCAACGTGAATGCGAAACGGGCCTCCCCCGAATAACTTAAGGCATTCGACCCGATGACGCCGATCGTATCGATGATGGCATGAGGATTCAGTAAAGAGACGGATGCTGCAAACAGAATTTGTTTTTTCGGAGAAAACCGTTCCGCTTCTGCCTCCATTGACGCGGGAGCGCTCCGCCAAAGGGAAATTCCGATATAGAGTAAAAACAAGATACCGACGGCAAACATGATTGTTTCCAACCAATGGAATGTCAGGATTAGCAGGGAAACGCCCGATACTGCCGCCACGATTAAAATCGTATCGCAAATCCCTGCGGTCACCACGACGGGAAGTGCTCTCACCAACTTCGGCTGCAATGCCCCCTGGTTGAACACAAACACATTTTGAGCGCCTAACGGCAATATCAAGCCCAGTGCCAAAATGGCGCCATGTAAAACCGCCTCAATCATTCCCTCTCCCCCTTCTCTCTTTCTATCTATTGAAAGGCTTTCTTCTGATAATTGCAACATCCACAGATTGATAACCAAAAAACCACCCCCTAAACGGAGATGGCTTCTCATTTATTATTTCAACTTCTGCAAAATGACGACCTTCAAGTAATTGAATTCCGGGAAGTCGCGGTTTGTGCGGAAATCCTTTGGCAATGAAGATTCCTCGAGGATCTTGTAGCGCGAACCCGCATCCGTGAATCCTTTTTCGATGAACGTTTTAAACTTCTTCATGCTGAAGCTAGCGTTATTTGTCGATGCAATGATGATGCCGTTCTTTTCTGTAATATCGATTGCATCCTTCAGCAATGCCGGGTAATCCTTCGCCGTGCTGAATGTATATTTCTTGGAGCGTGCAAAACTCGGTGGATCTAAAACAACAACATCGAATTTCAGCTCATGCCTTTTCGCATAACGGAAATAATCGAATACGTCCATCACTTTGATGTCCTGCGCTTCGTAGTCAATTCCATTTACGCTGAACTGCTCAATCGTCTTCGGCAAACTGCGTTTCGCCAAATCGACGCTCGTCGTTTCGCGTGCCCCGCCAAGTGCAGCAGCAACCGAAAACGCGCCCGTATACGAGAATGTATTCAGCACATGCTTGCCTTCTGAATACTTGTCGCGCAACGCCTTTCGCACGTCACGCTGATCGAGGAAAATTCCCGTCATCGCGCCATCATTCAAATCGACAGCAAAGTTCATGCCGTTTTCCTTCACGATGATTGGGAAGTCGCCAGGGGTCCCCTTCACGAAATCATCCTGTTCGATGTATTGACCTTTCGTATCGAATCGCTTTTTCTCATAGACTGCCTTGTAGTCCACAAGCTTGTCCAATACGCCATACACATGATGCTTAATGGAATAAATTCCTTCGCTATACCAGCTCACCATGTAGTAGCCATCGAAATAATCGATCGTCAATCCGCCGATTCCATCGCCTTCGCCGTTAAAGACGCGGAATGCGGTCGTCTCGCTATCCTCGAAGAAGGACTCGCGTCTTGATAACGCTGCAGAAATCTTTGATTCAAAAAACGCGAAATCGATTTCCTCGTTATCATCTCTTGTCAATACCCAGCCGATCCCTTTGTTTTGATTGCCATAATAGCCTTTTGCAACAAATTTGCGGTATTTATCAACCAAACGGATGATTGTTCCCTCTTCTTTTAACACTTCCGGATTCAATACTGCGTCTTTCAATATTAAGGGGTAACCCCTCTTAAAAGCCGCAATGCTTTGCGCGTTCACTTGTACATCAATTGTTTTTGTCATCGTGTCATCCTTTTTCCATCATTTTTTTTCATTATCGCATGAAGACAGTAGAAAAGCGAAGAGCGCCTGCTTAGAGACGACAGGCATAAGGCAAAGATGTGGCGTGGCGCTCTTTGCCACAGAACAGCTTTGCCTTATGACCCCGAGTCTCTGGCGCCAGTAGCTGGACATGAAAAAAGCTTCCCATAACGGAGAAGCTTCCATATCAAGCAAGCAGGCGGAACGCCAAACTTTTCAATAGTCCCATTCGAAGCGGACGTTCCAATTGCGGCCCTCTTACATGATTTAAATACGTTTTTAAATCGCCTTCATACATTAGTTCCATATGCGGCAAATACGTCAGATGATGCGGCATTGTCAGGCTAGGCCTCGTCAGCAGTCGGTGCATCTCACTCTCCTGCATGACGGTCGCGACGAATTGCGAACAGAAAAACGCCCTCTTCCGTCGAATCTCTTTATTCAACGCCACGCCGAACAAACCGATAAAATTATATTTATAGTCCCTTTGATTCAACTCGAATTGAACGATTTTCTGCTGGATCCGCATATACGCTTCTGTAGAAACTTCGCAACGGTACACAGCGCAATCGGCCTCCTGAAAAATGCCTTCCGCAACATTCTCACGTACAAACCCACCGATGAACGGATTGTATTGTTGCTTCCGGCCGAAACTATATATTTCGGTCAGCTGCTCGTCGAATGCAATGGATGCATGATTCAAATCTTTACGTGTATACATACCAATCGCCTTTGACAACAACGTTCCCGTGTCAGTAAGTACGATATAGATTGTTTTCCCCATCATCCCAACCCCTAACTCATCTCTCTCTACAAGTATGTACAATATTTTCGGGAACCTAAACCGTCTGCAGGCGGAAACCTTCTAAGTCCTAAGTTGTAGACAAGATGCGGGGCGCGGACAGGTCAAGGTTTTGTCTATATATGTATTATACGTATTACCTATATGTAGAGTTTCATTTTCCGTAAGTTTTTGAATCTCGGAATGGGTATTGGGGGTTATGAAAAGAATAATCGGTCTTCCAACGATGGTTTTCTTATTATACTACTAAACGGGACGATTGTACCTAAAAATTTTTAAGTACGCTCGATTCGTCCTATCATTTTTCCAAATTCGCCAATATATTTTCAACGGCGAGCTCGACAAAACGTGGCTCCGTCGCCATGTTCAATCGGATGAATCCTTTTCCTTCCGCACTGAACCATTCACCGAAGTCGACAGCAATCCGGCAACGGTCCTGAATGAATTCCTTCGTTTTCTCCCGGTCGATGACATTACGCAAATCAAGCCAGATCAAATACGTACCCTCCAAAGGTGAGATGATGATTCCTGGAGCCTTCTCATTCAGATGCTGCTTCACATGCTCATAATTATGGCGGATAACAGCATTTAGTCCGTCAAGCCATTCTTGCCCATGCCGATAAGCCGCTTCAGCAGCAGCAAGACCTAATATGTTCACTTCTGTCTGGTTTACCGTTTTCACATACGCATCAAATTCCGATCGCAATTGTTCATTCTCGATGATGATGAACGACGTCAATAGCCCTGCAAGATTGAACGTCTTGGAAGGAGCTGTGACGGTAATGAGCCGGTCCGCGAATTCCCCGTTATTGACGATTGCCGACGGAATATGGTTATGCCCTTCCATGACAAGATCCTGGTGAATTTCATCAGAAACGACGAGAACGTTATGTTTATTGCAGATCGACAGGATCTTTTTCAATTCCTCTTCCGTCCACACCCGACCGACCGGATTATGCGGCGAGCAGTGGATGAACAGTTTCACGTCATTGTCGACGATGCTTTTCTCGAATCCGTCGAAGTCGATTTGATAAGTCCCATTTTCATTCACAAGCTCGCATGTCACCAATTTCCTTCCGGTGTCTTTCACGGCGTTGTGGAACGGATAATAGACGGGTGTCAAAATCAAGACGGCGTCGTCCGGCTTTGTGAATGCATTGACGAACCAGTATAGTGCTGTGACGACGCCAGTTGAAAAACGCATCCATTCTTTTTTCACTTCGTAGCCATGCCGGCTTTTCTCCCAATCAATGAAGGCCCCATAGAAGGATTCAGGCACGAATGAGTAGCCGAACACGCCATGTGCAATCCGTTGATGCAGTGCGTCCAAGACTGCTTCCGGAGCTTTGAATTCCATATCAGCCACCCAGGCGGCGACGAGATCCGGGTCGCCGAACCGTACATCAAGCGCATCCCATTTTAATGAATTCGTCCCTTTCCGTTCCACTGCATATCGTTCGCAAAATTCCGCTACGTTCATCTGCAATCACTCCCGAAAATGTATTTCTTCAAATAATACGTCAACTTACTAGAGACGTCTATATCGATTTTCTTTATATTGAAAAGACACCCGGAAAATCCGGGTGCCCAATAGTAGTTATTTTCTTTCCGCATATACTTTCATCGCATCCTGCATGAATACAGCCAAGCCTTCGCCGAATTGGTCAATATTCTTCGTAAAGCGTTCGTCTGCGACATACATTTCACCTAAGCCAGCGAATGCTTCTAATGAATAATCGCCGATTTTATTCAAGAAAGTATACCACTCGCCAATTGCAGCTTGAGATTCCGCTGAAGCAGGATCGGTATTGCGGAGTTCCGCGAGTTTGAAATAAATGCGGTTCATGTCCTCTTGGGCTTCCTTGCCGAACTGCGCGACATTTTTATTCGCCTTGTCGACCGCTTCATCTCCCCACCGTTCTCTCGCTTCCCGCTCATATGGATTCGAACTGAAGTCGAACCCTTTAAATTTCTCTTCGTTCGTCATTGTCATTTCTCCTCTCTCCGATTGGAGTGTCTTGTCGATTGTCTCAATCATCGTCTCCAATTGCCGGCGCTTTGCCACTAACATATCTCGTTGCAGCTCGAACGCCTCCAACCGGTTGAAAGATGGACTCTCAAGCAGCTCCTTGATTTTCTTCAAAGGGAAGCCGACTTCACGGAAGAACAGGATTTGCTGGAGGGTCGTCAGGTTTTCATCGGAATAAACCCGATAGCCCGCCTCCGTCACGTTGTCCGGAACAAGCAAACCGATTTCATCATAATGATGGAGCGTGCGCACACTCACACCGGTCAAATCCGCAACTTCCTTCACTTTCATAGCTCCCGCCTCCCTTCACTATTGACTATAGAGTATGACGTAACGTGAGAGTCAATACAAACTAAAAAAGAATTTACAACAGATATCTAGTTTGTTAGATAAGTTGGGAATGAAAAAGTCGAACCAGGACGGCGATATGATTAAATGGGAAATGACTGGAGTAAACGGGGAACCAAACAAAAAGTAATACGTCCACTATTATACATGTCTATTAATAGAAAATTGTTTAAATGGTGGTGAGAATAATCTTGTACATATTGGCATTTTTAGTATCATTTCTATTCGTATATACTTTAATCCCCCCATTGCGAAAGCTTGCTTTCCAGCTCGATTTTGTGGACAAGCCCCAGGAAAACGTTGAACGTAAATTACACCGTAAACCGATTCCACTAACGGCGAGCTATGCACTTTTTATCGGCTTTTTTTCTGTCTATCTTCTTTTCACTAGAGAGTTTAATTGGGAAACCGGTGCGCTTTTTGGAGGCGGCGTATTGCTGTTAACCATTGGGACGATTGATGACTGGTTTAAAACGAAAGGAAAGGATTTCCCTGCCTTTCCGAAATTCATTGTGCAAATATCCGCAGCGATTCTAGTTTTTGCGTCGGGTATAACATTCAATGGTTTCGTCAACCCGCTGTCAGGTGAATATGTCACCCTCCCATTTATTCTACAGTTCATTCTAACGATCTTATGGATATTCGGAGTGACGACGGTAATTAATTTTTCGGATGGCATGGATGGGCTAGCGGGTGGGCTTGTTGCGATATCGGCTGTTACGCTTTTTATTGTTGCGATTGCCAAAGGCCAACCGAATTCCGCCATGATGGCCATTGTGCTGGTAGGAATTTCTGTTGCCTATTTACGTTTTAATAAGCCTCCCGCCAAGATTTTCATGGGGGATGCGGGTGCAAGCCTCCTAGGTTTCTTGCTTGCGGTCATCGCATTAGATGGAGCTTTCAAGCAAGCGACTGTTCTTTCATTGTTCATTCCCATCTTGGCATTGGGAGTGCCGATCTTTGACAATCTCTTCGTCGTCGTTAAACGATATATGCAAGGCAAATCTATCTTCCAAGCAGATGCTAGTCAAATCCACTATCGTTTACTGCGTGCTGGCTTGAAACCAAAGCAGGTTCTTGCCTTTTTGTTTTTAGCTAGTGCATGTCTATGTCTATCTTCGATTATTTTGTTACTCATACAAATTTAATTATGACTATTCCCACCATAACCTGGTGGGTTTTTTCCTTGTAATCCCTGTCGCATCCCACGCCTATTTCTCCTTAGATTCATCTTCCAATTCCTTTTCAATTTCTTCATCACTTATTACAACTTCTTCCTTTTCTTTCACATTGAAGTGTTCTGAAATCAATTTCAATTGATCAATAATTTTTGATAGACTGTAAGATATAGAAAACAACAGTGATATGATAAGAAGTAAAAATATGATTATCCACATTCGAATGCCCCTCCTTTGTCAATTTTTCTACTACTATCTACGGTATATAATCCATTTGGATTCACTATTAGTGGTATGAATAAAAAAAGACCCGGCTAAAAGCCAGATCTCCGCTACTCAATCGCTACCCAAACTTCCGTCTCAAACCCGGTAGAACCTGCAGGATGGATATATCGCTCAAACCCATAACTATGTCTAAGTTTCACATCTGGATTGCGCAGCAATGCATCAAAAGCAGCCGGGATCGCATCCACTCCGCCTTCGACCTTTGCGACAATAAATTTACCGCTTGGAATCAATAATTCCTTGGTATCCGTAAACTCTTCCGCCACCTCCGATTTAATCCCCGCCAAGTAGTGGAATGTACCATTGCCCATTCCTAACGTGATCCCGAAGGATTCTTCAGGCTTAGCACCCTTTTCTTCAATAATACGGTTCAACTCATCCCATAGCTTCGGTATATCCGTTACTGGCCCATTCATTTCATAGCCTTTAACCGTAAATTGCTCGACATGTTCAATACGTGTCTCCATTTCTCCCATCCCCTTCACTCAATCGGCATCCAAATCTCAATATCGTCTTCCGACACCCCAGCCGGATGGACGTAGCGCTCGAAATCGTAGCAATCCCTCAGTTTGATATCGTCCATTTGAATGATGTAGTCATACGCTGCCGGGATGCCTGGAATTCCTCCTTCGACTTTCGCAACGATAAACTTGCCTGCCGGAATGACAACCTCTTTTGTGTCCGGGAATCCTTCAGCCAACTCTGATTTTAGCCCTGCAATATAATGGATGATGTCATTCTCCATCTTCAAGCAGACCCCAAATGATTCTTCTGCCGCAACATCGTTCTCATTAATTTCCTTGATCAAGCGATCCCATTCCGCCGGGATTGCGGACACTGGCCCCATTACCTCATACCCTTTTACTGTAAACCCTTCGCTTACTTCAATGCGTGTTTCCATTTCCTTCTCCCCTTTGCTTAATAATTGATCGATTCCTTCCATCTTCCCCTGCAGCTCATTGATTTCATTCACGATTTCCCTTTTCCGGTTCATCAACAAACGTTCCATCTGTTCGTCCCCCTCGCGCAAAATGTCGGAAAGGGACACCCCGAACTTCCTCAATGTCCTGATCCGCACGAGCTGTTGCTGTTCTTTTTGGGAATAAAACCGGTATCCTGACTCCGGGCTCACATAAGCTGGCTCGATGAGTCCGATCTCTTCATAATGTTTGATGGCCTTCGCCGTCAGCCCGACAAGATGTGCTGTTTTCCCGATCGATAACATAGCCTCCCTCCCTCTACATTCACTTTAAACCTGCCTCCAAGGGACAGGTCAACACTTATCTATCAAGAATTTAAAAGCTGTTGTAAATCCTTATCCATCGTGATAGTGGAGCTTTGGCCGACTACTTCAGTAAATAGTTCCTTCAGCTTCTTTGATGAAGCCGTCAATTTATCTACAGTGATTTCATCCGGGTAAGTTGAAAGATATGCCTCAATAAACGAAGGGGCCAATGTGTCGTATGCTTTAAACTGGTGCAGTTTCTTGTTTTCATTCATCGCTTGTGCCAGCAGTAAATAGTCTCTCATTTTCTCAAGCATCTTCATTGAATAGATGAAGTTATGCCGTTTCAACTCTTTGTCCATACTTAACGCACAATAGACGAATTCAAAAGCGATATCGATGTTCACATCGTATTTGACTGGCTTATTTTGAAAAACTTCATTTTCAGCATTCATCTTTTCGGACACGAATCCGGTCTTATCAACGATCACTTTCCATAAAGGCGACTTCACATTCAATAAATCACTTGGAAGAATAGACACATTGAACTCCAATGAATTTTCCATGAATGCGATAAGCAAATAGATATCCCTGCTAAACTGCTTCTCTTTTATATAGATGGGATTGAACTCACTAAGAATCTCATGAACAGTACTTTTTGTACTTGCAACATCTTCAGCTTTAGAAGTCGAAACCATTAAATCAATATCGGAGTATTCATCCCTATATCCGATCGTCCCGGAACCTAACTGAACGATTCCTTCAATTAAATCGGAGGACTCTAATCTCTTAACCGTTTTTGCAAAAAAATCGTTTCTTTCGTCAGCACTATACATACACCCACCCCTTCATCGTTTTATTCCAACCTTGCAGGATGACTCCCTTTCACCAAGAAGCTCAACTTCGTTTCCGATAATATAATCGCAGCAAGTATTAAAACAGCCCCGATTCCCATCTTAAGCGTAAGGATTTCGCTCAAAAGAATGACGGAAAAGACCATTCCCCATAATGATTCCGTCGACAGGATGATTGCTGCCTTTGTTTCTGAAATGAATTTCTGTGAGACGGTTTGCAATAAAAATGCAATCGTCGTCGAGAATACGCCTAAATAGAGCAACGACCACAAACCTTCCGGCTGCGTACTAAATACCATTTCGCCTTTCATCAGCACAACGATTAAGCCGATGAACGTCGCTGTCGCCATTTGGACAATCGTCAAAGCGATCGGATCTTCCGTCTTCACGAATTGGGATGTGTAAAAAATATGGAACGCGAAACCGATTGCACAGCAGAATGAAAGGAAATCGCCAATATTGAGTCCCGCCGACCATTGAAGCGACAAGACCGCCACGCCGAACATTGCGAGAAAGGCTCCAATGACTTCGAATAAATCCAATTTCCTTCTATAAATCGCAAGCCCTATAAACGGAACAACAACGACATTCACGGCAGTTAAAAATGCATTTTTGGAAGGTGTCGTAAATTGAAGTCCGACCGTTTGCAGCGCAAATGCTATGTACAGGAAGACTCCCAATATCGCACCTTTTACCAATGTGCTTTTTGAAATGAATTTCATTTTTTTATAAAATACCGCGCATAATAAAACAGCGCCAATTAGAAACCTGCCTGCCAATATCTGAT
The DNA here is from genome assembly GCF_042655825.1 of Sporosarcina koreensis. NCBI lineage: Bacteria > Bacillati > Bacillota > Bacilli > Caryophanales > Caryophanaceae > Sporosarcina > Sporosarcina koreensis. Next base: position 371,889 of record NZ_JBHSNP010000002.1, on the reverse strand, counting down.
AGGGCGTGTATGTATCCAAAGCAACTGCACTGCCGACAAACCCGCTTCCCCAAATAATTGCTGTTAGCAGCAATCCAATTTCACCAATATACTTCTTCATACAATCCCCCGGTTTCAAAGTAGTTAATTTATTTCATTATAGCGTAACTGTAATCATTCAAAGGCATGTTTTGAAAATTTCATTCATGTATCGTTTCATCGACACAGGAAAACCTAAGGATAAAACACGGTTAGGAGGTTTCCCGATTGAAACTTTTACATTTCCTAGTTCCATTCATTTTGATTTCAATGCTTATCCAACCTCTTACACCCCATGCTGAACGGATCAATAAGGACCAACACTCCATTCAGGATGCATTGCTGATAACCCTTTCGCCATACATTTCGGATGGAATCATCGACTACTACGGCTATGACAAATCATACGGATTGCACGATGCGAAAATCATGGGTATCCATCGAGAGGGGAAAGGCGGATTTTCATTCACTGTCGACGTTCAGGTGAATACATTCGAAACAGCGGAAAATCCGCCATACGGAAAAGAGACATTACAATTCAGGATCAGTCCGAAAGGCATCAAGTTGCTCGATTTTACACATATCGGAGATGAAGAGGAAAAGAAATTGTCCCGATTTTATAAGGATGCAATCATTGACATTAAAAAGTCGTTCCGCTTAAATTTGCTTCCTTATGAACGATACGAATATAACCAGTTGCGGTACAAGGCGGAAAAGCAAAATGAGTTCAATTCATTGGCACATATCGCAGAAGAAATTGTCATCAATATCCTTAGCACGGAAATCCAACCGCCCTATAAAAATGTGATCAGCCCTGTGACGTTCATTAGAGGGAATGAAGGCTTCATCCTGTTCAAAAAAGCCGACGGGACCAATTATTATTACAAAGTCCTGAATGAGAACGGCATTTGGAAAGTCATTGACCAAGATAGCGAGAAAGGGAAGAAGATGAAGTATGATTTGCTGTGGTATATGTAAAAAGAGGCGGCCTTGGCCACCTCTTTATTAATGATATTAGTTTGTCGTTGCACCTTTCCAATGAGAAATGTCTTCTTCCAATGGAATTTGTGCAGCTCTTGCCCGGACTGCGGCGAGGAAGAACAGCACGACGAGGAATAGCGAAATGACCGTTGCCCCAATATATGCCACATTCATCGGCAAGCCAAATCCGATCGTCGCGTTCAAAATATACGTCATCGTCGCCATCAGCATGAACGTCCCCGGGATAAGCGCCACCCAGTAGTTCTTCCGTGCAATGAACAGATACATCGCACCTACGAATAACGCAATGACCGCTGTTGATTGGTTCGCCCATGAGAAGTAGCGCCATAGAATATTAAAGTCGACTTGAGTCAACGCAATGGAAATGACGAACATCGGTACAGCAATCCAAAGACGGCTCACCATCTTCACTTGCGGTAACTTGAAATAGTCTGCAATGATCATACGTGCGCTACGGAAAGCCGTATCCCCGGAAGTGATCGGAAGGATGATGACACCCAAGATTGCGAGTGTTCCACCAACAGCACCCAACATCATCGTGGATGCTTCGCTGACAATCAATGCAGGACCGCCTGCAGCCAACATCTCGTTCAACCCGCCATACCCGTTGAACAGCGCCATTCCTGCAGCTGCCCAGATCATTGCGATGATTGCCTCCGCAATCATCATGCCATAGAAAATCTTACGGCCTTGTCCTTCTTTTTGCGTTGTACGTGAAATGATTGGTGACTGTGTCGCATGGAAGCCTGACAATGCACCACATGAAATCGTTAAGAATAAAAGCGGGAAGATTGCTAATTTGTCAGGGTGCATATTGGCAAACGTCAACTCTGGAATAGGGACTCCTTTGATGACCATCATTCCGCCAACCCCGACAGCACTGATGATTAATAGCGCACCGAAAATCGGATAGAAGCGACCGATGATTTTATCGATCGGCAAAAGTGTAGCAAGAATATAGTAAGCAAAAATAAGTGTAACAATAATGCCCATCGCCATCCAACCGTTCATCAAGTTGTACAGCAAGCCTGCTGGCGCGGAAACGAAAACCGTTCCAACGAGCACCAATAATAGAATTGCAAAAGCATTAACGATATGTTTCATGAATTTCCCTAAAAACTTGCCTGCAAGCTCAGGTAAATGAGCTCCACGGTTACGGATGGAGATCATTCCTGTTAAATAGTCATGGACAGCACCTGCGAAAATCGCGCCAACCACAATCCAAATGAAAGCAATCGGACCATAAAGCGCTCCCATGATCGGACCGAATATCGGACCTACCCCCGCAATGTTCAACAGCTGGATCAGCGAGTTTTTCTTCGTGCTCATCGGCACATAGTCTACGCCGTCCCCACTCGTATACGCGGGTGTCGCACGATCTTCCTTCACCCCAAACATCTTCTCGATGAATTTGCCATACGTGAAATAACCGACGATTAATAAGACGACACCGAATAAAAACGTGACCATTTCTTCTTCCCCTCTCCCCAATGGCATTATTTCTTTCAGAACCTGAAAGCTTGAAACTAGTATACTTCATTTCACCCTATAATAAAACGTATTTTCTGGTTTTTCAAAATGTTGCAGATGAGTAAATGACCCGCAAATAAATATAAAAAGCATGCGTAAGTTCAGTCGCATGCTTCTTTCCAATTCCCTTTTCATATGAATTTTGCGATGATCTCCTTCACCGTTCCACCCATCGTCTCCCGCACGTTCTCCCCCGCCCAAAGCGACATGAATTCCGGCTTTCCGAGCCTCGCCGCTTCGCTCCGTATTTTCTTCGTCAAGTCGTTTTGGTATGGATAAGGAGCAATCGGAACGCTTGCCGTCATGTCAATGAACTCGTTATGGATGCCTCGTGCCGATTTTCCAGAGAAAGCTTTTGTGAGTACGGTGTTATTTTCGACAGACGCCAAGACGGCTTCTTTATAGAGCGGATGCGCCCCGCTTTCTTCCGTCGCCAGCAATGCGGTGCCGATTTGGACGGCTGCCGCTCCGCGGAGGAGTTGATGGTCCAGATGCTCCTTGTTAGCGATCCCACCAGCCGCAATGACCGGAATGCCGACCGCCCCCACGATTGAAGGCAGCAATTCTTCAAGCGGCACTAGCTGTTCGCCGATGAACGAGCCGCGATGTCCTCCGGCTTCCTTGCCTTGTGCGACAACCGCATCCATTCCGACTTGTTCGGCCAGGACAGCTTCTTCAACTGTCGTTGCGGTGCCGATCAAGTAGACATTATGCCTCTTTAATTTCTGTACAACCGTTTCTTCGGGCAGGCCGAACGTGAATGAACAGATGCCAACGCCTTCTTCAATAATGACATCGACCTGCTCGTCGAATGATGGTTCGGACAGCGGCGCCTTCCAAAATGGCATCCCGAGCTTCTTGCCAATCGGCTGCAATGCCAAATATGCTTGGCGCAGCTGCTCTTGATCCATTTCAACGTGTTCAGGGACGAATAGATTGACGGCAAACGGTTTATCCGTGAGCTTCTTCACTTCGCGGATGAAATCCCGAGTCGCTTCCGCGGATAAATAGCCAGCCCCGATGGATCCTAACGCGCCAGCTTCCGCCGCAGCCGCCACGAATTCCGGCGTCGTCACACCCGCCATCGGAGCTTGGATGATTGGGTGCTGGATTCCTAAAGTTTCAGTAAAAGTCATAGTATCGCTCCCCATCCTTTTCACTTCCCTACCGGCACGTACCCTGTCTTCTCGATAATTTCCTGCCCCTCGTCCGACAGAATCCATTCAATGAATGCTTCGACATGCGGATTGTCGCTTCCTGCCGTCACGGCATAGAATTCGTTCGTAAGCGGATATTCCCCGGACTTGATTGTATCTATCGTCGGTTCAACACCGTTCACGCCAAGAAGACGGATCCTATTATTTTTCACCATCGTCGTTGAGTAGTACCTGAATGTGTAGCCGATTGCGTTTTTATGGTTTTTATAGTCGGAAACTTCTCCGATGACCGTGCCCATGAGGGACATGACATCCTCTGTCGGCGGCTTCATGATCGGCGTGAGGCCCATGAAATTCTGCAGTGCCGTTTGGCTGCCGCTATTTTCAGGACGTTGGAATGCACGGATTTCATCGTTTTTCCCGCCGACCTCTTTCCAATTTGTTATTTTTCCAGAATAAATCCCTTTGATTTCATCCTCCGTCAAGCTATCCACCGGGTTCTTGGAATTGACGAAGAAAACGAACGCTTCTTTCCCGATCGGCGTCAGTTTCAACTCCTTGCCCGCGTTTTCCGCTTGGTTCAGTTGCGTTGTTGACGGACCCAAACCGAAAATGATATCCGCCTTTCCCTCTCTCAAGTTCGTATAGGCAGCTCCGGTCCGATTCGACATCACTTCGCTGTCATAAGGCTGGTATTCTTTTTCAGGATAAACAGCTTGCGCAAATGCCGCGTAAACCGGATAAAGCGCTGTGGCTCCATCGATGATCGGCAAATCGTCCTCGATGTGCAAAGATGCAGGCTCATCTAAAGATACGGCTTTTGTTCTCTTTTCAAACGGCTGATATGCGGCTAATTCAACTTGGCCATCGGTGATGATAGGCCGTGTTTTATCATAGACAGCCGGTATGGTGAACAGAAGCGACACAGCGATGAGAGCCGCTGCGCCGAGCCAGAAATGCTTTTTGTAGTTGAACAGCTCAAAGCGGGCCATGACAAGCATTGCACCGAATGATAGGTAGGCCGCGATAACGAGCGGTACAAAAAAACCTTTATTTGATATATATAATAAAAACGCAGCCATGCCTGCAAACGGAAATACTAATGCCCATATGAATAAAACAGATAATATACCCCAAAACGTTTTCAATCTATTCCCCCCTCGTAATCTCTCCTTCATTTAGTATACATTATTTTGAATTAAAAAAAGATGCCAAACAGAAAGAATCCGTTCAGCACCTATAATTATATGGTTCCTTGTTCGACAGCACGCTTCTTTGAACGCGCGGGCAGACTCTTTGGGCGTGGAACTGTCTTCATTGGGGACGATCCAAAAAACTTATTCCAAAATATCGCTTACTCTACCGACTTGTCCGTCCTCCAGCCGCACTTTGATGCCATGCGGATGAAAGCTTGAGTTTGTCAATAAATCCTTGACGACCCCTTCCGTTTTCACGCCTGTTCGCTGATCCTTCTTCAAAATGACCGCGACTTTCATTCCCGGCTTCACATCACTTCGATTACGTCCGTCCATTAGTTCGCTTCCTCTCTCTTTTGAAATATGCTTTGTACGACATGGGCCGTTCCTGTATGAAGCTGCCCCTCTTCACGGTTCACTTCGCCGACGTGGAAATGTTTAATGAAATATCCATCGAACTTTTCTAGGATGTCCGCTGGATCCATAAGCATTGCCGCATCGCGTGGGCCGCCTGTTCCATATCGGAGCTGCTCTTTCGTATATAATTCGCTGATATAATAACCGCCGACTTTTAGTGACTTTTGAATGCCGGCCAACGTTCTTTCCATGACATCCGCTGGGAAATGGCCGAAGATGTGAACGATTGCATCCCACTGTTCTTCTTGCCATTCCACTTCAGCTAAGTCTCGAAGTTCTGTCTTTACGAAAACATCGCGTTCTTCCGCTAGTTGCTGCGTCTTATCCAGACCTGCCTGCGCATAGTCCCAAGCGGTTACATCAAATCCGAGTGAAGCCAAGTAGACAGCATTGCGCCCCTCCCCTTCCGCAATGCAAAGCACTTTCCCTTTCGTCAGCACGCGCGCAGCCTCCACGACAAACTGATTCGGCTCTTTTCCGTATATGTACTCCTCTGTAGAAAAACGCTCATGCCAAAAATTCGTCATCAGCCATCCGTCCCTTTCACGATGATTTCCCTAAGTTTATCATATCGTGTCCCTGACAGAGCCATTCGCAAACCAGGCGGATCCGTTATCACCGGCTCTTGTGGTGTTACCACCGACTCTCGGGAGTTTACAACCGACTCGCCCCGTTTTACTTCATTTACACTACAAAATCATATAAAATTTTCTGAAAATGAAATTTTCCTGTGAGTAAACCCGTTATACTTAATGAAACACTAATCGACATGCGCATGTCTGATTCAGTTAGGAGGTCACCATGGAGGACGAACAGCGATTGATCCAGCAAGTGCTGGCAGGCGATAAACAAGCCTATGCACACATCATTAACAAATATAAAAACCAACTATATGCGACCATCTTGCGGATGACGAAAAATCCACAAGATGCGCAGGACCTTGTCCAAGATGCATTCATCAAAGTGTACCGCAACCTCGGTAAATATGACGCGAGTGGTTCATTTTCCAGCTGGCTCTACCGGGTGGCCATCAATCATTGCATGGATGAATTCCGGAAAAAACGGTATTCCACAATCCAAGTAGAAATAGACGAAGCGAAAGTGGTCAATCGTGAGCATCCAGAAGTGGTCTTCTTAAAGAAAGAGAAAAGCCGGCAATTGGAACGGCTGATTGCCACTTTGCCTGAAGACGAACGGCTGATCATTCTTCTCCGATATGTGAATGAAATCAGTTACGAGGAAATTGGTGAAGTGATGGACGTGCCTTTATCAACAGTCCGCAACAAACTGCATCGGGCAAAGAAAAAGATGAGGGAAACAGTGAAACGTGAAGGAGGATATTTTCATGAACTGTCCAACGGCGGATAAGATTTCACAATTTGTCGACCAGTTGCTACCTAAACAGGAGATGACTGAAATCGAAGCGCATGTACAGTCATGCACTCCCTGTGGAAAAGTTGTGAATGCATTTCAAGAGGAACAGCGTTTTATTGAAGAAACATTGCAGACACCGACCTTGCCTGAGAATTTCACTGATCTTGTATTGGATCAATTGGAGCCATATGGGAAATTGAATAAACAACGCAAATCCGTTTGGAAACGAGTAGCACTTGCTGCTGCGGGTGTTGTTTTAGCGGTAAGCATCGGTGCAACCGTTAATCCTGCCTTTGCTCAATTTATCGGTGGATTGTTCTCTTCCGACCATGTCGATAAAGGGCTGAATATAGCTTCGGAGGCTGGGCTTACGCAACGGGTTGATTTGCAAGTTGAAGATCAGGGACTGACGTTTGTAGTAGAAGAAGTCATTGCCGATACTTCAAGGGTTACACTCTCCTACAAAGTGCTAAATGAATATGGAATTTCTCAAGATACTTTTTTGAAGTGGAACAATAAAATTACAGCCTTCGATCAAAACGGCAACGAAATGAGACCATTAGGATCAGGCTGGTATAGAGAGAGTGGCTATGGATTCGTAGAGTTCAATCTTCATGATCAAGGCAATACTATAGAAAAACTTATGATTCAATTCGATCTTGTCGAACTAAATGGAGTAAAGGGCACTTGGCAGTTACAGGTCCCAGTCGATCTGTCTGAAAATCGAAAGCTTACAAAACTGGTGGATATAAAGGATGCATCCGCCGTCCATCACGCTGTGCAAATCGAGTTAAAGAAGCTGCAAATCGCCCCCTCTTCTTTTGGATTATTTTTCGAGACCTCATTCACAGAAGAGGAAAAAAAGAAATATGAAAGAGCAATGCGAGAGTTTGAGGATAAGTACGGCAAAGAGAAAATGGGTTTTCTTGTCGGCGGGAATACTTCAGGAATTTCCTATCATATTAAAAATGCAGAGAACGAAGTGATTTATTCATCGAGCCACTTTTCAAGAACAACTGGCATGCTGCAAGGGATGGGCGAAAATATGGATAAATTCGGCCACACCAATTGGACCCATTCATACATCCCTAAGAATGAAGATCAATTGACCTTTGTATTGGATGGAGTCTATAAAAAGGAACTTACAGACATTGCCTTGACAATCAAACCGAAAGATCTTACTAAACATCCTGTATCGTTAGACTATAAAGGAAATCATTTAAAGGTCAAAAGGGTGATAAAGCCAATGTCCGGACAAGAAAAATCTGTCACTATCTATTTGGATGGTCGGATAAACTCACTTAACTCAGACATGGGCAACTGGATAGCCGTAGACGACAAAGGAAATAGCTACACTGCCAATCTCACTGGCTCCTTCATTTCGGTTTCGACGGGCACAAACGGCCGCCATGATGCAAGATTATCTCTGGAATTAGAAGGTTTGAAAGAAGTACCCGATGAATTGACGCTATACCTCGTTTCGATGACATTCTATAACCCTGTTGAAAAGCCATGGCAAGTTCCGTTGCTTGGTGAAAACTAGACAATATTTGTAGAGGCTGCTTTCACACGTCTTCAAAAAGTGTGAATGTAGCCTTTTGTTGTAGTTTGAACGATTAGTATATTATTTATTTAAGAGTATTGATTTAAACGTTACCGATGTTCAAAGTTTGCGTCTAAGTAAGTAATAAGTGAGGTGAACGATTTGTCCAGTGAAGCGTGGTTCGATGAATATTATGATGCCGTCTATAGTTATATCCTCATGCTCGTGAGAGATCCCCATACAGCTGAGGACTTGTCCCAGGACACATTTATGAAAGTTATCCGGAATGAACATCAATTCAAGGGGGACTCTCTCGTCAAAACATGGATTTTCCGTATCGCCTACACGACGACGATGAGTTATTTCAGAAAGAAGAATCCGATTACGTATTATTTTGATTTGTATACTCATAGCACCAAGCACGAACGTTCATCGGAGGAAATTGCCCTTCTTAATTCACAGCAAAAGCAATTTTACGAAGCCCTCAGCCAGCTAAAGCCAAGTTACCAGCAAGTGATTATTTTACGGAAGATCCAAGGGTTTTCAACAAAAGAAACGTCAACCATCCTCAAATGGTCGGAAGGAAAAGTAAAGATGAGTCTGTCGAGGGCGCTCGCCGCTTTCAAAGAGGGATTAGAGAAAGGTGGTTTTACGAATGAAACACTTATCCGATGATGACATAGCGCAAGAGTTGGAGAAGCTAGTGAATGCCTTTCAACCGACTTCTATGCAAAAGGAGAAAGTTCGCCGTCTAGTCTTCCATCCACCCAACCCTAAAAAGAGGTTTCGCATAAATTCATTACTTCCATCCATCGTTTCACTTATTGTTCTACTTTGGGTCGGCATCGGATTATATGTAAACATTGGTGGGTCTGATACAACGAATGTAACGGCTTCATGGGATGGCATGCTTTTAGAACAATCAAGTCTAACGAGCCCTACAAGATATGTTTTGGAATTCAAGGGAGCTTCATTGACGATTAAAGATGATTTCCTTGGTTCAAGTTTTATATCAAATAAAGTGGATAGGGAAGCATACTTACGTGGCTATAAAATTAAGGAGCCTTTGTTAATCCCTGGAACGTACGAAAATTACACAATGACACAGAATGGCAGCACCTACACTCTTAAGGTCGAAGGTGAGACAGGATTCACTTACAACTTGGTAAAGAAAGGACCTCGAATTCTTGTAGGTGAAGACGGTGTCGAATATTCCACAAGGATTTATTTGGACACACTTGAGGACATCACCGATGACATAACACCAGAACGATTGGAAATTGCCCCTCAAAATGAACATACATTTCTGATTGAATGGGGTTCGGATGCGATGGATCGAGGGGATCATGATTTTTATACCCAGGAACATGGAAAGCTTGTCGTTTCAACGGATTTCGACGAACTACAGCGGGGGCAAGCCGTTTATTATCATATGCCGTCTTCCGTCATCGCCAAAAATCCGGCAGTTCCTGAAATGTATATCGGAAGAGTAGTTGGGTTACCCGGTGAAACGGTCGAAATTAAAGGCGGCCAAGTGTATATTGATGGAAAGAAACTTGACACGTTTTATGGTAAAGCAACAATGCACGGCTTGGGCGAGGAAGAGTATTTCAATATGGTCTCAAGCAAAGTGATTGTCAATGAACAAGCTACAAGAGAGTACTTCAATATGAACATGGCAGCGGTAACTGTAGAAGAAAATACGGTGTTCATCCTTGTCGATCAATGGTGGCGTGGATCCGATAGCCGAGAGTACGGACCTTTGCCGATTGGAGAGATTGAAGGGATTATTACTGGGACTGCGGAGTAGTGTTTTATTTGTAAAGGAATAGACATTGGGGGGATGTTCATGAAACTCTATTCAGTCAAGCTCCTGTTGGAATCAACCGTAATACCAAATGACAATTCATCAAAGACGTTCGAGGAAACGATTGTGTTACTCCGAGCATCCGGTCAAGACGATATCGAAACGCAAATCCGTGACCATTTCGTGAATCTCACATATGAAAATGCAGTTGGCGGACAGACGACCTGGAGTTTTGTCACCATTCTCGACGTGTTTGAACTAGTTGACCACTTTGATGAAGATGTTGATTTCAAGGAAGTGTACAGCCGCTTTTTACCGTTTGATAAACCGATGACAGCGAGCGAAGTTATTGAGCTGTATTCATTGGATAAATAGGAAATACGAAGCAGGAAGGCTGCAACGCTCCCCTTTCTGCTTCGTTTACTGTTTACTGTTTCTCCCTTATCTCATTCAAGACGGATTGAGGTACTTCATGCTTAATGACTTTTTTTACGAATTCCGTAAAAGGGGGAAGAACTGAATCGCCAATGACCCCCGTCATGACGACTTCTGCATTTTCCCATTCGGATAAATGGCCGGATGTACTCATTTGTTCGATGAACTTTCGGGTATGTTTAATGATCCTGTCAAAATCACGCCCCTCTTTTTCAATAAGATAGATTATACTCTTTCTCTCATCCTCTACAGCATCAAAGTAGGAAGCGAGATATCCTACCACCTTATACGATCTTCCATCCCACCATAATGTAAAGTTTTCATAGCTGTTGACACCTTGAATGAAGAAAAACTCGATAGATCCATTGAAGTACAATCGTGAAAAAGTAATATGTTCAAACTCAGTCATGTCCTATGCCTCCCTCAGATCGTCTCAGCGCTTTTATGCTACAATGTGCGTTCAGTGAACTTTTTGCGCTCTAACCAATTTCCCCTCGTCAATTTCATATTGATCGAATCAATCCATTCCCCTTCAAACTCCAAATCTTTTTCATCAACACTCACCTGGACAAATCCGATCTTTTCATACACATGCTTTGCCCTAGGATTAAAGTCAAAAACACTTAAGGTAAGTTTGTTAAGTGTCGTAGTTTGAAATATATAATCAATGAGAAGTTGAGTTGCTTCCGTTCCTAATCCCCGATTTCTCCCCCTCGGGCCAATTAGAATCCTGAAATTCATGCTATGATTCTTTTCATCGTATAAATTGACCACTGCCTCTCCCACAAAGATACCTTGAGTTGTGTCAACAATCGCCAGATCCAAGCGATCGGTTTGTTCATTCCTTGTTTCGTACCATTTGCGAGTAATATCCCAGTCAAAGTCTGTTGTGCTTCCTGTCAGTTTCAGTACTTCAGGGTCCTTTAGACATTCCTTTATGTAAGGAAAGTCCTCAGACTGAATTGGTCTGAGAATGACTTTTTCTCCTTCTATCAACGGTTTATGTCTTAGATCTATCATTTCGTTCCCCCTCCTAACTGTCCTCACATATGATCATTTTCAACTCATTTAAGTCGTCAATTATGACATCCGCCTGAGCAAGTTCGTCTTACCTTGCAAAATCGAAGTTACAACCTATAGGAAGTAAACCGTTATCTTTCGCTGCGTTTATATCAGATAGTCGATCACCTACTACCGCTCCGTTGGTAATGCCATACTTTTGAACAATACTCCGGACAAGATCCGATTTATTCAGCGATTCAACATGTTCGATGCTGAATGTTTCTGTAACCCAACGATCCAAACGATAATAGCTCACTATGGCTTCGAGATAGTCAATTAACCCGTTACTTGCTATGTAGATTGAGCAATTATTCTCTGTTAAATAAGTGAAAACTTCCGTTACATTAGGATATAAAGCGCCGTTCCCGTTTCTTATATTTTCAAGCAACCTTTCAAGAAAATACGCATCAGTGAGTTCCCTCTCTTCCTTAGAATGTTTGGGCATCAATGTTTCCCATACTTTCGGTAAAGGAACTCCCATAATTTCACGGTACTTCTCTATAGGCGTGGCACTGTTCCATTTATCTATTGACCGTAAGTGTTCAAACGTATCATCGAGAGCTACTTCTAGGATTCTATCAGTTTGAAAAAGTGTGCCGTCCATATCGAATATCAAAGACTGTATCATATCCACCCTCCTATACGATTTTAGTTAGAGATCACTACATCCTCTCATCTACAGTAGATATTAACGCTTCATTTTTCATTTCCAGTATGTATTCTTTCAATACGTAATCGCGGCCGCCGTTCTTTGCGTACCAGTCTCTCACGCGCTCTACGTGAGCTTGATCACTTCGTATCTTGGATTCAATTTCTACATAATCTTCATAACTGTCATATTCCCATATAGCAAAGATCTCGGCAGTATCGTCCTCATTTTCCTTCATCCAACGGCCGATTAACCGGGAACCGTGTTTCAGTTGGTTAGGCAAGTTGGTGTTATTGAAATGTTCATTAAAGATTTCCACAAACTCTTTTTTTACAGTATAAAACTTTCTCCGATAAAACATAGTATCCCCCCAAAAAATACTTGTTATTATGTTACCGGGACGATTCTGGTACATCCTGTACACAGCTTTCGCCTGACTGCTGATGTCTATGATCTCAAATGATACTTTTTGAAAATCCTGTGCTTTTACCTACATAGCCGTTACTTGTATAAAAAACATGTGCCGCTTGGCGCTCTTCCCGATTACCACTATTTAAAGTTATAGCTATTGCACCTTTTTGAACTGCCCATTCTTCACAAGCTTTTAAAAGCATTGTTCCAATTCCTTGCTTACGTTGTTTGGAACTTACAACAAACGCTGTAATACGTACATATATACCAGTAAATTCAAAAGCAAGTGCCTTACACACCCCTGCAAAACCTATAACCTGATTGTTCTTAACAGCCACTAATCCTTCATAATCTATATGTTTCCGTATTAACTCCAATCGTTGCGTTAATTCATCAAGTGTCGTCGGATAACCTAATTCACTCATCAACTCGACTAAATCGTTGAAATCTGTTGGTTGAATTGTTCTAATTTCAATTGTCATTTAGTTCACCTCCCCAAATTCCCCAAAACAAACAGTGGGAATGCTCGTTTCCCACTGTTGTAATTTTGATATGGATTTTGTATTGACGGAGTCTACTTTTTAAGGATGAAAGTTAATTCTTTGCAGCTTCTCCTTCAGCTCCGGATGAATTTGATTTTCCTCTTCAATGATCAACTCACCAGAGCCAATACTTTTGAACACATCATGAATGAATTGCAACTGTCCCAATTGCTCGTCTGCCGGTGGCTTATTCACCATTTGGTGGAGCAAGTCAACCGCGTCATTTAAAGAGACATATATCTCTCGATTCAGCTCCGCGACCATTTCCAAAAATCGTTGTGCATTATAAACATCATCCAAGATTGGATACATGATCGCCATTCTCTCCTGAGAGTCCTGAAGAGTCTCCTCACCCGCTTCTAGAACTGCTGCCGTTTTTGTTGTAAACGCCGTATCCAATAAGTTGAATGCATCCTTGAAAAAGGCATAGGAGGCAGGCCGATTATCGATATCATGTGTGTTCTCTTTCTTGTAAAAAGTTTCTTTCTGATAGCCATCTTCAGTTTGATCGTATGTGAATTTCTGTACTGTTCTGTCAGAATGCGACCTTTTGATCATCACGATTCCCGGTTTCCGATCAAACATGCCTGTACTGAAATCGATTGAACCAAGCTGAACAAAATCATCAAATAGCGGGTACGTTTTCTCTCCGTCTTTAACTACTAATAACCAGTTCTGTCCATCGTCCCAGGCAAAAAGGCCGCTATCTGTTTTTCCAGCATTCACATGCAATTCGATTGCTTCTTCTTCGCCATCCCCGTCAATGTCCAAAGTGGTTTTCTTATAAAGGGTTTGCGGATACTTTTCAATCGTTTTTGCAGGAATCATAGCATAATCATCGTTGTGATACATTGGTGTTTCATCCGATGTATCCGTTTCAACCAATTCGAGCGCCGTCTTTTGTTCTTCTATCATCTTTACTAGGGATTCATTTTCCAAAGAAATCTGCTGAATCTGCTTATTCAGTTCCTCAATTTCTTGTGTCTGATCTCCGTTAGACTGATCTGAACAACCAATGAGTATGACTGCTAAACATACAATTCCCGGTAAAAGTCTCCGCATCCCTTCTCCTCCTTCAAAATAAATCAGCCTTGGAATTGATACATGACGTCTCCTGCCACGACCGTCATAACAACAGTGGCGTCAAGAATCTCCTCCTCTTCAGCCTTAAACAAATCCTTATCCAACACCGTGAAATCCGCAACAAAACCGACGCCGAGCTTTCCGCGCGAATCTGCCTTGCCAATTGTCGCCGCGCTTCCTGATGTGAATAAACTGACCGCCTCAAACATGCTTAGGTTTTCTTTCGGCAAATACCCTTCGTGCGTCTCCCCCGGTTTTCTCCTCGTTGCAGCCGCGTAGATGCCGAGCAACGGATCGACTTCTTCGATCGGTGCATCCGAGCCCGCGCCGCAGATGAACCCTTCGTCGATTAATCGCTTCCATGCATATGCCCAGTCGAGGCGATTCTCCCCTAGACGTTCCATTACCCATGGAAAATCGGACGATACGAAAACGGGTTGTATGTCCAAGACGACCGGAAGTTTCTTCATTCGCTCGACCAAGTCATCCCGCAGCACATTCACATGGATGAGACGGTCGCGCTTCCCTTCCGGCACCGGATGCCTTTCGATTGCGTCCAACCCTTTTTCAACAGCTCCGTCGCCGATCATATGCATGGCTACCGCTTGCCCGTATTTCCGAGCAGTCGCCACATTCCGATCAATCTCTTCATCTGTCAAAACTGCATTACCCGAAGTGGACGGATTATCAGCATACGGTTCGCTTAACAAAGCAGTACTTCCTCCAAGCGCACCGTCGATGAAGAATTTCATTTCCCCTGGCTCAATCCATGGTTCGTCATACGTCGCTTCATCCTCCATCAGTTGGGTAAACACCGTCGACCTCCGCAATAAATGCGCACGAAACTTCTTCTTTTCGCCGATGACATTCCGGAATGCTTGCAAGGGGTTGCGGTAATCCCCGTAATAGCCCAAGTCATCCGTCACCGCGCCGGTCAATCCTAGTGACAACAGATCATCGACCGATTTCTCAAGAGCCTTCGTCAGCATCTCCTCCGTCGGCTCCGGTATAAGTTGCAGCACGCGATCCATTGGGCCTTCCTTCAATACGCCTGTCGGTTCTCCGTTTTCATCCCGCTCAATGACCCCATCATCCGGATCTGGTGTATCTTTCGTAATGCCGGCTAGCTCCAACGCTTTCGAATTAACGATTGCCGCATGCCTGCACGTCCGTTTCAAGTACATTGGAGAATTCGTCACTTTATCCAATTCATAACGTGTGAAAATCTTTTTATCCGCAAAATTGTTTTCATTCCACCCTTCGCCGATGAACCACTCATCCTCTTTCAAATCAGGGTAGGCGTTCATAAGCATATCCATCATTTCATCCGAGGATTTCGCTTTCGACAAGTCAAGGCTGAGCAACTTCTGCCCGTGCCCGATCATATGCATATGGTTGTCAATGAACCCGGGATAAAGCACTGACCCTTTCAGGTCGATTTCATTTTCGGCTTCACTCTTCAACTCCTCATATGTGCCCACCGCGATGATCTTTCCGTTTTCAGTCAGTAACGCCTCCACGGTTTCCCCTTCCTTTTCCATCGTATACAGCTTGCCGTTATGCCAAATCGTTTTCATCCTGACTCCCCCTTTTCTTTCCTTAATTCTAAACTTTCGTGCAACGTTGAGCAATCTAATTCGAGGGAATGCTATAATGGAACCATCATTACAGGGAGGGATTTTTTTATGAGATTGACTGTATATCTTGCAGGGGAAATCCATACGTCTTGGCGTGAAGAGGTGAAACAGAAAGTTGCGGCTTTGAATTTGCCAATTGACTTCGTTGGACCAATGGAAGATCACGACCGCTCTGATAATATCGGAGAGGAGATTTTAGGCAAGCAGCCGAATGCGATTTTCAAGGACGCAGCCGCCTCCAGCTTCAATAATTTGCGGACGGAGCTATTAATGAAGAAAGCCGATCTAGTCATCGCCCTTTTCGGCGAGCAGTACAAGCAATGGAACACGGCGATGGACGCGAGCGCCGCGGTTGCGTACGGCAAGCCGCTCATCCTTATCCGTTCCGAGCAGCATCACCATCCATTGAAGGAGCTTTCCCGCAAAGCGCATGCAACGGTTGAAACCGTCGACCAAGCCGTGAAGGCATTGCATTATATTTTTGAATGAACGAAAAGGCTATCCGAGTGGGGATGGCCTTTTTATTCATTTACAAAACCTTTACACTTCGTTCATACTCCCTCAATAATCCTCCCGTACACTAAACGTAAGCCTCAAAACAACTAGGAGGATTTTAAATGACATTACTACTTGATCGTATAAAAGAAAAACCATTATCAGTCGTACGAAACGAAAGCTGGCATAAGCCGATTTATGAAACGAACGGCTTGAACCTTTGGTACGGCACGTCGCATGCTTTAAAAAACATTGATCTCTCAATAAATGAACGCGAAGTGACCGCCATCATCGGTCCATCGGGTTGCGGAAAATCGACGTTCCTGAAAACATTGAACCGAATGGTGGAAACAGCGGCTGACGTCTCCATCTCAGGCAATGTCACGTTCAAAGGGAATAATGTTTTGGGCAAGGCAATGCCTGTCGAAATTCTTCGCTCCAAAGTCGGCATGGTGTTCCAAAAGCCGAACCCCTTCCCGAAGTCGATTTACGAAAACGTCGCATTCGGACCGAAAGTGCATGGCATTCGCAACAAGGCGACACTCGACATGATCGTGGAAGAAAGCTTGAAAAAAGCAGCATTATGGGATGAAGTGAAAGACCGTCTCCATAAAAGTGCGTACAGCCTTTCCGGCGGACAACAACAGCGGCTATGTATCGCAAGATGTCTTGCCATTGATCCGGAAGTGATTTTGATGGATGAACCGACATCCGCACTTGACCCGGTTTCGACGCATAAAATTGAAGAACTGATCAGCTCCATTAAAAACGATGTCACAATCGCTATCGTTACCCACAATATGCAACAAGCTGCACGGATTTCCGATCGCACCGCCTTCTTCCTGAACGGCGAAGTCATCGAAGAAGATCGGACGACAACCATCTTCAACAATCCTTCAGATACATTGACAGACGACTATATTAATGGCCGTTTTGGCTAAAACAAAAGCGAAGGACGCCTGCCTAGCCCCGACAAGCGCTGGAGGTCTTGAAACAAAAGGTGATTTTTGCCTTTTGATGCAAGACCGAAGCGACTCGAGGGGCTGGCGTCCATAGCTGGATGAATTCAGAATCCGCTCAACATATGAGCGGGTTTTTATTTATTAATTAACACTAATTTACAATACCTTTACATATTAACAATACTCACTTAACAATAAGCCATTAATATGTAGTTGTGAGGGAGATTCCTTCATCGACATTAGAACATAAACCTAGGGGAGGATTTATCAATGAAGTTCAAAAAGTCTCTTTTATTCATGATCATCGCTGCGTTTGCAGTTGTTCTTGCAGCATGTGGCAAAGATGGCGGCTCCACGGACAAAAACAATGCATCTGCGAAAGGTGCGGAACTGGAAGGCAGTGTCGCTATTGACGGTTCGGGAACAGTGTACCCGCTTATGGCACGTCTAGCTGAGGAGTATATGGTGAACGAACAAGAGAACGTATCCGTAGAAGTGAGCCGTGCGGGCACGAGTGCAGGCTTCAAGAAATTCCTCGTTGAAAACGGAACGGACTTCAACGACGCTTCCCGACAAATCAAAGACGAAGAAGCAGCTGAAGCGGATAAGCTCGGCATCGAAGTGAAAGAATTGAAAGTTGCCCTAGACGGCCTTACTTTCGTTATTAATAAAGAAAATGATTGGGCTACTGAAATGACGCCTGAACAATTGATCAGCATTTTCCTTGCTGATAGCAAGGTTGAAAAATGGTCGGACATCAACCCAGATTGGCCAGACGAAAAAATCAATGCAATGGGACCGAACGAAAACCACGGAACATATGAATTCTTCTATGAAAAAATCTTGGATAAACAAGATATGGACAGCTCAGTGAACTTGCAACAGGATTATTCGACACTTGTAAACCTTGTATCTAAAGATAAGAACGGTATCGCGTTCTTCGGATTCGGCTACTACGTCAATAACAAAGACAAGATGAATGCCGTTGCAGTGGACTTCGGAAACGGACCTGTCGAGCCGGCGCTAGATACGATCGCCGAGGATGGAGCTTATGCAGACTTCACCCGCCCGGTCTTCACATACTTGAATGTGAATCAAGCAAAAGAAAAGCCACAAGTGAAAGACTTTGCCATTTACGTCATGAACAATATTAATAAATTCGCAGGCGAAACAGGATTTGCACCGATTCCGGAAACTGAAGTAAAAGAAAACATCAGCTTCCTAGAAGGCCTGTAATAGCATCAAAAGCGCTGGAGTCTAGATGAGGGTAGGATGGAGGCATAAGCCTTCATCCTCTTGCATCTTACCGGAAGGGGTATCATTAATGATAAATCAAGAACTACCAAAAGCAGAAAAAACGAATATTCGGGACATGATCGACCAAAACCAACACGGTAATTCGATTAGAAGACGAATTGAACGGCTTATTCCCATCTTCCTCACATTGCTCGCCTCATTATCCGTCCTGACGACTATCGGCATCATTTGGACACTGTTATCCGAAACGGTTGAGTTTTTCAAGCGGGTGCCATTCCTCGATTTCTTTACGGGCACCGTCCTGAAACCGTTGAGCCAGAACCCTGAATTTGGGGTGCTTCCTTTATTGATGGGCACCGTCACTTCATCTTTGATTGCGATGGCGGTAGCTGTTCCGATCGGGCTGATGGCAGCCATTTACTTGAGTGAGTACGCCTCCCCGAAAGTACGGAAAGTCGTCAAGCCTGTGCTTGAGCTGCTGGCGGGAGTACCGACAATCGTCTATGGATTTTTCGCATTCACTTTTGTCACGCCGCTTTTACGTGAATTCATTCCAAGCCTCCAAGCGACGAATATTCTTAGCCCCGGCTTGGTGATGGGTGTCATGATCATCCCTATGATCGCCTCCCTATCCGAAGACGCGATGAGCTCCGTGCCGAACGCAATGCGTGAAGGCGCTTATGGATTAGGAGCGACGAAGCTTGAAGTGACTCGTAAAGTTGTCATCCCAGCGGCATTATCGGGCATCATTGCTTCGTTCGTGCTAGGGATCTCCCGTGCAATCGGGGAAACGATGATTGTGACGATTGCGAGCGGCAGTACGAAAAACTTCACTTTCGATATTACAAAATCGATGCAGACGATGACCGCTTATATCGTCGAAGTGACAGGCGGGGACGCCGCTGCAGGATCGACGGTCTATTACAGCTTGTATGCAGTGGCAATGACGCTGTTCGTTTTCACACTTGTGATGAACTTGATTGCAAGAGCTGTTTCCAAAAAGTTCAGGGAGGAATATTAAGATGAATCAACTGAGCGAAAAACAACATGTACGGCGGACGAAACGCCGTTTATTCCTGAACCGGTTTTCAAAGTCCATTTTCATGCTATCCGCGTTCTTTGGACTGTTCTTTCTTGTCGTATTGCTCGTCAAAGTTGTGAGTGACGGTATCGGTTCCATCAATTTGGATTTCTTGACCGGAAAATTATCGACGCAACCGGGACGCGCAGGCATCATGGGCGCGATTCTCGGAACGTTTTGGCTTATGCTGGTCGTCGCCCCCGTTACGATGTTCGTCGGAGTCGGCACGGCAATTTACTTGGAGATGTATGCGAAAAAAGGCCGCTTGGTCAGTTTCATTCAAACGAATATCTCCAATTTAGCCGGTGTCCCTTCCATCGTATACGGAATTCTCGGTTTGACTGTATTCGTTCGGGCGCTAGATCTTGGTAATGTTGTCCTTGCCGGCGGTTTGACGATGTCGCTGTTGATTTTGCCGATTGTCATCGTCGCGAGCCAGGAAGCGATCCGCTCCATCCCATTCTATTTAAGCGAGGCATCTTACGGACTGGGCGCAACGAAATGGCAAACGATTCAACGGATCATCTTGCCGGCTGCACTTCCAGGAATCTTGACGGGCGCGATTCTTTCCTTGTCCCGTGCAATCGGTGAAACGGCCCCGCTCGTCGTCATCGGAATCCCGGCATTGCTCATTCCGTTCCCGGGCGGCATCTTGGACCGCTTTACAGTGTTGCCTATGCAGATCTATTACTGGACACTGGATGCTTCGTTGGTCGCGGAATATGCCAATTTGGCAGCCGCCACGATTATTGTTTTGCTAGTGGCGTTGTTCGTTTTGAATTCCACGGCGATCATTATCCGGAATAAATTCCAGCGTGTGTTTTAATCGTGTTTTCTAATCGCATCCGATTGAGGGTGCGATTTTTTAATTCGTTACATAACCGCCTGAAGTGACACGGTGACTGCCTGATAATCCGCTCAAACCGCCTAATGCAGCATGGTGACCGCCTGATAACAGCTCCAAAAAAAAGGATGAAGGAAAGTTGTAACACTTTCCTTCATCCATCACATTTCTTATTCTTCTATACCCATTTCCTCACGAACAACTTCCGCGATGCGGTTGACGAAGCGTTCGCAGTCGTCGTGATTCGGTGATTCGACCATGACGCGGACGAGCGGCTCCGTTCCGGATGGACGGACGAGGATTCTGCCGTTGCCAGCCATCTCCTCTTCAACTTCCTTGATAACCGCTGCGACTTTTGCATTTTCAGTCACTTTGTTTTTATCCGTCACCCGGACGTTGACAAGCTCCTGCGGATAAACCGTCATCTCACTTGCAAGATCGGACAGCTTCCTACCTGTCCGCTTCATGATGTTGACAAGTTGCAAGGCAGTCAAGAGGCCATCGCCTGTCGTATTATAATCGAGGAAGATGATGTGGCCAGATTGTTCCCCGCCGAGATTGTAATTCCCTTTTCTCATCTCCTCGACGACGTAACGGTCACCGACAGCAGTTTTGACGCTCGTCATCCCGTGGCGCTCTAATGCTTTGTAGAAGCCGAGGTTGCTCATGATCGTGGAAACGATCGTGTCGGATTTCAATCGGCCTTTCGATTGGAGATGGTGGCCAATGATGAACATGATCTGGTCACCGTCAATGATCCGTCCTAGTTCATCGACCGCAATGAGACGGTCTCCATCCCCATCAAACGCTAGCCCGATGTCTGCGCCTTTATCTACCACAAGCTGGCTGAGGCCTTCCGGATGAGTCGACCCGACGCCGTCATTGATGTTCAAGCCATTCGGGGACGCACCGATTGTCGTCAAATCCGCATCCAGATCAGCAAAGACATGGGTTGCCAATGATGAAGTTGCACCATGCGCACAGTCAAGGGCGACATGAAGATCCGTGAAGTCTTCATCCACTGTCTGTTTCAAGTATTGGATGTATTTATGGCCGCCTTCAAAGTAATCCGTCACTGTGCCGACATCCGCACCTACCGGACGAGGCAGTTGATCCGACTCTTCATGCAAGAGGGATTCGATTTCATCTTCCTGCTCATCCGTCAATTTGAACCCGTCAGCACCGAAAAACTTGATGCCGTTATCCTCGAAAGGATTGTGGGATGCTGAAATCATGACACCTGCCTGTGCGTTCATGGCGCGCGTCAAATATGCGACACCCGGTGTGCTGATGATTCCGAGCCTCATCACTTCGATTCCCATCGACAACAGACCTGCAATTAATGCATTTTCCAGCAAATGGCCGGATATACGGGTATCCCGTCCAACAAGGACTTGTGCTTTCTCCTGGGATTCTTTCGTTAATACATGCCCGCCGATTCTGCCTAGTTTAAATGCAAGCTCCGGCGTTAATTCCTTATTTGCTATCCCACGGACGCCATCCGTTCCGAAATACTTTGTCATAATCCATACTCCCTTTCAATGCTCTTAATCAGCTTCTTCATCATGCAAGCCTAATTTCCAATGTCACTTCATTCTCTGAAAGCTTCCAAGCAATATTATCAGGACCTACTACAGTCAGCGGATATGAATGCTCCCCTTCCTGATCCGTCCCGGAAGCATCGACGCTAATATCAAAATCCGAACTTTCGAGTGATTTTATGACTTCCTCTTTGGCAGTCACCGTCACATCGACAACTCCATTTGCAGGTTTCAAAAAGGTGCTGCTATATTTCTCATCCAGCCCTTTCACAGTGACAGGGATGTTTTTAAATTCCTTAGTTACATCCTTTTCCACATCAGTTGTTGGTTCCATCGATACATCAGGCGGCGGATCCTCTCCATCCAAGATCGTCACGCTAATGTTCACTTTGATTTTCTCCTCAGAAAGCTTGGAAACTCCCGTTGGCTTTGGAAGGTTTATTTCTACTGTTCCTGATTCCTTCACTTTCGAGATATCGACATCCACCCGAAGTTCGTCAATGGACTCGAGCGTCTTCTGCGGACCGAAAAGAGTTACCGTATTCGTATCGGTGAAAACCGAGTCGATGACGATGTTCTCACCCGGCATTCCTCTTTGTCTGAGGACAACTGGAACCTCTTTGCTATTTTCTTTCACTTCTACCTTTACGTTCACCTCTTCGGGTTCGATCGTGACACTCAATTTATTCAGATCCCGGTCAAGCACCCGGACACGCGCTTTTTGTTCAAATGATTTATTGACGCCTGGATCTCCGGTTGCCGAAACCTTCACGAAGCTGATTGCTTCGATGACGCTTTTCGCGCCAGTCACTTGAATGGTCGCAGGCTCGACTTCCTTCTTCACGGCATTGAACCCTTCTGCAAGCAGCCGCTCATTAAATTCAGGCTCGACTGGGAACGTTTTTGTTACTTTCTCTTCGATGACGACGTCCACAGTGGCCGGTTCCAATCTGACATTCAGCTTATCTGATATGTTTTCAGCTTGGATCTTGACCGTATGTCGTCCTATCCGCTGTTCCCGCAAGTCGACCTTCAATGTAAAATCCTTCAACAGTTTTGTAGACTGGACGAGACTGGAAGGACCGTCGATTGCCATATTGACCGTCTTAGGGACTCCGGTCACGACGTAATTTTCATTATCAAAAAGGACTTCCACAGGCACATCGCGAATGATATCGTGTGAATCACCGATTGTAGAGCTCATCTTTTTTTCATTCTCCGACTGCACGGAAAAGAAAAGGATGATCGCAAGCGCCAATGCCGTGAAACGGAGAAACCATGGGCGATCCATTAAATTATCAACCATTTTTTTGTTTCCCCCATTTCCAGAATGGAGTAGAAGACGTTTCGGTTTCCGCCCCAAACCATATTTGACGAAGCTGCATCTCAAACTCATCCATGGATAGATTCCGATTGATATCCCCGTTAGCGGTAATACTGACGGCTCCTGTCTCTTCGGATACGACAACCGTAATGGCATCGGTCACTTCACTGATGCCGAGGGCCGCCCGGTGCCGTGTTCCAAGCTCCTTGGAAATGAAAGGATTTTCGGAGAGTGGCAAATAGCAACCCGCGGCCGCAATTCGATTCTTTTGCAAAATGACTGCTCCGTCATGCAACGGTGTGTTTGGAATGAAGATATTAATAAGCAGTTCTGATGTGACAATCGAGTTCAACGGAGTGCCGGTTTCAATATACTCGCTTAGACCTGTCTCCCTTTCAATCGATATGAGCGCCCCAATCCGCCGCTTCGCCATATAGCTTACCGACTTGGTGAACGCTTCAATCATACGGTCGCGTTCCTCTTCTTCCTGCATTGCCGATCTCGCAAACAAACGGCCTCTTCCAAGCTGCTCCAACGCACGGCGTATTTCGGGTTGAAAGAGAATAATTATCGCAAGGAAACCGAACATCAACACTTGATCCAACATCCACTTCAATGTATCAAGTCCAAGATATTCAGTAAAAATACGGGCAAATAAAATGACGAAAATCCCTTTTAACAGCTGTACTGCCTTCGTGCCTTTTATGATGGTGATCAATTTATAGAAAACAAACCAAACGAGAAGCACATCCACTATATTTTTCAGTATTTCAATCGGACTTGAGTTTGTAATCATTTCCCAACCAGGCATGCGCTTCCCTCACCTTCATCGCAAATTCTTTACTTCAGTATATCATACAGCCTTGTTTCAATGCTCCTGAAAACGAACAAGGACCGGTTACTAATGGGAACGTTTTGGTCGATGTTTTGTTTCCTCTACCTATGTGTCGATCGTTTGTTCATTTACTCTAAAAAACGACCGCTCTCCCGTTGCCAGGAAGGCGGTCGCTATCAACCTATTCTGCTTCAGGCTCCTCTTTGGAAGATGGGAAGATATCCTTGACGGTCGACTTGATCTTATACCACAGCCAGTCGAAAGCCTGATCAATTTCTTCGCTTTTCCCTGTAACGACAGCTGTTGAAGCCATATACTTTGATCCGCGTATTACGGTTACATTGCCATCCACTTGCCCTTCAATCCGGAGATTGCCGTTCTTGACGACGATGTCCCCTTTCACGACTTCTCCTGCAGGAACTACAACCGTTTCACCCTCGACGACGAGATTCGGCTGCTTTGTGAATGAAAACTGCTGATTATTGCCGAAGCTAGAAAAGAGCGTCGCGCTCATTAAAATTAAAAATAGTGCGGCCGCAGCCACGAGTGGGTGCCTGCGTAATAGTCGCTGAAAGCCTGCTTGCTTTTTTTCTTTCGGGAGACGTGCCATGACGCCTGAGACAAACCCTTCCGGTGCTTGGATTGGTGCAGCATCCTTCAGGAATAAAGCCGACATTTTTAAATCATCCATCATTTCTCTGCAATCTTCACATGTAGCTAAATGCTTTTGCAGCACCTGCTCATCTTCGCGGCTAATGTCCCCGTCTAAATACGCGTGCATTAAATGGATAACTGGTTCCTGACACGTATTCATACTTTATTCCCTCCTACATATTACCCATCTGTTTCCGCAGCGCTTCTCGTCCACGGTGAACTCGGGTCTTTACGGTTCCAAGCGGTAACTCTAAAATATCACTGATTTCCTGCAACGGCAATTCTTCCATATAGCGCAGAATAATGACGGTGCGGTATTTTTCGGGCAGCCGTCCAATCTCATACTGGACACGATCCTGCGCCTCCATACGCTCCACTTCTTCTTCCGGCAAGTCGCCGTCCGCTGCAATTTGCGAGTACATGTTCAGTCCGTCCGTTCCCGGCACTGTCGCATCGAGATAATAATCCGGCTTCTTTTTGCGGATTCTGTCGATGCATAAATTTGTTGCAATCCGAAATAGCCAAGTGGAAAACTTCCGTTTCTGATCGTACGTATGGATATTCACATATGCACGTACAAATGCTTCTTGAGCTATATCTTCCGCTTCCTGGGGATTGCCGAGCATTCGATAACAAACATGATACAGCCGATGTTGAAACATGGTGACAATTTCTTCGAATGCATCCTGATCGCCTTTGATCACTTGATTTATTCTTTTATTGACCAATTCATCCAATGACTTTCATCCTCCGCTCTATGCGGCTGTTCCTTCTATACGATTGAAGGGTTCAACAGGTTTCATTTTTTAATCCATATTTTTTATTTTACCAAAGATTGATAATTATTTCCGTTGTTTTGGGAAATTAGTTCAGAAAAAAGCACCTGGATCGGAATCCAAGCGCGCATTCTCATAATAATTTTTCTCCGAACAATGATCCCATCAGTCCGACTGCGACATCTGCAGTTTTGTTCTTTTCATCGAGAATCGGATTGACCTCGACGAATTCAGCGGATGTAATCATGCCCGAATCCTCAAGCATCTCCATTGCAAGATGGCTTTCCCGATAGCTGATTCCGCCAGGCACCGGCGTCCCGACTCCAGGTGTGTAGAGCGGATCGAGACCATCCAAATCCAAGGATAGATGGACGCCATCCACATTTTTGGATTGCAAATAAGCAATCGCTTCCTTCATGACCGAAGTCATGCCGTCCCGATCAATCTCATGCATCGTGAACACTTTCATTCCCAAATCTTTTATCAATATACGTTCACCCGGATCGACTGAACGGGCTCCGATAATGACAATGTTTTCAGGCTTCACTTTCTGCCCATCCTTATAAATATTCACTAATCTTTCGTGGCCCCGCCCCATCAGAACCGCTAGCGGCATTCCATGGATATTGCCTGAAGGTGACGTTTCCGCCGTATTCATGTCAACATGCGCATCATACCAGATGACGCCAAGGTTTTTATATTTCGAGGACAAGCCGGCAATCGTCCCGATGGCAATGCTGTGATCGCCCCCGAGAACGAGCGGAAAGTTCCCTTTTTCTACGACTTCCGCAACCCGATTTGCAAGTTCACTTGTTGCTTGGACGACTTCCTCTAAGTTTTTCAAGTTCGTAGCTTCGCGATCTTTATGCTCGACTGCGCTTACTTGGACATCTCCCTCATCCTTCAGCGTATGTCCGATCGCTTCCAATCTTTTTATCGCGCCCGCATAACGGATGGCGCTTGGTCCCATGTCAACGCCTCTGCGGCTTTGTCCGTAATCAAGCGGAACCCCTATTACTGATATATCCAATTTTCTCATATGTTCAGCCCCCCATTCCTATTGTAATTCGTTCAATGGAATGGCTCAACCTGACAAGTTTTCGGATATTTATTCATTTTTCGCACGTTCCGAAAATAAGAATTCACAGTCCGCCGGTGGCACAGGTTTGCTGAAGTAATATCCTTGCCCTTCCCGGCACCCTAAACTGTGAAGGATTTTCGCCTGCTCTTCCGTCTCGATCCCTTCTGCAATGACATTGAGCCCGGCCGTGTCCGCCAACGCGACAATCGCTTTGATGATTGCTCTGCTGTTTTCATTCACATCAATGTCCTTCACGAATGACATGTCGATTTTCACTGCGTCTGCCGGCAGTTCCTTAATATAACTGAACGTGCTGTATCCCGTGCCGAAATCGTCAATTGCGACGTGCATGCCAAAATCCCTTATCCATTGAATAGTCTCACGCATCTCATCCCGGTCCGCGAAAGATGTCTCAGTCAGTTCAATTTCAATTAGCTCTGGCTCAACTTTCTCTTCAAACAAAATCCGCTTGATCGTTTCAATGATTTCCGGATCTTCAAGCTGAACGGTCGACATATTCACCGCAATGCGGACAGGGCTGCATCCTTGACGTTTCCATTCGGCTGCCTGCCTGCAAGCTTCCCGCAAAATCCACTCGCCTAATGGGAGGATGATTTTCGTCTCCTCCGCTAAAGGTATGAACTTATCCGGCGGAATCCGGCCAAGATCCGGATGATTCCAGCGTACCAATGCCTCAACTCCCGATAAGTTTCGGCGTGACAAATTCATCTTTGGCTGATATTCCAATGTGAAATACCCCAATTTAACGCTTTTCCTTAATTCGTTTTCCAATAAAATGCGTTCCAATGTTCTGGTCGCTATTCCTGGCTCATACATTTTATAGTTCCCGCCGCCATTCTCCTTCACGTCATGAAGCGCATTTTCCGCTCTTCTTATAAGCTCCGACGCTGTCGTTGCATGTTTCGGAAAGAGTGCAACCCCACAGCTAATGGAAATGGTACATAGTTCACCGTGAATGCTAATCGGGTTTTCCAAGCAAGCCTTTATTTCCTCCGTCAGCCGCAGCGCTTCCTGTTCATTCACCGCCTGCGTTAGTGTAAATGCAAATTCATCACCCGATATACGTCCGATGATATCCTCCGCGCAAAGTATAGTTTTCAACCGCTCCGCGATAACCGACAACACATAGTCCCCCGAATCCTGGCCGAAGGAGTCATTGACATTGCGCAATCGGTCGATGTTTACATAAACCAAACCTAATCTTGAACCGTTTTTGCGTTTTCCTTCAAGATGTATGCGCAGTTTCGTGCTGAATGCACTGCGATTGAGCAAGGATGTGAGCTGGTCATTAAAAGCAAGATCGCGGTTCTCCTCTACAATCTTGCGGTAAACTTCCGCGTCCTTGCGTATTTTCTCCTCCATGAGCTTCCGTTCCGTAATGTCATAGCGGATGGAAATATAACGGTTCGGAATCCCCTTTTCATTCAAGAATGGGACAATCTTCGTATCGACCCAGTAGAAGCTGCCATCCTTTGCACGGTTGCGAATTTCCCCATGCCAGAGCTCCCCGCGCCCGATTGTGGCCCACATGTTTTTGAAGAACTCTTTTGGGTGATAGCCGGAATTAACGATGGAGTGTGTCGAGCCGATTAGCTCATCCGCTTCGTATTGGGACATTTTTATAAATAATTCATTGACGTAGGTGATTTTCCCAGTGCGGTCGGTGATCGCGACAATGGCTGATTGGTCTAGAGCATATGCGATATCGACAAGCATCGACTCGATGTCTTGTTGATTGTCTTCGCCCGTCATTTTCCGCATTCTGTTGTAATAGTTGTGCATGGGTACATATCCTTTCTACTGAAACGATGCCTGAGTGAGATTCATTTTAGCGGAGTTCTCGTTCATGGCCAAAGAGTTCTCGTTTCCTCAGTTGTCTCTACCTTAATAATGATACTCGTAAAATCTGTATTGGATGGGCTTGCTGTATGAACGTTTTTCGAAAGTATTGAGGGAAGGATTTTTGGCAATAAAAAAAATCCTATCTTTGGGATGGATTTGTTGGTGGTGGTATGTGGAATTTTTATGGAGTGCTTGCTGTGTTTAAAAGCATTTTGCTCGCAATCCCTGGTTATGGAATGCCTTGGTATTAAAACCTTTTGCTCCTAATCCCTTGCGGAATTACTCGCAAATCATTTTTTTCGCTTCTCGAAAAAAATGATTGGCTGGGGTAGCTGGATTCGAACCAACGAATGACGGAGTCAAAGTCCGTTGCCTTACCGCTTGGCTATACCCCAACGTTAAAATTGAGATAAGCTTCGCAATACTGCGTCAGCTTCACTCGTTCAGTCAGCCGCGTAACCTATTAATGCAATATGTATAAATGGTGGTGGGGGACGGATTCGAACCGCCGAACCCTGAGGGAGCGGATTTACAGTCCGCCGCGTTTAGCCACTTCGCTACCCCACCGGATTTAAAAATATTATAAAAAGGAAAACAAACATGGTGACCCCTACGGGATTCGAACCCGTGTTACCGCCGTGAAAGGGCGGTGTCTTAACCGCTTGACCAAGGGGCCATATACTAATTTAATTATGCCTTATGAATCGCACAAATGTTATAGTAACAAATTTAGTTTCATAATGCAAGTCTATTTTTCACTTCTTGCGTTCCAGTAGGAGTGGACATAAAAAAAGCGTCTTCCCTATGAAACTGAATCGCAAGTTTCATCTGGAGCTTCCAACCGGATTCGAACCGGTGACCTCTTCCTTACCATGGAAGCACTCTACCTACTGAGCTATGGAAGCATAAAAATGGCTCCGCAGGTAGGACTCGAACCTACGACCGATCGGTTAACAGCCGATTGCTCTACCACTGAGCTACTGCGGAATCGTAATTAATTGTTCCAACGACATTATTTAGTTTAGCCGAAAGCCGGGTAAAAATCAACCTTAATTTCATTACCCCGTAACGACTTTCTTATATTAGCATGTTCGAATCATATTGGTCAAGCCTATATCATAAAGTACCCTATAGATTTCGTTTCAAAGGGGATGTGACTTGAGAGCAAAACTATTACTTCTCATTTTCGTTTGCTGCATTGCCGCACTATTTTTTCCAAGCATGCCCGGATCGGATTCATTGAAGTCTGTTTTCCGCTTGACGGACGAGCCGAGTGAAGTCATCGTCAAAGGAATGTCGGGATCCGCTTTGACGATTAATATTTCATTCGGGGACAAGGAAGTGGAGCAGCTGGTCCGTGAGTTACAGGCACCTTATCCATTGCTTCTTCTAGATATGGATTGGGCCGAACGCTTTCCGGAAATCGTACAATTGATCAAGAAACGCAACATCCCGACCGGCTTATTGGGACATGCCGGGATGGATTATGAACAGAACATGCCTCTTCTGATTGAGCAGCTAGAAAAATATGAGGCTCTATTCGGCGCGAAGCCGTTATGGTTCAGAACTTCCGATGAACAATTCCCCTACTCTTTGCGAGGCGCGCTGTGGGATTCAGAGGTGAACGCCCTCGGTTCGTCTGTCCGCTGGCATACAGGAGAGCCGCCGCCTGTCATTGAAGGGGAAATCATTTCATTGCCACATCACCGCGAAGAGCGGATCACGCTAACTAATTTCAAAAAGCTGACTGAAACGCGGCAAAACAAATCATTGGAAGATGTCCTTTTCAACATGTCGATCAAAACGAAAAAAATACCTGAATAACCAAAAGCGCAGCGTTGGGAGCTAGCATTTTGAGGCTGTTATCCTGTTTTCCAATTTCCGGAGTCTAGACGTGACAAAAGCGCAGTTCCCCATTCATTTGAGGAACTGCGCTTTTCATCATTTCGCTTTTGCTGTACTTGCCGATTTACGTGCCTGTTTGCGTGCATCAAGCCTAGCCTTGTCCTCATCGGATTGGCGGTTGTACTTCGGCAGCATGAGAAGCTGGTATGCATTTACCGCGAGAAGCGGGAATAATAAAATGGTCACCCATGAATCGATATTGCCCGACCGCACCATCAATGCCGGCAGCCATTCGAGCGTCGTAATGACAATCATAAAAAACAAAGCGGAGATGAGTGTGTGCTTTTTCGTCCATTTCGCCTTCAAATAAGCCGTGACGACTGACACTGCCAATAATGAAAACAATAACGTCAGATACAGGATAGTCCGTCCTGTTTCCCCTGCTGTGAGCTTGAATCTGAAAAACACCAAGTCAAAGATGACAACAGCGATGATCAGCAGCTGCACCCAATTCCATAACGTCAATGTCTTGAATAAATTCACGCCGAATTGATGCACCGTCAAGTAGGCGAAAAAACCCATCTGCGCGACGACGCTCATCGTGAATCCAAGAAAAATCATCCATAGAAGTGCGCCGAGGAACTCCAAATATTCTCCGGCCGCTAAATATTGTGAAAAGAATTCCCAACGGACGATCAACCCTAGGATCCCCGTGACAACTCCTCCGATTATCAATGCAGTAAAAAAGAATTTAACCCAATTTCGTATGGTCACGATGCTGTTCCCCCGTTTTTAATTACTTCTAATAGTGTATCAACGTTTTGCCAAAAAATCTATTTCCTTGGATGCGCAATGCATATTCCTCTTCATATTGTGAACAATAATTGAAAACGCAATCGGAAGGGAAATTGATCTCATGATGAAAAAATGGGTTCATTTACTTGTACTTGCCATAATCTTATCGGGCTGCAGCATGCAACAGCAAGGACCGAATTATGATGAAATGAAGAAGATGATGACGGATGCCCTTCAAACGGATGAAGGGAAAAAGGCTGTCAGAAAAATGCTTTCCGATCCCGAGTTCAGAGAATTGATGGTGTTGGAGCAACCGGAAGTGAAAAAGTCCATCGAAGATACATTATTGTCGAAGAAGGGCGAGGAGTTTTGGAAGCATGCATTCGAAGACCCGAAATTCAGCGAGACAATCGCGAAAAGCATGAAAGATCAACAGCAGGACATCATGAAACATTTAATAAACGATTCTTCATTCCAAAAAGAAATGGTGGAGTTTTTCGGCCAAGCCGATATGCAAAAACAGCTGGAAACTATTTTGCAGTCGGCAAATATGAAAAAACAAATGGAGAAATCCATTGAAGAGACGATTAATAGCCCGTTGCTTAAGGCGAAATGGCAGGAACTGATCCTCAAAGCTGGTGAAGTGACACCAACCGAAAAAGGCGGTGGCGGACAATCCGGCGGCGGCGGTGGTGGCGGTGGTGGCGGCGGACAATCTGGTGGTGGAAACCAAAAAAGCGGCGGCGGAGGCAAATGACCTCCACCGCCTGCTTTTTAGTTTTGTGTTTTATCGATAACTGCCTGTGCAATTTTCGCGTACGTTTCACCGATTGGATGATGCTCCGCATAGACGGACGGTGCAAAATCGGTTTCATTCCAGTCAGGCTGTCCGAGTGGAATTTGGCCGAGCAGCTCGGTACGTAATTCTTCCGCCAACCGAGTGCCTCCCCCTTGTCCGAATACGTATTCCTTTTCGTTTGTCAGCTTCGACTCGAACCACGCCATGTTTTCAATAACGCCTAACAGTGCATGATCCGTTTGGAGAGCCATCGCCCCAGCACGCGCTGCAACAAATGCGGCTGTTGGATGAGGAGTCGTCACGACAATCTCCTTCGAGGATGGGATCATTTGGTGAACATCTAGCGCGACGTCCCCTGTTCCAGGCGGCAAGTCCAGGATGAGGTAGTCCAGCGGGCCCCAATCCACATCGCGGAAGAACTGATCCAGCACTTTTCCAAGCATCGGTCCGCGCCATACGACCGGTGCGTTGTCCTCTACAAAGAACCCCATTGAAATCACTTTCACACCAAAGCGCTCTACCGGAATGATCCGGTTTTCTTTAATGACAGGCAACTCTGTAATACCCATCATATCCGGCACGCTGAATCCGTAAATATCCGCGTCAATCAAGCCTACCTTTTTCCCAAGGCGTGCGAGTGCAACCGCCAAGTTCACAGAAACGGTCGACTTCCCGACTCCGCCTTTTCCGGATGCAATCGAAATGAATTCAATATCATTCAGCGGAGACAATAAATCCTGTGCTTCCGCCTCCGTTGCCGTTCCGCGGAATTTTTCAAGCGTTTCGGCTGGAAGCTCTTCAAATCGGATACCGACTGAATCCGCACCCGCCGCTTTTATCACTTCGACCACTTTCATCTGCAAATTCATTTGTTCCGCCGTGTTGACTTTAGCGATGGCCAATTTTACACTGACATGCTTCTTCTCGGGCTTGACCGATACACTAACAATCCCATCGGTTTCCGCCAAAGTTTTATGTAAAAACGGATCCTTCAACTCGCCTACAACATCACGGACAATTTGTTCGTTTATCATTTTGGCCACTCCTTAGAGGTTTATTCATTCTCCTCTAAGTATACCATATTGCTTAGTTAGCAAAGTTAGGATTCAGCTTCATTGTTTATCGGACAAATGATATTGGACGATTCCATCCACGATAGCATCCGCCACTTTGCCATGATAGGCAGGGTCCGTCAACAATGCCCGTTCGTCAGGATTGGAAATGAAACCCGTTTCGACGAGAACGGCAGGCATCGGAACCTTTTTCAGCAAATAAACGCCCTTGATGGACAATGCTTCGCGATCCGTATTCTTCAACCTTTCCTTGAATGAATTTTGGATTGACTTCGCTAACATTTCACCGCCCTCAGCGCCTTCTGCATGGTAAAATACTTGAGCCCCTCTCCATCTTGACTCAGGAATTGCATTGACGTGGACGCTGATGAATAAATCCGGATTCTCTTCGATTGTAATGCTTTCCCGCAGCTTTAGATCAGCAAATTTGCGCTCACGGTTCGTTCCAAACTTGTCACTCGGTGCATGCTCCGCAATCGCGTCACCGTCTTTCTCACGCGTCATAACAACCACCGCGCCCTTTTTCTCAAGCCTCTTTTTCAACTCATGGGAAATACTTAGCGTAATATCCCTTTCCACTACATCGCCAGAAGAGGCTCCTCCGTCCAATCCGCCATGCCCGGGGTCAATGACTATTTTCACGCCCCCAAGCTGTTCTGGCATGAAAAACCCTCTATCCGAGGCATTCACACCGTAGAGCACAACAAGAAGAGAGCTCGCAAATAACAACCCGATGATAAGCCATCGTTTCAATCTCACACCGCCTTTTTCCTCCACTATACGCACACCTTGGCCAAGATATGAATGCTTGTATTAACAAAAGCGAAGGGTGGCGAGACCGGTGCTCCTAACGCTTCGCTTTTACTCGCAAAAGCCGTTCTTCGTGACGGCTTTCACTGCGACAGGCATAAGGCGGATCTGCGAAACGGCGCTTTTTGCCGTGCAGCGGAGCTGACTTATGACCCGAGCAGTTGCCACCCGGAGTCTGGACGCCAACAAAAGCGGAGGGTGTTACACGGAAACAAAAAAAGAGCCAATTCGGCTCTTTTTTCGCATTACTTATTCAACATTCCCTTGCCAGTCCAACATGCCGCCGACCATATTCGTCGCGTCATAGCCTTGCGCCTCTAGGAACTCTGCTGCACGTCCACTGCGACCGCCTGATCGGCAAATGATCACATACGGTGTTGCTTTATCAAGTTCACTAAGGCGGTCCGGAACTTCTCCTAACGGAATATGGATTGCGCCTGGAATCATGCCTTGCTCAACTTCTTCATCTTCGCGGACATCGATCATATGCAATGTTGCGCCATTCTCCAACTGTTGCTGGAGTTCAGTTGTTGTAATTTCCTTCATGCCGATTCCTCCTCTTGTTCATTCCCTTCATATTATAGAGGTGCTGGATCTTCAGTCCAATCTTTTGAACTTAAGTGGAAATTAAATCAACATCCCGGCAATGGCCGCACTCGTCAGATTGGCAAGTGTCGCCGCAATGATTGCTCGGAATCCCATCTCCGCAATGTCTTGTCTTCGCGAAGGTGCCATTCCCCCTAAACCGCCAATGAGCATGGCTAGCGCTGATAGATTGGCGAAGCCACATAGCGCAAAGCTGATCATGGCGACGCTCTTAGGTGACAGATTGGCTATTTCAGATGCAAAGGAAGTGTAGGCAACAAATTCGTTGAGAATAAATTTTTGCCCAATGAATGAAGCAGCTTGTAATGCTTCATCCCAAGGAACACCAATGAGGAAGGCAATTGGGAAGAAAAGATACCCTAATATTTTTTCGAGCGTCAACGATTCAAATCCAAAAATACCGCCTATCGCTCCAGTGATCAGGTTGATTAGATAAATGATAGAGATGAACGCGATTAGCATGGCACCTACACCAACCGCAATTTTCAATCCATCCATCGCTCCTCGTGATGCCGCATCGATGACGTTTCTGGATTCCGTGTCTTTTACCATTCGAACATCTTCGGTTGTGTTTAACGTCACAGTCTGGGGGACGATGATTTTTGCAAATAACAATCCTGCCGGGGCCCCCATGAAAGCTGCCGCTAACAAATATTCGATAGGGACGCCTAACATGGCGTAACCGCCTAATACCGCACCTGATACGCACGCTAAGCCCCCAACCATTACTGCAAACAACTCTGACCTAGTCATTTTTTCAATATAAGGTTTGACGACTAATGGGGCTTCCGTCGGACCAAGAAAGATATTGGCAGCAGCCGACATCGATTCGGTCTCACTCGTCTTGAGTGCCTTCGCCAAGAGCCCGCCAAGGATTTTCGTCAAAAATTGCATAATCCCTAAATAATAAAGTACCGATACTAAGGAAGCAAAGAAGATGATAATGGGCAGCACTTGAAATGCGAAGGTGAAGCCTGCACCCTCTGCCCCTAGTACTCCTCCAAACAAAAATTGAATTCCTTCATTGGATGAGTCGATCACTTTCTGAACAATTCCTGAAATGTATTCTAAGATTTTTCTTCCGAAACTCCATTTTAGCACCGCAAAGCCAAAAATAATCTGGATGGCCAAAGCGCCAAAAACAGTTCTTGGATTGATTGATTTTCGAGCTGTTGATAGGCACCATGCAATCGCTAATATCCCAATGATGCCGCCAATCCCCCAGATGTATTGCATAGTATCGCTCCTGTCATATTAAAATTGAGTTGATCATTCGTTATTACTTGGAGTTTTCTCCGCTCACTTGCTTCGCCAATTCTGTAATGTAGTCGAAGAAAGCGTCCCGATCCACATCATAAACGACATTTACAGGGCGTCCGTCAGGGGTTTCTACTGTACGTCCCTGACTCGGTCCATCCGGAATGACAATACTGTTCACCGTCTTTACGTCAACAAGAGTTGTATTCCCGATAAACGCAGTTGTTAACACGTCCCATAAATAGTACGTGGAATTTGTTTTAAAGTGGACGAGCGGTGGCACCATTGCATAACATTGACCAAGAAAGTCAACACCGATATAGTTACGCTCTTTCGCCCAGCGTTCACGTACGTCCAACGTCAAAGGCACTTGATTTGTACTTTCTAGCGCGACCAAATCAATTTCGATGCTTGTTTCCCAAACCCGTGCCGCTGCTTCCGGATCCCAAAACGCATTCCACTCAGCAGTTCCATCATGCTCGGGCTCATGAACATTGCCATCTTCACGGAAAGTCCCGCCCATCCAAACAAGTCTTTCAATTTTCTCTTCAATATCCGGCGCTTCGTCCAATGCGCGGGCAAGATCAGTAAGTGGACCTGTGAACAATAATGTCGTCTTTTCTGAAGTGTTGCGGATTGCATCGATCATATGGAGATGTGCCGGCTTTTCCGCAACTGGCGTATCAATTTTTCCGGATTCATTTAGAATCGGAAGTGCATCGACAAGAAATGCATGCATTCTCCAGTCTTTAGGAAAAGGATTCTTTCCACGAGAGTTCGATTCGGCTACATCGAGTTTTACACCATTTCCAAAGCGATCTATGATTTTCCGGCTTGCATATACGGCTGGCTCTAAATAGCAATCGGCAGGAATGACCGATACGCCTGTCAATTCAACATTATCCATTCGAAGCAATAAGAATAATGATATGAGATCATCTACACCGCCGTCGTGGTTGAAATAAATAGGTTTTTTCGTCATGCTAATCCATCCTTTGCTTTGAATTGATATGGCTAGTCTCCCGTTATTAGAGAGAAGATATTCATATGCTCCGTCCGTCATTTCATCTTCCAAATGAATACAAAAAAACCGGGGGATAACATCCACCCGGTTTACAGATCTACAAAAAATAACGGAAATAGTATATTTCCATTCATTCATGTAGTCCGGTAGTTTACGGTTACCAGGTAGAAACGCTTGTGCCATATTCACAAGCATATACATTTACTATTCAATTGTTAGAACTGCGCGGTTTTGCGAAGCTGTTTTTTTACTTTACATTTATAGCATAGAAACTTTAGCATAGTCAATAAAGATACGAATGTTATTTAATTTCGATAACTCATCTTTCGTGTTTCCGCTTTCAAGGTAAAGAAAATTCTATAAAACAAAATTAATACTACTTAATTTCTATTTTTATAAATAAAAAACCCCTTCCCGATAAACTCGGGAAAGGGCTGTACATATTCGTAGATTAACGTTTTGAGAACTGAGGTGCACGACGCGCGCCTTTAAGACCGTATTTTTTACGTTCTTTCATGCGGGAGTCACGAGTAAGCAATCCTGCAGCTTTCAATGTGCCGCGGAAGTCAGGGTCTACAGTAAGTAGAGCACGAGCTACGCCGTGGCGGATTGCGCCTGCTTGACCAGTGTAACCGCCGCCGTGGACGTTTACATGGATGTCATAGCTGCCAAGTGTTTGAGTAGCTACAAGTGGTTGCTTGATCACTTCACGAAGTGTTTCGAATGGTACGTAGTCTTCTACGTCACGGTTGTTGACGACAATTTTACCTTCGCCAGGTACGAGACGTACACGAGCTACTGAGCTTTTACGACGGCCAGTGCCGATATATTGTACTTGTGCCAAAAGTGTTTCCTCCTCTTAATTATCCGCGAAGCTCGTATGCTTCTGGTTTTTGTGCCGTATGTGGATGTTCCGGTCCAGCATAGACATGAAGTTTTTTGATTGTTTGACGACCTAGAGGACCTTTTGGAAGCATCCCTTTAATCGCAAGTTCCAACATTTTTGTTGGATAGTTTGTACGCATTTCAAGAGCAGTACGTTGTTTAAGATTACCTGTATAGCCAGTGTGGCGATAGTAGATTTTATCTTTTAATTTATTCCCAGACAATTGGATTTTCTCAGCGTTGATGATGATGACGTGATCGCCAGTGTCAACGTGTGGTGTGAACGTAGGTTTGTTTTTGCCGCGCAAAATTGCTGCAACTTCAGAAGCTAGACGACCAAGCGTCTGTCCTTCAGCGTCGACAACGAGCCATTTACGCTCTACTTCGTGACCTTTAGCCATGAATGTTGTACGCATGTATTGTTTCCTCCTAAAATTTCAATCTGTTCCGTTGTTTTCTCTATCCCTAAACACAAATAAACTTTCCGGGGCTTATTGTGGGGTTATTGAAATACCATTTATCATCTTATAGTAAAAGCGATCATCCGTCAAGCGTTTTGTTAGAAAACGCCAGGAAAAGTTGACACGGGTTTAGTACGTGACATTCATCAAGTACAAACCGTGTGCTGGCGCGGTTTTGCCGGCCTTTTTACGGTCCTTCGCCTCCAGAATTTCCTTCATGTCGCACGGCTCGTTCCAGCCGATCCCGACAGCGAAAAGCATGCCCGCAATCGTCCGGACCATATTGTACAAAAAACCGTCGCCTTCTACTGTCATGATCAGCTCTTCACCGTGCCGTTCTATCGTCAATTCTCGGACCGTCCGCACTTTATTCTCTGTCGCGGTCTTGGACGAGCAGAAACTTGTAAAATCATGCGTGCCGATAATATACTTGGCTGCCTCGCGCATCCTGTCAATGTCCGGACGCCACTTCCCCAAATGGACGGAATAGTTCCGTTCAAACGGGCTTTGCACTTCGCTAGATGTCCATTTGAACATATACGTTTTCCCCGTCGCGGAATACCGCGCATGAAAATCATCATCCACAAGTTCCGTTTTGACGATCCGTACATCTTTCGGCAATAAAACATTCAACGCCATTTGCCAGCGATCGAGCGGAAGCTCCAAAGGCGTGTCAAAATGGATTACCTGGCCCCATGCATGCACACCGGCATCCGTCCTGCCGCTCGCGACCGAGTAAATGGAACTGTCCTTATGAAGCTTTACAAGCGCCTTATCGATAACGGATTGCACCGTCCGCATATTCGGCTGAAACTGGTAGCCTGCATAGCCAGTGCCGTCGTAGGCGACCGTAGCTTTAACCCGTCTCATATCAGTTCCCTCCCCGCAGCCAAACGAGGGCGGCGACTAAAAGAACGAATACGATAATAACTAACGTATCACGCCATTGCCAATTCAATTGACGGTACCTCGTTCTGCCTTCTCCGCCGCGGTACCCTCTCACTTCCATTGCGATGGCGAGATCCTCCGCCCGTTTAAATGCACTGACGAAAAGAGGGACAAGAAGCGGCACGACTGCTCGAATCCTTTCTTTGACCGTTCCGCTCGTCAAATCCGAGCCACGGGCGAGCTGCGCTTTTAATATCTTATCGGTTTCATCCATCAACGTCGGAATGAACCGAAGTGAAATCGACATCATCAAGGCAAGCTCGTGAACAGGCAATTTAATGCGCTTCAAAGGATTCAACAGCGTCTCCATTCCGTCCGTGATGGAAATAGGGGATGTCGTCAACGTCAATATGGTCGTCATAAGAACGAGGACGAGGAAGCGGATGGAAATGTAAATTCCTTGCCTGACACCTTCTTCGTATATCTTAATGAACTTCCAATCTACGAGCAACGCGCCTTCCTTCGTGAATATGAAGTGCATGAGCAATGTGAAAATGATGAGGAATAGGATCGGCTTCAATCCATTGAACAGGAAATAGAGCCGGATGCGCGCAATGAAGATGACGAACAAAGTGAACGCCAATAACAAAGCGTAGGTCACTGTATTATTCGCTAAAAACACTGCGACGATGAACATGAAGACGAACAGCAGCTTCGATCTCGGATCCAGCCGATGGACGAACGAGTCTCCCGGCACATATCGGCCGAAGATCATTTTTTCCAGCATTATCGCTCACCTTCTTCCTTCAGAGCTTCTGCAATCGCTCTTGCAAGCTGCTCTTCCGTCAGTGCCAGCGTTCCAAATTGCTTGCCGAACAGCTTCTCCACATCCCGTTGAAACGCAACAGAACGCGGCAGGCCGAGCCTGAATGATTTTAGCTGCTCAGCATTCCCGAACACTTCCTCAGGCGTACCGGCCATGACAGAACGCCCCTCATGCATGACGAGGATTTGATCGGCATACCTCGCCGCATCCTCCATGCTGTGCGTGACAAGAATGGTCGTCAAGCCTTCCTCATTATGCAATTTGTTGAAAAGCTCCATAATTTCTTTCCGCCCACGCGGATCGAGGCCCGCCGTCGGTTCGTCCAATATGAGGACTGACGGCTTGAATGCAAGGACCCCTGCAATCGCCACCCGTCGCATCTGCCCTCCGGATAAATCGAACGGCGACTTCTGTGCGACGTCCTCCGGTAATCCGAGCAGCCGGATCAATTCATGTGCCCGCTGCCTTGCCTCTTCTTCGGGAATGCCGAAATTCAGCGGACCGAACATAATATCCTTCTCAACGGTTTCCTCGAAAAGCTGATGCTCGGGAAATTGGAACACAATGCCGACATGCCTGCGAATCATTTTCAGCTCTTTCGCCTTCGTGTCGGAAGTGATGCTAACATCACCGATGCGCACCACGCCTTCAGTCGGCTTCAGAAGACCGTTCAAATGAAGAAGCAGCGTCGATTTGCCGGAACCTGTATGTCCAATGACCGCTGTATATGATCCCGATTTGATTGAAGCATTCACCACATAAAGAGCCTTTTTTTCAAAAGGAGTACCTTTAGCGTACGAATAACCTACTTGCTGAAGTGAGATGTCCATAATTCATTCACCAACTCTTCTTCCGTCATATGTTCTCCCTGTATCGCGACACCCGCTTGGCGAAGGGAACGCGACAATCTAGCCGCGAAAGGCAAATCCAATCCGATCGCCTCCAGCTCTTCCCCATGTGCAAAAATTTCCCCCGGTTTACCGGTCAGCATCATCTTTCCATCATTCATGACGATGACTTTATCCGCTAACAGCACTTCTTCCAAGTCGTGTGTAATGGAAATGACCGTTAGCCCTGTTGTCCGCTTCAGTTCATCGACAACTTGGATGACTTCATCGCGCCCTTGGGGGTCAAGCATCGACGTAGCCTCGTCTAAAATTAGCAGTCTCGGGCGCATGGCAAGCGCTCCTGCAATGGCTACACGCTGTTTTTGTCCGCCGGATAGATGGTGAGGCTCATGATCCAGAAATCCTTCCATTTTCACTTGTGCAAGTGATTCATGGACACGCGGTACCATCTCCTCGAAAGGAATGCCGTTGTTCTCCAAAGCAAATGCGACATCGTCCTGAACAGTTGAGCCGACGAACTGATTATCCGGATTTTGAAAGACGATTCCGATAGCCGAACGGATCTCCCAAAGATTATCCGCATTCAGTTCCTCGAGAAAGATCTTCACCTTTCCCTCTTCCGGGAATAAAAGACCGATCATCAGCTTCGCTAACGTCGATTTGCCTGATCCGTTATGACCGACGATGGCAATCCACTCACCGTCATTGACAGTGAAACTTACATCGTCAACCGCTCTGCGCGATTCGCCATCTTCAGACTCATATGTATAGGACACGTGGTCCAATGACAAAATTTCCTTCACATCTTTCACCTCCGGATTTTTCTGATTATGTATGAAACGATTGAATTCTACAATTTTTTATCGGCATAAATAAAAAAAGCGCGCACCTCATCCGAAGAAATGCGCTCCATTCTATTCTGATACCGGGTGCTCAATCCGGATCAGCGGATGAGATGCGTAGAGCTAGACCGATCGGCCGAACCGTCGATCGTAACACTCAGCTTTTAATATTGTCGTATAAATCGTTTAGATAAGAAAAGGGCGTGGCTGTGCGTATGCCAGACACACCCTCGATAGTTTGTGTTATTAGACTAACTCGATTACTACCACAGGTGCTCCGTCTCCGCGACGAGGTCCCATTTTCATGATGCGAGTGTAGCCGCCTTGGCGATCTGCGTAGCGTGGTGCCACGTTATCGAACAATTTTTGAAGTGCAAAAATCTCTTTTTCGTTGCCTTCTTCGTCAGCAGTTGTCACTAGCTCACGACGAATGAATTGTGCCGCTTGACGACGTGCATGCAAGTCACCGCGTTTACCAAGAGTAATCATCTTTTCAACGACTGAACGTAATTCTTTCGCACGCGCTTCTGTCGTTTGGATGCGCTCATGCACGATTAGGTCTGTCGCCAAGTCGCGAAGCATTGCTTTACGTTGTGAACTTGTACGTCCAAGTTTTCTGTAACCCATAGAAGTTTCCCTCCTTCAATCTAGTTGATTAATCTTCCGAGCGTAACCCGAGGTTCAACTCGTCCAATTTCGCCTTCACTTCTTCAAGTGATTTACGGCCAAGGTTGCGCACTTTCATCATTTCTTCCTCAGACTTGTTAGCAAGTTCAAGTACAGTATTGATGCCTGCGCGTTTCAGGCAGTTATAAGAACGCACAGATAGATCAAGCTCTTCGATAGTCATCTCAAGAACTTTTTCTTTCTGATCTTCCTCTTTTTCCACCATGATTTCAGCAGTTTGTGCTTCGTCAGTCATGCCAACGAAAATATTCAGATGCTCCGTTAGGATTTTTGCTCCGAGCGAAACAGCTTCTTTCGGACCGATGCTTCCATCTGTCCAAATGTCAAACG
Source organism: Sporosarcina koreensis (assembly GCF_042655825.1). Lineage (NCBI taxonomy): Bacteria > Bacillati > Bacillota > Bacilli > Caryophanales > Caryophanaceae > Sporosarcina > Sporosarcina koreensis. The sequence goes on along the minus strand of NZ_JBHSNP010000002.1, from coordinate 329,337 downwards.
TCAACTTATCAAAGTTAGTGCTTTGACCTACACGAGTATTCTCGACTTGGAAATTGACGCGTGAAACTGGAGTGTAAATAGAGTCGATCGGAATTACACCAATCGCAAGATCCTCACGTTTGTTTTGATCGGAAGGTGCATACCCACGGCCGCGAACAGCATACATGCGCATACGCAAATGACCGTTCTTGCCTAGTGTAGCGATTTGAAGATCCGGATTCAGCACTTCGACATCACTGTCATGGGTGATATCCGCTGCAGTGACCGTTCCTTCGCCTTTTACATCTATTTCAATCACTTTCTCATCATCAGAATAGATTTTGAGAGCAAGTTGCTTCACATTCAAAATAATTGTTGCAACGTCTTCAACGACACCTTCAATTGTAGAGAATTCATGAAGAACTCCGTCGATCTGGATAGATGTCACGGCAGCTCCTGGCAATGAGGAAAGAAGCACGCGGCGCAAGGAATTCCCTAAAGTGTTTCCGTATCCACGCTCCAATGGTTCAATAATAAATTTACCGAACTTGGAATCTTCGCTGATCATAACTGTTTCAATCTTCGGTTTTTCAATCTCGATCATTCATTTACCCTCCTTCAAAACGTCTAGTATATAGGCCGTTCCATATTGAAATCGATTATCAATAGAAATCAAAATGCAATCACACAATTCAGTTTTACCAAAAATTGTGCTTTTCAATCAATTGGAGAACAAACCATTATACACGACGACGTTTCGGCGGGCGGCATCCGTTATGTGGAACCGGAGTTACGTCTCTGATTGCAGTTACTTCCAGACCAGCAGCTTGTAGTGAACGGATTGCAGCTTCACGACCAGCACCCGGTCCTTTAACAGTAACCTCCAAAGACTTCAAGCCGTGCTCCATAGCAGTTTTGGCAGCTGTTTCAGCAGCCATTTGTGCAGCAAACGGAGTTGATTTACGTGATCCTCTGAATCCTAGTGCACCAGCACTGGACCAAGAAAGGGCATTCCCATGAGAATCAGTGATCGTTACGATTGTATTGTTGAACGTCGAACGGATATGTGCAATACCGGTTTCAATATTCTTTTTCACACGACGTTTACGAGTTTGTTGTTTACGTGCCATGTCTACGAAAAACCTCCTTTACCTATTATTTCTTCTTGTTAGCGACTGTCCGTTTAGGACCTTTACGTGTACGTGCGTTGTTTTTCGTGTTTTGTCCACGAACAGGTAATCCACGACGGTGACGGATTCCACGGAAGCTTCCGATTTCCATCAGACGTTTGATGTTGAGGGAAGTTTCACGACGAAGGTCCCCTTCAACTTTCAAGCTGTCGATTTGCTCACGGATTTTATCAAGCTCAGCATCAGTAAGATCACGAACACGAGTTTCTTCAGAAACACCAGCGTTAGCAAGAACTTTCTGTGCAGTTGTTTTACCAATTCCGAAAATGTATGTCAATGAAATGACTACGCGCTTATCGCGCGGTACGTCTACACCAGCAATACGTGCCATATAGATAGTGCACCTCCCTTTGTATTAGCCTTGTCTTTGTTTATGTTTTGGATTTTCACAGATTACCATTACTCGGCCGCGTCTGCGAATAACTTTACATTTTTCGCAGATCGGTTTTACAGATGGCCTTACTTTCATCTTACCCAACCTCCTTCAATATTCCGGAGTTGCAAAAGTTTTATTTGAAACGGTATGTGATACGACCGCGTGTCAAATCATAAGGTGAGAGTTCCATCGTCACTTTGTCGCCAGGCAGGATACGGATAAAGTGCATGCGGATCTTGCCTGAAACATGTGCAAGAATCGTATGACCATTTTCCAATTCCACCTTGAACATCGCGTTCGGCAACGTTTCGACTACGGTACCTTCAACTTCAATTACGTCGTCCTTCGCCATCAATCCTGTCTCCCTTCTATATCCAATAAAGGTCTTAACCATCGAGCGGCAGCAGTCGCCTTCAAAGCTTCCTTCAACATATGTCCGGATTGCATGAGTGATGTTCGAAAGACGTCTGTCACACTTCGTTTCCCGTAAGTCAGTCCCCGACTTTTGTTGTGGAAAATCGCATCGGAAAAGACACAAACGACAGGATTGCCGTTGGTGCATTCCATCCTCGCTACACAGTTCCGGACATCCTTAATAGTATACCCGCCTCGGCGGATATTTGCATTTAAGACGTCCCAAAACAGTGCCGCCAATGGATTATCACCAGTTCCTATACCGGGCACCATATGCTTTTGCAGCTCGTTAATCATACGCTCTTTCCGTGCAACAGTGTGATGCTGCCCGCAATATGGCGTGCATGAATTGCGTCCGGAAAGGATCACTGGCCACTCTCTTGTAAGATAGCGTCCAGATCTTTGAAAACATCATTGATGTCTTTTTGTCCATCTATGTTCGTCAGCACGCCTTTGTCGTCGTAATACGAGAGCAGCGGTGCCGTTTGATTCATATTTACTTCCAGACGGTTCGTGACGGTTTCCGGATTATCATCCGCTCGCTGATAAAGTTCTCCGCCATCCTTATCACATTTGCCTTCGACCTTTGGAGGATTGAATTGCAAATGGTAGGATGTGCCGCATACTTTACAAATTCTGCGACCGGTCAATCTTGCGATAAGTTCATCTTTTTCCACTTTGATGTTGAGGACATGCTCAATCTTCCGGCTCATATCCGAAAGCAGTGCATCCAATGCCTCTGCTTGAGGAACAGTGCGCGGAAAACCATCTAGTAGGAATCCGTTATCACAATCCGATTTGCTTAGTCGTTCACGAACGATGCCAATTGTCACTTCATCAGGAACAAGAGCACCTTGGTCCATGAACGATTTTGCTTTGACTCCAAGTTCCGTGCCTTCCTGTATAGCAGCACGGAACATATCGCCTGTAGAAATATGAGGGATTTCGTACTTTTCGACAATTTTATCTGCTTGCGTACCTTTTCCGGCACCCGGCAGACCCATTAATACGATATTCATACGTCTTGCCCTCCATCATAATTCGTAACGGCTAACCCTGCGGTCACGCCTATTAGGAAATTTATTTCATGAACCCTTTGTAATGCCTTTTCACAAGTTGTGATTCAAGTTGTTTCATCGTTTCAAGTGCAACCCCGACGACGATGAGCAAACTCGTTCCTCCAATTTGAAGCGACTGTGGAAGATTCGCCAAAGTGATGAAGAAAATCGGCATGACTGCCACGAGGGCAAGGAAGATCGAGCCTACGAAAGTCAGTCTGTACAAAGTGCTCGTTAAATAGTTTTGCGTGTTTTGTCCTGGACGGATGCCCGGGATATACGCGCCTTGCTTTTTCAGGTTATCAGCCATATTTTCCGGATTCACCTGGATGAATGCGTAGAAATATGTGAAAGCGAGAATAAGTGCTACATAAATGATCATCCCGACCGGTTGATGGTAGTCAAACGTCCGTGTAATGAATTTTGTTACACTATTTTCCCCGAAAAATGCTGCTAATTGCTGAGGTGTGATGAAAAACGCCACAGCGAAGATTACCGGGATAACCCCTGCAGCATTCAATTTCAATGGCAAGTGCGTTTGTTGTCCGGCCGTAGTCTGTCCGCGGCCTGTCATACGTTTTGCATACTGAATTGGAATTTTACGGAGTGCTTCCTGTACGTAAACGACTCCGACGATGATCGCAATGATGACGATCAACAATAATGCCATCGTAGCTAGACGAATGAACAAAGCGTCCCCTGCATCTTGAATTTGAGTTGCATACAGTTGGTTCACTGCGTTCGGAATAGCAGCAACGATACCCGCGAAGATGATAATGGAAATACCATTACCGACTCCTTTTGCGGTGATCTGCTCACCAAGCCAAAGCAGGAATGATGTACCGGCAGTCAAGACAATCGCAATCACCACATATGTGGAAACCCCTTCTCCAAGGATTAGTGTGCCACCAAACATTTGGTTGAAGCCGAATGACATGGCGATCGCTTGGATAAAGGCAAGTACGACTGTGAAATATCTTGTGAATTGAGCAAGCTTCCGTCTTCCGACGTCCCCTTGCTTCGCCCATTCAGTGAATTTCGGAACAACATCCATCTGCAATAATTGCACAATGATGGAAGCAGTGATGTACGGCATGATACCCATTGCAAAAATGGAGAATTTCGATAACGCACCACCACCGAAGATGTTCAGAAATCCGATGAATTGGTTGTTTGATTGTTGCAAAGCTGTTGCATCAACGTTCGGGACCGGGATAAACGCACCGAGTCTGAATACGATGAGCACTAATAGTGTGAAAATGATTTTAGACCTGATATCTCTAACGCGCATAAAGTTGGAGATTGTCTGAAACATTAAATCACCTCTGCTTGCCCGCCCGCTTTCTCGATAGCCTCTTTAGCAGAAGCTGAGAATTTATGAGCTTTGACAGTAATCTTTTTCTCAAGAGTCCCATTTCCAAGAATCTTAATTCCTGATTTTTCATTGCTCACGATTCCAGTTTCAATTAGCAATTCAGGCGTAACTTCGGTACCTTCGTCAAAACGGTTCAGTACGTCCAAATTCACGATTGCGTATTCTTTACGATTGATGTTCGTAAATCCACGCTTCGGAAGTCGTTGGAAAAGTGGAATTTGACCACCCTCGAATCCAAGACGAACACCGCCGCCGGAACGAGCGTTTTGACCTTTATGACCTTTACCGGAAGTTTTACCTGTACCGGAACCGATTCCACGACCAATACGTTTACGTGCTTTACGTGCGCCTTCAGCTGGCTTCATATCGTGTAATTTCATCTTATCGGCACCTCCTTATTTCGAAAATGTGCATTATTGTTCTTTAACAGTGACCAAGTGGCTAACCTTGCTGATCATGCCACGAATTGCTACGTTGTCTTGATGTTCAACCGTCTGATTCAACTTACGCAGACCGAGAGCTTCAACTGTTTTACGTTGTGCCGGCTTAGCGCCGATTACACTTTTCGTAAGGGTGATTTCAAGTTTGTTTGCCATTGTGTTTCCCCCCTTAACCTAACAGTTCTTCAACGGATTTGCCGCGCAACTTAGCAACCTCTTCAGCGCGTTTCAAATTCTTCAATCCTTCAATTGTTGCACGTACCATGTTGATCGGTGTGCTTGATCCTAAGGATTTTGAAAGGATATCCGTGATTCCTGCAAGTTCAAGTACCGCACGGACAGGTCCTCCGGCGATTACTCCTGTACCAGGTGCTGCCGGTTTGATAAGGATTTGGCCTGCACCGAAACGTCCAATAATTTCGTGTGGAGTCGTTCCTTTAACCATTGGCACTTCGATCAAGTTTTTCTTCGCATCTTCGATTGCTTTACGGATTGCATCAGGAACCTCTTGCGCTTTCCCTGTTCCAAAACCGACGCGGCCGTTTTTATCTCCGACAACGACAAGTGCTGTGAAGCGGAAACGACGTCCACCCTTTACCACTTTCGCTACGCGGTTGATCGTTACTACGCGTTCTTCGAATTCACTTCTATTCTGATCATTACGACGCATGAAATATGTCCCTCCTTCTTAATTAAAATTCCAGTCCATTTTCGCGTGCTGCGTCTGCAAGAGCTTTCACACGGCCGTGGAATAGGTATCCGCCACGGTCGAAAACAACCGATTTGACATCCTTTTCAACGGCTTTCTTCGCGATCATCTCGCCGACTTTAGCTGCTGCTTCGGCATTCGCCTTAGAGTCCAAATCGAACCCTTTATCCATAGTGGAAGCACTAGCAATCGTAACGCCATTCATATCGTCGATTAGTTGTGCATAGATATGTTTGTTTGAACGGAAAACGTTCAAGCGTGGACGCGCTGGAGTTCCGCTGATTTTCGTACGCACACGTGCGTGACGTTTTTTGCGGGTAGCGTTCTTATCTTGTTTCGTGATCATCGTGGTCACTCCTTCCGAATGCCTTTAAGCGGCATTATTTACCTGTTTTACCTTCTTTACGACGGATTTGCTCGCCTTCATACTTGATACCTTTACCTTTATACGGCTCAGGCGGGCGTACTTGACGAATGTTCGACGCCAATGCACCGACGCGCTCTTTGTTGATACCGCGAACGATGATTTTCGTATTTGCAGGAACTTCTACTTCGACTCCTTCTTCCGGCGTGAATTCAACCGGGTGGGAGTACCCTACGTTCAATACGAGTTTCTTGCCTTGAAGCTGAGCACGGTACCCAACCCCAACAAGTTCAAGTGTACGTTCAAAACCTTTAGATACACCAGTTACCATGTTGTCCAGAAGGGAACGAGTTGTTCCGTGGATGGAACGGTGTTCTTTAGAGTCAGTCGGGCGAGTCAAAGTGATGACATTGCCTTCCTGCTCGATTTTAATATCAGCGTTAAATGTATTTGTAAGTTCGCCTTTCGGGCCTTTAACAGTGACAACGTTATTATCAGCGATAGTAACTGTCACGTTTTCAGGAACCTCGATCGGACGTTTACCAATTCGGGACATTCTATTGCACCTCCATTCAATTGTTACAGATTACCAAACGTAAGCTACGACTTCTCCGCCTACTTGTTTTGCACGTGCTTCCTTATCAGTAAGGAGACCGTTTGACGTGGATACAAGGGCGATACCAAGGCCATTCAAAACTTTAGGCACTTCATTTGTTTTTGCGTAAACACGAAGACCAGGTTTTGAGATACGTTTAAGACCAGTGATAACACGCTCGTTGTTTTGACCATATTTAAGGAAAATGCGGATAATGCCTTGTTTGCTATCTTCCACATATTCAACATCGCGGACGAAACCTTCACGTTTCAAGATTTCAGCGATTTCTCTTTTCATGTTTGAAGCAGGTACCTCAAGCTTCTCGTGGCGAACCATGTTCGCGTTACGGATGCGTGTAAGCATATCTGCGATCGGATCACTCATTGTCATTCCATTAACCTCCTTCCCAAGTTAGGGGATTACCAACTAGCTTTTTTAACGCCAGGAATTTGTCCCTTATATGCGAGTTCTCGGAAACAAATACGGCAAAGTTTAAATTTACGATATACGGAGTGCGGACGACCACAGCGCTCGCAACGTGTATATTCTTGAACCTTGAACTTTGGCGTACGTTTCTGTTTAACAATCATTGATTTCTTAGCCACGTTTTCGCCTCCCTTTAGTTTACTTTTGGAACGGCATGCCGAACTGCGTTAGCAACTCGCGTGCTTCTTCATCGGAGTTAGCAGTCGTAACGATGACGATATCCATTCCTCGTACTTTAGATACTTTATCGTAGTCAATTTCAGGGAAAATCAGCTGTTCTTTCACACCAAGTGTGTAGTTTCCGCGACCGTCGAATGCTTTCTTCGATACACCTCGGAAGTCACGAACACGTGGAAGTGAAACTGAGATCAACTTGTCCAGGAACTCATACATGCGTTCTCCGCGCAATGTAACTTTAGCTCCAATCGGCATTCCTTCACGAAGACGGAATCCAGCGATTGATTTTTTCGCTTTTGTTACAACTGGCTTTTGACCGGAAATGATTGTTAGATCTTCCACTGCCGCGTCAAGCGCTTTAGAGTTTTGAACAGCATCACCAACACCCATATTGATGACGATTTTCTCTACTTTTGGTACTTGCATTACTGAAGTATATTCAAACTTGCTCATGAGAGCAGGTGTGATTTCTTTCGAAAATTTATCTTTTAATCGGCTCATCAGTTGGACCTCCTTTCATCCATTACTCATTTGTCCAGTGCTTCACCGGATTTTTTCGCAATACGAATCTTTTTGCCATTTTCGAATTTGTATCCTACGCGAGTAGGCTCACCTGTTTTAGGATCGATTGGCATGACGTTGGATACATGGATAGCTGCCTCTTGGCTGACGATTCCGCCTTGAGGATTTGCTTGATTCGGCTTTGTATGTTTCTTAACAATGTTGACGCCTTCCACAAGCACGCGATCCTTTTTAGGGAAAGCGGCTAAGATTACTCCGGTCTTACCTTTGTCTTTTCCGGTGATGACCATAACTTTATCGCCTTTTTTAACGTGCATTTCATCGCACCTCCTTGATTGGCACTGTCATGTGATTAAAGAACTTCTGGAGCTAGTGAAATGATCTTCATGAAGTTGCTGTCGCGCAATTCGCGTGCAACTGGTCCGAAAATACGTGTTCCACGTGGGCTCTTGTCATCACGGATGATAACACATGCGTTTTCGTCGAACGTAATGTAGGAGCCATCTTTACGACGAACTCCGCTTTTCGTGCGGACGATAACAGCTTTGACAACGTCGCCTTTCTTGACAACGCCACCTGGTGTTGCTTTTTTCACTGTTACAACAACGACGTCACCGATATTTGCAGTTTTACGGCCTGTTCCGCCAAGCACTTTAATTGTTAGAACTTCACGTGCTCCTGAGTTATCGGCAACTTTCATACGGCTTTCTTGTTGAATCATTGAGGCTACCTCCTCTCGGAATTTACTTTCCGAACGATATTAGATGATGACCGCTTTTTCGACTACTTCGATGAGGCGGAAACGCTTTGTAGCTGAAAGTGGACGAGTTTCCATAATGCGAACTACATCGCCGATTTTCGCTTCATTCAATTCGTCATGGGCCTTGAATTTCTTCGAATACTTTACACGTTTGCCGTATAAAGAGTGCTTTTTGTGTGTCTCTACCATTACGGTAACCGTTTTATCCATTTTGTCGGATACTACACGGCCTGTATATACCTTGCGCTGGTTACGCTCAGTCATGGCTGCAACCTCCTTCATCAGTTATTTGCACTGATCTCTCTTTGACGTATTACAGTTTTCATGCGCGCAATCGATTTGCGAACTTCACGGATGCGTGCAGTGTTTTCTAATTGTCCTGTCGCTAATTGGAAGCGAAGGTTGAAAAGCTCTTCTTTCAGTGATTTCACTTTTTGCTCGATTTCTGCAGTTGTTAAGTCACGGATTTCTTTAGCTTTCATTAGATTCACCACCAATTTCTTCACGTTTTACAAACTTGCTCTTCACGGGCAGTTTGTGAGATGCGAGACGAAGTGCTTCACGGGCAACCTCTTCTGACACACCTGCGATTTCAAACATTACACGACCTGGTTTTACTACTGCTACCCAGCCTTCTACAGCACCTTTACCGGAACCCATCCGGACTTCAAGAGGCTTTTTCGTATATGGCTTGTGTGGGAAGATGTTGATCCAAACTTTACCGCCACGTTTCATGTAACGTGTCATTGCGATACGGGCAGATTCGATCTGACGGTTTGTGATCCAACCTGATTCAGTCGCTTGCAGGCCGAACTCACCGAATTGTACAGATGCTCCGCCTTTTGTAGTTCCGCGCATTTTACCACGGAATACACGACGATATTTAACGCGTTTAGGCATTAACATAATTAGTTGCCTCCTTCCTCAGAGTTCTTCTTCACTGGAAGGACTTCTCCCCGGTAGATCCATACTTTTACGCCAAGCTTACCATATGTAGTGTCAGCTTCTGCGTGTGCATAGTCAATGTCTGCACGTAATGTATGAAGAGGAACAGTACCTTCACTGTAGTGTTCCGCACGAGCGATATCAGCACCGCCAAGACGTCCGGAAACTTGTGTTTTGATTCCTTTTGCACCAGCGCGGATTGTGCGTTGGATTGCTTGTTTTTGAGCACGACGGAATGATACACGGCCTTCCAATTGACGTGCGATTGATTCTGCAACCAATTTCGCGTCAAGATCAGCACGTTTGATTTCTACGATGTTGATGTGTACACGCTTGCCAGTGATATCGTTCAACGATTTACGAAGTGCTTCGACTTCAGAACCGCCTTTACCGATCACCATGCCCGGCTTCGCAGTGTGGATTGTAATATTGACACGCTTTGCCGCACGTTCAATTTCCACTTTGGAAACTGCTGCATCGACAAGGCGTTTTTCGATGTACTCACGGATTTTCAAGTCTTCATGTAGAAGATTCGCATAGTCTTTTTCTGCATACCATTTCGAATCCCAATCACGAATGATGCCAACCCGTAAACCATTAGGATGTACTTTTTGACCCACGAATTACCCCTCCTTCTTTTCGGATACCACTACTGTAATGTGGCTAGTACGTTTGTTGATCGCACTTGCACGACCTTGTGCGCGTGGACGGAAACGTTTCATTGTTGGACCTTCATCAACGAATACTTCGCTGACGATCATGTTCTCAACATCCATTTCATAGTTGTGTTCAGCGTTAGCGATTGCTGATTTCAAAACTTTTTCTACAACCGGAGATGCCGCTTTCGGCGTCAGGCGTAGAATTGCGACAGCTTCACCGATTTTCTTGCCCCGGATAAGATCAACGACCAAACGGACTTTGCGAGGAGCAATACGGACTGTACGGGCAGTAGCCTTTGCTTGTTGCATCAGATTAACCTCCTCTCAATTAACGTCTTGTTTTCTTATCGTCTGCGCCATGACCTTTGTATGTGCGCGTAGGTACGAATTCACCGAGTTTGTGACCAACCATATCTTCAGTCACGTAGACAGGTACGTGCTTGCGTCCGTCATATACTGCAATCGTCAATCCGATGAAGGATGGGAAGATTGTGGAACGGCGAGACCAAGTTTTAATGACCTGTTTCTTTTGTGCATCTTTTTGAGCGTCGACCTTTTTCATTAGATGATCATCTGCAAAAGGTCCTTTTTTCAAGCTGCGGCCCATGGAAAAACCTCCTCCCGTGATGATTGTACTACGGTCCTCTTACCGAACCGCAGTGTCATCACATTATTTTTTGCGGCGACGAACGATAAGTTTGTCGGATTTGTTGTTTTTCTTACGAGTTTTGTAGCCAAGAGCTGGTTTACCCCAAGGTGTAACTGGGCTCGGACGGCCGATTGGTGTACGTCCTTCACCACCACCGTGCGGGTGATCGTTAGGGTTCATGACAGATCCACGTACAGTTGGACGTTTGCCCATCCAGCGTGAACGACCTGCTTTACCGATGTTGATCAATTCGTGTTGTTCGTTTCCTACTTGACCTATTGTAGCACGGCAAGTTGATAGGATCATGCGAACTTCACCGGATTGTAGACGGATGATGACATATTTGCCTTCACGTCCAAGTAGTTGTGCAGATGTACCTGCAGAACGTACTAATTGGCCGCCTTTGCCAGGTTTCAATTCGATGTTGTGGATAGTAGAACCCATCGGGATGTTTTCAAGTGGAAGTGAGTTTCCTACTCTGATATCCGCTTCTGGACCTGACATTACTGTCATTCCTACTTCCAATCCTTTTGGAGCTAGGATATAGCGTTTTTCCCCATCAGCATAGTTGATAAGGGCGATGTTAGCAGAACGGTTTGGATCGTATTCGATTGTAGCAACGCGTCCTGGAATGCCATCTTTCCGACGTTGGAAGTCGATGACACGGTATTGGCGCTTGTGGCCTCCACCTTGGTGACGAACAGTCGTCCTACCTTGGTTGTTACGTCCGCCTTTACGCTTGATTGGTTCAAGCAATGATTTTTCCGGCTTGTCTGTAGTGATTGCAGAGAAGTCAGAGCTAGTCATGTTACGACGTCCGTTGGAGGTAGGTTTGTATTTCTTAATCGCCATTGGTGTTCCCTCCTTCGTTTATTTACGAATCAATTACATTTCGAATAGTTCGATGTCTTTTGAGTCAGCAGTCAAAGTTACAATCGCTTTGCGGCGCTTGTTCGTGTAACCGGCATGTTTGCCCATACGCTTGAACTTGCCTTTGTAGTTCTGTACGTTGACTTTTTCTACTTCCACTCCGAAGATTTCTTCGACAGCTTGCTTCACAAGTGTTTTGTTAGCGCGCACGTCTACTTCAAAAGTGTACTTTTTGTATTCCATTTGTTCTGAAGAACGCTCGGTAATGACCGGACGTTTTAGTACATCACGTGCTTCCATTAACCAAGCACCTCCTCAATTTTTTGAACTGCATCTTTTGTGATGACAAGCTTGTCATGAGCGACAAGGTCAAGAACGTTGATGCCGTTTGCTGTAACGACGCTGATTCCAGGGATGTTACGAGCGGACAATGCCACTGCTTCATCAAGGTCAGCTGTTACGAACAATGCTTTTTTATCGATTGAAAGATCTGTAAGGACCTTCGTGAATTCTTTTGTTTTTGGCGCGTCGAATGTAAGAGCGTCCAATACGATGATTTCTTCATCGCGCACTTTTGTTGAAAGTGCTGAAAGGAGTGCCAAACGACGAACTTTCTTAGGAAGCTTGTAGCTGTAGCTTCTTTGAGTCGGACCGAATACGATACCGCCTCCACGCCATTGTGGTGAACGGATCGACCCTTGACGAGCACGTCCAGTCCCTTTTTGGCGCCATGGTTTACGGCCACCGCCAGCAACTTCCGCGCGAGTTTTTACTTTATGGTTACCTTGGCGCAAAGATGCGCGTTGTTGAACCAATGCTTCGAATAGGACAGCTTCATTTGGTTCGATACCGAAAATCGCTTCGTTCAATTCGATGTCGCCAACTGAAGAACCTGTCTGACTTAGTACGGATACTTTAGGCATTTTTGTTTCCTCCTTCCTTTAAGATTTAGTTCCCTTTGATTGCGCTTTTCACTTGGATAAGTGATTTGCGTGCTCCTGGAACATTACCTTTAACTAGCAACAAGTTACGCTCAGCGTCAACTCGTACAATTTCAAGGTTTTGGATCGTAACAGTGTCTCCACCAGTACGTCCAGGCAATTTTTTACCTTTGAACACGCGTTGTCCGTCAACCGCACCTAGTGAACCTGGCGCACGGTGGAAACGGGAACCGTGACTCATTGGTCCGCGTGAGAATCCGTGGCGTTTAATAACACCTTGGAACCCTTTACCTTTTGATACTCCTGTAATATCGACGATATCGCCTTCTGCGAATGTATCGACTTTGACTTCCTGACCAACTTCATACCCAGCTGCATCTACTCCGCGGAATTCGCGAATGAAGCGCTTAGGTGCCGTTTCAGCTTTTGCAACGTGTCCTTTTTCAGGTTTGTTTGCAAGCTTCTCACGTTTGTCGTCGAATCCAAGCTGGATTGCTTCGTAGCCGTCTGTTTCAACTGTCTTCTTTTGAAGAACAACGTTTGGAGCAGCTTCAATCACAGTCACTGGAATGAGATCGCCGTTTTCAGCAAAGATTTGCGTCATGCCGACTTTTTTCCCTAAGATTCCTTTGGTCATTTGTCACACCTCCTGAAATTAATAATTTTTATTTTTAGCGATTAAAGTTTGATTTCAATGTCAACGCCAGACGGTAGATCGAGTTTCATCAATGCATCGACAGTTTGTGGTGTCGGGTTGACGATATCGATAAGACGTTTATGCGTACGCATTTCGAACTGCTCGCGCGAATCTTTGTACTTATGTACCGCACGAAGAATTGTATAAACAGATCTTTCAGTTGGAAGAGGTATCGGACCTGATACGCTTGCACCTGAACGTTTTGCTGTTTCTACGATTTTTTCAGCTGACTGATCAAGAATTCTGTGATCATATGCTTTTAAACGGATACGAATCTTCTGTTTTGCCATTACTTTCCCTCCTTCTCGCCTATTTTCTAGACATTCTCCACGGAAATTTCCCACACACATGCCATGGCAAAGCGGCCGGGTGTGTCGGCAACCTCCCGCTTCATCGCAGTCAAAGACCAACATTCAACATTATACATAAAGAAAAAGAATCCCGCAAGCCTTTTGGCGAAATTCTTTTCTCAGCTTTTTTATTATAATAGGATGCTGCTTATAATTCAACTGTTTTGTGGGATTTTACGTGAAAAATAGTGAGGTTTTTCGCGAACCGCATCCCTTTTTGGCGTGTGGTAGAAGAAGCGATTGAACTGCGAGAGATTAATTGAGTTCTGGATGGAATAATGGAGCCCTTGTTTAGAAGAATGGACCCTAAACGGGAAAGAATGAGCCCTTGATTAAAAGAATGGACCCTAAACGGGAAAGAATGGGCTCTAAATGATTGTTCCCCATTACCGCGGCAGCAATCCTTAGATCCAGTCGTATTTATTCGCGCCAAATGCCTTTTAACAATCGAAAAGCATTAAAAAAATCCCGCACGAGTGCGGGATTTAAAAGTTTATTACTTTTCGATGCTAGCTACAACGCCAGCGCCTACTGTACGTCCACCTTCACGGATTGAGAATTTAGTACCTTCTTCAATCGCGATTGGAGCGATAAGTTCAACTGTCATTTCAACGTTGTCGCCAGGCATAACCATTTCTACGCCTTCTGGAAGATGGATAATTCCAGTTACGTCAGTTGTACGGAAGTAGAACTGTGGGCGGTAGTTAGAGAAGAATGGAGTGTGACGTCCACCCTCTTCTTTTGAAAGAACGTAAACTTCTGATTTGAATTTAGTGTGTGGTGTGATTGTACCTGGTTTAGCAAGTACTTGACCACGCTCGATGTCTTCACGGGATACACCACGAAGAAGTGCACCAATGTTGTCGCCAGCTTCTGCATAGTCAAGAAGCTTACGGAACATTTCAACACCTGTTACAGTAGTTGATTTTGGCTCGTCAGTCAAACCGATGATGTCAACAACGTCACCGACTTTAACTTGTCCACGCTCAACACGTCCTGTAGCAACTGTACCACGGCCAGTGATTGAGAATACGTCCTCAACTGGCATCATGAATGGCTTGTCAGTGTCACGTGGTGGTGTTGGGATATACTCGTCAACAGCGTTCATAAGTTCAACGATTTTCTCTTCCCACTCAGCTTCACCTTCAAGAGCTTTAAGAGCAGAACCTTTGATGACAGGAATGTCGTCGCCAGGGAACTCATACTCAGAAAGAAGGTCACGGATTTCCATTTCGACTAGCTCAAGAAGCTCTTCGTCGTCAACCATGTCACATTTGTTCATGAATACAACTAGGTAAGGAACACCTACTTGACGGGAAAGAAGGATGTGCTCACGAGTTTGTGGCATTGGGCCGTCAGCTGCAGAAACAACTAGGATTCCGCCGTCCATTTGAGCTGCACCAGTGATCATGTTTTTAACGTAGTCAGCGTGACCTGGGCAGTCAACGTGTGCATAGTGACGCTTGTCAGTTTCATACTCGATGTGTGAAGTATTGATCGTGATTCCACGCTCTTTTTCTTCTGGAGCGTTATCTACGTCAGCGTAAGATTTCGCTTCTCCACCCATTTTTTTCGAAAGAACTGTTGCGATTGCAGCAGTCAAAGTTGTTTTACCATGGTCAACGTGACCGATTGTACCAACGTTAGCATGCTCCTTGGAGCGATCGAATTTCTCTTTACCCATTGTGGAATTCCTCCTTAAAAATATGAATGTTTTATTTTTTATAAGCATGGATGCTGGAGAAAGAACTCCCTCCAACTATCCATATCTTACAAGTAATCAATGATGGAAACAAGGATGAAATTTAATTATTCACCTTTATTTTTCTTGATGACTTCTTCTGCAATTGATTTCGGAACATCTTCATAGTGATCGAATGTCATGGAGAATACTCCACGGCCTTGTGTATTCGAACGAAGTGAAGTTGCGTAACCGAACATTTCTGCAAGTGGAACCATTGCACGGACAACTTGTGCGTTGCCGCGAGCGTCCATACCTTCCACGCGACCACGGCGTGAAGTGATATCACCCATGATGTCGCCCATGTACTCTTCAGGGATGATGACTTCAACTTTCATCATTGGCTCAAGAAGAACAGGATTACATTTTGCAGCCGCATTTTTTAGTGCCATGGAAGCAGCGATCTTAAACGCCATCTCGTTGGAGTCGACGTCATGGTAAGAACCATCAAATAGACGGGCCTTAACATCGATCAACGGATAACCTGCAAGAACACCATTATTCAAGGAGTCACGAACACCCGCTTCAACGGATCCGATATACTCACGAGGAACAACTCCACCGACGACAGCGTTTACGAATTCGAAACCTTTTCCTTCTTCGTTCGGCGAGAACTCGATCCAAACGTGACCATATTGACCACGACCACCTGATTGGCGGACGAATTTCCCTTCAACTTCCGCAGCAGTGCGGAATGTTTCACGGTAAGAAACTTGTGGTGCTCCGACGTTCGCTTCGACTTTGAATTCACGACGTAGACGGTCAACGATGATATCAAGGTGAAGTTCACCCATACCAGCGATGATGACTTCGCCTGTTTCTTGGTCAGTGTGTGCGCGGAAAGTCGGGTCTTCCTCTTGAAGTTTCGCAAGAGCCGTACCCATCTTGTCCTGGTCACCTTTTGTCTTCGGTTCGATTGCTACAGAGATAACCGGTTCTGGGAATTCCATGGACTCAAGGATGATTGGTGCTTTGTCGTCACAAAGCGTGTCACCTGTTCCAGTATCTTTCAAACCGACTGCCGCTGCGATTTCACCAGAATGCACTTCAGAAATCTCTTCACGGGAGTTCGCGTGCATTTGTAGGATACGTCCTACACGCTCACGTTTTCCTTTTGTAGAGTTCATGACATATGACCCTGATTGAAGAACTCCGGAATACACACGGAAGAATGTAAGCTTACCGACATAAGGGTCTGTCATAACTTTGAACGCTAGAGCAGAGAATGGCTCTTCGTCGCTGGAATGACGCTCTTCTTCTTGTTCTGTCTCCGGGTTGACACCCATCATTGGAGGGATGTCGATTGGTGATGGCAAGTAGTCTACAACTGCGTCGAGGACTAATTGAACACCTTTGTTTTTGAAAGCCGTACCGCAAACAACAGGGTAGAATTCTACAGCAAGTGTCGCTTTACGGATTGCAGTTTTAATTTCCTCTACTGTCAGCTCTTCGCCGCCGAGGTATTTTTCCATTAGATCTTCATCGAAGTCTACAATCGCTTCGACCAATTTCTCACGGTACTCTTCAGCTTGCTCACGGTATTCTTCCGGAATATCTTCAACTGTCGTATCCGTTCCGAGGTCGTTACCGTACATAGTAGCTTTCATTTCAACGAGGTCGATGATGCCGCTGAAATTATCTTCAGCACCGATCGGTAGTTGGATAGGAACCGCATTCGCTTGTAGACGATCATGAAGAGTGCCTACAGAGTAAAGGAAGTCCGCACCTGTTTTGTCCATCTTGTTAACGAAAACAAGACGTGGAACTTTATAGTTTGTCGCTTGGCGCCAAACTGTTTCCGTTTGTGGTTCAACGCCAGATTGAGCGTCAAGAACTGTTACAGCACCATCCAATACGCGAAGTGAACGTTCAACTTCAACTGTGAAGTCTACGTGTCCTGGAGTATCGATGATGTTTACACGATGGCCTTTCCATGCAGCTGTTGTCGCAGCAGACGTGATCGTGATTCCACGCTCTTGCTCCTGCTCCATCCAGTCCATTTGGGAAGCCCCTTCGTGCGTTTCACCAATCTTATGGATCTTACCTGTGTAAAAAAGGATCCGCTCAGTTGTCGTCGTCTTACCGGCGTCGATATGAGCCATGATACCAATGTTACGAGTATTCTCTAAGGAGAACTCTCTAGCCATTTTGTATATCTCCTTCCGTTTCGGATTAAGGTGTAAGTCCGATCTTACCAGCGATAGTGAGCGAATGCTTTGTTCGCTTCTGCCATCTTGTGCATTTCTTCACGGCGTTTCACGGATGCACCTGTGTTGTTGGAAGCATCAAGGATTTCATTCGCAAGACGCTCTTC
The DNA here is from genome assembly GCF_042655825.1 of Sporosarcina koreensis. Lineage (NCBI taxonomy): Bacteria > Bacillati > Bacillota > Bacilli > Caryophanales > Caryophanaceae > Sporosarcina > Sporosarcina koreensis. The sequence goes on along the minus strand of NZ_JBHSNP010000002.1, from coordinate 311,726 downwards.
CATTGTTTTCTCACCGCGTGAGCGGGAGTAGTTCACTAGGTAACGCAATCCGAGAGTTGTACGGCGTTCAGGACGAACTTCGACCGGAACTTGGTAGTTCGCACCACCGACACGGCGAGCACGTACTTCAAGCACTGGCATAACATTGTTCAATGCTGCTTCAAATACTTCTAAAGCGTCTTTACCTGAGCGTTCTTTCACAAGTTCAAACGCACCATAGAGGATATTTTGAGATGTACCTTTTTTACCGTCCACCATCATTTTGTTGATAAGACGAGTGACAAGCTTCGAATTGTAAATCGGATCCGGTAATACGTCACGTTTTGCAACAGGACCTTTACGAGGCATATTGTTTTCCTCCTTTCGAAATAATCATTCCGTTATTAGTTTTTCTTTTCTTTTGGTCTTTTCGCACCGTATTGTGAACGGCTTTGCATACGGCCAGTAACTCCAGCAGTATCAAGCGCTCCACGTACGATGTGGTAACGAACACCCGGTAAGTCTTTTACACGTCCTCCGCGGATAAGAACAACGCTGTGCTCTTGAAGGTTGTGACCTTCACCAGGGATATATGCGTTCACTTCCAAAGTGTTTGTCAAACGAACACGCGCATATTTACGAAGAGCCGAGTTCGGTTTCTTCGGAGTCATTGTACCCACACGAGTACAAACACCTCTTTTTTGTGGCGAGTTGACATTTGTCATCGACTTTTTGAAGCTGTTATAGCTTTTTCCGAGTGCTGGTGCCTTGGAACTGTCCGATTTCGATTTACGTGGTTTACGGACCAATTGGTTAATTGTAGGCATCGGATTTCCTCCTTTCACTGTGCTTTTTTGTAAGACCACACATCCAGGTGGTTCATTTTTGGGGTAAAAACAAAGTCTTTGTGTGTTTCATCACACAAAAACCATCATACAGTAATGGCGACGACGGACGCACCGACTTGAATGCCGCATGCCTGACCGAGCTTTTCCCTCGAATCGACATAACTTACTTGAACACCGTGCTGGGCTGCTTCCCCTATTACCGGGTCAATCAGCTTTTCTTCGGCATCTTTCGCAATGACGACTTCCTTCACTACGCCAGACTTTATCGCTTTCACTGTTTGCTTTGTACCGATGATTGTCTTCTTTGCCTGCTCGACTTTTTCATAAGACATTCGTACATCCTCCAAAGTACAGACATTCAACTATCAACCTTTTGTATATTATCATCTGCGAAGAAGCATGTCAACAATTAATAAAAAATGGGGAGAGGATTTTTTCTCTCCCCATTCAATCATTGTTTATTCGACAACTGCTGCAGTCGCCTCTTCGTCTTGTTCCATTTGGATCTGACGATAGCGCTGCATGCCCGTTCCAGCCGGAACAAGCTTACCGATGATGACGTTCTCTTTCAGACCAAGCAATTCATCCGTTTTTCCTTTGATCGCCGCATCTGTTAGGACGCGGGTCGTTTCTTGGAAGGATGCTGCCGATAAGAAGGATTCCGTCTCAAGCGACGCTTTGGTAATACCGAGAATAACCGGTCGTGATGTAGCCGGCGCTTTCCCGCTCTTCAATACGGATGCATTCGCTTCGGCGAATTGGTGGATATCGAGCAATGAGCCCGGAAGTAGATCCGTGTCTCCTGCTTCGATGACACGTACTTTACGAAGCATTTGGCGAACCATCACTTCAACGTGCTTATCACCGATCTCAACACCTTGCATACGGTATACTTTCTGAACTTCTTTAAGAAGATATTCTTGTACAGTCGCGACGTCTTTGACGACGATCAATTCTTTCGGATCGATGGAACCTTCCGTAATGATGTCCCCGCGATCGATCGAATCGCCGACTTGCACTTTCAAGCGGGCATTGTACGGCGCGAGATATTTGCGCGTCTCGACTTCCCCTTGAATTGTAATTTCCTTCTGTCCTTCACGGATTTCGTCAATCTCGGTGATTTCACCTTTGATTTCCGAAATGACTGCCTGACCTTTCGGATTCCGGGCTTCGAAAATCTCTTGGATACGTGGAAGACCAGATGTGATATCATCCCCTGCAACTCCACCTGTATGGAATGTACGCATCGTAAGCTGTGTACCAGGCTCACCGATCGATTGCGCAGCGATGATACCGACCGCTTCCCCGACTTCGACTGCTTCACCGGTCGCAAGGTTGATGCCGTAACATTTTTTACAAATACCGTGTTTTGTATTACAAGTGAACGCGGAGCGGATTGTAACTGTTTCGATGCCCGCGCCGATGATTTCATTTGAAAGATCTGCAGTGATAAGACCATCTTTCGGAACAATCACTTCGCCCGTTTCCGGATGGCGGATCGTCTTCTTCGTATGACGGCCTTCAATACGCTCTTCTAATGTTTCGATGACTTCTGTTCCTTCAGTAAGTGCACTGATTTGCAGTCCTCTGTCCGTTCCGCAGTCGTCTTCGCGTACGATGACATCTTGCGCAACGTCTACAAGACGACGTGTCAAGTAACCGGAGTCGGCAGTTTTCAACGCTGTATCCGCAAGACCTTTACGAGCACCGTGCGTGGAAATGAAGTACTCGAGTACTGTCAATCCTTCACGGAACGATGACTTGATCGGCAACTCGATGATACGGCCAGCCGGGTTGGCCATCAGTCCCCGCATTCCCGCGAGCTGTGTGAAGTTGGACGCGTTACCACGGGCACCTGAGTCACTCATCATGTAAATAGGGTTTGTATTTTCAAGAGAGTCCATCAGTTTATCCTGGATGACGTCCTTCGCATTGCTCCAGTAGGAAATGACTCGGTCATAACGCTCTTCCTCAGTAATGAGACCGCGGCGGAATTGCTGCGTCACTTTATCTACTTTATCTTGCGCCTCTTGCAGGATTTCATCTTTGTTCGGCAATACGACGATGTCAGAAATACCGACCGTGATGCCTGCGCGAGTTGAATATTTGAAACCAAGGTTTTTCATCCGGTCAAGCATTCTTGAAGTTTCCGTAATATGGAACTTCTTGAAGATTTCCGCGATGATGTTACCCAGAATTTTCTTACGGAACGGAAGGACGATCTCCGCATTTTGAATATGCTCTTTGACATCGACCGTTCCATCAATGAAGTATTTATCCGGCGTTTCAATCTGTAGATTGTGGTTCGTCGGCTCATTGATGTATGGGAACGTTTCAGGAAGGATTTCATTGAAAATAAGCTTCCCGATCGTCGTCAATAAAAGCTTGCGGTTCTGTTCTTCTGTAAATGTCGGGTTGTTCAAGGAACCAGCTTGGATTGCGATTCTCGTGTGCAAATGGACATGACCTGTTTGATATGCAATCAAAGCTTCATTCATATTGCTGAAGATCGATCCTTCACCTATGGACCTTTCCCTTTCCAACGTAAGGTAGTAGTTACCCAATACCATATCCTGGGATGGAGTAACGACCGGTTTTCCGTCTTTCGGGTTCAAGATGTTTTGTGCGGCAAGCATGAGCAATCGCGCTTCAGCTTGAGCCTCTGCTGAAAGCGGAACGTGGACAGCCATTTGGTCACCGTCAAAGTCGGCGTTGTATGCTGTACATACGAGTGGATGAAGCTGGATGGCACGGCCTTCCACCAACATCGGCTCGAACGCCTGGATTCCAAGTCTATGAAGGGTAGGGGCACGGTTCAGTAGGACCGGATGCTCTTTAATGACGTCTTCGAGGACATCCCAAACTTCGGAATGCAAACGTTCGATCTTACGTTTTGCACTCTTGATGTTGTGAGCAAGTCCGCGTTCGACCAATTCCTTCATGACGAATGGCTTGAACAATTCAATAGCCATCTCTTTCGGAAGACCACATTGGTACATCTTCAAGTTAGGACCGACAACAATAACCGAACGGCCAGAATAATCGACCCGTTTACCCAATAGGTTTTGACGGAAGCGACCTTGCTTCCCTTTCAACATATGGGAGAGGGATTTCAACGGACGATTTCCTGGTCCAGTAACCGGACGTCCGCGTCGTCCATTATCAACGAGCGCGTCGACGGCTTCCTGAAGCATACGCTTTTCGTTCTGAACGATGATGCCAGGTGCTCCGAGATCAAGAAGACGCTTCAACCGGTTGTTACGGTTAATGACCCTCCGGTAAAGATCGTTCAAGTCGGATGTTGCGAAACGGCCGCCGTCCAACTGTACCATTGGGCGCAGCTCAGGAGGAATGACCGGCAAAACTTCGAGAACCATCCATTCCGGACGGTTTCCGGAGTTACGGAAAGATTCGACGACTTCCAAGCGTCTGATTGCACGTGTACGGCGTTGACCTTGTACTGTCTTCAATTCTTCTTTCAGCATTTCCGTTTCTTTATCCAAATCAATTGCCATCAGAAGCTGCTCAATCGCTTCTGCGCCCATGAGCGCCTGGAATTTCGAGCCGTACTTTTCACGGTACAGTCTGAATTCCTTCTCGGAAAGCAATTGTTTCCGCTCAAGCGGCGTATCTGCAGGATCGACGACAACGTATGATGCGAAATAAATGATTTCTTCCAACGCACGCGGCGTCATATCGAGAATAAGACCCATTCTGCTCGGGATGCCTTTGAAATACCAAATATGCGTGACCGGTGCCGCAAGCTCGATATGTCCCATACGCTCACGGCGCACTTTTTGACGGGTCACTTCGACGCCGCATCGATCACAGACTACGCCTTTGTAACGGACGCGCTTATATTTTCCACAATGACATTCCCAGTCTTTTGTAGGTCCGAAGATCCGTTCACAGAACAGACCGTCTTTCTCGGGCTTCAACGTACGATAGTTGATCGTTTCGGGTTTTTTTACTTCACCATAAGACCAAGAACGAATTTTATCCGGTGAAGCAAGGCCGATTTTCATATACTCAAAATTGTTTACATCTATCAAGGAGCCTACCTCCCTCTTATCTTATCTCCGCGATGGACTCTCATCAGTATCGTTTAAAATAGAGGAGCGTTCATAGCTCCCCTATCCAATTGTGTAAATTAATTCATCAAACCGTTTGATCTTCAGCCATGAGATTCAATGCATCTGTTGGTTGCATATCGTCATCATCATCGAGATCTCGCATTTCGATTTCTTCGAATTCTTCCGTCAGCATCTTCACGTCCAACCCAAGGCTTTGCAGTTCTTTGATCAATACTTTGAATGATTCAGGAACGCCTGGCTGCGGAACGCTTTGGCCTTTGACAATCGCTTCGTACGTTTTCACACGGCCGACGACGTCATCCGACTTGACGGTAAGAATTTCTTGCAATGTATACGCGGCACCGTATGCTTCAAGCGCCCACACTTCCATCTCTCCGAAACGCTGTCCGCCGAATTGGGCTTTCCCTCCGAGCGGCTGTTGTGTAACGAGCGAGTATGGTCCAGTCGAACGAGCATGCAGCTTATCGTCGACCATATGCGCAAGCTTGATCAAATACATGACGCCGACAGATACGCGGCTATCGAATGGTTCACCTGAACGGCCATCGTAAAGGATCGTCTTTCCGTCGCGGTTCATGCCCGCTTCTTCCATCGTCGTCCAGACATCCTCTTCGTTCGCACCGTCAAATACCGGCGAAGCCATATGAATGCCCAGATTCCGGGCAGCCATTCCAAGGTGCATCTCCAATACCTGTCCGATGTTCATACGGGATGGCACCCCAAGCGGGTTCAACATGACATCGATCGGCGTTCCGTCCGGAAGGTATGGCATATCCGATTCAGGCAGGATACGGGAAATGACCCCTTTGTTACCATGGCGTCCAGCCATCTTATCCCCTACGGATATTTTACGCTTCTGTACGATATACGCACGGACGAGCTGATTTACGCCCGGTGGCAATTCGTCTCCATCTTCACGATTGAACACTTTCACGTCAAGGACGATTCCGCCTGCACCGTGAGGAACACGTAATGAAGTATCACGTACTTCACGCGCTTTTTCACCGAAGATGGCATGTAGCAGCCTTTCTTCAGCTGTCAGTTCGGTCACCCCTTTAGGTGTCACTTTTCCGACGAGAATGTCACCGTCGCGAACTTCTGCACCGATACGGATAATACCGCGGTCATCCAAGTTGCGAAGGGCTTCTTCCCCAACGTTCGGGATATCCCTAGTGATCTCTTCAGGTCCGAGCTTCGTGTCCCGGGCTTCCGATTCGTACTCTTCGATATGGATCGAAGTAAAGACATCATCTTTCACAAGACGTTCGCTCATGATGATGGCATCTTCATAGTTATATCCGTCCCATGTCATGAATGCCGTGAGAACGTTGCGGCCTAACGCAAGCTCCCCTTTATCCATGGACGGTCCGTCTGCAAGGATGTCGCGCGGTTTCACACGATCTCCGACACTGACGATCGGACGTTGGTTATAGCAAGTCCCTTGGTTGGAACGGATGAAGTTATCGAGCCTGTAAATCGTCAAGTCGCCCTTCACTTCTTTGCCATCCACTGCCTCGATGCGACGAATGCGAATTTCCTTCGCTTCGACATGCTCGACGATTCCGTGGTATTTCGCAATAACGGCAGCCCCTGAGTCACGCGCTGACACGTGCTCCATACCCGTACCGACAAATGGGGCTTCCGGGTTCAACAAAGGTACAGCTTGACGTTGCATGTTCGCACCCATCAGGGCACGGTTCGAGTCATCGTTCTCAAGGAATGGGATACAAGCAGTCGCTGCAGAGACAACTTGTTTAGGAGATACGTCCATATAGTCGATCTGCTCGCGCTTGAACACTGTGTTATCCCCTTGGAAACGTCCGACAACTTCTTCATTTACGTAAGAACCGTCTTCGTTGAGCGGCGCATTCGCCTGCGCAACGACATAGTTATCCTCGATATCCGCAGTCAAATAATCGATTTGGTGAGTGACGCGTCCAGTTTCAGGGTCAACCTTCCGATAAGGCGTTTCAATGAAACCGAATTTATTCACTCTCGCAAATGTTGAAAGGGAGTTGATCAATCCAATGTTCGGGCCTTCCGGCGTTTCAATCGGACACATACGGCCATAGTGGGAATAGTGGACGTCACGGACTTCCATGCCCGCGCGCTCCCTCGTCAAACCACCAGGTCCCAATGCAGACAGACGTCGTTTATGCGTCAATTCGGCAAGCGGGTTCGTCTGATCCATGAATTGAGATAGCTGGGAGCTACCGAAGAATTCCTTGATGGAAGCAATGACCGGTCTGATATTGATCAATTGCTGAGGCACGATCGATTGTGTGTCATTGATGGACATACGTTCTTTAACGACACGTTCCATACGGGATAATCCGATTCGGAATTGGTTTTGCAGCAATTCACCAACCGAACGTAGACGACGGTTTCCGAGATGGTCGATATCATCCGTATTTCCTACTCCATGCAACAAGTTGAAGAAATAGCTGATGGAAGCGACGATGTCCGCAGGTGTAACATGTTTCACCGACTCATCGATGCCCGCATTCGAAATGACATTGATCACTTGCTTCTCTTCGCTCTTCGGAGCATAGATCTTGATCGTCTGGATTGTGATGTCATCTTCCAGCACTCCGCCGACATGCGATACTTCCTGGATGCCGACACCTTTTTCAAGATGAGGCAATAGGCGATCCAACGTCCGTCGGTCTAGCAACTGATCCTTCTCAACTAGAATTTCACCTGTTTCCGGGTCTGCAAGTGTTTCCGCAACTGTTTGGTTGAACAGACGGTTTTGCAGATGAAGCTTCTTGTTCATTTTATAACGGCCTACGTTCGCCAAATCATACCTTTTCGGGTCGAAGAAGCGGGAGTACAGCAGGCTTTTGGCGCTGTCCAATGTCGGCGGTTCGCCGGGACGGAGACGCTCATAAATTTCAAGCAACGCCTTTTCTGACGTTTCCGTGTTGTCCTTTTCAAGCGTATTGCGCAAATACTCGTTGTCTCCGATCAAATCGATGATCTCTTGATCCGTTGAAAAACCAAGCGCACGGAGAAGGACGGTAATCGGCAATTTACGGGTACGGTCGATTCGGACATGAACTACGTCTTTCGCGTCAGTCTCATACTCAAGCCATGCACCGCGGTTCGGAATGACAGTCGCCGCAAATCCACGCTTACCATTCTTGTCCGTCTTATCATTGAAGTAGACACTCGGGGATCGGACGAGCTGGGATACGATAACCCTTTCCGCACCGTTGATGATGAACGTTCCGTTTTCAGTCATAAGCGGGAAGTCACCCATGAAAACGTCCTGTTCCTTCACTTCTTCAGTTTCCTTGTTATGCAATCGCACTTTTACGCGGAGCGGCGCTGCATACGTTACGTCACGCTCTTTCGATTCATCAACAGGGTATTTCGGTTCACCAAGTTGATAATCAATGAATTCCAACGAAAGATTACCTGTGAAATCCTGGATCGGAGAAATATCACGGAACATTTCCCGCAATCCTTCTTCCAAGAACCACTCATAAGATGCCGTCTGGATTTCAATCAAATTCGGCAGCTCGAGAACTTCATTGATCCGCGCGAAACTTCTGCGCTGACGGTGTTGACCATACTGAACTAAATGACCTGTCAACTCTTTCACCCCTCAAAACAATATTAGTCCTTTGCGAAATCATAAAAATAGTGTATGATATCGAAAAAACAAAAAGAAAACGAGTTCTGGCAAGAGCTCATTTTCGGTTTAACAATCTTTTATCCATTGCCAGTATGCCTTAGATTTCCAAAACTTATGCAAAAGGGCACACGACCGCATTATATTATTTATGCATTTTACAATACTAGCACAAGAAAACACTCAGGTCAAGGTTTTTTGGGCTTTAAGTATGAAATATCCTTTTTTCTTCTCCACGGTTTCCACATTTCCGAAAGTCTCCGTCAAATGCGCCATTGTGGAAGGGGCCCCTTGCTTCTTCTGAATGACGACCCATAGTTCTCCTCCGGCAGCCAATTTCGAAAAAGCGCCATCATAGATTTTGAATACCGTCTCTTTTCCTGCCCGGATTGGCGGGTTCGTCAATATTGCGGCGAAGCCTTCCGCCTCTACAGCCGACAATGCATCGCTCGGATAAACCGACACATTCCGTATGCTGTTCAAATCAGCATTTTCTTTCGCGAGCGCCATCGCCCTTTCGTTGACATCGACCATTTGGATGTTCCGATCCGGAAAAGATGCGGCGATCGATAATCCGATAGGTCCATATCCGCAGCCGACATCCAGCACGTCGCCTTCCACATCAGGCATAGTGAACGTTTCCGCTAACAGGCGGGAACCAAAATCCACTTCCCCTTTGCTGAATACACCTGCATCCGTCTTGAAACGCAGACGCTTGTCGCGCAATGTCGCTTGCCATTCCTTCGGATCACTTTTAACTGCTGGATTTTTAGAATAGTAATGTTCAGACATACTGATCCTCCTTCCTCCCGAAAGGTTGCCCATTTTTCTTTGAAGATAAAAAAACGAAGAAAAGCCCGTCCAACATGACGAGCCTTTCTTCATTATTCAAAAATTACTTAACTTCTACGCCAGCGCCAACTTCTTCAAGTTTCGCTTTCATTTCTTCAGCTTCTTCTTTAGAAACGCCTTCTTTGATTGCTTTTGGAGCGTTATCAACTACTTCTTTCGCTTCTTTCAAGCCTAGGCCAGTAAGTTCGCGAACGACTTTGATAACTTTGATTTTTTGATCTCCTGCAGATGCAAGAACTACGTCGAATTCAGTTTGCTCAGCAGCAGCTTCACCAGCACCTGCTCCGCCAACCATTGCAACTGGAGCTGCAGCAGTTACGCCGAATTCTTCTTCGATTGCTTTTACAAGGTCGTTCAATTCAAGAACTGTCATTTCTTTAATCGCGTCAAGGATTTGTTCTTTAGTCATTATGTTTTCCTCCTAAATAGGTTTTGTTTTGTCGGGAATCATCCCGCAGATTTTTGTTCAGGCCGCTTGAGTAAACTTAAGCGCCTTGTTCCTCTTTTTGCTCTGCAACTGCTTTTGTTGCAAGCGCGAAGTTGCGCATTGGAGCTTGTAGAACGCTGAGTAGCATGGAAAGAAGTCCTTCGCGGGATGGAAGATCTGCCAATGCTTTAATATCTTCAACAGAAGCGACGTTTCCTTCAATCACACCTGCTTTGATTTCAAGCTTGTCGTTCTTCTTAGCGAAGTCGTTAAGGATTTTAGCAGGAGCAACAACATCTTCAGTAGAGAATGCGATTGCGTTTGGACCTACCAAATGCTCATTCAACCCTTCAAGTCCAGCTGTTTCAGCAGCACGGCGAGACATTGAGTTTTTGTAAACTTTGAAGTCGATGCCTGCTTCACGAAGCTGTTTACGAAGTTCCGTAACTTGGCTCACGTTAAGACCACGATAGTCAACTACGACAACGGAAACTGCAGATTGCAATTTGCCTGAGATCTCTTCAACTATCGCTTGTTTAGCTTCTAATACTTTGCTCATCTTGACACCTCCTGTAAGAATTCGGGTCATTCATACCGATATGAAAAGCCCTCGCGATCCACAAAGTAGACCACGAGGGCAGAAAAGTCGTCATCTTTAAAAAGAAAAGAGCGTCTTGTCCTCGGCAGGATGATTAAGCGAAAGTTCGCCCCTGCTGTCTACGGTACAAATGATTTAGTTAACAACAAACGAAATCTTACTATAAGATTTCAAGCTTGTCAATAATTTTATTTTACAACTACAGTTGACGGATCAATTTTAACCGCAGGACCCATTGTAGTCGTGATGTTCACTGACTTCATGTAAGTTCCTTTAGCTGCAGCCGGTTTAGCTTTTTGGATTGTTTCAAAAACAGTTTTGAAGTTTTCTTCAAGCTTTTCGTTATCGAAAGAAGCTTTTCCGATTGGAGCGTGGATGATACCCGCTTTGTCCGCACGGTATTCAACTTTACCTGCTTTGATTTCCGCAACAGCTTTCGCGACATCGAATGTCACTGTGCCTGTTTTAGGGTTTGGCATCAAGCCTTTTGGTCCCAATACGCGACCGATTTTACCAACTTCGCCCATCATGTCCGGAGTTGCGACGATAACGTCGAAATCGAACCAGCCTTGTTGGATTTTAGTGATGTACTCTGCATCGCCTGCATAGTCTGCGCCAGCAGCTTCCGCTTCTTTCAATTTTTCGCCTTTAGCGAAAACTAGAACGCGTTGAGTTTTACCAGTTCCGTTTGGAAGCACGACTGCTCCACGGATTTGCTGGTCGTTTTTACGAGTGTCGATCCCAAGACGGAATGCGACTTCAACAGTTGCGTCAAAGTTGACTGTGCTTGTTTTCTTTGCAAGCTCGATCGCTTCTTTCAAGTCATATGCTTGTGTGCGATCTACTAGCTTCGCCGCCTCAGTGAATTTTTTACCTCTTTTAGCCATTAAAATTTCCTCCTCGTTTGTGGTTTTAACGGATTATACCTCCCACGAATAAGGGTTGCGTGTTCCAAGGAACAAGCGCAACCCCCACTACAAAGAAACACGATATGGAACTATCGCGATCAGTCTTCGATCGTGATTCCCATACTGCGTGCAGTACCTTCAACCATTGCCATCGCCGCTTCAACCGATGCTGCGTTAAGGTCCTCCATCTTTTGTTCTGCAATTTCGCGAACTTTATCACGTTTTACAGTAGCTACCTTCTTTTTGTTCGGTTCGCCTGAACCTTTTTGAAGATTAGCTGCAACTTTCAGCAATACTGCTGCTGGTGGAGTTTTTGTAATAAAAGTGAATGAACGGTCCTCAAATACAGTTATTTCAACAGGAATGATTAGACCTGCTTGATCCGCTGTACGTGCGTTGAAATCTTTACAGAATCCCATGATGTTGACACCCGCTTGACCAAGTGCCGGTCCAACCGGTGGAGCTGGGTTAGCTTTACCTGCAGGGATTTGCAATTTTACGATTTTGGTTACTTTTTTAGCCACGAGACACACCTCCTTAAGTCCGTGATGTGGTAATTGGGTTGCCCCTCCCACTCAATATGTGCCTGCCGGTTTCATCCGGTAGAATTTGGTTAATCCGTCCAGTCTGTTTTTCGTTTACAGTCTGACCTTTGAAATGATACCACTATTATGCTCGTCTTGCAAGTGGTAATCTCTTATATTTTTTCAACTTGTTCAAAGTCAAGTTCCATGATTGTCTCTCTGCCGAACATGTCGACGGAAACACGGACTTTCCCTTTGTCCTGATCGATTTCTTCCACTTTTCCTTGGAAGTGCGCGAACGGACCGTCGAGTACTTCGATCACTTCGCCTACTACGAAGTCAGCTTCAGCTTTCCGTTCTTTCATGCCCATCTGTTTCAGGATGAAATCGACTTCTTCCGGTAGAAGCGGCGTCGGTTTTGCGCCTCCGCCGGATGATCCGATGAAGCCCGTGACGCCAGGTGTGTTCCGGACGACGTACCAAGAGTCGTCTGTCATGATAAGTTCGACGAGGACGTACCCCGGGAATGTTTTTTTCATGACTGTGCGTTTTTTGCCATCTTTGAAGTCTGTTTCTTGTTCTTCAGGGATGACGACGCGGAATATTTTATCTTGCATTCCCATCGTCTCAACACGTTTTTCAAGGTTGGCTTTCACTTTATTTTCGTAGCCTGAATATGTGTGGACGACGTACCAATTTTTCTCCATTTCCATAATGACGTAGGACTGTGTGTCCGTCCCTCCTTTTAAGATCTTAGTAATAAATTCCCCGTATATAAGCCGATTACACAATATATTTCAGAGAAATGAAAAAACCCGTTCATGTAAGAAGACGGGATATTTTTCAACAAGGATTATTCATGCTGTCCTATTATAACGCAAGATACCATTCCATTACTTCTGAAATGCCCAAATCGACAAGACCGAAATAGACTGCCATGAAAACGACTGTTACGATAACAACAATCGTATAGCGTGTCAATTCTTTCCGCTTCGGCCAGCTGACCTTCCGCATTTCAGAGACGACATCTTTTAAAAAGCCGGTTACCTTACCCATTCAATCGTAGACCTCCGAACACTAAGTATATTACTGCAACTAGATTGTTTGTTTATGTTCTGTATGTTCATTGCATTGATTGCAAAACTTTTTCACCGTGAACCGGACCGTTGTCTGTTTATTCCCCGCGGGGATTACATAGTTTCTTGACCCGCAACGATCACAGCATAGAATCAGCTTTTTAGACATTTTTTCACCTTGAACTTCCATCGTGCAACGATTGTCGACAGTCTAAGTATATAGTCATTGCCTTGCTAAAGAGTACCACCTAATATTCATGCTGTCAACATGATGGAAATTGGTTGGCAACTCGTTCCGGACCCGCTTCAATGTACGGCATCCACCTGCATATGCCGTTCCAATTTCCGCTTGATGCGCTGCAATGCATTGTCCACGGATTTGACTTGCCGATTCAACTCGTCCGAGATTTCCTGATAGGATTGCCCTTCCAAATAGAGTGATAGGACCTGCTTTTCAAGCCCGCTCAGCACTTTGTTGATTTCCCCCTCCATATGGATGAAGTCTTCTTTATGAATCATCAAATCTTCCGGATCATCTAGTTCGGAACCAGAGATGACGTCCAGCAAAGTGCGGTCGGATTCCTCGTCGAACACGGGCTTGTCCAACGATACTGAAGTATTCAGCGGAATGTGCTTCTGCCTTGTCGCCGTCTTGATGGCTGTGATGATCTGCCTTGTAATGCACAGCTCCGCAAATGCCCGGAATGAAGCAAGCCGATCAGTCCTGAAATCGCGGATTGCTTTATAGAGGCCGATCATCCCTTCCTGAATGATATCTTCCCGATCGCCGCCCATCATGAAATATGAGCGCGCTTTCATTTTGACGAAAGATTGATATTTGGTAATAAGAAAATCCAGCGCGTCCGTGCTGCCTTCATGAATACGAACTAAAAGCTCTTCATCGGATAAACCGGTGAAATCAGTAATACCCCCTTGAACGTATACATTTCCCGCCAATCACCACACCCCGATTCGTTATTGCCATTTCAATCAGTATACCGTATGGAAAATTTTTGCGTCAACCGTTCATTTCGTTCCTCGACGCCATTTTTCAAATATTTCTGCCACCTCGTCGGACAGTTGAATCTTTGAAAACGGTCGTTCCTCTTGGATTTCCTTTACTTTTTTCGTGATCAATTTATCGATTTCATTCATTTCAATTTCTAGCTCGCGAGCAGATTTACGGAGGGCGCCTTGTGCAAAAATGACCCATTGCTCCGTTAAATCGGATGTGGCGACGTGAATTTGCACCCGGCGGCCGCTCAACTCGGATACCATCTTTTCGATCCGTTCATCCGCTGTTTCATTTTCACGGGTGAAAACGACTTCGACTTTATGCTTCCAATCCTTCTTTTCGATTCCCCGGCTCAAATGCGCATCGAACAGGACAATGACACGCCAGCCTGTATGCGCCTTATATTCCGCCATCCGTTCGATGAGCCGGTCGCGGGCTGCAGCGAGGCTTTCAACCTTCAACTTTCTCAATTCCGGCCATGCTCCGATGATGTTGTATCCATCGACGAGCAGTATGTCTTTTTTCATGACCCCGGCGTTTGGGGCTTGCGTTTGCGCAACACTTCATACATAAGCAAAGACGCCGCAACAGAAGCATTCAAGGACGTCACATGACCGACCATCGGCAAGTGATAGAGGAAGTCGCATTTCTCCTTCAGAATGCGGGACATCCCTTTTCCTTCGCTGCCGATGATGATGGCTAAGGGCAACGTCGCGTCCATCGAACGGTAATCTTGTGAGCCTTGTGCATCTGTCCCTGCAATCCAGACGCCTGCTTTCTTCAATTCCTCCACCGTCTGCGACAGATTGTTCACGCGGACGACAGGGACATGCTCGATCGCCCCTGTGGACGCTTTTGCAACGACTCCCGTCAAACCGACCGAACGCCGCTTCGGGATGATGATGCCATGCACGCCCGTAGCGTCCGCTGTCCTAAGGATGGAGCCGAGATTATGCGGATCCTCCAGTTCATCAAGGATGAGGAAGAAAGGATCCTCGCCGCGGTTTTTCGCGATAGCGAATAAATCATCCAGTTCCGCGTAGGAATAGGCGGCGACCGAGGCGATAATGCCTTGGTGGTTCACGTCAAGCATGCCGTCCAGCTTCTGTTTCGGCACCGCCTGGACGATGATTCCCGTTTTTTTAGCCAATGACAGGATTTCGCCGATGCTTTTTTTATTCAACCCTTCGGCAATCCAGATCTTATTCAGTTCCCTGCCGGAACGGAGCGCTTCTACAACAGGGTTTTTGCCGCCGATCAATTCCGTTTCCTGGTTTGTCATGATGCACCCTCCTCATTCGGATTTTCGATGAACTGCATTGTCTTGCCGATGATTTCCCCTACCCGATCATTCCTGCCGAGCAAATATAAATAGCCTAGGACCGCCTCGAATCCGGAGCTATGGTTGTAGGTCACGACGTCGGTGTTCTTCGGGACCGACCCTGATTTCGCATTCCGCCCGCGGCGCAGGACCGCCTCCTCCTCTTCGGTCAAGAAGCCGGTTTCCTGCATCATCTTGACGGCAGATGCCTGTGCTTTGGCGGATACATACCGCGTTGCCTCCTTATGCAGGATGTTCGGCTTCACTCGGCCAGAGCGCAGCAAATGCTCACGTACCGCCTGCTCGTAAACCGCATCTCCCATATAGGCGAGTGCAAGGGCGTTCAGCTGCTTCACGTCCATGTCGCGTAATGTGTACACGCCGCTCATCCCCTTTTCCACCGTGTGCCTTGGGCGGTATCCTCAAGGACGATTCCCTTTTCCTTCAGAAGATCCCTGATTTCGTCCGCACGGCTGAAATTCCGTTCACGGCGTGCAGTCAAGCGTTCTTCTATCAACCCTTCGATTTCATCGTCCAAGAGCTCTTCCCCACTGAACGGCAAGCCGAGCACTTCCATGAGCTTGTCGAATGCGGAAATGAAATATTCGAGGACAGCTGT
Source organism: Sporosarcina koreensis (assembly GCF_042655825.1). Lineage (NCBI taxonomy): Bacteria > Bacillati > Bacillota > Bacilli > Caryophanales > Caryophanaceae > Sporosarcina > Sporosarcina koreensis. The sequence continues at coordinate 295,828 of NZ_JBHSNP010000002.1, read as the reverse complement.
TTGCGTGTTTTTCTCCAACAGATAAACGTTGGCTGTTTTCACGAGCTCGAAAATGGCTGCAATGGCGTTCGCCGTATTGAAATCGTCGTCCATCGCGACTTCAAATTGCCGGACCGCGCCGTCCACCTTATGTGTCCATATGTCCTGGTGATCTCCAAGATCAGCGGATGTGCCTAACCGGTGCTTCAAGTTGTTGTAGGCCGTTTGGATGCGGTCCAGTCCATTCGCGGCGCTCTCAACGAGATCCTGGGAGAAGTTCACCGGATGACGATAATGGACGGATAGCATGAAGAATCGAAGCACTCTCGGATCGATCTGCTTACGGATATCATTTACGAGAATGAAGTTCCCGAGCGACTTCGACATCTTTTCATTATCGATATTAATATAGCCGTTATGCATCCAGTACCGGGCGAACTGTTTTCCTGTCATCGCTTCAGACTGCGCAATTTCATTTTCATGATGCGGGAATGTCAAGTCCTGCCCGCCTGCGTGGATGTCAATCGTATCGCCCAAATGCTCCCTTGCCATGACGGAGCACTCGATATGCCAACCCGGTCTGCCAGGGCCCCATGGGCTATCCCAGGCGATTTCCCCTTCCTTCGCCGATTTCCATAGCGCGAAGTCGAGAGAGTTCTCTTTAATACCGCTTTCTTCGATGCGCGCACCGACTTTCAGTTCATCGACCGACTGATGGGATAGCTTGCCATAGCCGTCGAACTTGCGCGTGCGGTAATAGACATCTCCTTGCGCTTCATAAGCGAATCCTTTATCCACGAGCACTTGAATGAATGCGATGATGTCATCGATATGCTCCGTCACACGCGGGTGGGCGTCCGCTTTACTGCAGCCGAGAGCCCCGACGTCCTCGAAGTAGGCGTTGATGAAGCGTTCAGTCAATTCCCCGACCTCTTCGCCAAGCTCATTCGCCGTATTGATGATTTTGTCATCGACATCTGTGAAGTTGGACACATAATTGACGTCATAGCCGCGATACTGCAAATAGCGGCGGACTGTATCAAATACGATGACCGGTCTCGCATTGCCGATATGAATGTAGTTGTAGACGGTCGGTCCGCATACATACATTTTCACTTTCCCTTCTTCCAACGGAATGAAAGGCTCCTTCTTCCGTGTCAATGTATTATAAATTTGAATACTCATCGGTTTTCCCTTCTTTCTTTTCAAGTTCTTCAATTCGTCTCTTCAAAAATGCAATCTCGTCTTCCAACCGGTTGCACGTATCCTCAACAGGGTCCGGCAAATTCCGGTGGTCATGTTTATCCCTTACCCGTACACCGTTTGTCACGACAACTTTGCCCGGTATGCCGACGACTGTCGAATCGGCAGGTACATCGATCAAAACGACCGATCCTGCCCCGATCTTGCTGTTTTCACCAATTGTAATGGAACCAAGCACTTTCGCTCCCGAAGCGACAAGTACATTATTGCCAAGAGTCGGGTGGCGTTTTCCTTTTTCTTTGCCCGTTCCGCCCAATGTCACGCCTTGGTACAGCGTAACGTCATCACCGATTTCACAAGTTTCCCCAATGACAATCCCCATGCCATGGTCAATGAATAAGCGCCTGCCAATCGTCGCGCCGGGATGGATTTCGATGCCTGTGAAAAAGCGGCTGATCTGTGAAATGAGTCTTGCCAGAAACAACAGATTCTTTTTATAGAATGCATGCGCAATCCGGTGCGCCCACACTGCATGGAGGCCGGAATACGTCAGCACCACCTCAAATGTGCTGCGTGCAGCAGGATCTTGTTCAAATATGCAGTGGATGTCTTCCTTCATCCTCCGAAACACTGTTTTTTCGACCTCCGTTTCTAATTTCCGCACAACACAAAAAGCGTCCCTGTCCATGACTAGACAGAGACGCATTGTATGCGCGGTTCCACTCCGCTTGGAAGGAGTTTCTCCCCTTCCCGCTTGACGCCTGTAACGCTGGCGATGCGTCCGGCCTACTTGTTCGTTCGGCACGGCGCTCAAAGGGGCATTTCCACATTGCAGAGGCACAGGTCACTTACAGCCGGTGATGACCCTCTCTGGAGAGCATGCGATGTGTACTTCTCCTTATCAAAGCTTTCGAGTCTTTTTTATTGAATGTACGTCAATTGTACATCGATAATGCCTAAAGTCAACTAAATGATTTTATGCCTGGGCGTATTTTGAAACGCGTTCAATCGCCTTTTCTTTGCCGATCAACGCGATGGAATCTGGCAATTCAGGACCGTGCGTCTGTCCAGTTGTGACAACGCGGATCGGCATGAATAGATTCTTCCCTTTATGGCCAGTTTCCTTCTGCACTTCTTTGATCGCCGCTTTGATCGAAGCGGGATCGAATGATTCAAGCGCAGCCAATTGACGTTGGAACGATGCCATCACTTCCGGAACTTGTTCGCCTGCAAGAACTTCCTTGGATTGTTCATCATATTCAATATGGTCATTGAAGAATTGGGCGGTCAATTCGACGATTTCAGCCCCAAAGCTCAATTGCGCCTGGTAAAGGGCAATCAGGTCATGGACCCAGTTGCGCTCCTCTTCCGTCATCTCTTTGCTCACACGTCCCGCAGCCTGAAGATGCGGCAACGTCAATTCGATCACTTCGTCCAGGCTAAGCTTCTTCACGTATTGGTTATTCATCCACGTGAGCTTCGTCTTATCGAACATGGACGGCGATTTGGACAAGCGGCTTTCGTCAAAAAGCTTGATCAATTCATCATGTGTGAAAATCTCTTCTTCCCCGCCCGGCGACCAGCCAAGCAATGCAAAGAAGTTGAACATCGCTTCCGGCAAGTAGCCAAGATCCTTGTACTGGGAAATGAACTGGATGATCGACTCATCCCGCTTCGAAAGCTTTTTGCGCTCTTCATTGACAATTAACGTCATATGTCCAAAACGCGGATACTCCCAGCCGAACACATCGTATACCATCAATTGTTTTGGCGTATTCGTCAAATGCTCTTCACCGCGGAAGACGTGGGAGATTTTCATTAAGTGGTCATCGATGACGACCGCAAAATTGTATGTCGGGATGCCATTCGCTTTCACAAGCACCCAGTCGCCGACATCCTTCGATTCGAACGCCACTTCCCCACGCACGAGATCATCCACCGTGTATGTGACGTTTTCAGGTACACGCATGCGGATTGTGTAAGGCATGCCCGCTGCTTCCTTTTCAGCGACTTCCTCTGCAGTCAGATTGCGACAAGTGCCCGCGTACATCGGCGCGGCGATTCCGGAAGCCTTCTGTTTTTCGCGCTCAGCTTCAAGCTCCTCCGGCGTACAGAAACACTTATAGGCATGCCCCCCGTCAAGCATGTCCTGCGCATATTTCGTATACAGGTCAAGACGCTCCATTTGGCGGTAGGGACCATACTCCCCGCCGACATCAACAGACTCGTCATGATGGATTCCAAGCCACTTCAAATTATCAAGTTGGGACAGTTCTCCCGCTTCGATATTCCGCTCCGTGTCAGTATCTTCGATGCGGATGATGAATTTCCCGCCATGGTGTTTTGCGAATAGGTAGTTGAACAATGCTGTCCGGGCTCCGCCGATATGTAAATGGCCGGTCGGGCTCGGCGCATAACGTACACGTACTTCTGTTGTCATTTGAGTGCATCTCCGTTCTTGATTAATTCAAGTGTCATTTTATCACTGCTTCATCCAATTTGAAAGGGCTCAGTCTTTCAAGAGAAGGATTGTCGCCATCGAGGCGATCCCTTCTTCCCTGCCGACGAATCCAAGTTTTTCGGTCGTCGTTGCTTTGACGTTCACTTGCGTTACATCCGCATTCAGCAACTCTGCAATACGGGCACGGATCGTTTCTATATGCGGCGCCATTTTCGGCCTTTGTGCCATGATCGTGCAATCGATATTGCCCAACCGGTAGCCTTTCGACTCTACAATTTCCCACACTTTTTGAAGAAGGATCGCTGAATCCGCATCTTTGAATGCTTCGTCGGTGTCCGGGAAATGCCTGCCGATATCCCCTTCCCCGATTGCTCCGAGCGCAGCGTCCGTCACCGTATGCAATAAGACATCCGCGTCGGAATGCCCCGTCAATCCTTTTTCGTAAGGAATCGTAATGCCGCCGATGATCAGTGGCCGCCCTTCCTCAAACTGGTGCACGTCAAACCCTTGTCCTATCCGAATCATTGAAAATCCTCCTGCCGTCTCTGTTTCAAGAGGACCTCTCCAAACAGGAGGTCCTCTTTCGTCGTCATTTTTACATTATCATAAGTACTTTCCACAACTTTTACCGGGTGTCCCAGCCGCTCGACAATCATCGATTCATCCGTTCCGAGGAACCCCTCGGCTTCGGCTTTATCAGATGCTTCCTTCAAAAGTTCATAGCGGAATGCTTGCGGCGTCTGGATCGCCCAAAGCTTCGAACGGTCCACCGTCTCTTCGACGATGCCGTCCGGCGCAACTTTCATCGTGTCCTTCACCTGGACACCCGCTATTGCGGCACCATCCTCTCGGGCAACTTCGACAAGCTTACGGATGACATCCCTCTTGATGAAAGGTCTCGCCGCGTCATGCACGAGGACGATCCCTCCCGATCGATGCGCATCGATGCAAGCCGCCACGCTTTGCTGCCGCTCCGCTCCGCCTTCGACGAGCGCAGCCACTTTCGTAATGCCGAAACGTTCAAGCATCTCTTCGATTTTCGGCTTTTCCTCGTCTTTTACGGAAAGGATCATTCCTGAACAATCCGGATCCTGTTCGAACACATCCAATGTGTGGATGAGGATCGGCTTGCCGGCCATCTCCAAAAACAGCTTGTTGAACCCGGCACCCATCCGCCGGCCGCTTCCCGCTGCGGGGAGCAGTACTGTATATGTCTCCATCTTCGTTCCTCATCTTTCTTCAATGCGCCTTTGCGGTCTTGCCGTTCTTCGGCTTCGCGAAAATCATCCTGCCCGCAGAAGTCTGCAAGACGCTTGTAACGATGACGTCGATCGCATTGCCGATATGCACCCTTCCATCTTCAATGACGATCATCGTGCCATCATCCAAATAGGCGACGCCTTGGTTATGCTCCTTCCCATCCTTGATGACAGCAACATGCATCTCTTCACCAGGGATGACGACAGGCTTCACCGCATTCGCCAGATCATTGATGTTCAATACCGCCACACCATGCAAGTCCGCCACTTTATTCAAATTGAAATCATTTGTAACGACCTGGCCATTCATGCTCTTCGCGAGACGAACAAGCTTCAGGTCGACTTCCGCAACATCCGCAAAATCTTCATCGGTAATCAAAATGCTCGGCCCGTCATCCGTTTGCAACCGTTTCAGGACGTCAAGGCCGCGCCGACCTTTAGTACGCTTCAATGAATCGGACGAATCCGCGATATGCTGAAGCTCCGTCAATACGAATTGCGGCACGACGAGAAGCCCTTCCAGAAATCCAGTCGACGCGATATCCGCGATTCTTCCGTCGATAATAACGCTCGTATCCAAAATCTTATGATGCTTGGCATCCGGCTGACCCGCGGCCTCTCCGCCATCCCTCTTTTTCGGACTGCTGTTCCTTGCGGTAAAAATAGCGTGGGAAAACTCCTCACGTTTTTTGAAGCCGACCTGGAAACCGAGGTATCCAAGAAGAATGGAAAGCACTACTGGCAGAACTGAAGTGATAAAAGGGATTTCAAGACTGCTCAGCCCGAAGCTGACAAGAAAAGCGACACTCAATCCGACCATCAGACCAATCGTCCCGAACAGCAAATCGAAAATAGGAGCCTTCAACAGACGATCTTCCATCCATTTGATGAAATTCACGATCGGGTCTGCGATGAAAAGGCTCAGCAAATATAAAATAAGTGCACCTAGGACAGCAGCTACGTAAGGATTGTCAACCATCGGCTTTGAAGTAAAGGAAGATAAAGTGAATAAATACGGTAAAAATAATACGCCGAGCGTTCCCCCGATTAGCAGCAGTCCGATCTGAACCACTCTTTTCAACATGTACAACACCTCCATTCCTTACTGATAACTATACACGTTTTCCATATCCTTCGCCGTTTTGAGCCATCAAACTCAATGTTTTCCCAACAAGTATAGGACAATGGAAAAGCCCCGGAAGTTCCTTGCATCGCAAAATCAGGGATATGGGACTTCCTATCAAAGTCCCATACCCTTGCCTTATGTCATGAAAATGCGATGTTCAATGCTTCACTTATCGTTTCGACACCGACAACTTGAATCCCTTCCGGAAAGTCCCAGCCGCCGATATTGGATGAAGGGATGATGACCTTCTCAAAGCCGAGCTTCGCCGCTTCCGTCACGCGCTGTTCGATACGGGAGACGCGGCGAACTTCGCCCGTCAAGCCCACCTCGCCGATGAAGCAGTCCGTTGCTCCGGCAGCCGCATCCCTGTAGCTTGAAACGATGCTCACAAGGACGGCCAAGTCGATTGCAGGCTCGTCAAGCTTCACGCCCCCAGCGACTTTAATATAGGCATCCTGTGCTTGCAAGAGCATTCCCATCCGCTTTTCCAGGACGGCCATCAGCAGGGAGACACGGTTTTGATCGATACCAGTCGCCATCCGCTTCGGATAGTTGAAGCTCGATGGCGTCACAAGCGCCTGGATTTCGACGAGGATGGGACGGGTCCCCTCCATCGACGCGACGACAGTCGATCCCGCTCCACCCTGAGACCTTTCCCGCAGGAACAGCTCGGAAGGATTCAACACTTCCTTCAAACCGGATTGCAGCATTTCAAAGATCGCGATTTCATTCGTCGAGCCGAAGCGGTTCTTCACACTACGCAAAATCCGATACGTATGATGACGCTCCCCTTCAAAATAAAGGACAGTATCCACCATATGCTCGAGAAGGCGCGGACCTGCAATTTGTCCGTCTTTCGTCACATGGCCAACGATGAAAATGGCGATGTTTTGCGTCTTCGCGATGCGCATCAATTCAGCCGTACATTCCCGCACTTGTGAAATACTGCCCGGCGCGGACGTCACTTCGGGATGGTGGATCGTCTGGATCGAGTCGGCAATGACAAATTTCGGTTTCACATCATTGATCGTCTCGTGTATTTTCGCAAGATCCGTCTCTGCGTAGATGAACAGCTCATCCGACGCAACACCGAGACGTTCGGCGCGCAGCTTTGTCTGCCTGATTGATTCCTCACCTGATATGTAAAGGACGCGTTGCTTTTGATTCGCGAGAAGTGAAGACACTTGCAACAGCAATGTTGATTTTCCTATGCCCGGATCTCCGCCGATCAAAACAAGCGAGCCCGGCACGATCCCCCCGCCAAGCACCCGGTTCAGTTCCCCGAGTTCTGTTTTGACCCTTGGCTCCTCCATCGTTTCAATTGCACTGATCGGCATCGCTTTCTGCTGGATGCTCGCAGTATGTTGAAACGCACCGCGCGGACCTTTGCTTACAATTTCGACTTCCTCGTCCATCGTATTCCATTCGCCGCAGCCGGGGCATCTCCCCATCCACTTCGGGGATTCGTAGCCGCAGTCCCTGCACATGAATTTTGTTTTCCGTTTTGCCATATTACCCTCCATATACGAAAAGGACAGCCCTTTCCCGTAGATAGCGAACTCTACGGGAGGGCCATCCTATTATTGTTTTTCCGTCACTGCAACGCGGTCCGTCTTGACGACGAACTCGCCATCCTCTACATCGACGATGACTGTTCCGCCCGTCAGGACTGTTCCGCTCAACAGCTCCTCTGACAAGCGGTCTTCGACATGTTTCTGCAATGCCCGGCGCAACGGCCGTGCACCGTAATCCGGGTCATATCCCTCTTCAGAGATTTTCAATTTAGCATCATCCGTCAACTCAAGCGTAATATCCTGCTCCGCAAGACGCTTCGTCAGCTCATTCGACATGAGCGTTACGATTTCACGCAAGTGCTCCTTCTCAAGCGAGTGGAAGACGATCATTTCGTCGACGCGGTTCAGGAACTCCGGACGGAACGCCTTTTTCAACGCTTCTAGCATCGTGGATTTCATATCCTCATAGTCACGTTCGCCGTCTTGCAAATTGAAGCCGACGTAACGGTTCGATTTTAACGTTTCCGCTCCGACGTTTGACGTCATGATGACGACCGTATTGCGGAAATCGACTGTGCGGCCTTTCGAATCCGTCAATCTTCCATCCTCAAGAACTTGTAGAAGAATATTGAAGACATCTGGATGCGCCTTTTCGATTTCATCGAGCAAGACGACCGAGTAAGGCTTTCTACGGACTTTCTCAGTCAGTTGACCACCTTCGTCGTATCCGACGTATCCCGGAGGCGAACCGACAAGCCTTGACGTCGCATGCTTCTCCATATACTCGGACATATCGATGCGGATCATCGCATCCTCATCCCCGAACATTGCTTCCGCAAGAGCTCTAGCCAGCTCGGTCTTCCCGACGCCAGTAGGTCCGAGGAAGATGAATGACCCGATTGGGCGCTTCGGATCCTTCAATCCTGCACGGGCTCTCCGGATCGCCCTTGAAATGGCTGTTACAGCTTCTTTCTGCCCGATGACGCGTTCATGCAGAAGGCCTTCCATATTCAACAGCTTTGCGGTTTCCGTCTCGGCAATTTTCGCGACCGGAACTCCCGTCCACATTGCCACAACTTCCGCAATATCGTTCACTGTCACTTCCGATTCTTTTTTCCCTTGCTTCTCTTTCCATTCCGTCTTCGTCGTTTCGAGCTCTTCCTTCATTTTCTGCTCTTTATCGCGGAATGATGCCGCCTTTTCGAATTCCTGGCTTTGCACCGCGGCATTCTTTTCATGGCGGATCGCTTCCAGCTTCGCTTCAAGCTCCTTCAAATTCGGAGGCGTCGTATACGAACGGAGACGTACTTTCGATCCCGCTTCATCGATCAAGTCGATCGCCTTATCCGGCAGGAAGCGGTCTGAGATATACCGATCTGACATTTTCGCAGCTGCCTCGATCGCTTCATCCGTTATTTTCACTCGGTGGTGTGCTTCATAGCGATCGCGCAATCCTTTGATAATCAAGATCGTCTCTTCGACAGTCGGTTCATCGACCTGGATCGGTTGGAAACGTCTTTCAAGCGCAGCGTCTTTTTCAATATATTTACGGTATTCATCAAGCGTCGTGGCACCGATGCATTGCAATTCCCCACGGGCGAGTGACGGTTTCAGAATGTTGGAAGCATCGATCGCCCCTTCGGCTCCGCCAGCCCCGATCAGTGTATGCAACTCATCAATGAATAGAATGATATTGCCCGCTTGACGGATTTCCTCCATCACTTTCTTCATGCGGTCCTCGAACTCTCCTCGGTATTTCGTACCCGCGACGACCGTTCCCATATCCAGTGTCATGACACGTTTATCACGCAGGATTTCGGGCACTTCATTATTGACGATCTGAAGTGCAAGCCCTTCCGCGATTGCCGTTTTACCGACACCCGGCTCCCCGATCAATACAGGGTTGTTCTTCGTACGGCGAGCCAACACCTCGATGACACGTGTAATTTCCTTGCTGCGGCCAATGACCGGGTCAAGCGTCCCTTCACGCGCCACTTCCGTCAAGTCACGGGCAAGGCTGTCGAGCGTCGGTGTGGAGGCGGATGATGAAGTGCCTTGATTGCCGACGGAACTGTCATTGCTTCCGAGCAATTGGAGCACTTGCTGCCTTGCACGGTTCAAGCTCACTCCCGCATTATTCAATACGCGGGCAGCAACCCCTTCCCCTTCACGGATGAGCGCCAACAGAATATGCTCCGTCCCGATATAGGAATGGCCGAGCTTACGGGATTCATCGACAGATAGCTCAATGACCTTTTTCGCTCTTGGTGTGTAATGGACGATGGGTCCGACTTCCTTCGATCCGGATCCAACGAGTCCTTCCACCCCTTTTTCAATCGTATCGAAACTGACGTCGATCGCTTCCAATGCTTTTGCAGCGATGCCGCCGCCTTCCCGAATGAGACCCAATAAAATATGCTCAGTACCGATGGATTCGTGTTTCAGTCTGATCGCTTCTTCTTGTGCAAGCTGCAAGACTTTCTGCGCCCGCTGTGTAAAACGATTGAACATCATATTCTTCCACTCCTTCTCTAGTAACGTCCATCCTGTCCCCACTTGAAATGTGCGGATTCCTTTTACTTTATTCGAATGGATCATGAAGCAATCCAATTCCAACAAATTGACTTTGACTATTCTTGACCATCTCTTACTTTAGTATAATAAAAAGAAAAGTACTAAGCAAAACTATCGCTCAGTCTTCTTTATTATTTCCTTCGATTTGCTGCTCGGAACGCAGTCGCTCACGGAATAGATCGGCTCTGAAAATATCCCTTTCCTCCGCCGTCAATTCTGCACCGGCATATTGTTGGAGAAAACCGGGCTGCATGAAAATCATCAATTCATTCAATATGGACATGTCCACATCCTCGATGATGCCGAGGTCGATGCCTAGACGGACGTCCGATAGGCAACGAGCCGCTTCGCCTGAAGGCAGCAACCTTGCATATGTGATAGTGCCGAGCGAACGGAAGAGCTTATTTTCCAATGCGACGCGCGATTTAGAAAGGAGGATTTCGCGGGAGCGCCTCTCGTGGGCGATAAGCCGAAGAGCTACATTTTTCAAATCGGAAAGGATCTCTTTCTCCGGTTTGCCCAATGTCGTCTGATTTGAAACCTGATAAATGTTGCCCGGCGCTTCGCTTCCTTCTCCGTAGCTGCCTCTGACGATCATTCCAAGCCTCGCAATCGCCGGAATGATGCGCTCGATCTGCTTCGTGATTGTCAATGCCGGCAAATGCATCATGACCGATGCCCGCATGCCCGTGCCTGTATTTGACGGACAGCTCGTTAAGTAGCCGAAATCCTCATCGAAGGCATAAGGAAGTTCATTCTCCAAAAAGTTATCAACAGAGTCCGCATGCTCATATGCATTTTCCAGCTGGAAACCTGGATAGATGCATTGAATGCGGATATGGTCCTCTTCGTTCACCATGATGCTCAGCGTCTCATCTTCCGAAAGAATGACCGCCCCATGGCGCTTCACGTCCGTCAATTGCGGACTGACCAAATGCTTCTCAACGAGCACATGCCTTTCAAGCGCCGGGAGCTCCGACATCTTCATATAGGCATACCCTTTTTCGCCGGAAGTAAGCAAGGCGGCCGAAACTTGCGCGTCAACCTTTTGTGCCTCTTCTGTCGTGAACGCGATCGGGAATCGGTACCCCCTTAGATTCCGGGCCAAGCGGATCCTTGTCGACATGACGATATCCGAATGCTCCCCATGCGACGTCATCCAACCTGTGACGGCGCCTTTCATGAATTTATTGATCGACATCGCTGCCATCACCTCCATTGCCGCACTCTGCCAAACGCTCTTTCAGCGCCTTCGCTTCATCCCTCAATGTGGCGGCATCTTCAAAACGCTCCGCCATGATCGCATCTTGCATGCTCAACCGGATTTCCTCGATTTTCTTCTTCAAAGCGAACCGCTCATTAAAGGATTCAGGTATTTTTCCGACATGCGTCGTATGTCCGTTATGAAGCTTGCTGAAAACGCGCGGCAGTTGCTCTCTGAACGTGTCATAGCATGTCGGGCATCCGAATTTACCAATGTCCAGGAATTTCCTGAACGTCAATTGGCAGTCCGGGCAAGTCGGTCCTTCCGGCATGCTGTCCCTTGACTGCTGAAAAGGCTGTACCGATTCGCTTCCGCCGAACCAATGGGAAAGGAATTGTTGGATCGACAACGGTTCCTGGTTTGGATCGAAATGAAACATTTGTGTTTGGAACGCGCATTTCTCACATAGATGGCGTTCCGTAGATCCGCCCATGCCTTCCTGGGTGAAAATCACGGAAGCCGGCCGTTCTTTGCAATTGTCGCATAGCATAGTGTGCACCTCGTATTCGTCAAATTCTAGTCAAGCTGCTTGTAAATAAGCGTCTGAAGCATCGCCTGCAAAATCCGTGCCCGGATCATGTCGCGTTCCGGCAATGGATAATGCAATGTCGTCCGGTCCACTGCTGCGAGGATGATCCTCCCCTCCCTTTCCGAAACGACTTCTTCTTTTAACAGCCTGTAAATGATCCCCTCGGCCATCGTATAGGTTGCGCCTTGTTGGATTCCTTCTAAAATATGTTCGATCAATTCTTTATGCGAATTTGTCTGGACGCGATAAATCCGGATGTATCCTCCGCCTCCTCGTTTCGATTCGACTGCATAGCCTCGTTCGACGGTGAAGCGTGTGTTGATGACATAGTTGATTTGCGAAGGGACGCATTGAAATTTCTCGGCCACTTCGCTTCGTTTAATTTCCACGGTCCCGCTATCTTCTTTTTCGATAATCGCCTTTAAATACCCTTCAATAATGTCGGAAATGTTTCGCATGATGTCACCTCTTTTCTTCGGGTGTTAAGCCATTGACTTTGACTATCTTTGACTTAATTGTACATGAAAATACATCTAGCGTGCAATTTATATGCAGATTAACAGTCACCTTTCTTCGCCTTCGGGCAGTCTGTGCTTTTGAATAAACTCTTATAATTAAAATTGCTTGTAAATGTTGATTTCTGTTCCGAGCGGACGCTTTCCAATCGAACAGCGTAGGGTTCGATTTGCCGTATTTCTGCGCACTTTGCAGAAATTAAGGCAGCTACTACTACTTCCTGCTCGTAACGCTGCGCTTTTACTCGCAAAAGCCGTTCCCGCTGGAGTCGCCGCTCTGCACTCCAATCAACTGGGACAGTGGGTAAAATTTCAGGAAAATGATTTGCTTCCAAAAACGCATAAAAGGCATCCCCTGAAATTCCGGGGGCTGCCTTTATTTTATTCAATTGTAGCGTTCTTCAGTTCCTTGACCGGCAGGAAGAGTTCACCGGTTTCGTAATAGGTGAGGACGAGGTGGTCGCCTTCTTGGATGTAGATCGCCAGCGGGACGGCTTCGGTTGAGACGATATAGTTTCGCCCATCGTCGGCAAGGATGGAAACGATTGTGAAGTCGCCGGCGCGTTCTTTATAGACCCGGACGACGTTGACTGCCGCCTTACCTTCCTCAGCGTTGGAGCTGCCGTCGACTGTGCTTCCGCCGCGCTGCAAGGCTGTTTTATAAAGTCTCAGTGCTTCATTCGGTGAAGTGGCATACACGGAGATTTCCGGGTTCGCCGCTGAGACGATGAAGTAGTTTTGCAGGAAGCCGTTCGAGTCGAGAACCGGCGTCAACCAGCTCGCTTCGCCATAAAAGTTGTAGAGCACCGGCATTTCCCCGGACCATTTCTTCTCAATGAATTTCTTCTCGATAATTTGAAGGGCCCCTTGTGAATCCATATACGATTCTTCAAGATTACCAGTATAATAAGTCGCCTCGCCCGTGCGTCCGTCTGTCAACGCATAGCCGAGCATCGAGTCGACCTCTTCTTTCGGACTCGTAAAGTCGGTGAAATAAAACATATGGCCGTTTTCGTCAAATACCGGGCTGACATTCGCCTCCGTCCCTTCGTCTGAAGGAAGCTTCACATCTTTCTTCCCGACGATTGAATTCCAGAATCCGTGAACGTATTTTCCGAAATAGCTATTTTGGAGGCTCACCGCTTCAGGTGAAACGGCCCCGTCGATGAATTCTGGGACCTGCGAAAGTGGATATTGATTCACTTCTCCGGTGCCCGGATCCACCATGACAATCCCTTGGACATCGAACCCATTCCTTGCCGTAATGAAGTTTCCGTACGAACGGATGTAGTGCGGCTTCCCTTCATCATCAATTTCAAGCTGTACGTCGCCGTAAAAAATGAGTTCCGGCGCCGCCATCCGCATATGCCGCTCCACTTGTTTGTGGAAGTAGGAGGAAGGCGTGTACGACATTTCCGTTTTCACGAACTTCGGGTTGTCCGCCGAATCGGTTGCGCTCATTGTGAAATAGCCAGGCGTCGTCTTCCCGTTCAGCCATTTGAAGAAGCCCGAAAATTCGACAGGTGCGATATAGACAAACTTCCCATCCACCTTTTGGATCTGCAGATGGCCGAGCTCGTAATAGCTCGTATTCGGCACTTGGCCGAATGCTTTTTTCATTTTATTCCGAGCGAATTGGGGCGGAACGCTTGCAGGTGTCTTCGTTTCATCAAACGCCTTGATTTCCACCTGTTGGTCCATTTCGACCGCTTTATATTTTTGATTTGCATTAAAGAGCGGCGCACTTAGGATGAATGCAGTTCCTGCCAATGCCATTAGCGCAAGGATGACTTTGAAGCTGCGCTCTTTACCGGTTGAGTACACGACGCCGGCAATGGCTACAAGAAGGAACAACGCCCATAAGGAGGTCCAATTCCTGTCCAGATTTGTGACGTAATAAAGGCCGAATGTGAGAATCGCCATAAGCACAACTGTCGCCGACAGCGCCCCGATTCTATTGAATGCGGGCTGTCCCTCTTTGGAAACCGACGTGAACGGCACGATAATCATTGCGGCAACGATGCCGACAACGATCGAAAATAGAAGTAAATTTATCATTTAAACACTCTTTTCTATTAAAATTAAACCTCTCCTACTATACGGATGAAGCTACTAAACGATTCATACTTTTGATGATGAATTTGAATCCTTCTCCCTTCCCCTAACGTACAGAACATGGAAGGGAGGAGTCGAATCGATGCAAAAGAACTTTTCACAATCCGAAAAACCGCCTAGTGAAATGTCAAAGGCAAAATGGTTTTATTATTATTTTGTCCTTACACTGATCGGTTTGCTTGGCATAGGCGCTTTGTATTTATTTTTCGTCATGCTTCCCGAAGGGGTGTGGCTTTTGAACTTGCTGATCGGCGGCATTGCTCTTTTCCTTGGCTGGGTGTTCGTCAAAATTCTTCTGTTGCCACGCCAAAAGGGATCGACAACGTTCAAAAAAGTGCAAAATGAGACTGGCTACACGACTTATTTCATAAACGAGTGGACCGGCGAAACAGAATCCGTCTCTTTCCGCTATGACCAAATCACAGATCTGCTCATCGGCCTTTGGACAAATCCCAAATTCAAGGGAAGGAAAAATGATTATGTCGGAGCGCGTCTCCTGTATCGGTATGTGGAGGATGGGGAGATGAAGTATTTCGAGACGGTCATCATCAGTGAGCCGTCTCTGGATGAATGGATCGAAACGATCCGGAAGCACCGGATTCCTGCGCGGATAACGAACCGGAACATATCTGCCGTCAAGGAAAACCAGTTTGATGAAATGCTTGAGACGATTGAGGCGGAACCATTTGACGGATCCATCTCCCTCAAAGACTATTTCATGCTGCAAGAGGACTTTTCCCTTTGGCAGCCGCCATCAATGGAAAAAGGCGATCCGCTCAGTTGAAATTCATCAACTTGAAGGATCGCCTTTTTCATTTTTATATTGCGCGTCTCACCTTTAGCACCTTATACATCCTGTGTCCAAAGTATCCGGCAAGGATCGATAACAGAATGTCTTTCGGCAGCGGCGGCACCATCCACATCCACGCCACCTTATATGTGAACGCGTCAGGCGCTGCAGCCCAAAGCTTGTATGCAAAATACATCCAGTTCGTCCCAAACAGATAATTCACGACGAGACCTACAAGTCCTGCGACAATGTAACTTCGTAAACTTCCATTCTTTTCGACAATTTTCCCCGCAACATATGCGACCAATATGAAAGAGACGATGAAACCAAATGTTGGAAGTAGTATAGCGCCGAAGCCCCCATAGAACTTCGCAAAAACAGGTGCCCCTGCCAATCCCACGACCGCATAAACCGTCATCGAAAT
This sequence comes from Sporosarcina koreensis, assembly GCF_042655825.1. NCBI lineage: Bacteria > Bacillati > Bacillota > Bacilli > Caryophanales > Caryophanaceae > Sporosarcina > Sporosarcina koreensis. The sequence goes on along the minus strand of NZ_JBHSNP010000002.1, from coordinate 280,075 downwards.
TGCGCCAAGACGGCTTCCAAGAATTAATCCTGCCAAGACGGCGAAAAAGGTTTGCAACGTAATCGGCACCCCGCCAATCATAAGGAACGGCACAAACGTTGTAATATTCGCTCCGATCATCATCAATGCCGCAAACATTCCACAATAGACGAGACTAAGCGGGCTCATTCCGCTTTTTGTTTTCACTGTAACTGTTGTCATAATCCACCTCGTGATTTGAGTTATCTTTAATAGAATAAAAGTTAACTTAAATTGTGTCAACCTGTTTTTATTTTGAGTTAACCATCATTACGGAGTAAAAAAACCGACAGCTAAATTGGCTATCGGTTCGTGTATCAACGTCAGTTGTCTTCGCTTTTCGGAAATAAAAAATGGGCAATAATCCCGCTTAGGATGGCGGCGCCTATTGTTATCCACACTCTGGATGTCCCAGGTACTTCTTGAAAGTTTTTGGAGAGCATCCACCATGAAATACCGGCGACAAGGAGTGCGATCGGAACGGCAAATTTGAAAATCCTCAACGTATTCACCTTCTACTTTTTGTTCATATGCCAATTCTATCACAATTCGGCTATTGACGTATCAAACAATTAACGATATGATGTTTTAAATTATTCAAACAACTGCATAACCATTTCTTATCAAGAGAAGCTGAGGGACTGGCCCGTCGAAGCTTCAGCAACCAGCCGTATTCGGTCAGGTGCTAATTCCAGCAGGTCGCTATCGGCTTGGCAGATGAGAAGGAGCGAGCTACATCGCATATTCAAAGCCTTCTTTTTTCAGCGAAGGCTTTTTTATTTTTCAATTCTGTCGAAATTTTTTGTATGGGAAATTGCAGAGATGAAGAAAGGATGATTTCTTATGAGATTGCTTGATCGGTTGAAAGATAATGTACTAGTGGCGGATGGCGCGATGGGGACGCTGCTTTATTCATATGGCATCGACTTCAGTTATGAGGAATTGAACGTGGAGAAGCCTGAAATCATTGAGAAGATCCACCGCGAATATATCGATGCAGGGGCGGATGTCATCCAGACGAATACATATGGCGCCAACTCGCTGAAGCTTGCTCGTTACGGATTGGAGAACCGCGTGAAGGAATTCAACGAGGCGGCGATCCGGATTGCGAAGCGCGCAGCCGCGCCAGGCAATCAGTACGTGCTCGGCACGATCGGCGGGTTGAGGGGCATCCGGAAAAGCGATGCGTCGCTTGCCGAAGTGCTTACAATCGTGAGTGAACAGGCGGATGCTTTGCTGTCAGGTGACCCTGATGGACTGTTGCTTGAAACGTATTATGATTTTGAAGAATTGTCGACGGTCGTCACCGAACTGCGGAAACTCACAGATGTTCCGCTCATTGCGCAAGTCGCGATGGATGAGCCCGGTGTGCTGCAAAATGGAATGCATCTCAATGACGCCCTTCATCAGCTCGAATCGCTTGGTGCGGATATTGTCGGCGTCAATTGCCGGTTAGGCCCTTTCCATACGATACAGGCATTTGAAAACGTGACGATTCCGGAGAAGGCGTTCTTGTCCGCAGCCCCGAATGCAAGCTTGCTTGATGTCGAGGACGGCAGGATTGTCTATGCTTCCGAAGCCGATTATTTCGGACGGGCGGCAACATTCCTTCGCGAAGAGGGCGTCCGTCTGATCGGCGGATGCTGCGGAACGACGCCGAAGCATATCACGGCTGCGAAAAAGCAGTTGGCTGGGCTGCCGCCAGTGATAGAGAAAACCGTTTCCCCGCAGAAGCCGATCATCATCCGTGAAGCGGAGCCTGCAAAACAGGTCCCACTTCACATAAAAGCGAAGACGGAGCGGACGGTCATCGTAGAGCTTGATACACCGCGCCATTTGGAAACGGAGCAATACTTTGAAGGCGCGAAACAATTGCAAGCAGCCGGAGTCGACGCCGTCACGTTGGCGGATAACTCACTCGCCTCCCCTCGCATCAGCAATATGGCGATGGGATCGATGTTGAAGCATGAACATAATATACGTCCGCTCGTCCACTTGACGTGCCGTGACCATAACTTGATCGGACTGCAATCCCATCTCATGGGGCTCGACGCGCTTGGCATCCATGACATCCTTGCCGTCACGGGCGATCCGACGAAAGTTGGCGATTTCCCTGGCGCAACGAGCGTCTATGACGTCTCCAGCATGGAGCTCTTGCAGCTCATCAAACAATTGAACGAAGGAATTTCATTCACAGGCAAGCCGCTTCGCAAAAAAGCGAAATTCTCGGTCGCCGCGGCGTTCAATCCGAATGTCCGCGTCCTTGACCGCGCCGTGCAGCGGCTTGAAAAGAAAATTGAATGCGGGGCGGATTATTTCATCACCCAGCCCGTTTACACGAAAGAGAAGATCGTCGATATTTACGAGGCGACGAAGCATTTGGATACACCGATCTTCATCGGTATCATGCCGCTGACGAATATCCGGAACGCGGAATTCCTGCATCATGAAGTGCCGGGCATCAAGCTATCCGAAGAAGTGCTCGAAAGGATGGCCGCATGCGGGGATGACCGTGCAAAAGCGACACGTGAAGGCATCGATATCGCGAAGGAATTGATTGACACAGCCGCAGAATACTTCAACGGCATCTATATCATTACACCGTTCCTCCGCTACGACATGTCGTTGGAACTGATCAGCCATATTAGAAAGCTAGACGCGGAGAAGGAGAGGAGTATTGTCCATGCCTAAACATCCAATTGAACAACAATTGAAAGATAGAATCCTCATCATAGACGGAGCGATGGGCACGATGCTGCAAGCGGAAGACCTCTCGGCAGACGATTTCGGCGGAGAGGAATACGAAGGCTGCAACGAATACTTGAACATTCTTCGACCCGATATCCTTGATAAAATCCACCGTGCCTATTTGGAGGCGGGGGCGGATATTATCTGCACGAACACATTCGGGGGCACTCCCCTTGTACTGGACGAATTCAGCCTCGGCCACCGCACCTCTGAAATTAATAAAAGAGCTGTGGAAATCGCGAAACAGTGCGCAACCGATTATTCGACACCCGATTGGCCGCGTTTCGTCGCCGGAGCGATCGGCCCGACAACGAAGACGCTTTCCGTCACAGGAGGCATTACATTCGATAAGCTTTCCGAAGACTTCTACGTCCAAGCGAAAGCTTTGATCAAGGGCGGCGCCGATCTTTTATTGATGGAAACGAGCCAGGATATGCTCAATGTGAAAGCAGGAACCATCGGAATCAAGCGGGCTTTTGACGAAACGGGCACCGAGCTACCTGTCATGATTTCGGGGACAATCGAGCCGATGGGAACGACATTGGCCGGGCAAAGCATCGAGGCATTCTATATTTCCATCGAGCATATTAAGCCGCTTTCCGTCGGATTGAACTGTGCGACGGGACCGGAATTCATGACCGATCACCTGCGCTCACTTTCCGATCTTGCGACAAGCTTCGTCACTTGTTATCCGAACGCCGGACTGCCCGACGAAGAGGGCCATTATCATGAATCGCCGGCATCCTTATCCCAGAAGCTGAAAGGGTTTGCGGAAAAAGGATGGCTGAACATGGTCGGCGGCTGTTGCGGAACGACTCCTGACCATATCCGTGCGATCCGAGAGGCGGTTGACGGCCTCGCACCGCGGCAGCAGCCTGAGGACGGGCATGAGCACGCCGTTTCGGGCATTGAACCGTTATTGTATGATCCTTCAATGCGTCCGCTATTGATCGGCGAGCGGACGAACGTCATCGGGTCCAGGAAGTTCAAGCGGCTGATCGTCGAGGAGAAATTCGAGGAAGCGTCCGAGATCGCGCGTGCTCAAGTGCGCGGCGGCGCCCATGTCCTCGATATCTGCCTCGCGAATCCTGACCGGGATGAGCTCGAAGACATGAAGAACTTCATGCAGGAAGTCGTCAAAAAGGTGAAAGTGCCGCTCGTCATCGATTCGACCGATGAAAAAGTCATCGAAGAGGCATTGAAATTCTCGCAAGGGAAAGCGATCATCAACTCCATCAACTTGGAGGACGGCGAGGAACGATTCGATGCGGTGCTCCCTCTCGTGAAGAAATTCGGTGCAGCCGTCGTAGTCGGAACAATCGACGAAATCGGGATGGCAGTGACGCGGGAACGGAAGCTCGAAATCGCGGAACGTTCCTATGATCTTTTAGTGAATAAATGGGGAATCGCCCCTGAAGATATCATTTTCGATCCGCTCGTGTTCCCTGTTGGAACGGGTGATGCACAATACATCGGGTCCGCAGTTGAAACGATCGAGGGCATCCGGCTGATCAAAGAGAAAATGCCGAGATGCTTGACAACGCTCGGCGTGAGCAACGTGTCGTTCGGGCTGCCCCCTGTCGGCCGGGAAGTGCTGAACGCGGTGTACTTGTATCATTGCACCCAGGCCGGACTCGATTACGCGATTGTCAATACAGAGAAGTTGGAACGGTATGCTTCCATTCCGGAAAAGGAAATCAATCTGGCGAACGACCTCCTCTTCCATACGACGGATGAGACGCTTGCGGATTTCACTAATTTCTATCGGGATAAGAAGAAGGAGAAGACCGAGGACGATATTCCGAAGACGGTTCCTGAACGGTTGGCTTATTATGTCGTCGAAGGGACGAAGGAAGGGCTGATCCCTGATTTGGAAGCCGCGCTCAAGATGTACGATACACCGCTCGAGGTCATTAACGGACCGTTGATGGAAGGGATGTCGGAAGTCGGCCGCCTATTCAATGATAACCAGCTGATCGTCGCGGAAGTTTTGCAAAGTGCGGAAGTGATGAAGGCGTCGGTTTCATTCCTCGAGCAGTTCATGGAGAAGAAAGAGGATGATTCCGGCAAAGGGAAAATCGTGTTGGCGACGGTCAAAGGGGATGTCCATGACATCGGGAAAAACCTAGTCGACATCATTTTGAGCAATAACGGGTACCGCGTCATCGATATCGGCATTAAAGTGACGCCTGCGACGTTGATTGACGTGATTCGCAAGGAGAAGCCGGATATTATCGGGCTGTCCGGATTGCTCGTGAAGTCGGCACAGCAAATGGTGCTCACGGCGCAGGACTTCAAGGCGGCAGGCATCGATACGCCTGTCATGGTCGGCGGCGCTGCATTGACGCGCAGATTCACGGAGACGAAAATCGCACCGGAATACGACGGCCCTGTCATTTACGCGAAAGATGCGATGCAAGGGCTTGATCTCGCCAACCGTTTGCAAGGCGGCGACAAAGAGGCGCTGCTGAATGAACTTGTCGAGAAGCAGGAGAAGCGTTTTGAGACGGAGGCGATCCGTGCTTCAAGGGATACTGCCGTTGCCGTATTGCCGAGACCTGTGAAGACAGTTCGGGAAGACGCGCCGGTGTTCGTCCCGTCCGATTTACGCAGACGCGTGCTAAGGGATTATTCCGTTTCGCATTTGTATCCGTATGTCAATATGCGGACGTTGATCGGACATCATTTAGGGTTGCGCGGCAATGTCGACAAGATGCTTGCAAATGGTGAAGAGCGCGCAGTGCAGCTCCACGAGATGGTGACAGGATTCTTGGAATCGGGCAATCTGTCGGCGTCTGGCATGTATCAATTCTTCCCCGCACAGGCGGACGGAGACGATGTGATCATTTATGATCCGGAAGATGCGAAGACGGAAATCGAGCGTTTCACGTTCCCTCGCCAAAGCAAGGAGCCGTTCCTCTGCCTCGCCGACTATTTGAAGACGGTGGATAGCGGCGAAATGGACTTTGTCGCGCTTATGCAAGTGACAGCAGGCCACGGCGTTCGAGAGTTTGCGAATCAGTTGAAAGCGGAAGGGAAATTCCTCGAAAGCCATGCGTTTCAAGCTACAGCGCTTGAACTCGCGGAAGGATTTGCGGAGCGTGTCCATCAGGAAATCCGCGACCAATGGGGCTTCCCGGACGCTACCGACTTCACGATGCGTGACCGGTTCGCAGCCAAATACCAGGGACAGCGCTTCTCGTTCGGCTATCCGGCTTGTCCGAACCTTGAGGATCAGGCAAAGCTGTTCGGTTTGCTGAAACCGGAGGACATCGGCGTCCATTTGACGGAGGAATTCATGATGGAGCCGGAAGCATCGGTGTCGGCCATCGTATTTGCGCATCCGGATGCACGGTATTTTAATGTAGATTGAAATTGAGTCGCCTCCTGTTCGGGGGCGGCTTTTTTTGTTCTAATACAAAAAGCTGTCCCTTTGTGTCGATATGCTCGACGCCAGGGACAGCGCATTTTACCGTTGAAATGGTCTTCTTTAGAAGCCGAAGAAGCCTCTGCGCCCTCTCCCGAAACCAGGCCCGAAACCAGGCCCGAAGCCAGGCCCAAAGCCAGGTCCCTGCCCAGGGAATATCGGTGCGCCCATTACGTTTTCCGCTGTTTCGGTGAAATAGTGTCGCGGCACAATAACTGGATGCTGCCTATTCACATCTACAATCGGATGAATAAATGGTTTTTCAACCGGGAAGAAACTGTCCGTGCAACGATACTGCGGCGGGCAAATAGTCGGTTGGAGCCGCGGTATTCCACAAGTTCCTCCACAGCGCCCTCCACAATGTCCACAGAGTCCATGGTGCATCATCATCTTCACTCACCCCCTCTATCTATTACATGTGAAAATGGACGGGGCATACGGGCGAGCAACTATGGACGCCAGAAATTCAATGGTTATTTATACTGTGCACTTGTCCTTGCATGATGTGTTATTTCCCTTTCATATCTTGAAATGCCTGCAGCGCTCGATCTCTCGCCGCGGCGTGATCTACAATTGGTGAAGGATATGTCACGCCAATTTGTATGCCGGCCTCCTCTAAAACAGATGCAGGCGCTACCCAAGGCTTGTGAATATATGGGGCTTGCAGACGGGAAAGCTCCGGCACCCATTTCCGTATATAGTGGCCATTCGGGTTAAACTTTTCGCTTTGCAGGATCGGATTGAAGATTCTAAAGTAAGGGGCGGCGTCAATGCCGCATCCTGTTACCCACTGCCAGCCCGTGGCGTTGTTTGCGGCGTCGAAGTCGAGGAGCGTATGCTTGAACCAGTTATAGCCTTCTTGCCACGGAATTAATAGATGTTTGACTAAAAACGAGGCGGTTACCATTCGAACTCGGTTATGCATCATCCCCGTCTCCCATAGTTCTCGCATGCCTGCATCGACCAATGGATAGCCTGTCTGCCCCAATTTCCATTTCATAAGTTGCTCATCTGTTCCTTGCCAAGGGAAATCTAGAAATTGCTTTCGCAACGGGTATCGGATGATGTCCGGATTGTGGATGAGCTGGTGATAAGCAAAGTCACGCCATATAAGCTGTTTAAGAAATGTGTGGATGGATTGATGGACCGCGGCTTCATGTGTTTCTTCGCTTAACGATTTTGCGGAATGCCACATCGCCTTCACGCTAATGTTCCCTGCAGCAAGATACGGCGATAGTTCGGAGGAGGAGCCACTTGAAATAAAGTCCCTCTTCGCATGATAATTAGACATTCCGTCCTCCAAGTATCGTTGCCATTTTTCAACCCCTACTCGCTCCCCCGGCTTCCAATACGCGTGAAACTTCTGATGCCACTTGTTCGTGTCGATGATCCGTAATTGATCCAACGTAAGTGTTTGAATCCCTTGTTCGATTCCTTTTATTTCCGATGGAAAGGGCAGCGGACGGGCGACAACTTCTTGCATGCACCTTTTCCAAAAAGAAGTGAACACTTTATAAGGCTCGCCTTGTTTATTCACAAGATTGGGGTTGAATAAAAGGTGTCCGTGAAATGCTTGCACCTTTTTCCCAATCGATTCGAGTTGAGCTGTAATCCTGCTTTCCTTGCTCCGTTCAGCGGGCTCATAACGTCCATTGAAATAAACGGCATCTGCTTCAGCCTCATCCATCACCTCAACAAACGCCTCAAACTCATCTCCAGCTTTAATAAAAAGCTTCAAGCCATGTGCCTGAAGCCCTTTTTCAAGTGTTGCGACTGAATGGTAGAGCCACCATGAAGACGCTTCACTTTCCGCATATTCGCGCTTATCTTCTTCTGACCAGATAAAGACAGGGATGACCAATCCTTCTTTCGCCGCCTCCGATAATGCGGGGTTATCATGTAGTCGAAGATCTTTTCTAAACCATACAACTGTTTTTTGCATCATTTTCATCCTTCTTGGCAGGCGTCAATTCTTCTTGCTGTAGGAGAACACCGTCTGTCATTGTATATACTTTGTCACAATAACTAATGAGGCGTGTATCATGCGTTACGACGATGCTCGTCGTTTTCTTGTTTTTCGTTTCCCTCTTTAACAACTCCATTACTTCGTACGCCCGGTCAGAGTCTAAAGATGCTGTCGGTTCATCAGCCAGGATAATAGACGGGTTGCTATATAATGCCTTTGCAATGGCGACACGTTGCCGCTCACCACCTGACAAGTCGGATGGGTACTTGCCTCGCAAGTCGCCAATGCCTAAGTCTTTATAAAGCCGTTCCATCTCGTCAACATTCATATTTCCCTTTTTCACTTGGTTTAATAGCTTCATTTGCTTTGCCACTGTCAAGAAAGGTATTAAATTCGAAGCTTGAAGGATGAACCCGATTTCATTCAATCGGATTTGTGCGCGTTCTTTTTCAGTCATCTTCGTGACATTCTGTCCATTCAAGACGACTTCCCCGGAAGTCGGGGTAAGCAAACCCCCGACGATGCTTAGAAATGTACTTTTCCCGGAACCCGAAGGTCCGATAATCGCAATTAATTCCCCCCGGCTTGCCTGGAATTCCGTGTTCTTTAACGCATCCACCTTTTTATGGCCGCTGCCAAATGTTTTCGTTACATGATTTAACTCCAGAACAGTCATCATTTACCCTCCAATCGCTTTCAATGGATCCACCCGGACAATCGTCCATACTGAAAAAACGGCTCCTGCAATAGCTACGACGACAAGAACTGCCCCGTATATGAGCATCGTCGGCAAGTCGAAGGACACGGGAACAGCGGCTGGCAGGAAGGCACCCGTCGTCAACGTTAACGCCAATCCGATCATGACGCCGATTGCCGCTAATAGGAAGGTCTGCGCAACAACCGATTTCGATAGATAATAATTGGAAATCCCTTGCGCTTTCATCACACCGAACATACTTATTTTCTGGACAGTTAACACGTATAGGAAAATGGCTACAATGACTGCTGATATGGCAAATAGGAAATAGATCATGAACGTCAAGGTCAGATTTTGTTCGGTGTAGCCGGGCAAGTTTTGAATGAATTCTTCTATTTCAATGACTTGCAAAGCATCGTCTTGAATGACATTGTCCCCTCCATTCCGGATGACGATTCCATTGATGCGATCATTGTTTGCTTCCGCACCTTCTCCATACTTAGCTTTGTGGAAAGTGTCAAGGTCGGCGTAAAGAACCGGCGCCGCATTGAACCAGGCTTTATCGGTAAAGCCGACAATCGTTAATTTTTCTGTAGAGGATGATAAATGAAGTTCATCCCCAATGCTAAACCCTTCTTCTTTTAATGAATTGGCCGCAATCACTTCGTTCATTCCCACAAATGGCTTACCTTCCGTCACTTCCGGCATGATGAATTCGTCTTGTCGAATTCCAAAAAGTGATACATTCGTCTTATGATCACCATTCCCGGCAATCGCGCTCAGTTGGCCTATGACTGCAATTTCTTCAGCCTTTACCGCTTCGGCTTGTTCGATGAACATAGAGGATTGATAGAGACTCTTATCCGATTCCTCCGTTAAGATAATGGAAGACGCTTTCCATTTATCGACCGATTCCCGATTCAAATCCTTCAAGCCTGTTGCTAGGCCCGATAGGAAGAAGACGAGATAAGCGACAAGCATGAGGACACCCGTGATCAGTACAAACCTCAGCTTATTCTTTTGGATTTCATTCCACGCGAGAAACATTTTCCACACTCCTTGCGGCTTCTTTTATTTATTCAATGATTGTATGTTCATTATGAAGAGATGAGAACTAGTTGTCAAAGGTTTGTATAGTGTTAAAATAAAAGCATTGTACACCATATCCAACAGTCATGTATAAGGTTACTCATCCAACATTGTACAACCCTGTTATTTCCGCTATACTTTACGCAAAGAACATTCGTTAGGAGGGGCAGGTTTGGTAAGAGTCAATACAAATAATCGTTATTATATCCAACAGGTTGCAGACATGACGGGGCTTTCCAAGCAGGTCATCCGCAAATGGGAAGAGCGGTACAATCTTATCCGCCCCGAGCGACTTCCAAACGGCTACCGTATCTATAGCGAGAAAGACATCAATCTCCTCTTGCATGTCAAAACACTTTCTGAAGAAGGCATGCCAATCCGGCAAGCGGTTCAACTGGCCGATAAAATGGGAGGAGAGACAGTTATCTCCCCCAAGGAACCATCGCTCCAAATGAGCAGGTTGAATGAGTTCGTCCTTCAATTATTGGAAAAAGGAAATCGATGCGATGAACTCGAATTGATGATCACCCTTCAACAGGCCAATTATGAAGTCGGGCTCTCCGCTTTGTTGGATCAAGTAATCACACCTTTTTTACAAGAAGTCGGTGATCGATGGGAAAGAGGAGAATGGGATGAATACCAGGAATCGGTGTCTAGCCTCGCCGTCCGTGATTATCTCGTGCAGCTCCGCAGAAACAATCAGCATCATCCGGAAGCCCCAGTGGCTCTCGCCGCATGCCTCCCATATGAACGGCATGAAATTCCGCTTCATATCGTCCTGTTACAATTCATGCTGAAAGGATGGCGCACCTTTCTAGTCGGCGCTTCCCCCGCCCCGGGTTCCATCGAGGCAGTGATCCAAAAGATTCGGCCTGACATCGTCATTCTCTCAGCGTCCTCTTCCATCCCTTTTGAAGAGGATCCTGACCTATTGGAGAAACTTGATGCATTTGCGGCAAAGCAGCCCAATTGCCAGTTTTTCATCGGCGGCAAAGGAGCGATCGCACAAAAAGCTGCAAAAGAGCTGCATGCAATCCACCTGACGGATGATCTAGAAGATGTGTGGGAGCGTATTGAAATTGGAAAGTAACTATACGGCTTATTTGGTATCAAGCAAAAAGCTGTCACAGTAAATCAGCCTTAACTGACTTTCTGGACAGCTCGAATTAAAGCTTTTGACTAGTTTGCCGTTGAATCAGACGGTTTTCGTACCAACCGTCACCCGGTCATCATTCGGATCACCGAGGACGCCCTCCGTCTGCGCAACGACAACTGCGCAAGCCGCATCACCTGTGATGTTGACTGCCGTGCGCACCATATCGAGCAGTCGGTCCACTCCTAAGACGAGTGCAATTCCTTCGATAGGCAGGCCGACAGATGTCAAAACCATCGCCAGCATGATCAGCCCTGCACCCGGCACGGCAGCCGTCCCGATGCTGGCAAGGACCGCGGTGAGGACGACGGTGAGCAACTGCCCCATTGACAGTTCGATGCCAAAGGCTTGAGCTATGAAAACAACTGCCGCCCCTTGCATGATTGCCGTTCCGTCCATGTTGATCGTCGCCCCTAAGGATTGTGTGAAGGAGCTGATCGACTCAGGCACTTTCAGCCTCTCTTGTGCGGTTTTCATGGAAATCGGAAGCGTCGCCGCGGAGCTCGCCGTACTGAAGGCGACGACCTGCGCCGGAAAGAAGTTCTTGAAGAACCAGATCGGATTCCGCTTGCCGAGCAAGGACACCGTGCCGCCATAGACGACGACCGAGTGAATGAGAAGTGCCCCTAGGACAACAACCATATACATCCCCATCGCCCGCAGCGCGTCGAATCCTTGACTGCCGACTGCTGATGCAATCAATCCGAACGCTCCGTATGGCGCAAACTTCATGACGAAGGTGATGAGATACATGATGAGTTCATTCGTCTGCTCCAGCAATTCGGTCACTCGCTCCACCCGCTTGCCGAGCATTGCGATCCCGAATCCGACCAAGGCTGCAAAGAAGATGATCTGCAGCATATTTCCTTCCGCCATTGCAGAAATCGGGTTTGTCGGGATGATCCCCAACAACGTTTCCGTGACAGGTGGTGCTTCCGCAGCTTCATAATTTGCTCCTGATGTGTCAAAGTTTCCTCCTGCACCCGGCTTCAGCAAAAGGGCCAAAGCAAGTGCAATGATGATGGCGATAGCCGTGGTTGCAAGGAAATACCCTAACGTCTTCCCGCCAATCCTCCCCAGCTTCTTAGGATCCCCTATGCCAACCGTTCCAAGCGCGATGGAGACGAAGACGACCGGGATGACAAGCATCTTCATGAGGTTAAGGAAGATGGTTCCTAACGGCTTGAACAGGTACTTGTCCGTGAATCCAAAAGTGTCAGGGGCAAATAAGTTCAGAACCAGTCCGACAACGACACCCGCAATGAGTGCGATAATAATATTGCGTGCTAACTTCATGGCGATTCCTCCTCCATCTATTTTTCGGAAGCAATAAAGTAAAAATGCTCTCATTTATGCTATCTATCTATCCCTTGTTTTTTAAATTTTGAAACTTCGAACCTTGTAGAATTCGCAATAAAAAAGAGCTGCCCCCTTTGATTCGAGACAGCCCTGTTACACCTTCTTATTGATATGTCAGTGGTAATTCATTTGGATTAAATCCGGCAGCTTCTTTCATATTCTTTGTGTACTGCGGATAATGGACAGGAGAACCTTCGTCAATCATCTCAAGTGAAGCGATGAAATCCAGATCCTGCCTCAATTCCATTTCTTGCGGATCAATGAATACGCGTTCCATTCAATCACTCTCCTTCATATGTTACCCAAGGCAAATGTGACAGGAAAAGAAGATAATGTCCATGATTGGAAAAATCGCGGGATTATCTTACGCTACTATTAGTATACCGAATTTTCTGTATTAAGTAAAGAATTGTAGATTGTGTTTCATTTTGTCCGATAAGGATATAATGAATCTAAGCACGATGGAAGGAGATACCATGATGAAGCGGATTGTATTATTCGATGGTGAATGCAATTTTTGCAACTCAAGTGTGCAGTTCATTATAAAACGGGACCCTGCAGCGCACTTCCTATTTTCTTCATTGCAAAGCGAGACCGGGGAAAAGTACGTGAAGCAATTTAACATTCCGGATGACATTGACAGCATCGTGTTGATTGAAAATGGAAAGGCGTACACGAAATCTTCAGCAGCCCTTCATATCGCAAAAAAGCTGGATGGCCTGTGGCACCTCTTGTTTCTATTTATACTCGTCCCACGTAAAATCCGTGACGGCTTTTACGACTATTTCGCACGCAACCGCTATCGCTGGTTCGGCAAAAATGAGGATGCGTGCATGCTTCCTTCTCCGGATGTAAGAAAACGATTTATATAACATTATTCGGGCGCTTCTTCGATTATGAAAGGCGCCTATTTTTTATTTTAATCTTTCAGAAGTGGACTAATGAATATAAAAAGGTTCCGGATGCCCGGAACCTTTTTATGCTTGTTGCTGAAGTTTTTCGTTCTCCTCCGACGTGAAGGCGCGGGACCGTGTCAGGAATCGCTTCCCTTCCACCCCTTCCAAGGAGAACATGCCTCCCCTGCCTTCCACAACGTCAATGATCAGCTGGGTATGCTTCCAATAGTCAAATTGATTTTTATGCATGTAGAACGGTGTCCCGCCAATATGTCCGAGAAGGACGTCCTGATCTCCGATGATCAGGTCGCCGTCCGGGTAGCACATCGGGGAGGAGCCGTCGCAGCAGCCTCCCGATTGGTGGAACATCAATGGGCCATGCTTCCCCTTCAATAATTCAATCAACTCCAGAGCGGCGTCCGTTGCAAGAACGCGTTCGGGCATTGGCATTCCTCCTTTCATTCAAAAATCAAGAATCTATCTATTAAAAGAAACCTAATTTGTCTTCGCTGTAGCTGACGAGCATATTTTTCGTCTGTTGATAATGCGACAGCATTTGCAGATGGTTTTCACGGCCGATTCCGGATGCTTTGTAGCCTCCGAATGCGGCGTGTGCTGGGTACGCATGGTAGCAGTTCGTCCAGACGCGTCCCGCTTCAATGCCACGCCCGAAGCGATATGCCGTGTTCATGTCGCGTGTCCAGACGCCCGCTCCTAAACCGTATAATGTGTCGTTCGCAATTTCTAACGCTTCTTCCTTCGTTTTGAATGTCGTGACGGAAACGACCGGTCCGAAGATTTCCTCTTGGAAGATGCGCATCTTGTTATTCCCTTTGAAGACGGTCGGTTTGACGTAATAGCCTTCCGCCAGCTCTCCTCCGAGTTTGTTCTGCTCTCCACCAGCGAGGCACTCTGCCCCTTCCTGTTTCCCGATATCAAGGTACGAAAGGATTTTCTCCAATTGCTCCGTTGATGCTTGCGCGCCCATCATGACTGTCGGATCGAGCGGGTTCCCGGTCTTGATCGCTTTGACGCGCTCGATTGCACGCTCGATGAACTTGTCATAAATGGACTCCTGGATCAATGCACGCGAAGGGCATGTGCACACTTCCCCTTGGTTCAAGGCAAACATGACGAAGCCTTCAATCGCTTTATCCAAGAATTCATCGTCTTCCGCCATGACGTCTTCGAAGAATATATTCGGCGATTTCCCGCCTAACTCAAGCGTCATCGGAATCAAGTTCTGTGATGCATATTGCATGATGAGTCGGCCTGTCGTCGTCTCGCCCGTGAATGCGATTTTGCCGATTCGAGGATTCGACGCAAGCGGCTTACCCGCTTCAAGGCCAAAGCCATTGACGATATTGACGACGCCTGCAGGCAATAGGTCCTCAATCAATTCCATAAGAACCAAAATGGATGCTGGTGTTTGCTCCGCCGGCTTCAGCACGACACAGTTCCCCGCAGCGAGTGCAGGCGCAAGCTTCCAAACCGCCATCAAAAGCGGGAAGTTCCAAGGGATGATCTGGCCGACGACCCCGATCGGCTCATGGAAATGGTACGCCACTGTATTGTTGTCGATTTGGCTGACGCCGCCTTCTTGAGAACGGATTGCCGAAGCGAAATATCTGAAATGGTCGATTGCGAGCGGCAGATCGGCATTCAATGTTTCGCGGACCGCTTTCCCGTTTTCCCACGTTTCCGCAACGGCAAGCATTTCAAGATTCGCTTCCATGCGATCAGCGATTTTCAATAGGATATTTGCGCGTTCCGTAACGGACGTTTTCCCCCAAGCGTCTTTCGCAGCATGGGCTGCATCCAACGCAAGTTCAATGTCTTCCGCAGTTGAACGCGCGACTTGTGTAAACACTTTCCCCGTGACAGGCGTCGGATTGTCGAAGTATTGCCCATTCACCGGGGCAACCCACTTGCCGCCGATAAAATTATCATAGCGTTCCTTAAAATTTACCTTTGCCCCTTCCGTGTTCGGAAATGCGTAAACTTGATTCTCAACAGCTTGTACCATGTTCCATTCCTCCCTATTCTTTATAGATTGCTATAGTAAGTGCAAAAATTGCACACAAAGCCACCATATGCGCAGGTCTGCAGCGCTATTCGATTTGAATGCGCTTACATTTAATGAATGAAGAGTCTGTGAATTCCATTCTATCTGACTATATAAATTATTGCAAGTTACATAGTTTTACGCCATTGTTTAACATTTGTTAATTCCTCCGTAATAATTTGTTCATATTTTCCTCTTACAATGAAACCAACGAGTACATGAGAGGAGTTTTTACTATGGCAAATTCATTTGGCAAACGTTTCGTATCGACAGTCGGGGCTGGCATTCTAGGGTCTGCGCTGACGCTCGGCGTCGTGGCGAATACGGACATCTTACAGGCAAAAACAGAGAAGGCGGAAACGGCAGCGGCTGTGTCGGAGAATTCCTCCTCTAGCCCGAATTTCATTCATACTTCGGCGAATGCTCCAACGTCCCTGTCCGATATGGTGGAGCATGCATCGAAAGGGATTGTCGGTGTATCGAACTTCAAAAATACAGGCAACCGCTTTGCAGGCAACTCGGAGCTTTCGGAATACGGGACGGGCTCAGGCGTCATTTATAAAATCGATGGCAATGACGCGTATATCGTGACGAATAACCACGTCATCGAAGGCGCAGGCAAAATTGAAGTGACATTGCAAGGCGGGGAGAAAGAGACGGCTGAATTGATCGGAAGCGATGCGTTGACAGATTTAGCCGTATTGAAGATCAGCAGCAAACAGGTCGACACAGCCCTTGAATTCGGGGATTCCGACAAATTGCGGGCCGGCGATTCGGTCGTCGCAATCGGAAATCCGCTCAGCTTGGACTTTTCCGGCACCGTCACACAAGGCATCATTAGTGCACCTTCGCGTTCCATCGACGTGAAAACGACGGCAGGAAACTGGGAGATGAACGTTATCCAAACGGACGCGGCAATCAACCCCGGCAATAGCGGCGGCGGGCTTCTGACGACTGACGGCAAAGTAATCGGCATCAACAGCCTGAAAATCGCGGAAAACGGCGTAGAAGGCCTTGGCTTCGCAATTCCGAGCAATGATGTCGTTCCATTGCTTGACCAAATTACGAAAAACGGGAAGATCGAGCGGCCTTATATCGGCGTCGGCCTCGCGGATTTGGCCGAAGTTCCGTATATGTATGTACAAAACCTTCCTGAGGAAGTGAAAGGCGGCGTGATGGTCGCAAGCGTCGACCCAACATCTGCAGCAGGCAAAGCGGGATTGAAAGAGCAGGACGTCATCACTGCGATTAACGGAACCGACATTAACAACTCCATGGAGCTGCGGAAATTCCTTTATTCCGAGCTTAAGATCGGAGATAAAGCGACGCTCACCGTTTACACAGGTTCCCAAAAACGGACGGTCGAATTGACGTTAACAAGCAATTCACCTGTTGAATAAACGAAATAAACACCTCTGCCATTTCAAATCGGCGGAGGTGTTTATTTATGATTTGATCATGTCTTTTGCCCGCAAATAGCTTTCCCCAAAATTCGTGATTGTCGTCCCGCTTCTTCCTTGACGGGCGTTCAACAGTCCCAGTTCTTGCAGAACTTCGAGGCGAAGGCGTATTTGCTGTTCGGACAAGTAAATATCATGCTCTTCCAAAAGCTTCTTCAGCTTGAGCCGCCCGAACGTTTTCAGCTGCGCTTTCCCTTCAGCGTAAAGGCTTAATATTTGAATGCTTTCCTTCAAAAATCCATGCTCTTCAATTTTTTTGTTAATGGACAGGATTTCGTTTTGTGAAAGGTTCTCAGCATCCGCGAAGGATTCCCGCTCGGAAGCACCCCCCCCTGCACTAGGTGATGCCAGGGACACTTGGGATTTCACATAACGATTCACCAGTTGTTCATGGGTAAACCCGGCTTCCAATGCTTCCGCAATCGCCCACACCGTCCCGTAGGATAGAAGCCGATCGCCGATATCGATGACATTTGAAAATCTGCTCGGCACAAACTCCATTTCTCCCGGCGTGACGATATAGTCGATATCCGCAAGTGTAGCTTGATCGGGATTGTTTTCGTCGTCCAAATAATACGTATGGGTAAAGAAAATATTCATTAGAGAGTCCAACGTTTCCTGGGCGTTTTCAAGCGTGTCATTGACGACCAATAATTTCTGTCCGGCCGGCAAATCAATCAGTCGCTTCGTGTTCGCGATGTTAACTTCCCGATGCGCAATGATCGTCTTGCAATCTTTCGGAATGAATGGCCGGATGACCCCCATCAAAATCGATCTTGATAAAACGACAATGTCCTCTTCTGCAATGCTATCCCCATCCAAATCTTTGACGACCAATTTCGAGATGATTGCTTTATCACCAAAAATAAGTTCCAGCTGTTCTGAGATTATCGTTAAATAACCTTCTTGTATCGAGATGATATGAATTTTGGTTTTCATGCTTTCTCCTCATCTTCCGTTATCCACCCCACAAATTTAGTAACTATCATACCATTTACTGGATATATAGACCAGGCGGATGAGCTTCCATCAATCGATTAGATGACAGGCAACCCAGTGGTCCTTTTCCGCCTCTTTCCATATCGGAGTCTCTTTACATTTCTCCATCGCATATGGACAGCGCGTCCGGAAACGGCATCCGGCCGGCGGGTTCATCGGATTCGGAAGATCCCCTGTCAAAACGATTCGTTCCCTTCCCCGTTCCTCGACAGGATCTGGCACCGGCACAGCCGACATTAACGCTTGCGTGTAAGGATGAAGCGGTTTTTCGCTGATTGCCTTCGTAGGGGCGAGCTCGACGAGATTCCCTAAATACATGACACCAATGCGATCGCTTATATATTTCACCATCGAAATATCATGCGCGATAAATAAATACGTCAAATCCTTCTCATACTGCAAATCCTTCAGCAAATTCACGACTTGCGCCTGGATCGACACATCGAGCGCAGAGATCGGTTCATCCGCAATGATCACGTCAGGGTTCACTGCCAAGGCACGCGCAATGCCAACCCTTTGCCGCTGTCCCCCTGAAAATTCGTGCGGATACCGGTTCATGAATTCCTTGTTCAGCCCGACGATCTCGAGCAAGTTTTGTACAATATCCTTCCGATCTTTCGGACTGGCAGCGAGGCCATGGATATCGATGCCTTCCGCAACAGAATCGAGCACTTTTTTGCGGGGATCCAGTGAGGCATACGGATCCTGGAAAATCATCTGGATCTTTTGCTTCATCCGATTTTCCTGCCCCTTTTTCAGTTGACCGTGAATGGGATCCCCGTCGAAATACACTTCTCCGCCAGTCGGTTCATACAGACGGATGATCGTTCTGCCGGTCGTCGACTTCCCACATCCCGACTCCCCTACCAGGCCGAGCGTCTCGCCTTTATGAATATCGAAAGAAACACCGTCGACAGCGCGCAGATGCTTATTCCCCGATAGTTGAAAATGCTTCTGCAAATCTTTTACCTGGATGATCGGGGATGGATCCGCAATTCTACTCCTCCTCTTTTTCGCTACCGCCACCCTTTCCCTTTCTTTCACTTGAATGACTGTCGAAAGATCGGGAGCCTTCGGATGCAGCAGCCAAGTTGCTGCGGAATGGCTGTCGGACACTTTGAACATCGGCGGCTGGGTTTTGTAATCGATCGCCAACGCAAATTCGTTCCGCACGGCAAATGCGTCCCCGACCGGCGGGTGCAATAGATCCGGAGGCGAACCGGGGATGGAGTATAGCTCCTCTTCCGCATCCAAATCAGGGATCGATTTCAACAACCCCCATGTATAAGGGTGCTGTGATTCATAGAAGACTTCATTGACCGTTCCCTCTTCAACAATTTTACCTGCATACATGACCGCGACTTTATCCGCCATATTCGCTACGACGCCCAAGTCATGGGTAATGAGGATGATCGCCGTGCCCAACCTTTTTTGAATGTCTTTCAATAAATCCAGGATCTGTGCTTGGATCGTCACGTCCAATGCCGTCGTCGGTTCATCCGCAATGAGAAGCCTCGGATTGCACGCAATCGCAATGGCGATGACGACACGCTGCCTCATCCCTCCCGAAAACTGATGGGGGTATTGATTCACGCGAGTGGCAGGCTCCGGGATGCCGACCAGTTCCAATATTTCGATGGCGCGTTTCTTTGCCTCTTTTTTTGATAAACCTTGGTGCTTCATGACACTTTCCGCGACCTGTTTTCCTATTGTCATCGTAGGATTCAGCGCAGTCATCGGGTCTTGGAACACCATGGCGATCTCCGAGCCGCGGACGACTTCCATTCGCCGTTCCGGGGCTTCCAGCAGATCTTGACCATCGAACAGGACCTGTCCGCCATCATATGTAGCGATTTTATCGGGCAGCAGTTTCATGATCGCTTTGGATGTGACCGACTTGCCTGATCCCGATTCACCAACGATGGCCAATGTCTCTCCTTCATTTATTGTAAAATCAACTCCCCTGACGGCTTTAACAACGCCCGCCTGGGTGTGGAAAGATACTCGTAAGTCTCTCACTTCCAGCAATGGCTTCATTGAAATCCCCCCTGTTCAATACATCCAACACATCATTTTTTCATTTTCGGATCGAGCGCATCCCGCAGGCCGTCCGCCAACAGGTTAAAGCAGACCATCAGTCCGACAATGACCAAAGCCGGGAACAGCAAGAGATAGAAATGATTTCTCATCGCCTGGAATCCGTCGTTTATCAATACGCCCAAAGATGCGAGCGGCTCTTGCAGACCAAGGCCGATGAAGCTTAGAAACGCTTCCGTGAAAATTGCGGCAGGAATCGTGAACATCATATTGACGATGATGAGACCAAGCGTATTCGGAATGAAATGCTCCTTGATGAGCCTGCCGTTCGAAGCGCCCAATGCCCTCGATGCGAGAATGAATTCCTGACCCTTCAGCTTGAACACTTGTGAACGGACAAGCCTCGCCATATTCACCCATCCTGTAATGACCATCGCAATAGTGATCGTCACAATCCCCGGTTTCATTAACATGATGAGCAGGATGATCAGAATGAGATTTGGAATGCCGACCAACACTTCAATGATCCGTTGCATCACATTATCCACCCGGCCGCCTAACAGAGCAGAAACCGCTCCATACATAACCCCGATGATCAAGTCGAGCGTGGCAGCCAAAAATGCGATGTATAGCGAAATCCGCGTCCCTTCCCAAATCCGCGTCCATTGGTCGCGGCCAAACCGGTCCGTCCCGAGCCAATGCTCGCCGCTCGGTTTTTGGAACACTTTGTCGTAGTCGGTTTGTTCATAGGAATACTCATTCAAATGCGGTCCGATGATCGCCATGACGATCAGGATGGAAAGGACGACTAAGCTGATCATCGCGCCTTTATTTTTCTTGAGGCGGATCCAGCTTTCCTTGAACATGCTCATTTGCGGCCGGGTGATGACTTCCTGTGATTCTGATTGATTGCCGACGACTTCAAAGTCCTTGTCATCAAACTCCATACCGGCCAATTCGTCCAGTCCGCCCTCGTATTCTTTAACGTTGTTTGCCATCATCCTCACCCCTTCGACTCTGTCAAACGTATTCGCGGATCAATGATTCCATATAATAAATCGACGACTAAAATGGTAAGGATATAAAACGCGCTGTAAAACAGTGTCAATCCCATGATGGTCGTGTAATCATTCACTTTGATCGAGTCAACGAACAGGCTTCCGATGCCAGGTATGCCGAAAATATTTTCGATGACGAGAGAGCCAGTGAGCAAGCTGACAGTGATCGGCCCTAATATCGTAATGATCGGTATAAGTGAATTTCTGAGCGTATGGTTGAAGATGACGCTCCACTTTGACAGCCCTTTTGATTTTGCAGTCAAAATATAATCTTGTTGCAGCACTTCAAGCATTTCATTCCGAGTAAACCTAGCGATGAGTGCGATAACCATCATCGCTAGGGCGATTGTCGGCAATACCGAACTGCTGTAGCTCTCCCAGAAAGCGACGGGAAGAATGCCCCACTTCAATCCGATATAGTATTGCAGCAACGCCGCAAAGACAAAGTTCGGTATGGAAACACCGATCACGGCAATGAACATCGTGAAGTAATCCCAAGCGGTATTATGCCTAAATGCCGCAATCATCCCTAAAATGAGGCCGATGGACATTCCTAAAATGACCGCCTGCAAGCCAAGCAACGCAGATGGCCCAATCCTGTCTTTGATTAGCGATTCAACTTTTTGCCCTTTGAAGTAAAAAGACGTCCCTAAGTCGCCTTTCACCAAGTTTTCCATATAGATTCCGTATTGCATGATCAGTGGCTTATCCAATCCATATTTGGCGTAGAACTCAATCCTCGCCTCTTCTGACAGACCCGCCAGCTTCTCTTCGTCAAAAGGCGATCCCGGCAATAATTTCATCAAGAAAAATGTGGCAGTCGCAATGACAACTAACGTCAAGATGATATTGACGACCCTGACGACAATGAATTTCTTCATCCCTTTCACCCCTTCACATGAATATCCTATTCATAGGTTCGTCTTATGCTTTTTGGTAAATGGAGAACACGGGTTTCAGCATGCCTACCTTCTCTTTCCTTGCATTCAACAGTGTCGGGCGGTGATAAGATTCAAGCGCCTCCGCTTCCTGTTCATTGATCAAATCCATCTGGCTGAGGATTTCCATAATGACAGCGTTTGTCGCTCGAGCGTTGCCATCCTCGATCTTAACGGCGATGCCGATGCCCGCTTTCGGCACCCCTACACAGTAAACCCCTTCCGCGCCGACTTTGCCGAACATCTTCCCATTCATATGCTTCATGAAATCCGTGCAGAAACGGGAGGTCCCGCCAACCATTTCGGGCGCGTTCATCATTGCGTCTGTCACCCGGCGGATCGATTGTTGCCTTGATTCCTTCAACCCGCTTGGATCAGCCATTCTTGCAAACCCGAGCGCCAAGTTCCGCAAGGGGACCCCATGGACCGGGACGCCGCACCCATCGATGCCGATTTGGATATCATCCACTGGTACATCCGTCAATTCGCTAATAACGGACAGGATTCTCTGTTGCACGGGATGTTCGATTTTATAATAATCGTCTACAGTTTCATTCATATGTTTCGCCGTTGCTAACATTCCGCTATGCTTTCCGGAACAGTTATTATGGATCGGCGTTACGTCGCCGCCACTTTTGATCAGTTCTTCATACGCCTCCTGCCGTCTTGGGGGATGTGTACCGCATTGTAAATTGGCCACTTCCAAATCCAATCGGCTTAAAATTGACGCGGCTCTTTCCGTATGCTGCTTTTCACCGTTATGTGAAGCACATGCCAACGCCAAATCACCATCATCAAAATGATAATGATCGGCTGCGCCTGTCTCGATAATCGGAATCGTTTGCAAAGGTTTCATGGAAGAGCGTGCAAATACAACCTTTTCAATATCACCGACTGAGGAGACCACGTCCCCGTTTGCGCTGACAATTGCAATGTCACCTCTATGTAAACTTTCAACTAATTGGCCTCTCTCGACCGTCACAAGCACCTCGGACATTCTGCAACACTCCCATTCTCTTTATTTTCAAATAAGTATAAAGCTTGAAACACCTTATTTCAACCATATAATCATATTTATTAATATTTTCCGTCAAACAGCCTATTTTATCTATACAAAATAAATAAAATAGTTGAAAAACACCTTGAAAGGTTCTTTCAGGTTTGATAAGGTTATAACAACCTATTCGTCAGATTATTCTGATGGGTCATGGAGGTGTGTTTGCGAGGAGACTTTCATTCACTGTCAAAAAGGGGGTTTGAGATTTGAAACCGGTTATCGGCATTACTTCCAACTTAGACTCAACTGCACATATGCTTCAAAACACGTATATCCAAGCGGTCATTTCCGGGGGCGGGATACCTTTCATCGTACCTACAGGTGTGGAAAACGACGCACAGCAAATTGCTGCGCTCCTTGACGGTTTGGTCATTTCAGGCGGAGGCGATTTGAACCCTATCCTCTTCAATGAAGAGCCTTTGCCGCAGCTCGGAAACGTCACCCCCGAAAGGGACTCAGCCGAATTGGAGCTCGTCAGACATATGCTGGCGGCGGATAAGCCGATCCTCGGCATATGCAGAGGTCACCAAGTGCTGAATGTCGCTTTTGGCGGAACGCTTTACCAGGACATCATCTCGCAAAGCGCCAGTCCGCTTTTGCAGCATGATCAAAAAGCGAAAAGGGATCATCCATCCCATGCAGTCCATGTTGAAAAAGGCACTCGCCTTGCGTCCATCGCAAATTCCGAGAAGATATTGGTGAATTCATTCCACCATCAAGCGTTGAAGGATATCCCCGCCCCGCTCATCGTCTCGGGCAAAGCTAGTGATGGAATAGTGGAGGCGGTTGAAAGTACAGATCACCATTTCGTCGTCGGAGTCCAATGGCATCCAGAGGCTCTGATGCAAAATGAAGATCAGGTTTCCATGCGTTTATTCGAGGCTTACATGAAAGCTTGTACAGAGAGGATGGCTGCCGTTGAATATCATTGACCTGCATTGCGATGTATTGGCTCAAATGCATAAAGTAAAAGGGAATCTCTCATTCAAAGATTCCAATGATCTCGATGTCACATACGAAAAGCTGAAGCAAGGCGGCGCCCACATCCAGGCATTCGCCATTTTCATCTCACCATCCATGAAGTCGGACCAGAAATTCCAAGCGGCTCTCGATCAGATCCATTATTTCTACACCGAAGTGATCGGAAAAAACCCGCATATGAAAGCATTGAAGACATGGGACGATTTTGACGGGCTCCAAGATGGCCAGATCGGCGCATTTCTGACGCTCGAAGGAGTCGATTGCATCGGGAATGACATGCAAAAGCTGTCGATTCTCCGTGAACTCGGCGTCCTGTCGGTCGGGCTGACATGGAATAACGCAAACCTGGCGGCGGATGGCGTCGGGGAGGAGCGCGGTGCTGGTCTAACTGAATTCGGGAAGGAAATTATCGGATTCTGTAATGAAAACAAGATTCTTTCGGATGTTTCCCATCTTAGCGAAAAGGCTTTTTGGGATGTCATGGATTTGGCCCATTTTCCGATCGCAAGCCATTCCAACTCGAAGACAATTTGCAACCATCGGCGGAACTTGTCGGATGAGCAAGCCACTCATTTATTCAAATCGAATGGCCTGATCCATGTCGTGTATAACCCGCCTTTCGTCATCGAAAAAGGCGAAGCAACCATATCAGACCTTATTGCTCATATTGATCATTTTTGTTCTCTAGGAGGTGTCGGTCAAATTGGATTGGGATCGGATTTTGACGGCATTTCGGAAAAGATCATCGGTCTCGAAGATGCTTCAATGCAACCCGCCCTCATCAACGAGCTGTTGAAAAGGTATAGCGAGGATGTAGTGAAAGGATTTGCCTATCAAAACTTCCTTGACCATCGTCCAGGCAAGAAGGCTACGCAACTCCCGGAGGAAGAAGTGCTTTCTTAAGAAAAGTAGAATAGGGGGATTCCAATGAAAACAAAATTCAATTTTTTACTCGTACTCTCTTTGGTCATGGCCGTCTTTTTGAGCGGCTGCGGCTTCACCGACTCGAAGAAGGATAATGACGGCGAAAAGGCCGGCGAGACGAATGACAAAAAGGAAAAAGTCGTCAACTTGAGCCTTGCCAATGATATTCCCGATTTGAACCAAGTGCTGACGACGGACGGTATTTCATTCACCGTGTTGAACAACGTGATGGAGGGGCTTTACCGTTTGGATGAAAACAACGAACCGCAGCCCGCCATGGCGAAAGACGTCGATGTGTCCGACGACAAATTGACGTACACGTTCCACTTGCGCGATGGCATCAAATGGAGCAACGGAGACCCTGTCACTTCCGAAGACTTTAAATACTCTTGGCTGCGGGCTATGCATCCGGATACGGCCGGCGCATATTCCGATATCCTAGCCAATTATATTGTTGGCGGACAGGAATTTGTGGATGGCGAGGCGGATGCTTCAGCAGTCGCAATTGAAACACCTGACGAGAAAACACTTGTCGTCACGCTTAAAACACCGACACCGTTTTTCCTTGGTTTAACGGCTTTCGTAACATATTTCCCTCTGAACGAGAAATTCATCAACGAAGTCGGAGAAGATAAATTTGCATTGACGGCGGATGCGATTTTGTATAACGGACCGTACGTCATGACTGAATACAATCAAGCCCAAGGTGTCACGTTAGTGAAGAACAAAGAGTATTGGGATTTTGAAAATGTAGACGTCGACAAAGTGTCGTTGAAAGTCATCAAAGAACAAAGCACTGCATTGAATCTCTATGAAGCAGGCGAATTGGACCGTGTCTATTTGGCATCTTCTGACGTCAACTCCTACAAGGACAGCGAAGAATTCGGCACGGAAACTGAATTCATTTCCTGGTACTTGCAGTTCAACTTCCTTGAAAAGCCATTTGACAATGTCAATATCCGTAAAGCGTTCCAGCTTGCATATGACGCGGAGACATTGACAAAAACGGTTCTGAACAACGGTTCCGTCCCAGCGTACGGATTAGTCGCAGCAGGCGTTTATGGCGATGGCGATAAAACATTCCGCGAGCTAAGCGGAGACCATGTGAAAATGGACGTTGCCAAAGCGAAAGAGTACTTGGAAAAAGGGCTTGCCGAAGTAGGCGAACTTCCACCGCTTAAAATTCTGACTGCGGATGACACGATTGCGAAAGACACAGCGATCTTCCTCCAAAGTGAATTCAAAAAGAATCTCGGCATCGATGTACAAATCGATACAAAACCGTACAGCGGCCGCTTGGATGCGATGCGAGCGAACGAATTCCAAATGGGGATTTCTCGTTGGGGCGCGGACTATAACGATGCAATGGATATTTTAAGTCTATGGATCGGGGAACCGCTTCGCGGACTTCGCGGAAACTACTACAACGAAAAGTATAAGCAGCTGATCGATGACGCACTTGTCGAAGCGGATGAAAACAAACGCCTTCAAATGTTGATCGACGCAGAAAAATTAATGCTCGTCGATGACGGCACATTAGGTCCGTTATACTTCGAAGGAAAAGCATTCTTGCAAAAGCCGAACGTCAAAAACGTCGTCATCCACCCGTATGGCGCTCCTATCGAATTGAAAATGATTAAAGTAGTCGACTGATCGACTTGCCCGCTTACGTTGCTAAGCGGGTTTTTCTTTTTCATTCCGTTATAATTAATGTATTGAAAAACCTTTACATAGGGGGGCAGCAAATGAAGATCCTTGTCATCGAAGACAATGAAAGTGTCTCTGCCATGATTGAACTGTTTTTTGAAAAGGAAGGGATCCGCGGTGAGTTTGTGAAAGATGGGCTTCAAGGTTATGAGCGGGCCATTTCGGAGAATTGGGATTGCCTCGTCATCGACTGGATGCTGCCGGGGATGGACGGCGTGACGATTTGCCGGAAGCTGCGACAAGCGGAAGTTGCGGTGCCGATCATTATGCTGACGGCGAAAGATAGTGAATCCGATCAAGTGCTCGGACTTGAAATGGGCGCGGATGATTATGTGACGAAGCCGTTCAGTCCGCTTACGCTCATGGCGCGCATTAAAGCTGTTACGCGCCGATATGGTGTTGCGAAAGAGGATCGTGTTGACGGCGACATACTGAAAACGAAACACTTCCTTATCAATTCATCGACGCGTGAAGTGTTACTGGACGGCAAGCCCGTGCCGAATTTGACGCCGAAAGAATTCGACCTGCTCCATTTTTTCATTCAGCATCCAAAGCAGGTCTTTTCGCGCGAACAGCTGCTGGACCGGGTATGGGGCTATGACTTCTACGGCGATGATCGGACAGTCGATGTGCATATTAAAAGGCTCCGTTCGAAAGTGTCGAAGGCCGAACAGCCGTTTTTCCATACAGTATGGGGCGTCGGCTACAGGTTCGACGAAACTGCCGGTGATGCGGTATGAAAATCAAATACTTCCACCAGCAGCTCGCTAGCCATTTCAGCGTCATCATTATCGCATTTCTAATTCTGAGCCTGCTGTTCTCCCATTTCGTCGAGCAATTCGTCTATGACAATAAAACCGAGGAGCTCGCCACATACGGACAATCGATCTTAACGGATATCGAGCGGGATCAGAGAAACTCCCGGTCCATCTTGAAATCGTACGGGTACGTGCTGGAAAGCAGGGATATCCAATATAGCTTGTTCGACGAAAAGTCGGTCATCATTTATTCGACTGGACTGAAAGCGCCTTTAATTGAACTGAACGAGGAAGAATGGCGGGAATTGCAAAACGGGAAAACGATTACCGTGAAACAGGAATTCAGGCGGTTCGAACAGGCGGTCACTTTCGTCCTCCTCCCCTATTTCCATCGGAATCAGTTTGTCGGCGGCGTTTTATTAACCTCCCCGATCAAAGGCTCCCGGGAAGTCATCTCGCAAATGAACAGCTATTTGATCTATACGACATTCATTGCGCTGGTGATCGCATTGCTATTGAGCGGATTGCTATCGACTTTCCATGGTCGGCGCATCAACCGGCTGCGGTCGGCTACTGCGAATGTGGCGCAAGGCGATTATTCCGTGCGCATTCCGACGGCTGACGTCGATGAAATCGGAGAGCTTGCAGGGGATTTCAATAGAATGGTCGAGAAGCTCGAAACGTCGGCGGAGGAGATCGAAAGCCTTGAAAACCGCCGCCGGCAATTCATGGCGGACGTGTCGCACGAACTCCGCACCCCACTTACGACAATCCGCGGAATTATCGAAGGCCTTCGCAATGACATGATCTCGGAATCTGAAAAGGCGCGCGGCCTGCAACTCGCAAGCAGCGAAACGATGCGGCTGATCCGACTTGTGAATGAAAATCTTGACTATGAAAAAATCCGTTCGAACCAAGTGACACTTGTGAAGCAGGAGATCCAACTTGGAGAGCTGCTTGAAATCATTGAGGACCAATTGGAAGATGCCGCGATGGAACGCGGCAATCAAATAGTTGTGGAAGTCGGAGAGGATGTGTCTGTGTTCGCCGATTATGACCGACTCACTCAAGTATTGATTAACATCGCGAAAAACAGCATCCAATTCACGGAGAACGGGATGATTTGGTTACGGGGCTATACGCACGATGATCGTACAGTCATTGAAATCGAGGATACCGGCATCGGGATGGACCCTGGAGAAATCGAGAAAATTTGGAGCCGGTTTTACAAGGCGATCGATTCACGAACGACAAATCCATACGGCGAATTCGGACTCGGGCTGTCGATTGTGAAACAGTTGGTAGCCTTGCACGGCGGGACGATTGATGTAGAAAGCGTGAAAGGCGAAGGGACGAAATTCCGGATTGAATTGCCGGGTGAAGTTCTCGGAGAGGAGTAAAGGAGCCTTTGTTGTGATAATTGAGCACTTGTCAGAAAGAATGGGCCCTTTGCGTCAATGGAACAATAAAAGGTTTGTCAATTGGTTATGGCCGATCGACAAACCCTTTTTCATTAGTCAAAACTCGTGAATCTTCCATTCTATGGTACCATACAATTAAACAGTGCATTAAAAGAGGTGTCTCTATGAATTTTATCGCTTGGATCATTGTTGCGTGTGAAATCGGATTTTGGGTCGTCATCGCTGCCGGGCTCATCACAAGATATATATTCAATAAAAAACGACTTGGTTTATTTTTTCTGGCCCTAACTCCTGTCATCGACTTGCTTTTGCTCATCGTCACAGCGAACGATCTCTATAATGGCGCCACCGCCACACAAGTCCATGCAATCGCCGCCATCTATCTCGGTGTTTCAATCGCATTTGGAAAAAGCATGATCCGCTGGGCGGACGAACGATTTCTGTATTACATCAAAAAACAAGAACCTAAACCTGTCCGGAAACATGGACTCGCCTATGCTAAACACTCCATGAAAGGCTCCTTGCAACATGTGCTCGCATTCATCATCGGAGGCGCCTTCCTTTACCTGATGATTTATCTGATCGATGACCCATCTAAAACCGAAGCCTTATCCGGCATGTTGAAAGTATGGGCGCTCATCCTTGGAATCGACTTCCTCATCTCTGTCTCCTACTTCATATGGCCACGACCGCAAAAAACTGGATAATCGCAAAAAAGACGATCCGTATATAGGAGCGGCTTTCTTTCATTTTATACAATTCAAAAGTTCTTACGATACCACTCCGCAGCCGCATCCACTTCCGTCCGCGTCAGTGAATGTCCGTTCATTTCCCAATGGACTTCCGTCGAAGCACCTGCTCCCGCCAGCAGTTCCTGCAAATCTACAGTCTCTTGTGCCGGGCAAATCGGATCATTCTTCCCTGCGGCAATGAACACCGGAACTTCCGCCAAATCGGGAAGGTCGATTCCCCGTCTCGGCACCATCGGGTGGTGCAGAATGGCGCCTTTTAGAGAATCCGCATAATGGAACAACAAGCTCGCTGCTATATTTGCGCCGTTCGAATAGCCGACGGCGACAATATTCGATCTGTCAAATCCATGCTCTTCCGCGGCCTCATTGAGGAACTTATGCAATTCTTCCGTACGGAAAATCAGGTCCTCCTCATCGAATACACCTTCCGCGAGCCTGCGGAAAAATCGGGGCATCCCGTTTTCGAGTACATTCCCCCGCACACTCAGCACAGAAGCTTCCGGGTCAATCAATTCCGCGAGCGGCAATAAATCCTGTTCCGTCCCGCCGGTTCCATGCAATAAAAGAAGCGTCGGTTTCGAGTTGTCAGTTCCTTGTTTAAAAATATGTTTCAAAGTGGCTCCCCCTTACTGTTAATTTCAAACGAACATTATCTTGAATTCGAGATAATAATAACAGAAGCGAAACCAGTTGTCAAAAGGGATGTTTCACTCAAAGTTCGAACAACGCCAATAATGGTAGGCGATTGTCTCAGACATGAAGGCGAGTCCCCTGCTTTCGACTTGCAGAATCGGCTGCCACGCCTCTCCTCTTCCTTTCATCATATAGATTTCATGATGGGGCGCAGGATCGAAATAGCCCGACATATCGAATGTGCCATTCCTTCTGAAAACGGCATTCACTTCGTAATCGATTTTCGGCGCTGTTGTCAACGGATTGCCGACGGAATGTTCCAGCAGAAAACCGCTTTCCCCTTTTTGATGGTCAGTCCTTTTCATCGTAATGCCGTCGGCGGACGCCCTTGCCGTTTCCCTGAAACGTTTTAGGTGATCATACGCGACGCTCGTTCCCACCACTTTTGTGAAGGTCATCGGATCTCCCTTCTCATCATAGGCAAGCTCAATGTCCACACGCGTTCGAAAGCTTTCCCCGTTTGGATCAAACCCCCTTCGGTCGCCTTCGAAGAAATGATTCGGCGAGAACAGATTCGGATTTCGAACCCACTCATCCGCAAGGAACGTCGTGTAGCGAAATTTCCAATGATCGACGTTTGCAGCTTCCTGCACTCGTTCATTTGTCGGCTTCAGCATTTCGCTCGGCTTTCCGATCGATTTGATTGTCGTAAACGTTTCAATTGCCGATTCAGTTGTGGACGTTGCAGGATTCAAAAAGCCGAACAGATTGGATAGCGCCGATTTCACCGACTTTAACCGCTCTTCGGATTTATTCAGCGGACGTCTTGAACGGATCATATAGACGTACGATTGCTCCACGTCGATGTCCCGGTCGATGAACCTGTTCGTGTCGGTAGTTGCGATGAATTCACCATTCCGGTAAATTTCATATGCTTCGACATCCTTTATTTTCTCCCACGAAAGCGCAATTTGTGTTTTTGCGACAATCGTCGTCATGACAAGCAATTGCAACGGGTTTTCGACATTTTTCTGTTCAGCGAAAGCCGATGTCTGCATTGCGATAACATCGACGACTTGATTGTTTTCAACTCGCTCAATCCTATAGTGATAAAGCTTGCCATGCTTGAAATCACTCTCCTGGAATTCAGCAACGGACCCTTCATATAAATGCTTGCCATCCTTATACACGTTGTAAAATCCGCCGACATCATTCCAGGTGAATGAAATCAGGTCATGCTCATGCTTCACTGATTTGATTTCAAATAGCATAGATACCACCTCCTTCTTTCATTTTGCTGCAATGGTTGTTTGCCTAAACATTAAGGGGCTTTTTAGTTGTCAATGCCCCTGTTAAGGTGTCGTGAAACAATATCTGTATGGCGTTTGAGACGATTTACAAGATACATAACCTAGGCCTTTAGTCGCGAAGTGATCATAACTCGTGAAAATATGCGCAAAACTCGGTAAATGTTGATCAAAACTCGAGCAAAGTTGCGCATTTACGAGTTAAATATGCGCAAACCGTTTATGAAGTTGCGCATAACACACACGCATACTAAAAAACCGCCCCGGCACGTGCCGAGGCGGGTCGCTATCATTTCAACTCCCTCAATCTCCTGCTTAGCTTCTGAAATTCCTGGTCAAGTTTCGAATACTCCCCATCCCCGGGCTTCAGCATACTTAATTTACCTAAAACAGCCTGCAATTCCGTTTCCATGCGTAATCGTTCTTCATTGGACGGCTTCTTTGGCGGAGCGGTTCGCCGCTCCTCCCATTCCCGCAATGTCATTGGCAGTTTCCGAATGCCTCCGTTTTCGAAAACGAGCAAGCCGTCCGCCATCCGATCAACGAAATACCGGTCATGCGAGGCGAAGAGCAGCGTTCCCGGAAATGTCGACAGTGTCCTTTCAAGCTGCTCCCTCGACGGCAAATCCAGATGGTTCGTCGGTTCATCCAATAACAGCACGTCCGTCCCTTCCTGGATGAATTGCATCAGCTTCACTTTCACCTTTTCACCTTGGCTCAATTGATCCAACGGCAAATGCCAATGCTTCTCGCCAAAACCGAGATTCGTCAATTGCGTGCGGATCATCCCTTGCTCCTGAAATGTATCCGCGTGGAATTGGTCGGCCAACGTCACATTTTCCGGCAAGTCGAGAACCGCTTGGCTCATATAGCCGATCGACATGCCTTTCGTCAGCCAAAGGTCCCCGTCAAAATCCTCCTGCCCTAACATCATGCGAAACAGCGTCGACTTCCCGCTTCCATTCGCACCGACCAGCGCAATCCGTTCGCCCGCCTGCACGGTAAAAGACACATCTTTAAACAGTTCATTTCTAACAAAAGTCTTTCGCACATCCTTCAATTCCATCACGCGATGTCCTTTTTTCTGCCGCCCTTTTACATCGAATTCGACGGCAATCTCCTCTTTGGGCTTTTCGATTCGTTCCTTCTCAAGCGCCGCCTCCAAACGCGTCCGCTTAGAACGGATTTGGACGTCCTTCTTCTTCGCTTTCATTCGCCAATATTCTTTCGCACCGCCCTTTTTCGTCGATTCCCGATGCGCTTTGTCGGACCAATTCTCAAGCTGGGCCATCTGCTCTTCCACCTTCGCAATTTTCCGTTGCTGCTGAATGTAATGTTGCTCTTGAATCGCACGGTCCATCTCTTTCTTCTCGCGGTAAGCCGAATAGTTACCCTCATACACTGTCAACTTTCCATGTTCAATTTCAAAAACAAAATCCACGGTCCTGTCAATGAAATGCCGGTCATGCGATACGATCAGGTAAGTTGCGTTTCCTTCATTTATGATTCTCACCAATTCATCTAAACTTTTCCCGTCCAAATGATTCGTCGGTTCATCCAATAAAACAATGTCGCTTTTTGCGGAAAGCGCTGCTGAAAGACGCATCTTCATCCGCTCCCCGCCACTGGCAAATGCATAGTCCGCATGCTCCGGTACGTTCCATTTCGAACGGTATAGCGATGTTTCCGATTGCTCCCAGTCGATGCTGCCTTCATCCGCCTGCTCCTGTTTGAAATACGTGATGACAGGCTTTTTTCCGATCCAATCAATGGAACCCGACGTCGGTTTCATTTCACCCGCAAGCAATGATAATAATGTCGATTTCCCTGCTCCGTTTGGACCGACAATCGCAATGCACGCCCCTTCCGGCAGTTCTGCCGAAACCTTTTCCAAAATGACTTTGTCCCCTATCGAGTAGTCAAGTTGATGAATATTCCCTAGTAACATTTAGAGTCCTCCCCTAGATGGAGGGCACAAAAAAACCCTCCGAATGATAACGGAAGGATCGGTACGCATTATCCAATTTTAAGATACCTCAAAAAGCCCCTGCAAATAGGGACATAAAACCGTTTGAGGAAATGACATAAAAGTGGACAGACCCATCCTGTTTTCCGTAAGAATAAACCATGTTCTTTTTCCGGAATTCCAAGATTAGTTATCCATCGTCCACACGTCATTCCCTTCCTTGTTAGATGTCTTTCATTATACTACGCCATCCAAAGTCTTTCAACTCAAAATTCCGACAGCTCCACCTTCATTGCAAAGCTTCTTCCTTCCAAATCCGTTCCACTCGCGCTCCGCCATCTGTCACTTGAACACGATAGACATCCGGATTCGTCAACGCCTGCCATTCCTGGAACCCGATCCGCTCATCATAACATCTCAACAGCAATGTCATCAGATTCCCATGCGTTACAAGCACAGTCTTCGAACCGTCAGGCAGCTCATCCGCCACTTTACAAACACGTTCCATCGCTTCGTGCGAAGACTCCCCACCTTCATATTTTAAATGGAAATCAAGAAAGGAATCTTCCAGTTTCAATAACCAATCCTCAAATGCATACGTGCTCAATGTCCGTTCCGCCAATCGGCTGTCTTCTTCGATGTGAAGCTTTTTCCCGTCGGCAATCGGTTCTGCAGTCCTTCGTGCACGGATGAAAGGACTTGAAATGACCCGATCCACATCGATTTCCTTGAAAAAATCCGCCAGCTTCTCGGCCTGTACTATGCCGTCTGCAGTCAAATCCGCGTGCGGCGATTGTCCCTCTGCTGTGCAATGACGTACGATATATAGTACCTTCTCCACTTCAACCACCTCCATTATTCCTGTTTTTCCCTTGCTCGCTTTAAAGAAAACATTAATATGAAAAGCATAATATGTCTATCGCAAGGAAACCTAATGCAATGGAGGTGGTTGAAATGAAGATTTCGAAAAAACTCACTGAAG
The DNA here is from genome assembly GCF_042655825.1 of Sporosarcina koreensis. Lineage (NCBI taxonomy): Bacteria > Bacillati > Bacillota > Bacilli > Caryophanales > Caryophanaceae > Sporosarcina > Sporosarcina koreensis. Next base: position 245,677 of record NZ_JBHSNP010000002.1, on the reverse strand, counting down.
CCGGAACTGATATCGAAGAGGTGAAACGGCAAAACGCCAATTCGGGGCTTAGTTATAACGAAGTGAAGGAACTTATTGCTCGCAATGGCGGCAAAGGGACTGCGCAATATAGCGATACAGACCCTGCGCAAGTCCGAAAAGAAATTGAACGGAACGAGTGAAAGCTAACAAAAGCGGAGGGTGGCGGAACCAGTGCTCCTAACGCTACGCTTTTACTCGCAAAAGCCGTTCTTCGTAACGGCTTTCACTGCGACAGGCATAAGGCCGATCTGCGAAACGGCGATTTTTGCCGTGCAGCTGAGCTGACTTATGACCCGAGCGAATCGAACTGCAAAAGTTCGATTTGCCGTATTTCTGCGGTTTTTGCAGAAATTAAGGCACGTTTTTGCCACCCGGAGTCTAGATGAAAAAACCGGTTCCCGTGAGTAATGACGGGAACCGACTTTTCATTTCATATAACGATCAAGGAAATGACCGACTTTCACTTTATATGTCTCACCGGCAAGCGCAAAGGCTTCACCGTGGTTTGCTTTCGGGACGAGGAATATTTCACTGTCGCTCGACGTGTTGCGCTCCAATTCACTAGCCATTTCAGTCGGCACGAATGTATCGCTCATTCCATGGATATAAAAGATCGGAACGCTCGTTTTTCTCACTTGCTTCAACGCGCTCGCTTCCCTGAACGAATAACCGGCGCGGACTTTCGTCAAAGCGCTTGTGCTGTCCAATAAAGGGAATGCTGGCAAGTGGAACATCCGGTTCATTTGGTAGGTGAACAGTTGGTAGACGGATTGGTACGGGCTATCCGCGATAATGGCCTTCACTTGACGGGGAAGTCCTTCCTCGCCGCTCGCCATTAACACCGTTGCCGCCCCCATCGATAAACCATGGTAGGCCACTTCCGTTTTAGGACCCAGCTTTTGCACTAGCAGATTCGTCCAATCAATCAAATCCAGCCGATCCGGCCAGCCAAATCCGTAATAGTCGCCTTCACTTTTACCATGGCCCCGCGCATCGGGCATGAAGATGTTGTAGCCTAAATCATTATGGTAATACTGTCCGAAAAGCCCCATCTGTTTGGCATTGCCTAAATAGCCGTGCGTCAAAATGACGAGTTTGTTCGTCGGTTTGGCAGCGGGTAAATAGTAGCCCGATAGCTTCAGCCCATCCCGAGAAGTCAAATGGAGGTTTTCGAACTTCTGCGCAGCGACCCACTTTTTCCAATCCCCGTTCAAATAAAGCTCAAGTGTCTGGTCCGACACTTCTAAATCGGCATTTCCTTGCAAGTATTCTTTCGGTCCGCGTTTGACTGCGAGCTCATAGAAAAAGAAGCTGCCCGCAATCTGTATGACTAGGAAGACGGTTGACAAAATAACCAATAATTTCTTCCAATTTATTTTTATTGTTCTCATTCCCTTTATAGTCTCGGCAATCAATATGCCTGCTCTTATTATATCGGAAAATAAATTGATTTTATATATATAAAATGATAGTTCTTAAATTTTCCATTATGAAAGTTTGCTAATTTGCGTTATCACCGACTTAGGCGGGTTTATCACCGACTTGGGGCAGTTTATCACCGACTCGCGGTCCGTTATCACCGACTTCACCGAATTTATCACCGATTGACTACTATTCACGTTATACCTACATACTTATTCGGCTAAACGACCATTGATTCATAGACTTCCGCCGACCATGACAAAAAAAGCCTCGACTGATTGCAGGGGGGATGCAATCAGTCGAGGCTTTTTCATTATTGCTCTTTTTTACGGTTTTTATTCTCCGCATCTTTGGCAGCTTTGTCGGCACTTTTGAATTCTTTTGCATACAGCACTTCCTGGGTCGAACTCAGGCTGTTGTTTCTTTCAGTCAGCCTTTCATGGGGTTCCCTTTTCTGATTCATAGAAAAAACGCTCCTTTCTATAATCAGTTTCTCCCGACCTCGGAAATTTAACCGGTCAACATTATTGCGCCGTATAGTCGCCATCCATTTAAAATTTTTTTATGCACTTAAAACAAGACAGCTATCATGGTTGTCCGAAAGAATTTCGAGTATAGTAAGAACAGGTGATGATATGAATACAAAAATATATATTGACAATGACACATTTGTTGCAGGAACGACATTGAAGGATGGGAGCTTGCCGGAGCATAATAATATGGCTTTCCATGCTTGTGTGAATCCGGAAACTGTACTGGAAAACCGAAAAAGATTGGCCGTTTCCTTGCAATGCACCCCTGAAGATTTTGTCTGCGCGAGTCAAACCCATAGTGCGAATGTACATAGAGTGACACTTGCGGATAAAGGGCGTGGCGCTCAAGTGGGAGCCACCGCCATCCCGGACACCGATGCGCTCTATACGCTTGAATCGAATTTAATTCTTTGCAGCTTCACTGCGGATTGCGTTCCGGTAATTTTTTGGAATGAAACGAATGGCCTTACTGGCGTGATCCATTCGGGATGGCAAGGAACCGTCAAGGAGATCACGTTGAAGGTATTTGAGCATTTGAAGAAAGTCGAACGGTGTAAACCGGAAGACTTCAACGTGCAAATTGGGATGGCGTTAAGTCAGGAGAAGTTCGAAGTGGACGAGGATGTGTATGTGAAGTTCAAGGCGCTCGGCTATGCGGATGAATTCATGTATTTCAATGAGGGAACAAATAAATACCATATCGACAACCAGAAAACCGTGAAGAAGCAACTTGAGCTGGCGGGTGTTCCGGAAAACCGGATCGCTATCGATCGATCATGCACCTATATGAGCCCGGACGGCTTTTCGTACCGGCAGGATAAGAAAGCTGGGCGGCATTTGAGTTTTATTATGAATAAAGGCAAATAAAATAGTACCCGTCCTGCCAGTGATGCAGCGGACGGGTATTTCTTTTGCACTCATTGAACTTTGATTTGCCTAGACTCTTAGTTCTTGCTATCTAGAAAAACCGAGTACGGCACGTGGCCCGATTTCGACAGTTAGGTCGAAAATTAATAGGGGTGTCGAATACATTGTTATTTCGGTTACGCGAGGTGACTCGCATTCTGCCCGTGTTGCGGCGATTGCGGGAAGTTATCCTGCTGTTTCCGCCACACCCACATGACAAAACCCGACGATTACTTTGGCGCCTACGGGAAGTATTTCGAACTCGGCTTGTGCGCTTGCGATTTTCCATGGTATTTCGCACTCTGCTTGTGCGTTTGCGATTTCCCACGGTGTTCCGTACCCTGTTGTTTGTTCGCCTACGATTTTCCACGGTGTTCCGTACTACTCCAGAGCGCCTGCGATTTTCCGATGTGTTCCGTACATTGCTTGTGCGTTTACGATTCTGCATAGTTCCCCGAACTCTATTTCTATGATTGTGGTTCCAAAATGCTCCCCAAAAATTGTTACTTCGGCGATTGCGGGATGTTACCCGCACTCTGCTCGTGCGTCGGCGATTGCGAGACGTTACCCGTACTCTGCCCGTGCGTTTGCGATTGCGAGAAGTTACTCGAACTCGGCTTGTGCGTCTGCGGTTGCGCGAAGTTACTCGTTTTCTGCTAGTGTGTCTGCGTTTATGGTTCCAGAAACGTCCCCAAACGTCTGTGCGGCGGCGAATGCGGGATGTTACCCGTACATTGTTTGTTCGTCGACGGTTGCGGGATGTTACCCGTACCCTGCTTGTGCGTCGGCGGTTCCTAGAAGTAATCCGTTTCCGGCTTGTGCATCGGCTCGTTCTACGTTTATTCCGCGATGTCCTTCTGTTGCTTCGAGGATCCTGAAACATAAATTCATCAAGGCCTAAACTACCGACCTTTTCCCTCGCTTTCCGAATTTCATCTTCAAAAAAGAGTGACATGTCCAAACCTCCCCTCCAAATAGTTAGTGAAGGAAGACGTCAAAGCTTTTCGCTTTACATCGCTATTCCCCTCGTATTACAGTACGTCGTAAAACAAACAGGGACAGTGTTAAGTGCACAACTCACAACAAATTTTGTCATGGAAACATCCTTCATTTTTATTCATAGAAATAGAATAATGAATGAAGGAGTGGGATTTTCATGGGGACTATCGAGAAGCTGCCTGAATATCGACTTTTTATTCACCCTTTGGATATGTATGAACTCCGAAAAGACATCTGGATTGACGATCCAGTTTCTGCAAAGCTAACGATTCAAGGAAAGAAATACGAAGTAGACATCGCCTACCGTGGATCCCATATCCGTGACTTCCCTAAAAAGTCATATCAAGTTTCCCTATACCAGCCTAAAACCTATCGAAATGCCAACACATTTCATTTGAATGCAGAATATAAGGATCCATCGTTAATTAGAAATAAATTATCTTTCGATTTTTTTAATGAAATCGGTTGCCTCGCACCTCAAGCACGGTTTGTCTTTTTGAAAGTGAATGGGAAAAACGAAGGGGTGTATTTAGAATTGGAATCAGTCGATGATCGATTCCTTGCCAATCGAAAGTTACCGGCTGGTTCAATTTTCTATGCAGTCGACGGGGATGCCAATTTTTCTTTAATGAGCGACCTGGATAAAGACGTGAAGAAGTCGCTGACGTTTGGATATGAACAAAAAAGCGGAATGCCGGGAGATGCAGATCATTTACAAAAAATGATCATCGACATTAATACGATTCCAAGGGAAGACTTTGAAAAGGAAATTGTGAACTATATACATGTGGATAAGTATTTACGTTGGCTCGCCGGTGTCGTTTGTACACAGAATTTTGATGGATTTGTCCACAATTATGCACTTTATCGGAACAAGGATACCGGATTGTATGAAATCATCCCTTGGGATTACGACGCGACATGGGGGCGTGACGTGAACGGCGAGGAAATGGAAAGTGATTATTTACGGATTACAGGCTTCAACACACTGACGGCAAGGATTCTTGATAGTGAAAAATTCCGAAGCCACTATAAAAGTTTGTTAGAAGACATAGTAAGCAATCAATTCACGGTGGACTATTTGAAACCGAGAATACAAGCAATGCATGCATTGCTTCGCCCTTATGTATTATTGGATCCGTATAAAAAGGACAGCATCGATCTTTTTGACAGAGAACCCGACTACATCTTTAATTTCATCGAGGCACGATCATTATTTATTAAGAAAGAGATAGAGACGTTGTAGATGTAAAATCCACGCATCCCCTGGTAAGGAGAGCGTGGATTTTACAATTATAACGGACGCAATGCTACGGTCTCTTTATGCTTCAACTCTTCCACCATGTCGAGCCATCGCTCCGGTTTATTCGGCAAGACCGAATAGTAATCCGTCAAGAAATCGACGACCAAGCCGGATGGGATTTCAGCTACGATTTCATCTGTCGGCATGAAGCAGAAATCGAGGCCTGCCACCGCTTCCCCGTCGTTTTTCCAAGATGGATGGACGTACGGGAAGTCGAGGCGCTTGTAGCCAAGATGGGACAGCACTTCCCTGCGGACATAGGGGTTCATCGCCATTACGCCGCCGAAAGCGAAATCTTCTCGCTCATATGGATCATAGATTTCTGCGAACATGCCGAACAATGTCTTGCCATTTTCCTGCGCAAGCCTCTGTAAATCCTCTTCGCGCTGTTTCGCGAGGAAACGGCCGATGCCGAGACCCGACTGCCCGATGATCGTGAAATCCGTCATCGCAATATTCCAGTCCGGATAATAGCGGTACTCCGTCGCACCGACGACTTCCCCTTCATACACCGCAACAAAGACACGGATGCTCGGGTCTTCAAGCGGCTCTTTCCATAGCTCGAACTCCAAAACCTCTTCCGGCGGAAAAATCTCCCCCAATAATGTGTGCATTTTCGCAAAAAGCGGATCTTCAATATTGTTCACGCGAATAAATTCCATCTCTATTTCCCCCTATATAAACGGATTCTTCCATTCCATTAATAACGCATTGTTATGCGACTCTTCATCCTCTAGATAATTTTCAATCAATTTGAAAGGCATGCGTCCGCAAAGGAGTAGAAACGTAATGACCGGATCCTTTACAGTTCCTCGGACGACTTCATCTACATATTGCTGTGGCGATTTTTCTTCGGCGACCTTCCCGTAGCCAGGCATTCGCCCGCCGCCGAGGACCCGTTCCAAATCAAGCTTGACTGCGAGCTGGTAGACCGCCTGCATCATCCATTTGCCGAGCCCCGCCTTCCGGAACTCAGGGCTGATGCAAATGTCGACGATATAGAGTGTGTCGCCGTCGGGTGTATGATTGCGGATAAACCCGCCATCGGTCATGTCTTCCCACGTATGATCTGGTGAACCGGAATTAAACCCCACGAGCAAGCCTGTAAGCGAACCTATTATTCTCCCATCAACTTCAACACAAATGGCTCCTTCCGGAAACAGGCTGACGTGATTCTCCAGCTGTTCCCGGCTCCACCAAAGTTCTTCAGGAAATGGCGGCGGAAAGCAATCCGCCTGCAAAGCGATCATGGCATCGAAATCCGCCCTTGTATAATTGCGGATGACAACAGGAATGAAGCTCCCGTTATGGGAGACCATCACTTCACTGCGATATGCCACTGCTCTCACTCCCGATCGGTTTTGCTCCAAAGTCCGTATACAGATCGGTTCTGCGATCGCGCCAAGTCGTCACCGAACCTTTCTCACGCACTTCATACAGCAGGCTCAAATCGAGATCGGCCGTGACAAGCATATCGTGATTCAGCTCGCCTTCCGCAGCCAACCCTTTCGGCGGAAACGGAATGTCATTCGGTGTGATGATTGCGGCTTGCCCAAAGTTTGCGCGCATGAAATCGACCGTTTGCAAGGAGCCGACCGTGCCAGTCAACACGACATATACTTGGTTTTCAATCGCACGCGCGTGACTTGTGTATCTGACGCGATGAAACCCATGGCGATCGTCTGTGCAGGACGGACAGAATATGACATCTGCCCCCGCGGCTTTCACCATCCGGACGATTTCCGGGAATTCGATGTCATAGCACGTCAAAATGGCGATTCGGCCTTTTTCCGTGTCGAACACTTTCAGCTCGTCGCCAGCCGCCATATTCCATCCTTCTATTTCGAATGGGGTGATGTGCAACTTCGCTTGCTCCTCCACTGTGCCATCCGGGAAGAAAAGATGAGCGACATTATAAAGGCGCCCCTCACGCTGGATGACATGAGTGCCGCCGATAATATGCATGTTCGTTTCTTTTGCGAGCGACGTGAACAGTTCGATGTATTGACTCGTAAAACCTGGCAGCGCTTCGATCGACAGCGACTTGCCGTTTTCATCCCCAATGGAAAGCAATTGCGTCGTGAAGAATTCCGGGAATAACACAAACTCTGCGCCATATTCCTGCGCATTACGGATATAGTGCTCACATTGCGCCGCGAACTCGTCAAAGGAACGGATGGCATGCAAGTGATATTGCACAGCGGAAACACGAAGTTTCATTGACAAAACCCCCTATTATATGTGATTAGCAACATCATAATATATGAAAGTGGTAAAGTCATTCATTATTTTAGAAATTGACAGATACGGCAAGGTCACCTCAATACGGGTCAAAGGTCCCAAAGTGATCATAACTATGTAAAAGTTGCGCATAACTTGGTGTAATTGCGTCATAACTGTGGTGAAATCGCGCAAAAGAACGGCAAACTTGCGCAAAACCACCCCAAACCCGAGCATAACCGGCAAAGATTGCAACAAAATAAAAGGATGCCCGCGAAATCCTCGGGCATCCTTCGTTAACTCTATTTCTTTTGCTGTCTTTTCATTTCATTCCGCGCCTCTTCTTTGATCGACTCCAACTGCGCCTCCGCTTTCCTTGCTGCATCGTTCGCCTTTCCCGCAGAGTCTTTTGGAAGTCCATTTGACTTTTCGTCTTTATCGCCAGCGTAGCTTTTCATGATGATGTACCTCCTTCTGTTGATACATGTAGTATTCCCATAAAAGAGGACATCATAAACCTGAAAATCATCTCGTCAACGCGTAATACAGGACATACAGCCAGCTTAGGATTCCATGGAAGATTGCCCAAAGGATTGATTTGTGCACGCTCCAGGAAATGACGACAGCTAAACATGTGCCAAGACCGATGCCGCGCTCCAACATCTTTTTCTCCAACCCATCCCTCCCTTAATTCAGTATAAGTACGGCCGCCTCCTTTCATGAAAGTTAACTGCACATGACGCTTATTTTCATTTCCAACGGGTAAACTTGCACTAAAAAGGATGAATGGCTTCATGCTATACGATTGTGTCATTATTGGCGGGGGTCCAGCCGGATTGAACGCTGCCCTCGTGCTTGGAAGAGCGAGAAGAAACGTACTGCTATTCGATGATAATCAAGCCCGGAACCGGGTGACGCGTGAGGCGCATGGATTCATTACCCGCGACGGCATCCTGCCGGACGAGTTCCGGCGACTTGCCCATCAGGACATCAGCAACTATCCTTCTGTGGAAATTAAAAGCGAAAAGGTTGCTTCCATTAAAGGGCTGGACAACAACCATTTTGAATTGGAAACGGCGGAAGGCAATAGCTTCCAAACGATTAAGATCATCTTGGCGACGGGCTTGAAGGACGAGCAGCCAAACATCCCGAACATCGAAAAGTTCTACGGGACGAGCATGTTCAGCTGTCCGTACTGTGACGGATGGGAGCTGCGGGACAAGCCGCTCGCTGTCATTGCGGATAAAAACGTATATAAGCTTGCGAAGGAAGTTTTTGTGTGGAGCAAGGATTTGGCGGTATTCACGAATGGCGAAGGCCGACTCGAGGCGGATGAATGTGATAAGTTGACTGCGAATGGCATCCAAGTTTATGAAGACAATATTGCCTCGCTGGAGGGCGAAAATGGCCAACTGAAAGGGATCTGTTTGGAGGACGGGACGCTCATTGAACGCTCCGGCGGATTTGTAACTCCCCTTTGGAGCCATTGCAATCAGTTTGCGGAAGAGCTCGGCTGTGAGCTGAATGAATACGGAGGCATCCAGACCGATGGATATGGCAGGACGAATGTGTGGAATGTCTATGCTGCCGGAGACGTCGCCCATATCGTTCCTGCACAACTTGTCATTGCTGCGGGAACTGGGAGTGCTGCCGCGATCGGGGTGAATGGTGATTTGACGAATGAATATTTTGATGGTTGATTATGTACAAGCGCCTGTGCTGGGGTTGATTGCACAGGCGCTTTTCTGTTATTGATTGACCACGATGATAAACGCGTCAAACCCTGCAGCTTTCAAGTCGGCGACTTGCTTGTCCGCGTTCGACTTTTCCGCAAAGGAGCCCGTGATGACACGGTAATACGTGACGCCGTTCAGGACGACGATATCAATGAAGCTGTCGAATCCTTTTACTTTGAGTGCGGCGACTTGCTCGTCGGCATTGGCTCTCGTTGTGAAGGAACCGGTGACGACGCGGTACAATACATTTTCTGTTGATGGCGGATTGCTAACTTTTTGCAATCCGAGTGCCTTAGCCAGTCCATTTACGTGGCCCCTTGCCGCCTTGTCGAGCCAAGCCGACGTTTTCATTTTTGCGGCATCGGTTGCATTGTCGATGAATCCGTTCTCCGTGAGCATCGCGGGCATCCGGCTTTCGCGCAGCACATGGAAATTCTCCTTCTTCTTGCCGCGGTTCGGCATGTCGATTAATTTCACAATCTCCGCGTGAATCGTATTTCGCAACTGGGCAGTCGTTGACGAATCCGACAGCAGGTTATGGATATAGTCCTCATACCCCGTTCCCCCGCCAGCGTTAATATGGATGCTCAAATAATAATCAGCCCCCCATGCATTTGCGTCATTTGTGCGCTGCGGCAAATCGACAGTTTGATCACCTGTCCGGCTCATCCGCACCGTCGCATTGGAATATTCATTCACGAGCATATTTTTGACGCGCGTCGCGATTGCGAGCGTCACATCTTTCTCCCTTAAACCATTTCCGATAGCTCCCGGATCTGTTCCACCATGCCCCGGATCGATATAAATTTTAACCATTTTTCATCTTCCTCTCGTTTTTTAATTTTTTATTCCGTGACAATCTGACATTGCGCTGTTTTTGAACGTCTACATGGGAATCACCTCCTTTCACTGTTGTTTTTCTTCAGGCATCACCTCCTTTGTGGTTCGTTTCGCGCGAGTTTTGTGGGGTTTTGCGCGAATTTGTAGGACTTATGCGCGTTTGCGGCGACGTTTTGCGCATATTCCGGCTTGTTATGATCATTTCAGGACTAATGGATCATCCATTTCACCAATAAAAAAAGCGATGCCTATTCCTTCGGCAACCGCTCTTTCACTTCTCGTATTTCTTCAACAATGTCGTCGTATTTGTCCGTCAGTGCTTCCAATAAAAACTGATAACGTTTCTCTCTTGTTTCACTGCTTTTCACTTGATACCAAAACAGCCACACGAACAGGACGGCAAACGGACCCTGTGTCAAAAAATACCCTAGCAGCTCTTTAGTAGCCATGCCAATCCTCCTTTTAATTTTAGGAAAACAAAAAGAACGCCCAATTGGACGCTCCTTTGAATTTCCTGTTATTGTGTTGCATTCACCCATTTCCTTGGCTTGCACCCATTGTAACCCGAAATAATTTCCCTCGTCATTTCTACGACATTTGCGGCACATGCGGCGTTTGCGACATCTTGTCCATGACAGCGTCTTTTATTCTGCCGATTTGGCGGTCCGATATTTGCATATGCCTCCCGATCCATCGCAAGCTCTTCCCCTCGAGCAGCCAATGCAGCACTTCCATTTCACGGTCCTCTGTGATGAGTGGGATTCGTTCCTGGACGAGCTGAATTTTGCGCTCATACTCGTACACTTTCTTCAATCGCCTTTCCCTTCTGGTGAATTCCCGGTGGATCGGGTCGCCAGGACGGCCGCCGCTCGCTTTCGGCATTGCCGCTTCAAGCCCATATCGCGCCGTCATTCCTATCTCGACTTCATTCATCCCCTCTCGGATGACCTTCACACTGTTGATCATCCAATGATAATCCTTCACTAACTGCTCCATTTCCTCCTTCGTCATAACAATCACCCCTTGTGTTGGTTTCACTAATGAAACCTAGTAGCCAGACTTTAACACGGCTTGGTTTCACTTTCAACTACTTTGTTGTCACGAGAGAAACATTGGTATATAATAACTATAATGAACAGGGGGTTGCAAGATGTATTCTATAGGCCGCGAAATTAAAAAAATCCGGAGTGAACATAAATTGTCCCAAGAGGAATTTGCTGATCGGATCAATCAAAAGCTAGGTCTCTCGATTACGAAAGGGATGGTTTCGAAGTGGGAATCCGATTCCATTGAGCCGAAAACGAGGATGATCAAGGCGATAGCGGAGACGTTCCATGTTTCATTGGATCAGATGCTTGGCTTGAATGTTCCGGAAAAACAATCGACGGTTGAGACGATTGCTGCGCATATCGATGATGATCTGACGGAGGAAGAGCTGGCCGACATAAAAAAATACATCCAATTCATCAAGTCGCAACGAAAGTGAGGTGGTTCCATGACCTATGAATCTTTGATTGCCCAATACCCCCATTTGGTCATCAAGGAAGTCAAAACGCTCCCATCCGGGCTTGCGGGCCTTTATATGGACAATATTGTACTCATTGATAAAAATCGGAGCCATTATGAAAAGCACTGTATTCTGGCGGAGGAAATCGGCCATTACGAAACGACTTATGGCGATATTACGGATCTTCGGAAACTGACGAATTGGAAGTTGGAGCTGGCCGCGAGGAGATGGGGATATGAAAAAATCGTCTCGTTGGATAAATTGATTGAATGCTATGAGTCGGGCTTTAAGACAGTCGAGGAAGTGTGTACGCATCTTGAGGTGACAGAGGATTATTTGATGGCGTCCATTGCTCATTACCACTCCCGATTTGGCATTTCGACAATTCATCAAGGGTATGAGATATTCTTTGACCCGCTCTACTTGCGAAAGCAGTAATTTTTTTTAACCCTAAACCGAACATACGTTTCGAAAGAGTGGCGAAAAAAGACCAAATCCATTTAAGATTTGGTCTCTCTTTGAAGTTTATGATCACTTATTTGGTTTTATGAGCACTTATTTGGATTTATGAGCGCTTGCAGTGATTTATGAGCACTTATCCTGATTTATGAGCGCCTGCAAGGTTTTATGATCACTTATTCGGATTTATGAGCGCCTGTCGAAATCTTTATTTTTTTAGTTCTACTTTTACATTACCGGTAATGTAGTTAGGATATCTCGTCAGTTCAAAGGAAAGCGGATTCGTATAATCAGTTGTTTCGAACGTCACATCCCAATGTCTGGTTCCATCTTCATCTACATCCATTCCTGTTGATGAAATATCGATGTCCTTTCCTTTTGCATCTTTGCCCGTCGAAATTATGTCAAAAAAACTCCATGGATCTCCACCAGCGTTCGGCATGATAAGTCGCATACCAGATTTCTTAGTACTCGTAATCTGCAACATACCATCTTTCGGACCGTCGAGGATCTCGCCTTTTTCCGTGTCTACAACCAACGTTGATTCATCGTTATCTACCGCCTGCATTTTATTGATGCGCAAGTATAGCTTTTCGGGTTGCTCAAAGTAATTACTTTGGAGAAAATAGGTTTCCCTCCCCATTGCCGACACACCGTTCATGATCGATCCCCACACTTCGCCATTTTCATCCTCTAATCGCATATCTTCGAATTGAAGGATTTTCTTCGAATTTGCTTCATCAAAAGCAACTTTTACGGCTACACGCAAAGGATAAATGGTGATTTCCTTAATTATTAATTTTTGTGATTCAACCTCGACCTCTTCATTCAAAACGAAGGTCTTCCCTGGCTGTACGTTCTCCTGTAACTCAAATGGCAATGAAAACGAAATCGGTTCCCCTTGGAATGTGACATCCATATCGAAAACGAAAGAAAGTTTTTTAAATTGCATCGGGCTTTCAAAATGGTACGTAACTCGATTGGCTACTTCCTTGGGATCATCATCAACATCTATACCATCATAAGAAATTCCGCTTGGCGGAATTCCCTCTTCATGCTCCAGATCAACTGACTGAATGGATAGAGACTTTAATCTATCCTTCGCATTAAGTGTGTAATAAATATTCATCCCCGTTTCATCCAAAATGGCGCCGTCTATCGTCAAGGTCAGCCCATTTTTCGTTTGGACCGCATCGACTTTTTGGTAATAGTCATTTTTAAAAATAGCCTCCAACCCTTTATCAAACTGAATCAAATCCACGAATCTTTCCATGCCCGGTATGGACGCGACAACATTTGCAAATGCCGGGGACACTCGGATTGAAGTGACAAAGGAGAAGAAGATAAGTGCTGCCGCTACCAAAGACCAAATCCGTTTACGCCTCTTTCTCATTATCACCTTTTCACGCTTCGCGCGGTCAAATCCTGCACTGATCGCTTCATCCGCTTCGTCCAAAGGTAGGTGAATCTTCTCCAGCTGATTCTTCATTTCCTGCAGTTTTCTTTCTTCCTTCTCAAACATGATCCATTCCTCCTTTGTCCCCTAAGTGGCTTCGAAGTGACCGCAAAATCTTATGTAGCCTCGATTTAACCGTGCCTTCCGGTATACTCGAAAGTTCCGCAATTTCTTTTATTTTCACGTCCTGAAAGTACTTTAAATAAATCAACTGCTGTTCTTCTGGTTGCAATGTGGCAAGTGCTTCATCCAATTCCAATTGGTACTTATCTTCCTTGCCGATTGTTTCATCCATTTCACCAGTAACGACGAATCGTTTACCTTTCTTCAACTGATCTTGGCAATAGTTCATCATAATACGGATCATCCATGTTTTCACATACGCGGGTTCTCTAACCGTATGAATCATTTTATAGGCTCGATACGTTACTTCTTGAAGAGCTTCCAATGCATCCGCCTCGTTTTTCAAGAAGGCAATTGCTGTTCGAAGGAGCGCCTCTTTATGAAGCTGCATGAGTGCTAGAAAGGCTTCATCATCTCCACGTATCGCTTTTTCACTTATCTCTTTCTGGTCCATTTCCAACACCTCATTCATCCCTCTTACACATTAGACTGCGTGAACTTGAAAAAGTTCAAAAGATATATAAAAAAGATTAAAAAATATGCCCAGGGGAAATCTCCGAGCATTATGATGAATCATCTATTAATTCATCAGCACTTTCCACTCTCGTTCATTCATGAAATCCTCCGCCAATCGGTTTGCCTGCTCAGTAATTTCCTCTGGGTAGGATAATACTTCGAGAAGCTTGATCGCGTTTCTCGATGTGGACGGACCAGAACGGATTTTATAATCAAAATGAATATCTCCATCAATGAACGTTTCCGTGAAATGATAATTCTCATAGGAGCGCTTCATCATTTCGGTCAATTCAATATCATGGGATGCTGTAATATTGATTCCTTTTCCTTTCGACAGCCATTCCATTATAGCGCCGGAAGCAGCAATTCTCTCCGCAGTGTTAGTGCCCTTCAGAAGCTCGTCAATAACCGAAATACACGGTTTCCCCTCTTCCAGCAACTTGATAATGCGCTTTAATGATTTTATTTCAGCAATGAAATAACTGTCCCCATCCAGCACATTATCCTGCACAGCCATTGAAGTCGCGACAAAGCTCGGTTTCATGGACCAATGATCGGCCAATGCCGTATGAATCGTTTGCGCTAAAATGGCGTTGATGGCGACAGCCTTGCTGTACGTCGATTTCCCCGAAGCGTTCGATCCTGTAATAAGCGTGCATTTTCCTAGGCGGGAACTGTTAGTCACCGGTTTATCAAGCAATGGGTGCGCCATGTTCACGAAGGAAATTTCTTCTGAATCGGTAAATTCAGGCTTGCAATAGGAAGTGAGCGAATGCCGATAAAAGGCGACCGCCACGGCAGCATCCAGCTTACCGATCACTTGCCAAACTTCCCGGTAATTATCCGCGTGCTTTGTCACCGTGCCGATGATTTTGTTATAAGAGATAAAATCAATGAGGAATAAAATCCGGATATACTCAAATATGACGTCGAATTCTCCCCCGCCTTTATTTCCAACCGAAACAAAATTGCTTAAGAACAACAACTTTTTCAGCGGTTTCAAATTGGTTTGCAATCGGTTCGTGTATTCCGATATCGAATCGTCTTTCAATGTCGCTAGCTTCTTTCCCGTATGGATAATGTTTGCGGCATAATTAACGGAATGCAGACCGTATTCCAACGCGTTTTTATGCCGGTAATACATAAATGCATTGATTAAAAATGAGAGAAATAGAAAAAGGAGGCCCCATTTCAGTTGAAAGAATACTAACACGATCGAGGCGACCGGCAAGAGTGCTAGCAGGAGAAATACATTTGCATTTTTGAGTGCTTTTTGGGCTTTGCCGTAAAAAAATGAGGAGGAGTTTGTATAGTCCCGCTTGCCGAGCTTGGATAATGCGAGCAGGATTTCCTCCCGAAGTTCTTGGTTATTCCCCAATGTTATGTACAGCTTTTCATCTTTTTCGATATGATTGAGGGAGATATCAATGTCCCGCAATTGGTTTAATAGATATTCCGACCCGACGCTCGTCTGCGTGTAGTTCATCTTCCGGAAAACCTGGTCCATCGACAAGTCATGCCACGTCAATAAATCGACGCCATCGTAGCTGTCCGCATTGTTTTTCTTATTCTCCCAATACGAGGCTATCGATTCTGGCGCCTCACGCAGTCTGCTAAATGCTCCTGTTTCCCATTCCTGTCGAAATTGATTGCGCGTCTTCCTATCTTTAGTCAGTAAATGAATCGTGAGGACGCTGATGAGTATGGCAACGAATAGTACGAGAGGATATGACAAGTGATCACCCCATTTGATTGTCCTTCTTATTTACGGAAGAATATGGTTTTGGTTTCGTCAAAAAAAGACCAAAATGATATGGTCTTTTTTGATGTTTATGAGCAATTATTCGGATTTATGAGCGCCTGCCGTCATCACGTCCCGCAGAATGTTCTGTATGGCGTAGTCGATATTGATGGAGCGACGTATTTCTCTTGTTCAGCTGTATATGCGTAAGGAGCTTCAAGCGCGGCAAGCAGTTCTTCCAACACGCTGAAGTCTCCTTCGGTAGCGGCGTTCAACGCTTCTTCCACGCGGTGGTTGCGCGGGATGATGGATGGATTGCTGTCCTGCATTAGCTGTTTCATTGCAACTTCCGATTCCGGCTGTCTTTCCAGCCGCGACTTCCAGCGGGCATGCCATTCTTCGAACTCAGGTGTCTTGCACATTGGCATCGCATTCAGGTCGCCTACCGTCAATGCACGGAATGTATTTGTATAATCCGCTTTATTGTCCTTCATTATCTTCAACAGATCCTTCACGAGCGTTACATCTTGCTGTTCTTCATTGAACAAACCGAGCTTTCCCCTCATCCCTGAAAGCCAATGCTCATGATACATCCTAGCGAAGCCCGAAAGTGTCTGCGTCGCGATTTCAATTGCTTTTTCAGAGTCTTCATCGAAGAGTGGCAAAAGCGTTTCAGCAAATCGGGCGAGATTCCATTCGGCGATTCCGGGTTGATTGCCATATGCATAGCGTCCTTCACGATCGATGGAGCTGAAGACGGTCGCTGGGTCATACATGTCCATGAAGGCGCACGGTCCATAGTCGATCGTTTCGCCGCTGATCGCCATATTGTCCGTATTCATGACGCCGTGAATGAAACCGACCAGCTGCCATTTGGCAATTAAAGAAGCTTGCTTTTCCATCACTTTTTGAAGCAATGACACGTAAGGATTCGGGTCCTTCGCCACTTCCGGATAATGCCTTTCGATCGTATAATCCGCTAACGTCCGCAAATCTTCGTCGACTTGGCGGGCGGCAGCGTATTGAAAAGTTCCGACTCGGATATGGCTTGCGGCAATCCGTGTTAAAACAGCCCCTTCGAGCGTCTCTTCACGATAGACCGGCGCTCCCGTCACAACAACTGCAAGGCTTCGCGTCGTTGGAATGCCAAGTGAATGCATTGCCTCGCTCATGATGAATTCGCGGAGCATCGGACCGAGCGCCGCCCGTCCATCGCCACCGCGGGAGAACGGCGTCCTTCCTGAGCCTTTTAGTTGAATATCGACCCGATTGCCTTGCGTCAGCTGCTCGCCAAGCAACACTGCCCGTCCATCCCCGAGCATCGTAAAATGGCCGAATTGGTGTCCGGCATACGCTTGCGCGATCGGCGCCGCGCCTTCAGGAATCTTGTTTCCTGCGAGGATATCGACTCCTTCCTCGCTTTCCAACGATTCGACATCCAGCCCGAGCGACTCCGCCAATGGTTGATTAAATACGACCAACTCCGGTGATGGTGCCGCTTCAGGGTCCGTCTTCGCGAAGAATGGCTCCGGCAGACGGGTGTAGCTATTATCTAAATGCCATCCGAATTCTTTCATCGTCTTCAACTCCCGTTTCTAAGATGTCCGCTTCGCAATTAAGGGATTTATTTCTTTTCCAATACGGCAAAATAATTATCTTCATTGTCCGCAAAGTTGAACACTCGGCCCGTAGGCATAGTGACCAGTTCGCCGACTTTCACTTTTTTGCTTTTGAGGTCTTCATAAAGTGCATCCAGATTTTCCGTAAACAATAGAAGCGAGGGTGTTCCAAGATTCAATTCCGGCTGCATTTCTGCGATCAGCTTTTTATTATGCAGAACGATGCTCGTTTCTGCATGTGCTGTCGGCGCAATTTCAATCCACTTCATCCCTTGGCCATTGTCTTCTTCCCCGACAACGGTGAAGCCGACTTTCTCAGTCCAGAATTCCTTTGATTCGTCCTGATTGTCCACATACAACATAATTTGTCCGATTTTATGAATCATTTTCAATTTCCCTCTTTCCATATTTTTGTTTTGTCCTTGACCTTATCTTACAGCATAAGAAGACCTATTAGCCATTATCCAGTCAGCCCTCACTTATAAATTCACCAATTCGGGGAATCGTATGGGAGAACTTGAATGGAAGGGTGAAAGGAGGAATTTGGAAACGATGAAAATTGCCGTTGAACAGCCTTATGAAGACGTTATGAACGCTCTTGTGGCTAAAGGTTATGAAGCCAAGATGTTTAACACCGATGAAGATGTCACCGGCTACGATATCGGCGTCGTTCGTGCCATCAATGAAGGGAACACGCATGAATTCAACTTCCCTGTCGTCACGATGAAGGGCATGTCGGTTGACGATGTCGTCCAAGCAGTCGAAAAGAAAGCGAACCTCCTCCAATAAGCATCCCCGAAACAACAGAATCTATGGCCCCCGTAGGTTCTGCCTTCCATTAAACATGACAGCCCGCCAATTGACCTCATTGGCGGGCTGTTTTGATCAATGATAATAATATGTCTGGCGCCTGCGTGAAGCTTCCAGCTGTTCCGCCCTGTACCTACGCTGAAACGCACGAAGCGCATCCAATTGTCCATTCAAGCGGGGATCCTGCGACATCATTTCTTTTAATCCTGAAGGATCGAGCTTCCTCTTCATTTTTTCTATTTCATCCTCAAAAAATAATGACATGTCCATACCTCCTCCCCTTTGATTGGCAAGGGATAGCGGATTGGGCTTATTATTCGCCATTCCCCCGTTACCATAGAGTACGTCGATTTATCGACAGGACAAGAGGTAAGTGTACAGTTTTTGTGATTTAAATGAAGTACTTGGTGTCAAAGCACTCTATTCAACGAAACGTGCGTTCCCGTTTGTATGGACTTTCTTTTACATTTACTGTATACTGTAAGCAACAGATTATTCACGAATACGTAGACACCAGACGATAAGGAAAGGAGGATAAAAGGGATGGAGGAAAGGATTCTGCAATTGCTTGAAGGATTGAACGCCAAGGTTGATAATATTGAAACCGAAATGGGTGGCTTGAAATCCGAAGTAGGCAGCTTGAAATCAGATATGGGAGACTTGAAATCCGAAGTAGGTAGCTTGCGAACTGAAATGCACAGCCGTTTTGATCGGGTCGATCACCTTTTGGAAGGAACCGGCGGTCAATTTGAGCACCAAACGAGCCAACGCATCGCCGAGGGACAAGCTATCTCTAAAGAACTCACGAGCATTAAATTACGAATCTTTGACTTGGAAACGAAGACCATGTAAATGTAAAACAGAACCTACGGCAGCTGCCCTAGGTTCTGTTTTTTTTTTAGGATTCCATGATGACTGTGATGATGATGCCCAGGATAATTCCGACGAAGACAGTTGCTGAATATAGAAGAACCCGCCTCATTCCCTCATCCTTCCGTCACTCTTTTATCCACTATATTAATGAGCGGGACAAAACATGTCCGAGTCCTGTGCGCAAGATGCATTTCCCCTCAGCCTCAGGTCGTATATGAAAATCAAACAAGCGACTGGTAAGTTCTTCACGTAAATAGAGTAGAATAGAAGAAAATGGGGATGAAGGAGAAATGAAGATGAATAAACTTTTATGGACCGCGTTGCTGACAGGTTTTCTCGTTGTGATCGGCATCTACGGGTATAACAACTGGTTTGCAAAAGCTAGCGGAAATGAGATTTCGATTGAAAAGGATAAAGCGAAGGCGTTGGATGTGGACATCGACTTCGGGGTCGGCAACCTTTACATCGAGGGCGGTTCTCCGGAATGGATCAGTGGGGAGTTTTCCTATAACCACAAAAGACTTGAGCCGAAAGTGTCGTATAAGAAACGGCAGGACGTCGGCAACGTCAAAATTAAACAAGGCTCGGGAACAAGGTTGGGATTCAATAAACGCAAGGTCGATAACGAATGGGACCTTCAATTGACAAATGACATTCCTATCGACTTGAACGTTGATATGGGTGTTTCGAAATCGAGATTGAAACTTCAAGGACTCCAATTAAACAGCCTTTCCATCGACGCGGGTGTCGGTGAATCCGTTATCGATCTGAGCGGCGATTGGAAAAAAGGCTTCCGGGCTAAAATGGACTTAGGTGTCGGCGACGTGACAATCATCCTTCCAAGAGAGGTCGGCGTTAGGGTGAACGCTTCGAAAGGGATCGGAAGAGTGGATTTGAAGGATCTTACCAAGCAGAACGAGGGTGTTTACGTGAATGATGCCTACGCAGGCGCAGACGTCATCATCGACATCTCTCTCGACATCGGCGTCGGCGACGTCAAATTCAAGATAGCCGAATAAATTTTGTCGTGCACAGTCAATTAATGAATTCACTTTATTTTCACGTTTCACTTGCAATTTTATACGAATCGTTGTATAGTGATAGTTAATTTAACAATATCTTATTTCGCAAGTTTTGAAGTAAGGATAGAGGCGCAAAGACCATCAGTACACAATCGGAGGACAATGAGGTCCCAAGATGATTGTGGAAAGGGGAATTTGCCGAAGTGGAGAGACACTCATTGATCTCGAAGCTGGTTCTGGGTTGAACAAGTCCAGGATTGTCATATAGGAAACTATATGGAGGGCTATCTTATGCAAAGAAATAATTTATTTTATTATTTCAAGCAACAACGAGCCCTCGTTGTTGCTTTTTGTGTTCTATTTGCAATTGCCCTTCACCCTCTATTTTATTTACCAAAATAAAAGACAGGATGTGGAGAAAAAATGAATTTCGGACAAATCGTAACAGCAATGGTGACACCTTTTGATGAACATGGTGAAATTGATTTCCCAGCGACAAGGAATCTGATCAATCATTTAATCGCCAACGGATCGGATGCCTTGGTGGTAGCAGGAACAACAGGAGAATCCCCTACGTTATCGAACGAAGAAAAGGTCGAATTGTTCAGGTTTACAGTTGACGTTGTGAACGGAAGAGTCCCGGTCATTGCAGGTACAGGCTCGAATAATACACGGGAATCGATTGAACTGACGATGCAGGCGGAAGATGCAGGCGTCGACGGCATCATGCTCGTCACCCCATACTATAACAAGCCTTGCCAAGAAGGATTGTACCAACATTTCAAGACAATTGCAGCGGCCACTTCTTTACCGATCATGCTGTACAATATTCCCGGGCGCAGCGCTGTCAACATGTCAGTCGAAACGACCATCCGCCTTTCGGAAATAAAAAATATCGTTGCCATCAAAGAGGCGAGCGGTGATTTAGACGCGATGGCCGAAATTATCGAACGTACACGAGAAGGTTTTTCATTATACAGCGGCGACGATGCGCTGACACTTCCTGTATTATCCATAGGCGGTACAGGCGTCGTTTCTGTATCTGCCCATGTGTTGGGGAATGAAATGCAAACAATGATCCGCAACTTTAAAATCGGCAATACGATAGAGGCTGCCAGCAACCATCGCAGACTGTTGCCTATGATGAAAGCACTCTTTGCAGCTCCTAACCCAACACCAGTCAAAGCGGCGTTGAACCTAAAAGGAGTCCCAGTCGGCGGCGTCCGTTTGCCGATGATCCCGTTGAATGAAGAGCAGCAACGTTCATTGCAGCAGGCATTGTCCATGTATGAAGAAAAAGTGAATGCAATTGCGTAAGTTCCTATAAGCCCTCAATATATGTCAGCCCAGTCTTTGGTACATTCGAACGGCTTGAACCACTCGGATAGAATCCGTATAGTAGGGGTAGAGAAAGAATATTGTAAAAAAGACCGCCCAATGGTTGCACATTGAACGGTCAATGTAATATCGTCAGTTCCCTAAGGGGATCGGCAGAATGGTGAAAATAATCCATCCTAAATGAGCCATCAACTCAAGGATGGATTATTTTTTGTCGTTTAATGACAATATGGCTACGACTAGAGCATACATTCCCGCTCCCAGCTTTATCATCGAACAATTCGGACAACTTTCCACATACATAGCTGTCTAAGCTCGTTTCTCCCACTTTTTATTCACCAAAAACCCTAGCGTGAATGTGATTAGCATGAAGATGTACGCATTGAATATAATCGTTGTCCCATTACTTATGAAAGGCAACAGTCTAGCAGACCCGTACACAAATGCGAGAATATAATGTTGTGATAATAATGCCAAGTTGAGGCTTCTTGCAGTACTATCCAGCACGATGAATTGCCAGATGAACAAGACGAACGAAACGAGCCATGCCGTATTTCCTAGTAAGAAACTTTTCCAGGCTGCCATATTCAACTTTGAAAATCGGAAACCGACAAAGAACCAGAATACGAGGAATACCAACTGCGCAATAACGGGGGATAACGGTACAATTAAATTGTTTACTAGAAAGCCGTAAACTAAAGGAATTAATATCAACACAATATAAAATATGTAATTTGTTTTGTTTTTCATGAAATCACCTCACTTTTCCCTTTCTCCCGATTACTTGGAGATTCGACATGTAGCACTTAAACCCCTTTTTGTTTCTTTTCAATCTTGAATTATTGTGCAGTTATAACGGCTTGAACAACTCGAATAGAATCCGTATAATAAGGGTAGAGAAAGTATATAGTAAAAAAGACCGTCCAATGGTTGCACATTGGAACGGTCAATGTAATAGCGTAGGTTCCCTAAGGGGATCGGCACAGAGATGAAATAATCCATCCTAAATGAGCCACTAACTCAAGGATGGATTATTTTTTGTCGTTTGATGACAATATAGCTATGATCAGCGCTGCAAATGTAAATACAAGCATCATTGCTTCGAATACTGTCATATTCGACCACCTCCCTTCACGGGAAAATGGCCGATCATCCTTGAGTCACCTATTCTATTACCCTTTCATTTTACCACACATACGTTCCCGCGCCTAGCTTTACCACCGAACAATTAGGACAACTCTCCACAATACAAATCTGTGATTAAACCGGAATTCCCTTAATCCGAACAGCCTCCGCCCTTCGAATATAATCCTTCAAATACTCCGCAGCATCAGGATTTCCATACACTTCTTCAGGCATCATCCAATACACTTCCGCAACCTCATCAGCACTCACCGCATACGGTTCACCGCTGAATTCCTCACACAAAAAGATAACATTCACAACAGGCTCCCCTTTGTCCGTCACGAAACTTGTGCTATGCACATATTGTGGACGCCCCTCTATGACAAGCCCCACTTCCTCCTCCACTTCCCGTGCAATTGTCCGCTCTAAAATGTCCGAAGAAGCCCCTTCCATCTCAACCTTCCCACCAACCAACGCCAATGCGCCTGGCGCGTGATCTTCCTTTTCACTTCGCTTGCATAGTAAATAGCGGCCGTCTTTGTATATGGCTGCTTCGGTGTTGACGATGAACATGATTGATCGCTCCAATCTTGTTTTGGTAACTCGTGAGAAGATAGATATATAGCGGAGACTCATTAAAAGCTCCGCTACTTTTCTCATCCCTTTGTTCAATAAACATTATAATACACTCTTAATCGCTGCAGGCATTAACCATGCAGGCATTCGTTCATGCAACCGCCACTCAAAACTAATCGGTTTATTTCCTTCATGTCTCTCATATTCGGCGGTCCCTAAGAAAACAAACGGCGAAGTATAGCCATCTTTCTGTTTATACTCTCTCACGAACAAAGCGATCTTATTTCCTGTTTTCCTATGGCTAATGTATCGCTTACCTGTTGGGCTTGTGTCTGATGTCCTGTTCTGTGATTGCCAATGAAATAATCGATCACTTATCGCATAGTCTTCATACTGCGTTGATGGTGAGAAATCTTTGTCTGATTTGTTTAATGTGACGAAGAAGATATCGGTTTGTTTGTCCTCAAAGTATTTAACTCCTTCTCGAAATGCTGGTTTGACCTCCTCGTTAAAGTAACCGAAAGCTGCGAGGACTTGGTCGGATGTATACTGTGCATGCACTCGGAGTGGAGATATATAGCCGAATGGCGATGGTTTTTCAACCGAATGTATTCTTTCCATACAGACTTCTAGTACTTGTAGAATTTCATTTTTTAGTTCTTCAGTTGAAACGAGTTTTTGGATTCCTTCATGCATTGATTCAAAGCCTAATTCCTTTGGAGGTGCGTCGAAGAACGAATAATAGAGCATCCCCACCATAAGATGTTGCTCCTCATCTTCAATACAGCCGTCCTCTAAATATCTTTTCAGGAAATTTATTAATTCAATCGAATTCATATGAAACAATGATTGAATCCTCCTATTGATGGTAACCTCGTACTCACTTTGAAAATCTTCCGAGAGTCCCGCTTCTACCTTAAGTCTTTCAAATGAGCGATTTCTGCCTGTCCCGTAAAAATCTGCAAGTGATAAATGATGATAGTGAAGAAAGTTTGATAGTGTAAGCTTTTCCCCAGTATCTTCTTCAAAGTATTTGAGCTTCGCAATCAAATTCTGCTTTGTATTTTTTACGTCTTTTACGTTTCGTAAAATATACTCCTTTGCCTGCTTCTCCATTTGAATGACGGATCCTTTTGGTAAATGAAAGAAGCCGTTTTCAATATAATGTTTGATGGAGTGCTTTGTCCTTCCGACAAGTGCGCGAAACTTCTCTTCGAAGGGATAATCAGCGTGAGCTTGTCCTACAAAATCAAGGACAGTTAAGCATTCTTTATCGTCTGATAGACGTAAGCCCCTGCCTAATTGCTGTAGAAATACCGTAAGACTTTCAGTCGGTCTTAGGAATAACACTGTATTAACCTCGGGAATATCAATTCCTTCATTGTATAAATCCACAACAAATATGAATTTAATTTCACCACTAACTAATTTTCGTTTTGCTGTATTCCGCTCTTCATCAGATGAATCTCCATGCAAAGCAATTGCAGGGATTTCCTTTGAGTTGAAGTATTTAGCCATATATATTGCATGTTCAACTGACACACAGAATCCTAAAGCCTTTACCTGATCTAATGCGGTAACATACTTATTGATACTTCGAATAATAAGATCACTTCTACGATCGTTGGAAGTGTAAACGTTTGTTAGCTCGTCCGTATCGTACCCTCTTCTAGACCATTTAATAGCAGAGAGATCAACATTATCTGTTACACAAAAATAATGAAAAGGACTTAATAATTTTCGATCGATTGCCTCAGTCAATCGCATTTCAGATGCAATCCGATCATCAAAATAACTAAGTACATTCTGATTATCCATTCGCTCAGGGGTGGCTGTTAGACCCAATAAAATAGTTGGCTCATAATATTCCAATAAGGTACGGTATGTTGGTGCTGTAGCATGGTGGAATTCATCCACAATGATAAAATCATAGAAATCAGCTGTTGTTTTTTCTTTCATCTTTTTACTATTCCAACTCTGGATACTCATGAATAGTTGATCAAATGAAGTGGGGACAAAACTACCGACAAACATTTCCCCATAATTAGCGTCCTTTAAAATTGCACGAAACGTATACATGCTTTGTTTAAGAATTTCTTCACGATGGGCAATAAACAGTAACTTCGCATTCGGCTTCTGCTGCAAGAAACGCTTGAAGTCAAAGGCGGAAATGACAGTCTTGCCTACCCCTGTAGCCGCCACGACTAAGTTTTTCATATGCCCATGTACGGTACGTTCAACTTCAAGTTCATCTAAAATTTCTTGCTGATAATGATATGGTCGAATATCTAGGAAATACTGTTCTTTCATCTCTGCCACTTGTTCTTTAGTCAAGGATTGAAGAACTTTTGACCAGTTTTCTTCTTCAGCTGACAGACTTTTAAACTCTTCGTCATTCCAATAACCTTCGTAAGTCGCTTCAAACTTTCGAATAATATCAAATGAATCGCTCTCCGTTACTTTTAAATTCCACTCAAGGCCCGAGGTTAATGCTGGGTTGGAAAGGTTTGAAGAGCCTATATACGCAGTACTAAACCCCGTTTTTCGTTTAAACAAATATGCTTTTGCATGTAAACGTGTTCTCTCTTTATCCAATGAAACCCGAATTTCAGTGTTGGGAAGCTTGCTTAATTCTTGAAGTGCTTTGAAATCAGTTGCCTCCATATACGATGTAGTAATCACTCGTAGGCGGCCCCCGCGTTCAGTGAAGTTACGAAGTTCTTCAATAATAATGCGCAACCCTGACCATTTAATAAAAGAAACAAGCCAATCAATTTCATCCGAAGTGGCAACTTCCTTTTTTAACTCCTCCAACATGTTAGGCTCGGCATGTGATCCGGTAAATAAAGAGCTTTGTGTCAAGGGGGTAATTGGTCGAAGTACTTTTTTCTTTTTTAAAGATTGAGCTGTATTTATAGTTTTATAGATTGATGTCAGAATTTCAGCATGCTCATCTAATTTAAGCTTTGCAAATTCATCATCGCCTAGTTTTTGATGAAGTACATCGATGATTTCATTACACACTTCAATTTGTCTTAGGAGTGCATCTTCTTTATTTCCGCCGTCTCGAATATGTGATAAAGCATTTCTAGTTACAGATGAAATGTAACTTGATAAAAGCACCCTTGCTTCAGCTTCGTCCATTTCTTCCTTTTCCACAGCAAAAACATCTGGAAGCTCATCCAATTCAGCTTTGACTTTCTTATTTATTAATTGCTCATAAATTCCTTCTTGCACTGTCGTATCACCCTTTCTACGGCCGGAATGTCAGCTGGTGCCCATTCTAATGAATTTAGATCACTACATGGCACCCATTTTAATTCACTATGTTCATAAGCAATTGGTGTTCCGTTGATTATCTCAGCAAAATAGGTTTCTAAACGCACTGTGAAAGTGTCATATGTATAGATCGTTTCTTCAACAAATTGCCCCACTGCAATATCACAATGAAGTTCTTCTTTTATTTCACGAAGTAAAGCAGTCTGAGGTCTTTCACCTGGTTCAATTTTCCCACCGGGAAATTCCCAATACCCCGGAAATGTCATGTTTGATGAACGTCGCGCACAAAGAATGTTACCTTCTTCATTATGAATAATTGCACCAACAACATGGACGATTTTAGGCATTCAAAATCTCCTCTGTTTTATTTAGTTCAAACCTGTACAATAGCTCTTTCTACTAGTTGTCAAAAAGAAAAATGGATACCGTTTCCATTGTAGCACTTTTCCCAATTCAACTGAATGAATTTTGAAAATTCAACGAGAGAAGCACCCTGATATTACTATTCCCTCTCAAAAAAACATCTCCCTTCACAGTCCCCATCCATCTCCCAATTCTCCTAATCGACACCATTATAAATTCAAGTTTTACAAATTTCATATTTGTTTGACAGTTTACTATATTATTGCTAACATGAAAGCGCGTTCAAAATCTATGATTGGGGGAAGAGGAATGGCGAAGACAATGTATGCATTGGATTTGAGTAAGACTATGGAAGAGCAAGCGCATCCGGGTCACAATCGGTGGCATCCGGATATTCCTGCTGCTTTTTCTGTAGATCCTGGTACTTCTTTTAGGATGGATTGCAAGGAATGGACGGATGGGCAGATTGGAAATAATGATAGTGCGGAGGATGTCCGGAGGGTTAATCTTTCGCGTGTTCATGTGTTGAGTGGCCCGGTATATGTGAATGGTGCGGAGCCTGGTGATTTGCTTGTTGTCGATATTTTGGATATCGGGGCGCATCAGGGGTATGAGTGGGGTTTTAACGGGATTTTTGCGAAGGAGAATGGTGGGAGCTTTTTGGTGGACGAGTTTCCAGAGGCGCAAAAATCGATTTGGGATTTCGAAGGAATTTATACGACGTCACGGCATGTGCCTGGGGTTAAATTCGCTGGGTTGATTCACCCGGGACTTATCGGTGTTGCCCCTTCCATGGAGCTTTTGCAGAAGTGGAATGAACGGGAGCAAAAACTGATTGATACGGATCCGAACCGGGTGCCCGCACTTGCGAATGCTCCGAATCCGGAAAGCGTTGTATTAGGTACGTTGTCGGGTGCAGAGTTTGATAGAGTTGCAAAAGAAGGCGCTCGTACAGTGCCGCCACGGGAAAATGGCGGAAACTGTGATATTAAGAACTTATCGAAGGGATCGAGGATCTTCTTCCCGACTTTTGTCGAAGGGGCGAAGTTATCGGTCGGCGATCTTCATTTCTCCCAAGGGGACGGAGAAATCACGTTCTGCGGCGGGATTGAGATGTCCGGCTGGATCGAGTTGAAGGTGGACATTATCAAGGGCGGCATGGAAAAGTATAAGATTCATGAAAACCCTGTGTTCCAGCCTGGTCCTGTCGAGCCGAATTATAATGATTATCTCGTGTTCCAAGGGATTTCAGTTGATGATCGCAATGGGCAACAGACATATTTGGATGCCAATATCGCTTTCCGTAGGGCGTGTTTGAATGCGATCGAGTATTTGAAAACTCTCGGGTATACGGGCGAGCAGGCGTATATGCTTCTGAGTACTGCACCGGTTGAGGGGCGCATTAACGGCATCGTCGATATTCCGAATGCTTGCTGTACAATCGCGATTCCTACTAAGATTTTCGACAAAGATATTATGCCGAAATAAGGAGGGCTCATTTTGCCTAGTTATACATTCCGTTGTAAGGACTGCGGCGAATTTACGCTGTTCTTCAAATCAATGTCTGGCAATAAAGAGTTGGCAGATTGCCCGGACTGTGGCCAAGTGTCAACAAGAGTCTTTTTAGCACCTAATCTCTACTCCCTTTCAAGAGAAGTGAGTTCACGCATTGAAAAAGGGATGGAGCCCCAGCGGATGACGCGGGCTGAACTAGGTGCCAAACAGCCGAAGAAAAAGGCGAAGGTCAATCGTCCTTGGCAAGTCGGTTGAAGTAAATAGGACAAGGTTACATCCACGGAGGCTCCCAGGGCTTGAGTGGATTTTTTTGCGTAAAGTCAGAATTAGTATATCCCACCCTCGATTGGTTACCCTAACGGTAAATTTGAAAGGGAGTGTAGTCTATGATGCCGGAACGCGCGCTGCTTGCGGAGTTGGATGTGGTACAGATAAAGGCATTGAGTGCTTTGGAGGAACAGCTTGGTGTGACGCTCGTCGCTTATGAAACTCCGATGCATGACGATGATCATATCGTGGAGTCTGAAGTTTGATTGGTAAGGACTATCTTCGGGTAGTCCTTTTTTGATGGATGGAAGAGTTTATCACCGACTTGCATGAATTTATCACAGTTTGACTACATGTGAATACATTTTTTCCACAAAAGTTGGCGCAGGGAGCAATTACTACTGATAGATGAAGTCTGTGATCAGGCATTCCTAGATTCAGGCTTTTTCAAAACTTCCTCAACTAATGGCCAGTTAGTTGAAGAAGTTATATTTAATCTTATTCTGTATATTCCCAAGCTGGATTCCAAACCATCTCCCACAAATGTCCGTCCGGGTCTTGGAAGTATCCAGAGTATCCTCCCCAAAAGGTATCGTGTGCTGGAACTGTAATAATTGCACCAGCCTTCTTCGCTTGCTCCATTAACATATCGACCTCATCCTTACTTCCAACATTATGGCCAATGGTAAATTCAGTTGGACTTATTGGTGTTTGTTTTAAGCTTGTGTCATGAGCTATATCCTTACGATTCCAAATCGCAAGTTTTAATCCTGATTGCAAATCAAAAAAAGCGACGGCACCATGCTCAAATTCTTGACCTACTATTCCTTCTGTCGGTAGTCCAAGTCCATCCCGATAGAACTTCAAGGACCTTTCCAAATCATCTACACCCAATGTTATAACTGAAATTCGAGGTTTCATCCAATGCCTCCTAAAAGATTTACTTTGGACAAATTAATGTAATGAGGGATGTGTAATAATTCATCGCTCCGTCTGCATTGTCATCTTGAAACATTAAGAATGATTATCTTCTCCATTAATAATCTACCCCTTTTTCATAGCTATCCCTTAAAGTATAATTCGATTTTTATAATAATATCCATTCTTCAGCCAACAGGCCTGTTCTCTCCTTAAGCAAGTATTATCTTCCCCATCACACCTCATATATTAGTATCAATTGTGTACTTTCCTAAAGAGGGGGAATGGTGTGGACATTACCGTGCGACCGGGAAACTCGCTCTGGTATTACAGCCAATTATTTGGGGTTCCGCTTCAATTGATCATAGATTCGAATCGGGATGCAAACTTAGAGGTTCTTTCAGTCGGGCAACGCATCCGCATTCCGGGATATGTGGCATTTGAGGTGCAAGTCAATCAGGGCGACTCGTTATGGTTGATTGCGCAGCGAAGAAATATCCCCCTCGAGGCGATTTTTCTTGTGAATCCAGCGATAGATCCTAATCGCCTGCAGGTTGGGCGAACCATCCGAGTTCCCTTGCGCATCACATGGAGGCTCGTCAACGGAAGGCAGACGTACAGCTATGCGATGATGCTCAACGACTTGAGAAGACTCCAATCTGTGTACCCCTTCATCCTGAACACGTCAATTGGGAAATCGGTTCTCGGAAAGAATATTCCTGAGATCCGACTTGGGACCGGGCCGAAACGGGTTCATTACAATGCTTCCTTCCACGCGAATGAATGGATTACAACACCCGTCGTTATGACCTTCCTCAATGACTATTTGCTTTCGCTTACGAACCAAACGCCGATCCGCGGCTTGTCCATGTTCCCCTTGTACCGACAAACTACCTTATCCATTGTCCCAATGGTGAATCCGGATGGCGTGACTCTTGTGCAGCAAGGGCCGCCGGAGACGGAGCCGTGGAGAACGAGAGTCGTAGAACTGAACAATGGCAGCACTGATTTCTCAGGGTGGAAAGCGAATATTCGAGGTGTCGATTTGAACGATCAGTTCCCGGCGTTATGGGAATTGGATCGGCAACAGCCACGTAATCGGAAAACCCCCGGTCCGCGTGATTATAGCGGAGAAAGACCGCTCTCGGAACCGGAATCCATTGCAATGGCAGACCTGACGAGGAGACGGGACTTTGCAAGGGTGCTCGCGTTCCATACACAAGGCCGGGTCATCTACTGGGGGTTTCAGGGACTGGAGCCGCCGGAGTCGGAAACGATGGCCAATGAATTTAGCCGGGTTAGCGGCTATGAGCCGATCCAATCAATTGAAAGCTACGCCGGCTATAAGGACTGGTTTATCCAAGATTGGCGCAGACCCGGATTCACGGTCGAGTTAGGTTCTGGAATCAATCCATTGCCGATCACCCAGTTTGATGAAATTTATCAAGACACCTTGGGCATTTTTCTTGCTGGATTGTATTTATAGGATGGCAAGTACCCGGCAAGGTTTATGCGCGGATAAATCGTTTTATGCGTATCTAGTTGGATTTATGAGCATTTGAATGGAATTATGCGTTGCTCTGACGGTTTATGCGTGAAATTCGGCATTTATGCGGTTTTAGGATTTATCCCACCAAAAAACCTCACTGTTCGTGAGGTTTAGTCCCGCTCGAGCGGCATGGAGCAGCATCGGAAGGAGCCGCCGGATTTGATGATTTCGGAGAAGTCGACTTCGATGACTTCAAATCCGTGGGCGCGCATGGCGGTGTTGACGTTTTCGTTTTGAGGGAGGCTGAATACTTTTCCGCCTCCGATCGATAATACGTTTGTGCCCATCGTGAATTGCTCTTCCGGCGACACTTCGATCAGTTTGTATGTTTGCGAAAGCTTTTCGACCATGTCTGCTGATAAGGCGTCAGGGAAGATCAGACCGATTTCGGGCGATAGTATATTGAATACACAATCAAGGTGTAAATATTTTTCATTGAATGGTACGCGGATGATGTTGTGTTTTGGCAGATCGCGTTGTAAATTGCGGACAGCTTCGTCCGACGTCCGGCTGCTAATGCCGACGTACACTTTGTCGCGATCGACGATGACATCCCCGCCCTCAACCCGGTCGGTTGTCGTCTGGTAAGGGATGTCCTCGTCTTCGAGAAATTCCTCAAGCGCTTCTTCTTCACCTTTTCGGATATCGCTTGCCATTTCAGAGACAAAGATTTCCTCGCCGACCGTAAAGCCGATATCGCGCGTGAACACTTGCTCAGGAAATTGTTCGGATGAAGGGAGTGTGATCACTTCCACACCGTGTTCAAGTAGGAGCTTTTCAAACTCCCGATGCTGCTTCATCGCTAATTCCACATCGATGTTTTCGTCTGCGTACTGCTTTTGCGTGTCGTTGATGACATCTTCGATAGCCATGAACTTCGGCTGGCAAAGAATAACGCGCTTCAAGGGATCATATTCTGTATTGCACTTCGTTTTCGATTTATCGTCCACAGGGGAACCCATGCTTTCATCCTCCACATCTTTTTTCTCCATCTCGACTATTCCCTCTTCTGTTTGAACTAAACACTTTGTTTTAGGCTACCCTGCTAAGGGAAGTGAATAATAGGATATTGACTGGGGGGAATTATGATTGATTGATGAAAAGACGAATACGCTCTTGACGAAAGAGGATTTTGCTACGAGGGCTGATTTGCCGGAATGGTTATTGGACAGTTATAAGACATTCCATGAAACGGTGACGGATAAGACGTTTCCTTGTTATTTCGGGATGGGTGGCGAATTGAAGGGTGAATTGCGGTATGCGTATGTGACGCAGGAGGATTGGTTGAATTTGCCTTCAGCGCTCTATGCCTTTTTGAAGTTGTTCGATGATCCGAAGCATAAGCGGCATGGATTGTTCGTTTTCGTTGAGCCTTTTGAGAGGGAAGGTGATTTGGAGGCATACCGGAAGCAGTTTTGGGACATTCTGCAATATTTGCATGATGTGGATGAGGTGGAATGGCCAACTGACAGCCCCCGTGATCCGGATCATTATTTGTGGGATTTCCATTTTGGGGGCGAACCGATTTTTGTGTTCGGGAATGCGCCTGCCTATAAGCAGCGGAAGACAAGGGATTTGGGGCAATCGATGGTGCTCGGCTTTCAACCTCGTCGTATTTTCGAAGGATTGAAGGGCACGGAAAAAGGCGGCATCATGTCCCGCGAGAAAGTGCGTGAACGTGTCGAAGTGTGGGATCAGTTGCCGAAGCACCCGGATATTAGCCATTACGGCGATCCGACGCACAATGAATGGAAGCAGTTTTTCATTGGCGACGATGTCGAACCGATTGTCGGGAAATGCCCGTTTTCACATAAGGAAATGAAAAGTGAGTGAATAACGTAGAAAGGGACCGAAGGAATATTTCGGCCCCTTTTCTTATTTCCTGAAGTTTATTTCCCCGATTGATTCCTATGGAGAATGCCGAAAACAATACATTTCCCGACATATATTGACGGAATATTTCCCGAAGTGTGTCGATTTCCCGGGAAATAGGTCGATTATTTCCTGCCTATTCCTTTGCCTATTCCGTAGTAGATATCCATTTCGTTTTCAGGTACCATGCTGCCGCCTGTTCCCCAGACGAGATGCATTGCGGATGGCGCATCGGCTTTTGGCATCTCATTGCGAATTGCTTGGATTGGACCCGTCATTCCCGCGAGTGCTGATGGTTCGAGGCGGATGTCCTCCGTATCGGCGATCATTGTCAGCAGCTTGAACATCGTCTCATCGGCAACCGTATAGCAGCCTTCAAGGAGCGGCTCCATCTTTTTGCCGACGAATGCGGATGGTGTGCCGACTGCGAGCCCGTCCGCGGCGGTTTGATTGTCGAGACCGAAGTCCGTGACGGATACTTCGTCATGCAAGCCCGTCATCATACCGATCGTCATGCATGGGGAATGCGTAGGTTCTGCGAAGAAGCAATGGACATTGTCGCCGAATTGAAGCTTCAAGCCGAATGCGACGCCGCCCGGTCCCCCGCCGACGCCGCATGGCAAGTAGACGAATAACGGATTATCTTCATCGACTTTCTTGCCGCGTTCTTGTAATTGCTCAGCGACTCGTTCGCCTGCGACGGCATAGCCTAGGAAAAGATCGAGTGAATTTTCATCATCGACGAAGTGGCAGAGCGGATCCGCTTCTGCCTGCCGTCTGCCTTCCTCCACCGCCTTGCTGTAATCGTCCGCATATTCGACAACTGTCACGCCTTTTTCACGCAGGAGGTCTTTCTTCCACTGCTTTGCATCTGCCGACATATGGACAGTGACGTTGAAGCCGAGCTTCGCGCTCATGATGCCG
Source organism: Sporosarcina koreensis (assembly GCF_042655825.1). Taxonomy (NCBI): domain Bacteria; kingdom Bacillati; phylum Bacillota; class Bacilli; order Caryophanales; family Caryophanaceae; genus Sporosarcina; species Sporosarcina koreensis. The sequence goes on along the minus strand of NZ_JBHSNP010000002.1, from coordinate 211,845 downwards.
ATGCTCAACCCGAGATTTCCCGTCGAGCCGACAGCGATTTTATGCTTCGCGAATAAATTACGGAATTCCGGCTCCGCAAATCTTGTATAATCCCCGTCCTGTTCGATGAGTCCATGCTCAATGGCAAGCGTTTCAGCATGCTTCAGCACTTCGTAAATGCCTCCACGCGCCTTGATTGAACCCGAAATCGGGAGTGCATTGTCCTGTTTCAACAGCAATTCCCCAGGGATTGCCGTTTCATATGTAGCAGCAAGCGCTTCCTTCATCTTCGGGATGGCGGTGATCGGTGATTCGATGATGCCATTTGTGGCAGCTGTTTCAGGAAATACGTTTGCAATGTATGGTGCGAAACGCTTCAGCCGGTCGCTTGCTTCCTTGACGTCAGCTGCGGTGATGCCGGATTGGGCAATGCCCGTTGCGCTGTCGGAATTCAACGGATTCCGCCATAGCACTTCCTGTTTTTCGATGATTTTTTTCAGTAACGGCAATTTTTCGATCCAATCAATCTTTTCGGTTTCATTCAAGGTAATCGGCCCCCAATTAAAAGAATTTCCACTATTATAGCATGCAGGAGGCCGTTATTTATTCAATACATAGCGGTCAATCAAATCGCGTGTCAGTTCGAAACGGGGAGTGGACGTATCGTTCCCCTCCGGCCCGACGCCGATGACGACGGTGATGATTCGTTTCCCATCATAAATGCCTGTGCTCGCGAAGCATGGTCCCGCTTCCTCCGTATACCCCGTTTTCAATCCTTCCATGCCTGTCATCTCTTGCGGCATACCCGGTAACATGAGGTTTGTGCTCCATAGCTTTGCACCTTCGCTCGTCGTGAAATCCGTCATGCGGGTGAATTCCAGCACTTCTGGATATCGCGTCAGCAGTTCGTTTGCGATGGCGGCGACATCCCGGGCGGTCGCCCGATTCGTCTCGTCTTCATCCAATCCGGTTGCATTGATGAACTGCGTGTCCCGCAAGCCGAACTGTTCGGCTTTCTTGTTCATCACTTTCACGAATTCCGCTTCCGTGCCGCTTACCATTTCGGCGAGCGCGACAGCTGCATCATTTGCGGAAGTGACCGTCATAGCGGCGAAAAGTTCACGGACATCGTAGGTTTTGTGCTTATCCATCCCTAAAATGACGGCATGCCTCGATTGGTTCAATGCCGCTGTGGAGGGCTTGTATACGCTGTCCCATGAAAGGCGGCCGTCGGTAATCGCTTCTAGGACGATGTATTGGGTCATCAGCTTTGACATGCTGGCAATCGGCAGCGCTTCCTTGGCATTTTGCTCGTAGAGAATCTTGCCGGAATCCGCTTCTAGGACGATAGCCGCCTTCGCCTCGGTGTAGAGGGGATCCGCCTCTTTACGGGCGTCCTTATCTTTTATGAGGAAGAAAAATGCCATTGCGGTGATAAGTAAGATTGCGAGAATTTTTTTCATACGGGAAATCACACCTTTTCCTTTAGTACTTCTATTCTCTACAACAAAGATGAAGATTCATGCATGCATTTTCTGAAGAATTTCTGAAGATGGGAGGATGATAGTTCCAAAATGAGCATAACTTCGTCAGATTGCGCCATAACACCTTCCAACTCGAGCAAAACCATCAGCACGAGCCCTATTCAAGGCCATCCACCCTGCACACACCTTCATCATCCGGACTGAATACGCTAGTAGTAATAACGTCAGTGATGGTGGTGATTTGCATGGAGAGTGCGGGGATTTTAGCAGGGCCGATGTTACGGCGGGTGGATACAGAAACGGTTGCCATTTGGGTGGCGACTGACTGTCCTGTCGAGGTGGACGCTGCCATTTATGTTCTTGACACGCTTATTCAGCTTGACACCGCCACGAAGACAACATCTATACGGGCAGGCCATCGTTTGTTCATTCACCTTGTGCAGGTGCATGGGCAATTTCCAATGGAGACACTCCTTGGCTATGACCTGCTTTTTCGCGTTGGAAAAACCATAAATAGTTTGGCAAGCCTCGGTTTGATTAACAAAAAGGAAGATTCCATCACGTATGACGGACTTCCCTACCCTTCGTTTTTCATCCCCGCTAGTGCAGCTCCAACTTTTCTATATGCATCTTGTCGGAAGTTCCATGGGAAGGGAGATGATGCCCTCGTTGCAGCAGATGCAATTTTGCAAAGGGATACGGAGAATCTTTCGGCACGGCCCTGCGCTTTGTTTCTTACCGGCGACCAAATTTACGCGGATGACGTGGCGGATCCTTTGTTTCCTGTCATCAGAACGGTTGCTGAACACTATATTGGTATGGAGGACCTTGGGCAGTTTGATGAACGTCTGAATGAAGAGCCATTTCACACCGCCCTTTGGCAAGTGAATGGCCGTCAGTTCATTACGGAACAGTTTTGCCGGTTCACTTCGGGCAGTGCTTCGAATCATCTGCTTACATTCGGGGAATATGCGGCGATGTATTTGCTGTCTTGGAGTCCGGTAATGTGGGAAGGCATTTTTCTTCCTTCGTTTGATGAATTAGTGCAAGAGAACGGGTTGTATGTTTATTTTCCGGAGGATCGTGGTGAACTGGAGCATTGCAGAATCCGTTTCGAGGAGCAGACCGGGCAGCTTCTGCAGGCAATCGGTTCGCTTCATCGGATCCGCAGGCTGTTTGCGAATGTGCCTACGTATATGATGTTCGATGATCACGATTTGACGGATGACTGGAATTTATCCGCAGACTGGCGCAGTGCGGTGCTCGATTCGCCTCTTGGGAAACATGTGATTGCGAATGGGCTCTGTGCGTACTGGGCGTTCCAAGGTTGGGGCAATGAGCCACAACGGTTCGGGGAGGGGTTCCTACAGTCGATGTGTAGTCATTTCGACGGGTTCATTGCTGACTCAACTGCTTATAGGGTTTGGGCGAATCGGCTTTGGTCGTTCAAAGGCTGGCAATTCGTGGCGCCCACTACACCTGCTGCGCTATTTTTAGATACAAGGACGATGCGACATTTTGAAGAGGATCCGAAACCAGTGAAAGTTGGGCGGATGTATAAGGAGACGGTCCAGACGCCGAGATTAATCGGTTCGTCCGGCTGGAAAGTAACAGCGCGAACGCTTTTGAAATCAAGGTGGACACGGGGGGATCCGCTCATTATCATTTCTCCGACGCCATTGTATGGGCTAGGACTGATAGAAACTGCTCTCCATTCGTATGTGTACCCACTCCGGGCGCTCGGTTACCCGGTTCATGAAGTGCTGGATTTCGAAGCGTGGAAGTATAACGGCAGAGGATTCACCGATTTCATCAGCCAGCTGTTCCGTTGGAGCCTGTCCCGGTGCATCATCCTGTCGGGTGACGTCCATTATGCATCTGCGGTCCGGTCGCGCCTGACATCGAAACGGGAAGTGCTGGATATAGTGCAATTCACAAGCAGCCCTTCCCATAATATGAGCTTCGCCGGCATTTGGGGGAAGCTGATGAGAATGGCGATCCGGGGAAATGCGAGGCGGCGGAAGAAGACGATCTACCGCTACTGCGATGTGGAATTTTCGATTCAGAGCGGCGGGAAGGCGATCGATTGCCCGAAGGACGCCAAATGGCAGGAGGCGCTCCGATATTTGAAGATGCAAGGCGGAACGATTGTCGAGACGGAGAACAATATCGGGATGGTCACTGTCGGGGAAAGTGTGATTAGGCATTCGCTGTTGCAAATGAAAAGAGGAGACATGAGGGAGATCCGATTTGAGGAGATTGAAGCCACGCCGGAGTGAGCCGGCGGGGCTTTTTGCGTTTTGCGCAGATTTAGGTGAGTTATGCGCGAGTTTGAGGAAGTTATGCGCGTAATCGGAGGTGTTTTGCGCGAATTTGGACTAGTTATGCGCGTTTTGGATCGAGTTATGATCATTTCGGGACTTTCGGACTGGCATGTGGATGCGGAGCAACAGGATAATGCGCAGCTCCCACACTAACGACGCGATTCAAAAAAGAGACTACCCAAGCGGATAGTCTCTCACAACTTCGTTCTCACGTCCCACAGCTCCGGGAAGAATTTGTGGTCGAGGACGGATTTCAAATAGTTTACGCCTGATGAGCCGCCGGTGCCCGTTTTGAAGCCGATGATCCGTTCCACCGTTTTCATGTGGCGGAAGCGCCATTGCTGGTGGCTGTCTTCGATGTCGACGAGTTTTTCGGCGAGCTGGTACAAGTCCCAATAGCGGTCGACGTCGCGGTACACTTCGAGCCAGGCGGATGCCACGGTCGGATCGCCTGTATAAGTGACGGAGAAATCGCGTGTCAGCAAACCGGGATTGATCGGGAAGCCGGCGCGCGAAAGTGCACGAATGGCGACGTCGTAAATGCCCGGCGCTTCGAAGGCGGTTTTCAATTCATTCGCGAGCTCGGGGTCTTTCTCATAGATTTTCAAAATATGCGGCTGTTTGTAGCCGAGCGCAAACTCGATGAGCCGGTTTTGGTAGGACTGGAAGCCTGATGCGCGACCGAGGCTTTTGCGGAACTCCATATACTCGGCAGGTGTCAATGTCGACAGGACGTCCCATGCCTGGATGATCTGCGACTGCACCCGGGAGACGCGCGCGAGCATTTTGAATGCTTCCGGCAGTTCGTCTTTTTCAATCAAATCGATTGCGGTGTTCAGCTCATGCAAGATGAGTTTCATCCAAAGCTCGCTCACTTGGTGAATGATGATGAACAGCATTTCGTCGTGATGGCCTGACAGCCGTTCCTGGCTCGACAACACTTTATCGAGCCGCAAATATTCCCCGTACGTCATGTTGTCCCGGAAATCGGTATGGATCCCTTTTTCAGTCATGACCGCCACTTCCTGACGACCGCGCGCACAGGACTGCCGTCTCCGCCTTCAATCGGGAGCGGTAGTGCAATCAGTTCATAATCGCCTGCTTCGATTGTTTGAAGGACGATGTTTTCCAAAATGAGCACGCCGTTGTCATGCAGCGAATGGTGGGCATCGAGCGTCTTGCTCTGCTCCGGATCGACGGAGGGTGTGTCAACGCCGATCAGCCTTACACCTCTTTCTTTCAATAAAGGACCGATGTCTGGCCGCAAAAATGTAAATACCTCCGGGAATACATCTGGATTTGGACGGCTGGAGGTTTTCAATAAAATACGTTCCACGCCGCCGAAATCGATTCCTTCCAAATCGGAGCGGCCGACACTCTCAAGTCCTGACACGTCGATGACGCGGGCCTTTCCGATATACACATCGATTGGCAGCTCATGCACTTTCATTCCTTCATCATCGTAGTGGAAAGGCGCGTCGATATGCGTCCCCATATGCATGCTCGTCGTCATTTTTCCGATATTGACGGAACCCGTGTCCGCTTTCAGGAACCGGACTTCATAGGAAAACGGCGTATCCCCCGGCCATTCGGCGATGCCGTTATGCAACCGCTGCGAAATATCGATCCACTCGCTCATGCAACAACACCCCTTTTGTTCTCAAACTTTTCGTATCGCTTTTCATCCATGATGGTTTTCAGTTTTTGTATCGTATGCCAGACATCTTCAAAACTGTTATAGAGGGCGACGGGTGCGAGCCGGATGCCGTTCGGCGCGCGGAAATCCGGGATGATGCCATCTTCCTTCAATGCCTTGCAAATGCGTGCTGCTTCCTCGTGTTCGAGCAGCAGATGGCCGCCGCGTGTTTCGTCAACCGGATTGCCGATTGTGAAGCCGTATCCTTGCAGTTCCTGTTCAATCAATTCGAGCATATAGTCCGTCAACTCGAGTGATTTCGCCCGGATTGCCGCGATGCCCACTTCCTCGAACATATCGAGCGAGCCGATGACAGGCGCCAGGCTCAGCACATGTGGCGTTCCAATTTGATAGGCGCCGGCGTCTAGCGCCGGATCCATCGTATGGTCCATATCGAATTGGGACTCCTTTTGTGATCCGAACCAGCCTGCGAGCCCAGGCGCTTTGCCGAAATGCTTTTCATGGACGAATAGGCCGCCGACGGAACCCGGCCCGCCGTTCAAATGTTTATACGTGCACCAAAACGCGAAGTCAGTCCCCCAGTCGTGAAGCGAATGTTCAACCGCGCCGATAGAATGGCAAAGGTCGAAGCCGATCGGGATATTCCGTTCTTGCGCGGCTTTCGTCAACTCTTCCATATCGAGCACTTGCCCACTCCGGTACAGGACTGCCGGCAAAACGATGAGCGCCACGTCGTCAGTCATCGCATCAATGATGTCATCTTCTTTTAGGTAGCGCCCGTCCCGGCTTTTGACGCGGATGAGATGCGTATCCGAATCATAGCCTTTTAGTTGTAACTGGCTTTTCAGCGCATAAATATCCGATGGGAAATTCAATTCATCTGCGAGGATTTTCGTTTTATTGCCGTCAGGCTTATAAAATGTCGAGACGAGCTGATGCAAGTTCGTTGTCGTGGAGCCGGTTGCAATGACTTCGCCTTTTTTGCCCCCAACGAGCGGCGCCATTTTCTCCCCGACTTGCTCGGATAAATAAAACCACGGATGCTCCCCTTCCGTCCATCCATCGATGCCAAGCGTTTTCCATGAATCTAGCAGCTCGTGCAATGTCCGCTCCGCCCGTTTTGATAATAAACCGAGTGAGTTGCCGTCCATATATTTTGTGTTGGCCGGGATGTAGAATTCGTCCTTGTAGGACGAGAGTGCATCTTTCCGATCGAGCTCCCGTGCGTTCGCTAATGAGTGTTGTGCCATACAGATCCCCCTTTTGTCTTGCTAAGAAAAGCATAGCATATTGGCTAAGGGGAGGACATTCGGAATTCAGGGAGCTTTGGATGCGGGGGAGCTTGCTTTGGACGTGGAGCGGCTTGGTTTGAGCGCGGAATGGCTTGCTTTGGGCGTTGGACACCTTGCTTTGGGCGCGGGACGACTCCCGTACGCGATTAAAAAAGCAGGCAAAGGAGATAACTCCTTCACCTGCTTATTTAAACCAGCCCTTTTCCTTAAACCGGGAAATGGCTTCGATTCGATTGCCGACTTCCAGCTTTTCAAGGATGACGGAGATGTAGTTCCGAACGGTTCCCGGTGTCAAAAAAAGCTCCCCCGCAATTTCCTTTGTCGTCTTCCCTTCTGCGACGAGCTCAAGCACTTGGCTTTCGCGGTCGGTCAGCGGGTTTTCGGTATCGTCCTCGTACGCGATATCGACGAGCTCAGGTGCGTAAATCCGGCGTCCATCCTGAATCGCATGGATCGAGTTGACGAGTTCCTCGATCGGACTGTCTTTCAATAAATAACCGCGGACCTTGGCCTTTCGCGCGCGTTCAAAGTAGCCTGCCCGCGCAAACGTCGTCAAGATGATGATCTTGCAGTCCATCCCGATGAGCGCCTCCGCTGCATCCAAACCGGTCATGACCGGCATTTCGATATCCATGATGCAAATGTCGGGGGCATGCTCCTTCACGAGGCGGACCGCTTCCTCCCCGTTCCGCGCCATTCCGACGACTTCCATATCGTCTTCCATATTCAAAAGGGAGCCTAGTGCGCCTAACATCATGCCTTGGTCTTCTGCAATGACGATTCGAATCACAATTAACCCTCCTCCACTTGATGTGTAATGACGATCGGCATTTGGATCGTCAACGTCGTTCCTTGCTCTTCTTCAATCTGTAGCGAGCCGTTCACGAATTCAAGACGTTCCCGCATGCCTTTTAAGCCCGATCCTACCGACTTTTTTGCTTTCATTCCTTTGCCGTTATCCTGGACGGTGATTGAAATTTCATCATCCTTCTGCTTAAAAATGACATTGCAAACCGTCGCCTCGCTATGCTTCACGACGTTTGTCACAGCTTCTTTCAAGCACATACCGAGGACGTTTTCGAAGTTGGACGGAATGTTAGTTACAGCCGGGTCCCCTTCGATCCGCAATTCGATTTCCGCTGCGGCAAGGATTTGCCGGGCCCGCAATACTTCATCGACCAGCCTTGTCGCACGCATATCCGCCAGCAGTTCGCGCACTTCCTTCAGCGCCGTGCTTGCCGTTTGGCGGATGTCGGCGAGTTCCCGTTCCGCAGCTTCCGGACTTTTCGTAATCAATCTCCGGGCCAAGTCGCTTTTCAATCCAATCATCGACAATTTCTGCCCGAGCGTATCATGCAGATCCCTTGCGATCCGCTCGCGTTCCTCCAGCAGCATCAATTCGGAGATGCGTTCCTCCGCCTCCTCCAGCTGGTCTTCGAGTTTTTCACGCTTGCTTCGGTTGTACAGATTGAACGGAAGGAGGATGACCCCGATCACCGTAATAAGTATGAAGTGGACTTGCGGCAGGAAGAGATTGATTTCCAAGAAAAAGCCTGCGACAATCGCGCCGACCGTGAAAAAGATATGCAACCCGTACATGATGAAGAATCCGACGGTCGACCGTATATTCCCGATGAAGAATGCGGTGAAAATGGATAGGTACACGTAGCCGAACAGGAGTGTCATGACGATATTAATGACGATTTCGAAGCTGATCCACATATAGACGAGGCCGCTCTTTGATTTGAATGAAAAGAAGTAGGAGATGAAGAAAAGAACTAGCAACCCGGTGCCGACTGAAATGCCGACTGCCGACCAAGAACGGAAGATGAAAAAGAACGGCAACAGGCAAAAAACGACCCATGCGTAAATACTGAGCCACGGATTTTTCGGGAAAATACTGTACCATTTCTGCATCCAATTCACCGTCCTGTTTCTTCCATTATACCAAAAACACGCAGCCGCCTCATCGAAAGGCGGCTGCATCTGTTCATTTACTGTCAAAGCTTGTTCGTTTCGGCTTCAATTCATTCAAATCGATGCTTGGGGTGGCCCGTTTGACCGCGTTTTTCACTTCTTTGAATGTAATGAACCGTTTGTTATCCGGATCATATAGTTTGTAGCGAAGCGATTCCAGGCTCGTTTTAATTGTGATTGTCGTCGCCCTTTGAAGAGGCGGTGTTGATTCGTGCGCTATTTCCAAATTGTAGTTCGGAACGCGCGGCGCTAAATGGTGGACGTGGTGGAAGCCGATGTTGCCAGTTGCCCACTGAAGGACTTTCGGCAATTTGTAATACGAGCTGCCTTCGACCGCTGCCTTCACATAATCCCAATCGGATTCCTCTTCAAAATAGGAATCTTCGAATGTGTGTTGGATGTAGAAAAGCCAGATGCCGAGCGCCGCCGCGACAAACATGATCGAGCCTTGCACGATGAGGAATGCCTGCCAGCCGACGAGCCACACCATGAACGCATAGAGCGCTACAAGGACGACATTCGTCAAATAAGTGTTATTACGTTCTTTAGGTCGTGCATCTTTCCGGTTGACCCTGCCTGTAATCAGCACCAGATACAACGGTCCGAGCCCGAACATGACAAGTGGATTCCGGTAGCAGCGGTACATGAATTTCTCCCAATTCGATGCTTCGACGTATTCTTCAATTGTCATGACCCAGATATCGCCGACGCCCCGCTTGTCGAGGTTGGAGCTTGTCGCATGGTGGATCGCATGCTCGCGTTTCCATTTTTCATATGGGAACAATGTGAGGATCCCAGTAATCGTCCCGACGATGTCATTCGCTTTTTTATTCTTGAAAAATGAACCATGCGTGCAGTCGTGGAAAATGATGAATGTCCGCACGACAAAGCCCGCCGCGATAATTGCGATGCCAAACGTCAACCAAATGGATACCGACAAACTCTGATACGCCAAAAACCATAGAAGGAATATGGACGGAACCGTATTGATCAGTTGGATGACACTCTTTTTCAAATCCGATTTGGCATAGGGTGCAACATTTTTGTGCAATTGCTTTGTTTTTTCCTTGCTCATTTGTGAACGCCTCCTCGAGAATTTCGTTTTATTCGTTATCTTCATAGTAAACGGAAGGCGCGCGTCACAGAATAGATGAACGTCATCACTTTGCATATGATAAGTGTCATTTATTGTGAAGTATTTCACATAACCATATCGATTTGAGGTGGTTTTGAGCGATTCCGAGTGGTTTATGATCAACTTTTGGCTTGAAATGCGCAAATTTAGAGGAGTTATGCGCATTTTTACATCAGTTATGCTCATCTCGGGACTTTTGACTTATCGCAAATCACTAAAAAACAGACACCCCATTAGAGAGATGCCTGCATCTTTCATCCGTTCGCTTTGACGGCTGACTTGATATGAAATTCGCTGATCCCATAATGGCTTGCATGCCATACCGCCTCGCCGTCCTTCATTAAGAACAGCTGCGGGCTTTCATGTTGTATGCCCAATTCGCTTTCGACTTCATTTGACAGTGGCCGGCTTCTTTGGACAATCAAATAGTATTTCGGAATATCCGTTTCGTATTTTTCAAATACCTGGTATCCCGCTGCACTGACTGGACATGTCGCACTATGTTTCATTAAAAATACGGGTTCATTTTGAGATTGATCGCGCACGCGCTCCCAATCTTCCATGGATCGGATCTCTTTCATTCGATGAACTCTCCTTTCCCTATGGTCTTTCTTTCTATACCCTTTTGCGATCGTAAGTAAATCCTTCCGATGAGCAAATAATAGAAAAGCCACTACCATTATAGCGGCAACCGTTTGCGGCCATTCCTTCGTCATTCCGAAAAGGAAAAGCGGCGACAGTGCCATGGCGCTTAAACCCGCGGCCGTGAAGTTTTTCAGGAAAGGATAGAAGACAAGGAATGCGACAACAAAACAAGCGACGACGAGAGGGTTGAATGCAAGCATCCCGCCGATGAACGTCGATACCCCCTGCCCGCCGCGGAATTTATGGACGACCGGAAAAATATGTCCTGCCATGACGGCAAAAATGCAAACCAGCTGAATCCATTCATCCATCCCCATCCATTTGGCGAGCATGACGACGATGGCTCCCTTTAAGGCGTCTCCAAGGAACGTCATGACAAACGCGGTCTTGCCGAGCACCCTTCCCGCATTGCGCGCACCAGGATTGCCGCTGCCGGAATTGCGGATATCCTGGTGAAACACCATTTTTCCGACTACAGTTGCAGTCAGCAAGTTTCCGGCTAGATACGCGATTATAAACAATAGGGCGATTTCCATACATTCTCACTTCCTTTTCCCGCTTTACAATATGCGGAATCCTGTCTTTTCCTGTACAATATGTCGCATAAGAGAGGATGATCTAGTTGAAGGGTTCACCCATTCGCCCTCCTGTGGCCATTAGTTTATGTATTTTATTCGCAGTTGCCTTCGCCATCGTTGCGACAGCGATCGTTCGTAATATGATTGGCGGCTTCGACCGGGCAATCATCGATGCGGTCCAAGGATGGGAGGCACCGCGGTTGACGTCACTCATGCAAGTTTTCACAGCTATCGGCGGCACGAAAGTAGTCATGCTTCTGATTGTCGCGGTGACCGCCTTTCTACTATTAGGGCTGCGTGCCAGAGGACAAGCCTATTTCTTTTTCTTTGCGACGATCGGGACAGGCGTGTTGAATCAAATAGTGAAATTCATTTTCAAACGTGCGCGTCCTGAATTCCACAGGCTTGCCGAAGCAGTAGGCTACAGCTTCCCGAGCGGCCACACGATGATGAGCTTCAGTCTTTACGCATTATTCACGTATTTGCTATGGGGCCATATCCGTTCGACTGTAGGCAGAGTCATATTGGTGATCTTTTCGTTTTTCATGTTCGGCATGATTGCCGTGAGCCGCATCTATCTTGGCGTCCATTATCCGAGCGACATTCTCGGCGGCGTGTTCGCAAGCGCATTCTGGCTCACACTTTCAGCTTTGCTGTTCGAGCAGTTCCAAATGCAGAGGAAACGCAGCCTCGTCCAACAGTGACGAGGCTCTTTTCATTCGTTAAATTTAGCGGCCTCTTCGTCAGACAAGATGCGCGGTTCGAAGTTCCCCACTTCGATAAATTCGACACGCTCATCGACCGAAACTTTGAATACGTATGCATCGCTTGTCTTTTCGATTGATTGGACGCTCGATTGCATTTTTTCGTAATAACCCTTCACTTCCTGCTCCACCCAAAACGGCACTTCATGTTTCTGTGAGACAGTCGCCTTCTCCTTCTGCTCTTCCTCCCATTGCCGCTTTGCTTGAGGGTCCATTCGGAAATAAATCTTCTGCAACGTATCAATTACTTCTCCGAATCCGATGATCAGTAATCCATAAAGGAAGTGCGTTGCAATAATTCCAAGAAAAGCGAACAACGCGGTACCCGAAAGACTGCCTCCATAGTAGTGCATTTCTCCCCATTCATTCATGAATTGCCCGCCTATTTGCGTCATCATCACTAGCGTGAAGATCCCTTGGATGACGCCCCATCCCATCACGACAACTCCGGCAATTTTAATGAGATATCCGATCGAACTCTGCTTCTCAAACAAGCTGCCCAATATGACCACTCTCCTATTTTATTTTCCATTTCTATACTGTACGATATGGTGAGCTAAATAGTTTCATTAGGAGAGGATTCGACATGGTTCTTCCATTTACAGAACGGGTTGTGCAGATTATCCGGGATATCCCTGCAGGCAGGGTCATGACGTATGGACAAGTTGCCGGTGCAGCAGGCAATCCGCGCGGGGCAAGGCAAGTCGTGAGGGTCCTTCATTCGATGAGCGCCAAATACGATTTGCCTTGGCACCGGATCATCAATGCTCAAGGCGGCATCTCGACTCCATCTGACCGTGAAGAAAAAGGCGGCTTTCAACGGGAATTGCTGGAAGCAGAGGGTGTGGAGTTTATGCAAAATGGCAAGTTGGACCTAAAAGTCTATCGGTGGTTTCCTGAAGAGGAGTTCATGTGGTAATAGTCAAATCGCCTGACGTTCGCGGCTCACGACACGTTGGATGGACAAGACCCGTTCTATTTTGAACGTACGCTTTTCATGGCGCAACAGGCAATACGCCGTGAATGAATCGATGCCGACTGCAAGAATACGCACGCGTCTTTTCGTCAGGGCGCCATCCGCCCCCATATAGATCATTTCCGCCAATTCATGGCGCTGACATATTTTGAGCAAAGCTTGTCGCATAGCTTTCATCTCCGTTCGGAACATTTGTTCTCATTGTATGCGAACGCGTGGAGAAAAACAACTAAAATTCCCTTTAAAGGAGGTGTGAAATATGTGGAAAGAATTCAAGGAATTTGCGTTCAAAGGCAACGTACTCGACCTCGCAGTCGCAGTCGTCATCGGGGCAGCATTCGGCAAAATTGTATCATCGCTCGTCGATAACATCATTATGCCGCTCCTCGTTGCAATCACCGGAAAGGTTGACGTATCCAAACTAGAGATGACAATCGGAGCGACTCCACTTAAATACGGCCTATTTTTACAGTCCATCATAGACTTCATCATCATCGCCTTCTCGATTTTCCTATTCGTTCGTCTACTCATGAAATTCAAACGGAAAGAAGAGCCCGCGAAGGAAGAAGAGCCTGCGCTTGATGCAAAAGAGGAATTATTGAAGGAAATTCGTGATTTATTGAAAGAAAAACAATGAAAAAATGCCGGTCTTTTTTACAAGCCGGCATTTTTTCTATTAATCAGCTCCTGCTCCGCCACCGCCTCCATCTCCTCCTCCGCCACTGTAACCACTGCCGGAATCATAGGATCCGCCTCCCCAAGAAGAGCCGCTTTTGCTGACGGACATCGGACCCCAAGTAGAATACGTGAAATAAAGCGGATCCACTTGCAATGCGAATAAGGGCGCCAGTGAGGAGGATTCAGGCAAGCTACGTTTGAATCGCGGCAGCCTCTTCTTTGATTTATTCAATAAATAAGCACGAGCAATCCAACGATCGGTTTCATCCTGATGGAGATAATCCGGTAGTCCCCGCTTCAACTGCCATCTGTATTTCGTAATGCTCATCTTCGTATAAAGCGCGGTTAACGAGCTCGGCATCGCTTTTGGAATTAAGAAAAATAAAATTGCACCACAGACGATTGCGGATAGGACTGCATTCGTCACTTCCAAAGCCACGGTTTGGGCGCCTATGGAAAACATACCGATAAAGAACAGGATTGCTGGCCATTTCTTGTCGGGGCTTGTAATGTAAAAGTAAAACACGATGACTGCGGCAATCGCAGGAAATGCAATTCCCCAACCGCCAGCCCCATCCGCGTAAAACCCAAACATCGTTGTGATCGTAAGCAGGAGGAAGATCGTCGTCTTCAACACTTTCGGCAGCTTCGTCGATAGTGCCCCCGCATCCTCCATAAGGCGAAGCACATCGTCATGCCAGGTTTTATGATTTTCATGGAATTGTTTTTGCTTGCGCAAGTAGGTCCGGTTCTCTTTATCGCCATGCACGGATGGCCCCGCCATATCATGCAAATGGAATTTCCGATGACCGACCCTCCCTTTGAATAGCCATGTCACCAAATATTGCTCATGGGGCAATAATTTGTGATTGAGTTTCTTCAATTGTTCATTCGATTGAAGCAGTCTGAATACGAGCGTCTTTTCCGGGGCGCCTTCCTTCCCTTGGAAACGTGCCGCCGAATCCGCCAGTTCCGCTTTGACAATCCCTTTTTCGACGAGCGAAAACAGCCCCGAGAGAAAGCTTTTCCGATTGAACTTGCCGTTTTGATCGACAAAAGCCAAATACGTCGGATCGGTTTGCAGGACGAGATCGGTGTTGCCGAACAGGGAGAATACCCGTTGCCTCAGCAGAAGAATTAAGATGGTTAGTGCGATGAAGAACATGCCAAGGCCATTCGCCGCTTTTTCCACAGCGGGAATCTTCGCCCATCTGGATTGATTTTTATCGATGAGCTGCTGCTCGTGCCGGATTGCTTCCTCGAATGAAATCGGCTCCGCAATTTTTTGCTGATCGGTCATAATTTCCGAAGGGAACAGCACGCGGGTCTCCGTCACTGTATATGCGGACGACTTGGGCGTATGAAACGAAATCCCGTCGCGATAAGCCTTCCGCACCTGCCCTTCCCGGTCGTGCATAAATCCATGAATGCGGTCATCCCCTGCGTCGCCCGGCAACACGTATGTGATGTCCACATTGTTCAGATCCGCATCGTGATTGTCTCCGCTCTCGAAATAGATGACGGACAAATCGCTATATGCATCGTATGAGGTTACGGCGTTCTTCATCGTGTAGACGTACAGAATGGAAACGATTTTATTTTCCGCACTGATAGCTGTCCGGTACGTACTCCCTTCGCGGTTCACCGCCGCTTTCGTTAACGCGGATTCTTCGATCTCCCCGACTACCGGATTGCGTCCGTCGAGTAGATATGCCTCGAACTGATTGATCTGCCCACGATGTTTCTCCGGGAACGACCGCGACAACCGCGAAAACGCCCCATCCAACGTATAGGTGAACACCTCATTCACCAACATATCGCCATTCGGCTGCACCCACCCCTTGATCTGCACCCGATCAATGGTGTAAGACTTTGCGATGGCGTTTATAGGGAATACCAGGAATAATGCCATTATGAAAACGAATAGCTTTCTCACCACGACCACCTCCTTTCAATCTCATACGAGGCATGCAGGCAGAGGGTTTCAATTAAAATTCTAATAGGGAGATTTGGCATGTTTTTTGCGGCAATAAAAAAGTTTTGCGCACTTTCGGACTGGATATGCGCAAATTAAGATAGGTTATGACGCAATCCA
This sequence comes from Sporosarcina koreensis, assembly GCF_042655825.1. Lineage (NCBI taxonomy): Bacteria > Bacillati > Bacillota > Bacilli > Caryophanales > Caryophanaceae > Sporosarcina > Sporosarcina koreensis. The sequence goes on along the minus strand of NZ_JBHSNP010000002.1, from coordinate 196,261 downwards.
TCGACGTTTTGCGCATCTTCAGGTAAGTTATGCGCAACTTTTTACTAGTTATGATCACTTCGGGACTTCCGACTCACATTAAACGTTTTCCTTTTCGACGGGATTCCCCCGTTATTATTCCTAACTAGATTGTCAAAGGCATTCAGCGCGAGTTTACTAGTACCTAGGGCAATCAAAAACTCCCCGCGAGCATACTATTTACGCAGAATTTTTCTATGCAGCTCCCTTCATCATGGTGCGCCAAATGCTTTTGACACATTAACAAGGGGTTGATCCCGAGTGTTTCTATTTATGCGCAATTTTTATTATCATTCCGGGAAGTTCAACCTGCAAACACCAACTCGTTAGTCTCCACTTCCACAACAAAATCCTCTTCCAATACACGTTTGAAACAGGCGATTTGGTTATCTTACTATCGCCTGTCTAAGCATTTCTTGAGGTCTGCCTTTTTGCACATCAAATAGCCTTTCAAGATCACGTAACCCGACTGCATACTTGACACCTCTTTTTTCACCTATTGAGGGGATTTCCAAATGTTTCAATATCCTTGAAACTCTATCTTTGTTATCGGTCCGAAAAAAGTTTCGGATGTCCTTGTTCGTGAATTGAAAATCGACCAACATGCAGTATTCCAGGAGCGCCTGAATATGTGCGAGCTTGTCGACATGACCACAACTTTTACAGCCCCAACCACTATGGATTGTCTGCATTCCATGGGTAGCACATTTTTCACAACGAATGCCTGGTACCAATTCTGCTCGTTGGATATTGTAGTTTTGAATTAAGGGAAATGAATTGTATCTACGATGATCGTTTGTGAGGTCTTTCACTACTGCTTTGAGGGTTTTCGAATCAAGAGATGGGGGAGTCTCCTTCTGCTTTCTTAAGTAAACCGGTATTTCATAGGGGAATAAAAGCGTTAAATTCTTGCGTACATTTTCAAATTTTTGCTGCGGTCTGGGGAAAACAACAGCACCTTTGATTGGGATTGAATAACCTTTTTCAAAAAACCAATCTTTCAAAAGCATTATGTTCCGTTCAAGCTGCACTGATGGACATTCAAATGCATCAACTTGTCCATTTTCTAAAACTCGCACAAGCTGGTTCTGATCTTGTGGAAATTCGATTCGGCCGGCGATATTTTTTACTTCTAATACAACCGCGCCTCTACTTGATAGAAAAAGCGTATCGATTTGAAACTTGCCGGACGATTGTAGATTCAAATCATGTAGTATGTAATGTTCAAACGGAAAACCATACTTATTGAAAATGCTTTCTAGAATCCTCTCTCCATTTTCTCCCGCACGAACTTTACGAATCTCCTGCATTAGATTTTCCTCGGCTGGATGGTGTTCCGGCAATCTTTTTACTAGCGCTTCAAGTCCTAACAATTTGAGCGGCAATGATTTTCTTTTAACTATCAATAAGCTCCACCTCCTACTCACATCGTAACATGCTATCGTACGTTATACTATCAATTAACCGAAAATTTAATTTTCACGAACGAATACAGTATCAATTTTCCGCTTCAACACGCGTTCCTGTTTAACCGAGGAAGCCTTTCATGTAGCTTTGAGCAAATTAGGGGCTCTTTTGCGCGAATTCAAGCAGGTTATGATGCAATTCGGCGACGTTTTGCACATCTTCGGGTGAGTTATGCGCAACTTTTAACTAGTTATGATCATTTCAGGACTTCCGACCCATCCCATCAAGCACCACTCATGCACAAACTGCAAATTCCGACATCCTTGTGTCGCCCGTTGCCTCTGCCTATAACTGATGCTACAATGGAAGGTAGGATTTACGATAAAAAGGAGTGAAGTCTTCATGTGGTTCCTATTCATCATGTACACGTTGTTCGCTTTTATCATCCTGGGCACAACATTTGGTCTTGTCAGCACATTCAACAATCATAAGTGATTGTTGAAGTGCTTTTTTTTTGCATGCAAATGGAAAAGGTGTCCCCGGCTAGAGGACACCTTGTTTAGGTATTACACTTGTGGAGGCAGGATTTCAGGTGGCTTAAAGTTTTCCCTGCCTTTTGCAGTTGCATCGACACTGTCATTCTGTTCCATCGCCAGAGCGGTTCCCGATCCGGCAAAGGTTGCAAATAGTGCTGCCAATAGCAGGATGGACAATTTCTTTCTCATGACTCGTCATCTCCTTCCGCGTAGTAGTACAAACTATACTTATCCGCTTTTTCATTGTTCCCAATGGAGCGATGATAGTTTGCCAATTTCCAGGCCATGCTTCTTGCTTCTCCTATATAACCATATTTTACGAGAAAAGGAAATGCAGTTTGTTCACAAAAGTCGAAAAGTTCTGGTTGGGAAATTTTCATCTTTCTAAAGTAGGTTAACAACGTCAACAAATATGGGTCTTCTTTCCTCTGCGCAATTGCATCCAATTCATCAATCAACGGATCCATGTCAATATTTGCTTCCGTTGCGGTGTGCAGCAGGTGAATGAGGACCGCTTGATAATAATCGGTTCCCGGTTCCAACAGCGCTTTTAATTCATGCAGCATTTCATATGCAGACTTATGGAGGCCTCGGCGATTTTGCAAAACCGAATAATTATAGAGTGCCCCTTGGTACAGCTGGTCCATTTCCATCATCTTCGCATTGCGGAGGATCGTTTTGAATAAGCCGGCCGCCTGCAAGATGAAGTCGCGGTTTGTATAATTGATGGCGAGCAGCAGCTGGGCGTGAAGCAGGCGGATATAATTGCAATCCTTCCGGAAGTGGTCAACAGCCATTTCTGCAAAGTATGTCGATCTGCTGTAGTGCGCCCGATTATGGAGCAAATAGGCTTTTTGATAAAATACCTCCCCTTCGAACATGACGGGGATTCGTTCGCGGTATTCTTCAATTTGTTCCAATCGACTTTCCGCCTCTGCAAAGTTTTGTGTGAAGGTGTCGTACATGAGGTAGATGACTTTGGAAACTCCTTTTTCATAGTCCGTGAACGACTTTTCCATTCGTTTCAAGATAGAAACTTGCTGGGTTGCGCGGGGAATTTCCTGTTTGAATAAATAATAACGCAATTTATAGAGCTCGTACCGGTTCACCAAATCTGTCGATTGCAAATAGTCTTCTTGCGCGGAAAGTTTTATATATACCTCTTCCATCGATTTCAAGTCGTAATAGACCGAGTGCATGATGAACGTTTCCAATTTCTCTTTCCAGTATGCATATGTATCCACTTCCCGCTCCCATTCAATGCCCATCCGTTTGAACAGTTCATTGATTGTTTCGGTATGGGGAATGTATTTATTCGACTCGATTTTGCTTAAATGGGAAATGGAGCAGACGCCCTTGCTGAGCTCGCCTTGTGTCAAATTGTTTTTCATTCTGTAGTATTTTAGGATGGATCCGACATTCATCATTAGCACCCCTTTGATTTCTTACTATTCAAAACATATCATTTCCATTAATTGAATACATGAGAAAACAGTCCCAGGGGAGTAAGGGACTGTTTTCGGCCTAATGTATGGGATTTTCATTAGGAGGCTATGTTAACGTACTCTTGCGAATCCGAATCCGGATGCAATGTCATCTCCTCTTCCGGCATGATAACCGCCGAGGATGTCATATGATTTCGCACGATTTTGCAAGTTGGAGCGAAGCTGAACGTTTGTGAAGCTTGGATTTTCAGCCCAGATTTTCGCCGCCAGTCCTGCCACATGCGGTGTTGCCATAGATGTTCCGCTAATTGTTGCATACCCGCCGTTGTACCAAGTCGAGAAGATGGACGTGCCAGGTGCTGACAATTCAACATCTCCCGTTTGGATGACATAGTCGCCGGCCGTTCTTGAATGTCCGCGGGAAGACGAGTTGGCGACTCGGAATGTGCCGTTTTCCAACCGATTTTCAAGGTTGGCGACAGCAATTGCTGATGGCAAGGCTGCCGGATAATCGATCGAACCAGGTGAAAAGCCGTCGTTTCCTGCCGCTGCTACAATCAATACGCCGCGGTCATAAGCGTAATTGACAGCATTCGTGATCAACGAACTTTCTCCGTTCGAACCGAGGGACATGTTGATGACTACGTTCACTCGTTGGGAATATGCCTGATCTGCCGCGTGGCGGATTGCATTCGCGATGTCATCCTCATAGCCGCTTCCGGAGTCGTTCAGTACCTTATACGCCCAAAGCTTTGCATTCGGGGCCACTCCGTAAACGCCTCTTCTGTCATCGCCGCCTTCGCCCAAGGCAGTTCCGGCCACGTGGGTTCCGTGCCCGTTTCGGTCGGTGCATGTATTATTCACAAGCGATGCGCTTTGTGTGAAATCCTTACATTGTTCCGCATTGTAGTATAAGTCGCTATGGTTCACATTGACGCCTGTATCAAGCACGGCGATTCTTACGTTCGAGCCGCCTGTCGTATATGTTAAATTATTGTCGTTGTAGATCGCTTTGATTCCCCAAGGAACGGACTGGCTAGCCGCAGCTGCGTCCATTTCATCATTCACCTTCAAGGATGATGGATCGATCTGGATGGATAGGACGTCCACTTTTTCGACAGTGATATGTGGTAGATTTTGCAACGCCTCGAATTCTTTCGCTGTCACGTCCGTCGTGTAGGAATGGCCGTCGAACTCATTGCGCAGCTCGTAGCTTTGTTGAAGCTGTTGCAATTCTTGGTCACTTGTTGCCGTGATAAGTACGCGGAACGTTTCGCCCCTTTGCTTCATTTGATCCTCTTTGAAATCCCGGAAATCATCCTTTGCAAACACGCTTCCTGCCGGACCAAGCATACTTGCCGTTAATGCAATTGCTGCGAGGACCTTCAATGGCTTCTTCATTCATTCTCCTCTTTTCCTAATAGATTCGGTGTTGCTATCTTCACTGTAGCAAACATTCCGACTATAGGAAATTGGGAAAAATCCGATAGGATTCGACAGTTTACGCGCTTCCGTCTCTATCTATCCGCCCCTGTTTAGGCAGTTTTTTGATTCGAATGAACTAGAAAACACCGGCTCTGACTACAACCGGTGTTGGGCAAATCGGGCATTTCCTATCTGATTATACCTACCAATCAAGCAGTAACATCTCGTTTTATGAACGTTGAAAAGCTGATGACGAGGAAAGCGACCATGTAAACAGCCAATACGGCGAACGAAAATGGCATCGTTAAGTCAGGGATTAACATCATGCCTGTTTCGAATTGAGTTAAGTCCATATGTGTGAAAAGCAAGTACTTCGCAATTTCATATTGCGAAAGCAACGCGCTGATTGTCGAGCCGGTGAAATAAATGAACAGCGACAAGCCGATGGCAAGCGAGCTGGAACGGAAAACGCTGCCAACCGTGAATGCGAAGGTTGCTGTGACGAATACGCTGCAGAATGAAAGAAGCAGCATATACAGACTTTTGCTCCAAACCGACCAACTTGACAGACCAGCGCCTGCATCCGACTTGAATAATAGAATCGCCAGCAGGATGTAGACAACATAGCCGATCAGCATGAGGAGCATGCCGAACAGATTCACTGTAAGGAATTTGGATAAAAGAATCTTCCACCGTTTCACCGGACGTGTCAGCAGCATCTTGATCGTCCCTTGTGAAAACTCGGATGCGACGATGCCCGCTGCGACGATGACTGTCAGCAACAGGACGGTTCCGCCAAGCGATGACGGATCCTGGATCATCCCTTCCCTTGTAAAATTGCCGCCCATATTCTCCTGCATACTGATCCATTTCATCAAGCCCATCATGCCAGTAGTAATGATGATGAGAATGCCGGTCATGACCCAAGTCCCTTTTTTATTCCACAATTTCATCCATTCATTTTGCATAAGCTTCAGCAATCTGGCCACCTCCAGTCATTTCGAGGAACTCGTCTTCCAACGTCTTCCGGTGCGGCTGAACCGCATACACTTGCAGCCCTTCGGCAATGAACGACTCGACCAAGCCCGGAATTTGGTGCTGCTCCGCATTGACGAGCATCCCGTCTTTAAACGCTTCAACCGTAAATCCTCCGTCAAGAAGCAGTTGCTTCGCCTTTTCCGCCGGCGACGCTTCAATATAATAGAACGACTCCCGTGTCTCGGACATTTCACGGATATCGATGAGCTTGCCATTTTGGATGATGGCAATCCGGTCACACATGAGTTCGATTTCGGAGAGCATATGGCTGGAAACGAAGACGGATACCCCTTCCGTTTCGGCAATTTTACGCAAGTATTGGCGGAATTCGCGGATTCCCGCAGGATCCAGTCCATTTGTCGGTTCATCCAAAATCAGGAACTTCGGGCGGTGCAGAAGCGCCTGTGCCAAACCGAGACGCTGGCGCATCCCCAGCGAATACGTCCCCACTTTCTCGTGGATCCGATTTTGCATTCCGACTTGGCGGACGACTTCATCAATCCGCTCCTTTGTCACGCCATTATGCATGCGCGCGAAATGCACTAAATTTTTATAACCCGACATGAACTTATACATTTCCGGGTTTTCAACGATGACGCCGACTTTCGAAAGGCCTTCCTCGAAATCGTCACGGAGAGACACCCCTTCGATGACAATGTCGCCCCCTGTCTGCTTCATCAGCCCGACCATCATACGGATTGTCGTCGTTTTCCCCGCCCCGTTCGGACCGAGGAAGCCCGTAATCTGACCCGGATACAGCGATAAATTCAAATTGTCGATGATCTTCTTGCTTCGAATCGTCTTGGATAAATTCTTCAATTCCACTACCGGTTTCATTTTCCCAACTCCCTTTCCACTTGCTGATCTTTGAATAACGACACCATCCAGCTCGTTGCATCGATTCCGTAGAAGTCGCGGATTTCGTCGACCGCCTCATGGGCGATCACCCGCCCGCCCCGCATGACGATGATTTCATCAAGCAACGGCTCAACTTCCCGGATTTCATGCGTCGACATGATGATTGTCTGGCGCTCCGTGTCTGTGAAGCGGATGAGCCCTTTCGCAATATCATCCCGCACCATCGGGTCAAGGCCGGAAAACGGTTCGTCCAGCAAATAAGCATCGGCTTCCCGTGCAAGCGTCACTGCGATTTTCACACGTCCCCGGTTCCCTTTGGACAGATTTTTCATTTTCGAATCAAGTGACATGTTCAGGAACTGAAGAATTTCCTTCGCTTTTATGTCGTCAAAATCCTCGAATTGCGAATCATAGAAATCAACGAGTTGCTGTATTGTGAAATACGGATAAAACGCATCCGTGTCGGACATATACGCAATACGAGCAGCAATCTGCCGGGTGATCGGCTTTCCGTCAAATGTCGCAGTCCCGGAATTCGGCGTCAGCAAACCCGCCATCAGCTTCAATAATGTCGACTTCCCGCTGCCATTTTCACCGACAAGGCCGATCACTTTTCCCCTTGGAATTGATAATGTCACGTCGTGCAACGCCCTTTTGCTGCCGTATTTCTTAATGATACTTTTCAACTCAATCATTTTCGCCACCCCGTTCCTGCAGGCTCTTAATAATTTCATCCGTTGTGAATCCGAAAGCCGCCACGCTTTGAAGGAATGTCGTCACGAGCTGTTCTTTCATTTCATCCCGCAGCGCCGCGATCTTTTCCTGATCCTCCGTCACGAACGACCCCTGCCCCCTTTTCGTCTCGGTGATCTCCATTTGCTCCAACTCCTTATATACGCGCTGCATCGTGTTTGCATTGACGCCGGCTTCCACTGCGTACTCACGGACGGACGGCAACTTCTCCCCCGCTGCAAGCGTGCCGCGCATAATATCCCCTAAAATCCGGTCGATGAGCTGCTGGTAAATCGGTTTATCCGGAGAAAAATCAATGCTCATCGTCAGTACCTCACTTTCTTTTCAAGCAGGATTGCTCCGCTTGCGAATAATACGAATGAAACGGCGAGGTATATGAACGTGCTGGCAAGGGGTTCCATCGTCTTCAACACAACCGTCAGGAATCCCCATATCACCATTCCAAAAACAAAGATAGGAATGAGAGAAAGTATTGCTGCCAGCCAACCAAGTCTAATTTCTATAACTTTATAGATCACCCATATAAGCATGCTCGCCGTCATCATGAAAATGGAAGAGACCAGCAATTTTTGCACTGTGATCACCCCTGGGACAAACCCTGCGAAACCGCCTATGAAATAGGCGACCACCCCTATACCACCCCAGATTAGAACTAATCCCATCACGACAAGAAGCGCCATTGCCATTTTCGCAAATAAAAGCTTCCATATTGGAGCGGGGGAATGCAGCCATACATCAGGCCGCTTCAAATCCACTTGCAGGCTATGGAGAAATAATGCTATGCCTGAAAACATAAGGATTGTCGTGAAAAAATGGTCAAGCTCATTCGAATCAACAATGCCGCCAACCGCCGCAGGTGTAAAACTTGAAACAGCAAGCCCAATGAAAATGACGACAAAGATGACAACTGAATACTTTAGGGACACCCATTCTTTTCTCAATAAACCATTCCAGCCCGTCATAGCTTCACCTTCCTATCGAATAACGTAATGCCTGCCAGTAACAGGCCGACTGTAAAGAGTACGGCGCATAATAAATCACCGGCATATACAACCGTGTCGGTATACGCGAAATATCCGTACTCGATTTCGATCGTCGGGTTTTTAATTGCCATCAAATCGATCTTTCCAAATTCGCTGAGTCTCTTATAAAGGTCTGAACTGACGACTTCCCCGTACACTCTGATCGACAGGACGAACAAGACAAGCGTAATAACTATGGAGAATCCCTTTAAAAACCGTTTGAGCATATGATCGAGCACGATGAAGAAAAAGCCGACGACCATGAACATGAGCGAGCCTAGGAAAATGAAGCCGATGAATACGCTGCCGAAAAACAGCAGCTCCTCGAACGTCGTAACCGTTGGCCGCATGAACGCATATCGGATGGCGACAACGGCTGTTGGAATGATCAGGCTTGCTGCCCCAATGAGAGCAGCCATCGTCATTTTCATTCCGACAAGCGTCATCGTTGTGGCCGTCGAATGCAGCCATAAATCCGGCCGTTTCATTTCCCGATTAAACATGATTGCGAATGAAATGACTGGCACCAAACTGCCGAAAGCCGCTGCCATAAAACAAACGACCATCGTAATCTCAAAAACGGCAATGTCATCCGCCGCAAGCCATCCGGCAATGGTCGGCAGCGTGAACAACCATGTCACCATCAGAATTGCCAGCACGAGCAGAGTCAATCTCCACTGAATCCATTCCTTTTGCAATAAACCATTCCACTGCTTCATATGCCTCCCCCTTCTGTGTTGGTGTATTAGTTACATAGTACACTACTGTATGCTGGAATGTAAAGGAAATTGAATGATTCGTGTGAAATGAAGAGAAAGTCCTTGTTTGGTGGGTGTGTGGAGTTATCGATCAATTCCCGCAAGTTATCGGTCATTTCCCAGAAGTTATCGATCATTTGGGCGAGTTTATCGGTCACTTCTAGGAAGTTATCGGTCATTTTCACATTTATATCGTCATTTCGGGACTAATGGACCACCCCATTAAAAGAGCTTTTTAGTTTGTCAAAGGCATTTATCGCGACAAAAGAGGCTGCCAAAGGGATTTCTCTGGGTAACTTATCGCAAACTCAATAATACATAAGCAACCCTTATACATATCGTTTCATTTCCCGTCATAGCTTCTCCTATCCATCTCCTCTACACTGGAGATAACAACACAAAAGGGGCGAATGACTATGACTGAATTTCTCACTGGCATCGACCATATCCAAATCGCGGCACCTCCACAATCGGAAGAGCAAGCACGTGAATTTTACGGCAACCTGCTTGGCATGGAAGAAATCCCGAAGCCCGAAAACCTGCAGGCGCGTGGCGGCTGCTGGTTCAAATGTGGCGCGCAGGAAGTCCATATCGGCGTTCAGGCGGATTTCACACCCGCTAAGAAAGCGCATCCCGGCTTCACCGTGCATGCGCTTGAACAATTGAAATCCCGATTGGAAACAGCCGGATTTGAAATTTCAGAAGAGCCGCCGATCGCAGGACGCGCCCGCTTCTTCACACATGACCCGTTCGGCAACCGGATCGAGTTTTTGGAGTTTGATTAAGACACAATAATATCCTTCTCCTGCTGATCCAGCCGGTTCAATTCTTCCATCGCTTCATCGCGCTTCCGCCGCAACTGGTCTTGCACGCGGCGGACGTCGTGAAGCACAGTGTTCAGCTTGCTTTTCGCGTCCGTGATCCGTGAGTGGACCGCCCAGTCGGAGAAAATGTTATCGAAGAATATATCCGTAAATGTGAAAAAGTCGTTATGATTCACATTAAATGATTCTGTCGCGGCATTTTGGACATCCATCAATTCCGTTTCATAATGGCGCAATGCCCGTTGCGCGCGGTGTACATGGTCATCCGAGCTGTTCATTTCCGAATACTTCAGCGCCGAAACGATGAGCCCGCCGCCTAAAAACGTATCCCACACGGACAACCCTTCCGCATTGCCAAGCTTATCGAGCGCTGCGTCCAATGCCCGCTTCGCTTTATCACCCGCTTCATATGCCTCGTCAATTTCTCTCACCAATGAACGGACACGCACGCGGTCATCGGCAATTTTCTGCAGCGTGCCATTCGCCACTGTATCGTTTTTCCGGATCCACGCTTCCTTCTCTTTCAAGAAATCGTTCCAATCCTCATCAATATAAAGGAAATCATCACGATTCATCTCTGAGCGCAGCCGTCCGACTTCTGCTTCCAAATCCGTCACCGTCTTTTCGGCTTCATTGTATTTCAGCTCGGCTTCCGCGACCTCATTGATTTCCTTTTCCATCTGTTCATCCCATTTGCCTGTCCACTCTTTGATTTTATTTGCAAATGAAAACTTGCCCAACTTCACTACATCCTGTTGCTCCTTCGACAGCTGCCGGTGCAGGCGATCGCGCAGCCGGACTGCTTCCTTGTATTGCACTTCTGCCCCGTCAAGCCGGCGCTTCACCCGATTCCTCTCATTCCGCAGCATCGTCAGCTCCATTTGCCGTTCATGAATATCCGCCCTCATCGTGATCACTCCTTTCTTTATATACGGAGGAAGATTAGTTGAAGTTTCAATTAATGCTTGAGGACGCGGCAAGTTTATCTTCCAAGCGGGCATCTCTTCACGCCAAATGCCTTTGACCAACTAAAACGAACCAAGAATGAACCGCAATCTGCATAGGTATAAAGTCTCGAAATGATCATAACTCATCAAAAGTTGCGCATAACTCATGAAAAATCTCGCATACCTCCATCAAAGTTGCGCATTCCTAGCCAAAAGTTGCTCATAATCCAGCCAAAGTTGCGCATAACTTCCCCTCCACTGGCAAGCCCCGTTATTCAACCCCGTTATTTGTCAAAAGCACTCTAACGCGACCGGCAAATACATATAGGAAAAGATCTCCGCGGTGCAGTTTTCCCCACATAAAAAAACCGCCCTCTCAGGCGGTTTTCCATCAATGTTTAATTTCCCGGCGCAGTTTCCGGTGATCCCGGCGTGCAGGGCCTGTATCGAATAGCCGTTTTTCGGCTTCGGTTTCCGGATAGACGCCCGGAACCGGTGTCGGTTTATTGTTTTCATCCATGGCGACCATCGTCAGGAATGACTCCGTTGTCAGCTTTGTCGCACCTGTCAACAGATTCATCGAATGTACCGTTACGAAAACTTCCATTGAAGTGCGGCCCGTCGAGCTGACGACCGCTTCCAGTTCGAGCACATCCCCGACCGTTGCGGACGACAGGAAATCGACCGAATCGATAGAGGCCGTGACGACTGCTTTATTCGCATGCTTCATTGCCGTAATGGCGGCGATTTCGTCTATGTACGCCAAGACCTTCCCACCAAAAATCGTATCCAGATGGTTCGCATCCGGCGGCAATACTAGCTTCGTAATGATTGTGCGTGAATGACTCATCGGTCGTTGTTCCATAGTTCCATCTCCTTTACCTACTACCTTCCAGTATACCCGCATCCGCTAATCTTGAACAAGCTCACTCGAATAACATGAGGGAATAAGGGTGTGTGAATGAAAAGCGGCCATCCTGCTTCACGCTTTCCTCGATAATCATCCCGCCTTCCATCACATACACCCGGTCGCATAAATGCTGCACGACTTTTAAATCATGGGAAATGAACAGAATTGCCATGCCCGTCTCCCGGTTCAACCGCTGAATCAGCTCGACAATCTCCTTTTGGATCAACCGATCCAGATTAGAAACGATCTCGTCGCAAATGAGCAGTTTCGGCTCCACAAGCATCGAGCGCAGCAAGTTCACCCGCTGCCGTTCACCGCCACTTAGTTCAGAAGGGCGCCGATCCAAATGCTTCTCTTCCAAACTCACCCGATCAAGCATCGCACGGATATACGCATCCCGATTCCCCTTCATCGTTCGAAGAGGCTCCTTCAATATGTCACGGACCGTCCAGGAGGGATTCATTGCTGCAGTTGCATTTTGGAAGACGATTTGGCAGGAGGCATAGAAATCATCCGTATCAGAGAATGAAATTATCCCTTCATCCACAGTCTCTAGCCGCATAATGAGACGCGCAAGCGTGCTTTTCCCGCTGCCGCTTTCGCCGACGATACCAACGAGCTCCCCTTCCCCGACCGACAAATTGATGTCGTGGAGAACAGTCTTCCGCTGTTTTCCCCTGCCGTAGCTTTTCGAAAGATGTTCAACTCTAAGCAAATTTCTACGCCCCTTTCCTAAAACCGGCTAGCCAGCAACCGCTTCGTATACTCATGCGCCGGCCTCTCCAAGACATCCGCCACGGTGCCTGTCTCGACGATTTCGCCTTTTCGCATGACGATCATTTCATCCGCCGCATCTGCGACAACATCCAGGTCATGTGTAATGATCAGCACCGTAGTCCCGCTTTCATTCAACAGACGGAGCCATTTCAGAAATTCCTTCTGTACGACTTTATCGAGCGCTGACGTCGGTTCATCTGCGATGAGCAAGGCTGGTTCGACGTATAGGGCACATGCAATCATGCACCGTTGCAGCATCCCGCCTGATAATTCGAACGGATATCGGTCTAATATGTCCGCGGACAAGCTCAGCTTCCCGAGAATTTCCTTCATTTTCTTACGGAAGGCTTCGTGATCATCGCCAATCCTCCCCGCGGAGAATGCATACAGTTGCCGATCCATCCTCACACTCGGATTGAAGCTGTTTGAAGCGTCCTGAAAGATTGTGAAGAATTCCTTTTTCCGCAAAGCCGCCATCTCTTCATCCGTCGCTTTCAACAAGTTCATGCCCATAAACCTTATTTCGCCGGAAGCTAGCGCGCCAGCAGGCAGTATCCTGAGCAATGCCGCAACCGTCATGCTTTTCCCGCTGCCGCTTTCGCCGATCATCGCCGTCACTTTGCCTTTCGGAATGAAAAACGAGCTGCCTTTCACGACAGTCGCTCCATTGATGTCAATCGATAGATCTCTTGCCTCAAGCATGGAAACGCCTCCTCCCGGGATCCTTCAACGCTTCGCCGATAAAGTTTATGGAAAGGATCGTCAAAAAGATGAGCAATCCAGGAAATATGCCGATCCACCATGCACCGATCAACAGATCGTTTTGGGCATTGTACAGCATATTTCCCCACGACGGAACGGAAGGAGGGATGCCGATTCCAAGGAAGCTGAGGGACACTTCAATGAAAACCGCCCCCGCTAAATTGAAGATTGTCACGACGAACAGCGGCGGCAGACTATTGCGCAACAGATGGCCGGTAAGGATTTTCCAGATAGGCGTCCTGAACATCCTTGCCATCTTCACATATTCAGTGTCCTTCAGTCGGATGAATTCCGAGCGGACAATCCGCGCGGTCGTAAACCACCCGGTGACACCAATGATGAACGTCATCCCCCACATGCCGCCTTGCATGATCGCCTGGAATGCCAAGACGAAAATGAGGGAAGGGATTGAAATAAGGGCTTCCAGTATCCGCATCATGACGCTGTCCGGCCATCCGCCGACATACCCGCTGATGCCCCCATAGATGACACCAATGACAAATGACAAGGCGACAGACAAGAAAGCAACTGCCAACGTCACTTTTCCGCCTTGCAATAAACGCGAATAGACATCCCGGCCAAGATGGTCCGTTCCTAACAGATGCCCATCTCCAGGCGGCGTATAAACAGCGTCCAGATCCATTTCATTCACGGGCTGTGTTGCCAAAATATCCGAAAACAATGTCAAGGCGAGGATCAGGCCGGGAACCGAGCACCAGAAAACCAGTTTCTTCCTCGATTTCATCCGACCAACTCCTTTTTCCGGAGCTTCGGATCTAGCATAAACATCAGCACGTCAATGACAAACAAGCTGACGACGACAATCAAGCCCGTCAGCATGATGCCTCCCATGAGCAACGGATAGTCCTTCGCCATGACGGATTTCACGAGCATCTGGCCAAGGCCCGCCCAGGAAAACAAAGCTTCCACAATGACAGAACCGCCGAAAAACGAAGGGACGGTCACCCCGAGGTAATTCAAATAAGGGATGAAGGCATTGCGCAACACGCCCCTCCTGATTTCCCGCTCTTCCACACCGTTCGCCCTCGCCGCCATCACGTAATAGCTTCCGATTTCGGCTTTGACGCTTTCCTGAAGGAAACGCGCATACAGGCCGACATGCGTCAGCACAACGACTGATGCAGGCATGACGAGGTGTTTCATTTTATCGACAAAACCGCCGTCCCCGCCAAGGCTTCTCGTTCCGGATGACGGCAAGACACCAAGCGTGACAGCGAATAGATAAATGAATAAAATTCCGAGCCAAAACGCCGGGATGGAAGAGGAGGCGATGCTGAAAGTCGATAAGCCCCTATCGAGCAACGACCCTGGTTTCATGCCCGCCGCCATCCCGAGCCAGATGGACCCGATGATAATAAAAAACATCGAAGCACCGAATAATAGCAGCGTATTTGGCAGCCGTTCCCCGAGAATCAAAGCGACAGGACGGCCCTCCTTAGCGGACATGCCGAGATTCCCTTGCACCGTCTCTTTAAGCCACGCCCCATATTGGATGATCAGCGGTCGATCCAGCGCAAAAGCCTTGCTGATCCGTTCTTTTTCAGCGGCGGTCAACGTTTGGGCATTACCTCCGTAATACGCTGCTGCGGAGCTTCCCGGCCCTGCATGCATAATGAAAAAAGAGAGGAAGCTCACGATGAAGAGGACAAGAATCCCCAACATCATGCGCTTCCCAATCCATTTAACGGTCATTCCACTTCCACTCCTCGACGTTCCAAAGGAAACCGGAGCCGTGGTGGCCAAGCGTTCGTTCCTTCACGCCTTCGATATTTCCGTGAATGCCATAGACCGCATTGACATAAGCGATAAATGCGAATGCCGGATCGTTCGCCAATTCTTCCTGGAAGGCCATATAGCTTGCTTTCCGTTCCTGCTCGTCCATTGATAAACGTCCTTTTTCAAGCAACGCATCCACTTTTGCATTCGAGTAGCTTCCAAAATTATAACCGGATCCCGTCAAACTCGATTCCGCTGAATGGAACAAGATGTACGTATGGTGATCCGCGTCATACGGGCTGCCCCACCCGATCATGAACGCATCCGTATCTTCAATCGTGATAGCGCTCCAGTCAAGCGCCGCCATGTCGACATCCGCACCGATCGACTTATAGCCTTCAGCGACATAGTTCGCCATATTGACACGGACCGCGTCGGACGCAGGTGCTGTGATCGTGAAGCTCAGCTTCTGGCCGTCCTTATAACGGAAGCCGTCGTCCGATTTCTCCCAGCCTGCTTCGTCCAGCAATACTTCGGCATGTGCAATGTCATACGTGTACTTTTCAATGTTTTCATTATGATAGGCGTGCTTCTGAAGCGGCGAATAAGCTTCTTCCCCGAAGCCTTTCAAAATGCCTTTCACAATTTGCGCCCGATCGATGGCATAGCTGAATGCTTGCCGCACCCGTACATCTTGCCAAAGATCATTTTGCATATTGAAAAGGATCCCACGGTAATCCGCAGTATCGATATCGTATATTTTCACATGATCGCGCTTCTCCAATTCACCGACTTGCACCGGATCGAGCAGGGCGATATCGACTTCACCCGAAGCGAGTTGCAATGCCCGCACATTGCTGTCGGGAATGAATTTGAAAATGACTTTCTCGATCGATGGCTTCACACCATGGAAATGCTCATACGCTTTCAACGTCAAGCTGTTTCCGCGGTCCCATCGGTCGAACTGATATGGCCCAGCACCGATCGGATGCGTATTGAACTCCGCCGTACGCATTTCCACGCCTTCAAATGCATGCTTCGGCAAAATCGGCAATGTGAGCTTATCCAAAATCGGCGTGAAAGGACGCTTCAGCTTCAATTCGAATTCATAGTCACCGATTTTTTTCAATGACTCTACTTCAATGAAATCAGATTTCAGGAACGAAGCATTCTTGTCATCTAACACACTTTCAATCGTAAAGATGACATCCTCTGCAGTGAGCGGTTCACCGTCGTGGAACCGGATGTCCTCCCGCAGCTTGAATGTATACGTTAATTTATCATCAGACATGTTGAACGACTCTGCGATGTCGGCTTTCGGTTCGTTGTTTTCATCAAAACGGAAAAGGCCGCGGAAAAGAAGAGCGTCCACGTTCGTTTCCTCGAGGATTGGATTCAACCCATCGAACTCGGACTCCGAGGCGTAGATGAGGTTGTTACTATTTTCTTTCGCGACAGGCGCCGCTTTTTTTCCACATCCCGCTAAGGCGATGAGCAGAAGCATCCCGATAAAAACTATCAATAATTTTCGTTTTTCCATAGTTTCCCCCGAATATTATATGAGCGCAGACAGCTCGGAAAAGACGCGTTTCATTTCCTGCTGCAGCCTCCATTGATTGACTCCGAGAAAGCGGCAATGCACTGCATTTCCCGCAAGTCTTGTTACACCAGCCCTTAATCCGTCACCGACTTTCAACGCTTCTTGAATCGCCCGTAGATCGATATCATCTGCCTTTTCCGAAACAAGCCAAATGGAGCCGACATACAATGCCTCTTCAAGTAAACCAAGTCCATTAAGATGTAAATCCTTAGGAACGAAACGAAGGCTGTCGAATGCGAGCAGCTCCCCTTCGACATAGATTTTCATCATTGATTTCAATGAAGAGAAATCGAATACTTCTCCACGCATCTCCCTGCCGGGTGCGATGATTTCACCCCAAAGCAATGTTGCGCCTTTTGCCAGACGGATCGTCGTTTCCATCTGGAACTTGGAATCCGCGAATGGGATGATCACTTCCGGCATCCATTCGAGACGCGCCTCTTCTTCAACTTCCACGTCAATCTGCTGCACGCAAGTTTCACCTGTATGCGACCGGTATACTTTCAATGCCGATTGCTGAATGATCCGCGCTTTGCTTCCCGGCAACAGGCGGATTGAGATATCATTGCGGTCGCCTGCCACCATTCCGCCCGATGATTCCATCACAAAGACCGTTGCTGTAGGGTCCGTGCCCTCATACAGCTCTCGGCTCGCCTTCAAAGGAGGCTGCTGGAATACATGCGGCATCCGGGTATAGCCTCGTCTCGGCTCAAACACCATATCCAGCTTTCCATTATGGTGCCTCCGGGTCAATTTACTCACCACTTGCTGTCCCTGCACCTTCTAGGAGCATATTCCGTTTGATCCAATTGACGATCTGATCGACATTTTTCCGTGTCCGAACATCCGCCAAGACGTAAGGACGACCGTCCCTCATCTTCTTCACGTCGCTCTCGTACTGTTCAAGATCGACGCCGACATGCGGTGCAAGGTCCGTTTTATTGACCAATAACAGATCGGATCTTGTTAACGCCGGCCCGCCTTTTCTCGGTATATCCTGTCCTTCCGCAACGTCGATCACGTAGATATACCCATCTACAAGCTCAGGGCTGAATGTTGCCGACAGGTTGTCCCCACCGCTCTCGACGAAAACGATATCGAGATCTTTGAACCGTTCCTTCAAATCATCGATGGCCGCGAAGTTCATAGAAGCGTCTTCACGGATTGCCGTATGCGGGCATCCGCCAGTCTCCACTCCAAGAATCCTATTTTCATCCAACACACCGTGCTTCATGAGGTATTGAGCATCCTCGCGAGTATAGATGTCATTTGTAATAACTGCAACGTTATAATCTTCATGCATCGCGCGTGTCAATGCGTCGACGAGCGATGTCTTGCCCGAACCGACGGGACCCCCGATGCCGATACGTACTGGTTTCATATATAGAAACGCCTCCTGTCATGAAATGAATAATCTTGAATATAAATACTCGTGCTTCATCGATGCAAGCTCGATGCCAAGCGCATTATTGCTAATATCCGCTTCTGTCAAACCGGCGACAATTCCGGCAGCTGCAACGACTTCTTCCGATAGTTGATGGACTGCCTGCACACCTGTATTTTGCCCGAACGGCACTGCACGTACGGCGTTTGTAACAAGTCCATTCACCGTTGCGAATAAATACGAAAGGACTGCATAATGCGCATCTATTTCGTTGACTGCGCAATAAATACCGTAAAGGATCGCATAATGGCCCTTGATTCCATTCGCACCGATCCGGTTTTTCCACTCGTCGAAGAAAGCATTCTCAACGAGCGGTGAAACCGTACGGATGAACTGCCTGCCCAAGTTGACGCTAGCATCCCGGGATTCCTTCGCAAGCTTGATAGCCCCGCAAAGGTTTTCCAAATGCAGAAGCCGGTCGGTATCCCGATCCTTTGCAGCCTTATGCGCCTCCTGAATGAGGATCGCATCGCCATAGACGAGATTCTGATGAAGGAATGTCGTACAAAATGCAATCAGGTCTTCCTTCGTCCGGATTGTATCTTCCTGGATATATGTTTCCATCCCATATGATTGCGTGTAGGAACCGATCGGGAATGCCGAGTCGTGGATTTGAAGCAGTCGTAGAAACTGAATATTAGTGGGAATGGCCACGGTATTTGAAAGGTTGTTTAAATCTGCGTTCTGTCGTTTCATAGTCCACACCCACCTCATCCAATAATGGCGCCAGCGTGTGATCTGCACGGACGACAATTTCATCTTTTTCAATTAACGCAGGCGTATGGCGGTTGCCAAGCTCGAATGCGGCTTTGCCCATCTCGACCATATCCTTCGGGCGGATGACGATGACCGGTTCCATTTTTGTCCGGATCACGATGGCGCGATTGTCATCTTCGAACAGAAGATCTCCGTATTTCAATGGCTCTTCTTGGTCGATGCGCAATGCGACATCCGCGCCTTCTGTCGTTTCCGTCCGCAAGATCCGCTTGCTTAATTCTTCCCATTCCAGTTCGAGCCACTCAATGCGTTTTCCTGGAATTTCTTCTGTATCGCCGATATTGCCTATGATTTTTTCAATTAGCATCTTGCATTCTCCTTCTTTGCAAAGACTCCGGTTTCATTAGAATAAAAAATACCTTTGAGCCATAGGGAGTACGTCGACCGGCTCGCATGTTGCGAGTTCTCCGTCGATTTTCACTTCATATGTCTCCGGATCGACGTCGATGTCCGGCATTTCGCTATTATGCTTCATATCCGCCTTCGATACGTTGCGGCAATTTTGCACCGTTCCGATCATCTTCTTCAGTCCAAGCTGTTCCGGAAGGCCTTCTTCCACCGCAATCTTCGGCAGGAATGTCATCGCGGCATTTTGCGGACCTTGTCCGTGGTAGCCGTACATTCTGCGGCCCATCATCGGTTGTGGTGTCGGAATGGAAGCATTCGGATCACCCGTCATCGCGTATACAGCGATACCGCCTTTAATGACGACTTGCGCTTTGACACCGAAAAATGCCGGATCCCATAAAACGATATCCGCCAATTTCCCTTCTTCAATAGATCCGATTTCATGCGAAATCCCTTGGGCAATTGCAGGGTTAATCGTATATTTTGAGATATAACGCTTGACGCGGTAATTATCATTGTCTTTCCCTTCGTCTTGCGGGAGCGGACCGCGCTGCTTCTTCATCTTATCCGCCGTCTGCCACGTCCGGATTGCCACTTCCCCGACCCGGCCCATCGCCTGGGAATCTGAAGACATGATGCTCAAAATTCCCATGTCCTGCATAATATCTTCAGCCGCAATCGTCTCAGGACGAATACGCGAATCCGCGAAAGCGATGTCTTCCGGCGAATCGCGTTTCAAATGGTGGCACACCATCAGCATGTCCATATGCTCATCAATCGTATTGACCGTGAACGGTTTCGTCGGGTTCGTCGACGCCGGCAATACATTCGGCAATGACGCCATTTTCAACTGGTCCGGCGCGTGTCCCCCACCCGCTCCCTCTGTATGGAAGACGTGGATGACGCGCCCATTGATCGCATTGATCGTATCCTCGACGAATCCTGCCTCATTCAACGTATCGGAGTGCAAAGCGATCTGGATGTCATACTCATCCGCCACTTTCAAGCTCTGGTCCAATGCATGTGGAGTCGCTCCCCAGTCCTCATGGATTTTCATGCCAATTGCGCCTGCACGGATTTGCTCAACGAGCGGCTCAGGAAAAGCGGCGCTTCCCTTCCCGAAGATGCCGATATTCAACGGAATGTCCTCAATTTGCTGAAGCATCCGATGCAAATGCCATTTCCCCGGAGTCACCGTCGTCGCAGTCGAACCTGCCGCAGGGCCTGTCCCTCCGCCGATGAATGTCGTCGTTCCGGCATTCAACGCCACATCTACCTGCTGCGGACTGATGAGGTGGATATGCGTGTCAATTGCACCTGCTGTCGCAATCAAACCTTCACCACCATATACTTCTGTACCGACACCGATGATCATGCCCTGATCGACACCGTCCATCGTATTCGGATTCCCCGCCTTGCCGATGCCCGCGATCCTACCGTTCTTGATTCCGATATCCGCCTTTACGATCCCTGTATGATCAATGATCGTCGCATTCGTAATGACTGTATCCAATACGCCATCTTCTGACGTCTTTTCGCCGTTCTGCCCCATCGATACCCGAAGGGACTTCCCGCCTCCAAAAATACCCTCGTCACCGTACGTCGTGTAATCCTTTTCAATTTCAATCCATAAATCGGTATCCGCTAAACGGACCTTGTCGCCCACAGTCGGGCCGAACATCCTTGCGTACTGCTCATGTGTAATTCTCACTTAACTGTCAGCTCCTTTAAATCCGCCATCCGATGCCTTCTCGACAATCTCTTCCTTTTTGTGAGTGGAACCTTCCGTCAAATTATTTAATCCGAACACATGGCGCCTTCCGCCAAACTCGACGAGCTCCACTTCCTTCTCCTCGCCCGGCTCAAAACGCACCGCCGTCCCGGAAGGAATGTTTAAATGCATTCCAACAGAGTCTTCGCGATCGAATTCAAGAAACTTATTCACTTCGATGAAATGGAAATGAGACCCGACTTGAATCGGACGGTCACCTGTATTCGCAACCTTCACCGTCTTCGTATCACGTCCCACATTGATTTCGATCCATCCTTCAGCCGTTTTGATTTCTCCTGGTTTCAAACGAAAAACCCCCTCTATTATTGAATTGGGTGATGCACCGTAACGAGTTTCGTCCCATCCGGGAACGTGCACTCAATCTGTACATCCTTCACCATATCTTCGACGCCTTCCATCACATCGTCGACTGTTAGTACTTGCTTTCCTTCACTCATCAGCTGCCCGACAGACTTCCCTTCACGCGCGCCCTCCATAATAAAATGGCAAAGAAGAGCGACGGCTTCAGGGTAATTCAACTTGATACCCCGCTCCTTCCGTTTTAACGCAAGCTCTCCTGCCACATGCAACATTAACTTTTCCTGTTCAACTGGTGATAACTTCAACGAAAAACACCCCCGACTTTTTAATCAGACATTTTAGACAACTATAGACAGTATTCTACTTTGTCCACTACTTCTATTCAATTTTTTCGATTTCTTATATTTGCAAGAACATGCAAGGTTGGACGATGACGTCCGGTTGATTGGGACCTGGCAAAACGCAGGCAATTTGAGGGAATTGAGGGATTACAACGATTCCATTATAAGACAACCGAAATTCCTTGGCAACTTTAACGGAAACCGGAAGTTTTTTCTAGGAAATCGCGTCGTTTAGGGCGTTAAAGCCATACGGCGGCCCGCGTAGCAAACCTGTATGGGTGGCCTTGATAAGTTATGCGCAATTTCAGTGAGGGTATGATCAAATTTGGGTGAGTTATGAGCAACTTTCGTGGGGTTATGAGCAAATTTTGGTGAGTTATGCGCGACTTTTCTTCCGCAATGATCATTTTAGGACTTTTGACATACGGAGAATCCCGTTAGTTTGTCAAAGGCATTCGGCGCGACATCGAATCACCGAGGAAAATTATATACTTCCACGGCAAGAAAAAAGCCGCCCTGATTAAATCAGGACGACCCCACCGGCACCTTCACCGCATCCGACCGCTTCATCACTTCTTCATCATGCAAGTGGCAAGCGACGAAATGCCCTTCTTCCTTTTCAAGCCATTTCGGCTTCAACTCGCCGCACACCGGCATCGCGTACGGACAGCGTGTCCGGAAAACGCAGCCGGATGGCGGATTGATCGGGCTCGGGAGCTCCCCTTGTAAAAGAATCCGTTCACGCGACTCTTCAATATCGGGATCCGGAATCGGAATCGCCGACAACAGCGCCTCCGTATATGGATGCAAAGGCTTGTCATAGAGCTGCGCGCTCGTCGTGAGCTCCACCATATGCCCCAAATACATGACGCCGATCCGGCTCGAAATATATTTGACCATCGACAAATCATGCGCGATGAACAAATACGTCAAGCCCTTCTCCCGCTGCAACCGCTGAAGCAGCTTGACGACTTGCGCCTGCACGGACACATCGAGCGCGGAAATCGGCTCGTCCGCAATGATGAACTCCGGATCGAGCGCGAGCGACCGGGCGATGCCGATCCGCTGCCGTTGACCTCCGGAAAACTCATGGGGATAGCGGTTCGCATGATCACGGTTCAAGCCCACGTCCTCGAGCAATTCATTCACACGCGCCCGCATTTCCGCCTGCGTCTTATACATGCCGTGAATCTGCATCGGCTCGGCGATGATTTCATAGACAGTCGAACGGGGATTCAATGAAGCGTACGGATCCTGGAAGATCATTTGCATCTTTTTCAGGAAGCGCTGCCGTTCGTTATCGGTCATCGTATGGACGCTACGACCTTCGTACAATACCTCGCCGTCGGTTTTATTGTACAGACCCAAAATCGTCCGTCCCGCGGTCGATTTGCCGCAGCCCGATTCGCCAACTAACCCGAACGTCTCCCCTCTTAAAATGTCAAAGCTGATCCCGTCGACTGCCTTCAGCGTCAACCCTTTGCCCACATCGAAATGGCGCTTCAAATCCTTAACGGACAAAATTACATCTCCAGCCATTCAATTTCCCCCTTCATCGTTGCCATAACGGCGGACTGCGCACAACTCCCGCTCCAGCTTCGAGCCCTCAAGCTTCAATAGTTCGATGGATTGCCCCGTCGAAGGCGAATGCAGGAGCAACCCGTTTCCGTAATAAAACCCGACGTGCCGGACATTGCCTTTCCCTTCGTCATTCGCAAAGAATAACAGATCCCCCTTTTCCCATCGCTCCGGCTTATCCATCGGCACTTCCTCGCCGCTTTTCGCCTGGTCGCTGGCATCTCGCGGAATGAAATGCCCGCAAGCTTTCAGCATATTGTACGTGAAGCCCGAGCAATCGAAGCCGTATGACGACATGCCGCCCCAGAAATACGGAAGATCCAAATAAGCGAGCCCCTCTTCGACAGCCGCCGTTGCTTTCCGCTTTTTGAATTGATGGACGGATGGCGCACGTACAATATCCGATTTCAACACCAATGCTTCCCCATCAGGCGTTTCCACATGGAAGTGATCGTCGCTTTCATCAGTCAGCGGCAAGATTGTATTGAACGGCACGATCATGAGCGGCGTCCCGTCCGGATTCCATAATTGCGATTTCGCGACCGCTACTCTGACGAATCCACCCGCTTCCGTCAACGGGGACGCCTTTTTCAATTGACGCACTGGCACCCACCCAGGATACCCTCGTTCATCCTTCTTCGACGGCTGCCATACTGCAATGACCCTCGCCCAATCACCCGCGATTTCATCGACGATGACCGGCTCGCCGTACAACAACTGCGTCTGCACCCGATTGGCGTTGCATAGATCCAGCCTCTCTTCATAGGCAAGCCTCTCAAGCCATTTATTCAAATGAAGCGGATTGGAAACTCCGTCCGCATCCAAGTCACGTGCGGATTCCGGCGAAGTCCAGACTGTCGCAACCGGCACCGTACACGCATACATATTCACTGTCAACTCCGTCAATGTTCTTCCTCCTTCCCGATCCGTCCCATTCCTTCCTGATCTAATCCGAGCCCCGGCCATTTAGGCAGCTGGATGACCCTGCCGTCATAAGTGATACCGCCAGCGACAATATCCTCCGCCAACATAAGCGGCGCATCGAAATCGAATCTTGTAATGTTCGGCTGGCTTGCCGCCAAATGGGCTGCCGCCGTAATGCCGAGCTTCGTCTCAATCATGCTGCCGACCATGCATTCAACGCCATACGTTTCGGCCAATGCATTGATTTTCAACGCCTCATGGATCCCTCCAGATTTCATGAGCTTGATGTTAATCAAATCCGCTGCACGCATCTCCAACACACGGAGCGCATCTTTCGCGGAAAACACGCTTTCATCCGCCATGATCGGCGTCAGTGTATGCTTCGTTACGTACCGAAGTCCTTCAATATCATCCGCAGCAACTGGTTGTTCAATCAATTCGATATCCAGCCCGGCGTCCTCCATCTTTCCAATCGCGAAAACTGCCTCTTTCGGCTTCCATCCTTGGTTCGCATCCAACCGGATTTTCGGACCAGCACCGACCCTTTCCCGGATCGCCATGATACGTTCGATATCCTCGCCAATCTCCCCGATACCGACTTTCACTTTCAGAACGTTAAAGCCGTCAGCAATATAACGTTCTGCATCATCTGCCATTTCTGCCGCATCATTGACACTCACCGTGAAGTCGGTTTCGATTTTATCCCGGAATCCACCAAGCAGTTGATAGAGAGGCAATCCCGCCAGCTGGCCAAGCAAATCATGGATGGCCATATCGACGGCAGCCTTCGCACTTGTATTGCGGACGATCGACCGTTTCAACAAACGGAAGACCTCCTCGCGATTCCGTAAATCCTTCCCTATCAAAAGGGGCGCGATCACCTCTTCAATCGCGTATGTAATGCTGCCGAGGGAGTCGCCTGTGATGACGTGGGTCGGGGGTGCTTCCCCCCAACCGATCTGTCCGTCAACACTAGTGATTTTCACGTAGATTGCATATGCTGTCGTCACTGTCCGGAGTGCCGTTTTGAACGGCTTCGTCAGTGGAACGGCGACAGGAATTGTTTCGATTGATTGGATTCGCATCACTCCACCCCCGGCAAAATCGTCAAAGTTTTTTGATCTGCGTCCAGCTTCGCATCGGCTCCTAGCGGAATCGCGAAATGCGGCTCGCAGTGGCCTATCTTGAAGCCCTCCACAACCGGTTTCTCCAAGCCGCCCAAATAATGTCGGAACACTTCATCCAACGATAAGGTCTTCTGTTGCTTCTTCGGCTCAACGTCAGAGAAATCCCCGATGACGATGCCCGCCGCGTCTGCAAGTTTCCCTGCCATGCGCAGCTGATTCAACATTCCATCGACCCGATACGGCTCTTCGCCGACATCTTCGATGAACAGCAGCTTGCCCTTCGTATCGATTTCGAATTTAGTCCCGATCGTATCCGCAAGGAGTGATAAGTTGCCTCCGACGAGTTCGCCTTGCGCGCTGCCCCCGGCAATCGCCGTCAGTGGTGAAATATCCTCCGTATAATGCAGTTCCATCGGTTCGAATAGTTGATGAAACATTTTTGCGGAAAGTTTGTGGAACGTGTCTTTCCCGACGCACGATGCGAGCATCGGACCATGGAAGGTGACGAGATTCGAGTAAAGACCCATGGCAGTATGAAGGAATGTGATGTCGCTGAATCCCCAGAACACTTTCGGATTTTCCCGGATCAGCTGCAAATCGAGCCGATCGGTGTAGCGTGCAGAACCGTAACCGCCGCCCGCGCAAATGATGCCGCTGATGGACGGGTCTGCGAACATGTCCTCCAAGTCCTGCAGCCGTTCATCATCCGTCCCCGCCAAATAGCCATTGACATTTTTCACATATTGTCCGAATTTCCATTTCAGGCCAAGCTGTTCCAGAAAAGCGAGGGAACGCTCCAGGTTTTCTTGATTCGGCGGGCTCGACGGCGCAACGATGCCGATCGTATCCCCCCGTTGAAGCCTTTTCGGTCGTATTCTCATTCTCCTGCCACCTCTTTCAATCAAAATTGGAAAGTCGCGGCGCCATGACGGACACCGCGACTTGTGCATTAGTTCTTATCTGCGTATTTCAAGTCGACGTAGCCGACAGGGTGGCGCAGAATCCCGGAAACGCCTTCTTTTTCAAGTGATGTCGAGTTGTAGAAGTATAATGGGAATACAGGCATTTCATCCATTAGAAGCTTATCTGCTTGCTTCAGCAATTCCCAACGTTTGTTTTCGTCTGTTTCATTTTTAATGTCCGCAATGAGCTTATCGTATTCCGCGTTCGACCATGTTGTACGGTTCATGGAAGAGCCAGTGATGAAGCTTTCAAGCGCGTTCACAGGGTCTGCATAGTCATGCAAGAAAGAGGAACGGGACATTTGGTATTTGAACTCTTTTTGCTCCGAAGCGAATACTGCGCTTTCCACGTTTTGTAGCTCTGTGTCAACACCGAGTACTTCTTTAAATTTGGATTGAAGTGCGATTGCAATGTTCTGATGCGATTCGCTAGTTGAATAGGTGATCGTCACTTTCGGCAGCTCCGAATAGCCTTCCTCTTTCATTCCTTCTTCCAAAAGTTGTTTCGCTTTTTCCGGATCGAAGGAAACAAGGTCGCCTACAGTTTCACGGAATTCTTTGCCGTCCGGCCCGATGAAGCCGTATGTGACGAAGCCGTGTGCCGGCTTCTCGCCATTTTTCGTTACAAAATTAACGATTTCCTCTTGATCGACCGCAAATGCGAATGCTTGGCGGATCTTTTTATTCGTGAATGGTTCCATAGAAGTGTTGAGGCGGTAGAAGTACAAGCCCGCTTGATCATCAACGCGCAATTCCGGGCTATCCTTCAATTGATCCGCGATTTCTGACGGTACGCCAGTCACATCCAATTCATTGGCTTGATACATTTGATAGGCTGTCGTAGTGTCGTTAACCATTGCCCAGTGGACTTTATCCAACTTGACTGCAGCCGCATCCCAATAATGTTCGTTCTTTTCAAATTCAAAACTTACATCATGATCCCATTTGCTCAGTTTGAATGGACCGTTCCCTACGAATGTTGCGGCTTCCGTATGCCAAGTTGGATCAGCAGACGCCACTTTTTCGTTGATTGGGAAGAAGCTTGGATTTGTAACGATGTTCAAGAATGCTTCGTTCGGCGAAGTCAATTTGACGACGAACGTTTTTTCGTCCTTCGCTTCGATAGCGATGTCATCAGGGGAACCTTCTCCATTGTTGTACGCTTCCGCCCCTTCGATGAAGTATGCAAGGAACGCTGCAGGTGATGCTGTTTCCGGATTCAACATATGCTTCCAGGCGAATACGAAATCGCCCGCTACTACCGGATCGCCATTCGACCATTTTGCATTTTCGCGGATTGTGAATGTATACGTCAATCCATCTTCGGAAGTATCGATTTTTTCAGCTGTCGCCTCGACCGCTTTATGGTCCTTATCAAGGCGTGTCAGACCTTCCATGATATTGTTAAGCGCGCTCCAAGATACTGAGTCGAATCCGATGGACGGATCGAACGATGTTGGCTCATTCCCATTGTTCATGAGGAGGATCTTCTCTCCGGAAGCCGTTTCATCTGTCTTGCCTTCTTCTTTTCCTTCATCCTTCGGCGTATTGTCGGCCGGTTTCTCCGGCTCTTTGCCCGCGTCTTTGTTTGCGGTACATGCCGCAAGAACTAGCGCAAGCATTGCCACCATCAAAAATGTTAACCATTTCTTCATTCCAAAAGCCCCCTTTGTTTATATATGACTTGCTAAGCACTTTCGTGCGAAAAACCTTAGTTGTGGTCGAACAATTTTTTCGCCCGTTCATCCTGCAGCCAGCAATCGACGGCGTGTGTATTGGATAAGCCGGTCGTCGCCGGATAGATTCGATCGCATACTTCCATCGCGAACGGACACCGGGCTGTGAAAGGACAACCGATCGGCGGTGCGAATAAATCCGGTGGCGTCCCTTCAATCGGTTGAAGCTCTTCCTCCTTCAGATCCAGCCTTGGAACGGAAGCGAGCAGCCCTTTCGTATAAGGGTGCTGCGGTGTGTAGAACACTTCACGCTTATCGCCGATTTCAATGACTTTTCCCGCGTACATGACCGCTATCCGATCCGCTATTTTCGCTACGACCCCCAAATCGTGCGTGATAAGAATGATCGAAACACCGGTCCGTTCCTGAATTTCCTCGAACAACTCAAGAATCTGCGCTTGGATTGTGACGTCGAGTGCAGTCGTCGGCTCATCCGCAATGAGCAGTTCAGGCTCGCAGATCAAGGCGATTGCAATGACAATCCGCTGCCTCATCCCACCGGAAAACTGATGGGGATATTGCTTCATCCGTTCTTCCGGATTCGGGATGCCGACCACCTCCAGCAAATTGATCGCTTTTTGGCGAGCCTCGGCTTTACTCACTTTTTGGTGGGTACGCAACCCTTCCGTCAACTGCTCGCCGATTTTGAGTGTCGGATTCAAGGCGGTCATCGGGTCTTGGAAGATCATCGAAATGTCGACCCCTTGCACTTTCCTCATTTCGGATTTATCAAGCTTCGTCAAATCCTTTCCCTTAAACAGGACACTTCCATTTTTAATGCGCCCCGCCGGTTTCGGAATGAGACCCATGATCGTATTCGCGGTGACGCTCTTCCCGCAACCCGACTCTCCGACAATCGCGAGTGTTTCCCCTTTGTACAGATCGAACGAAACGCCGCGGAGCGCCTGCACTTCCCCACCGAACGTCTTGAATGACACATGCAAATCCTGGACGGAAAGCATGACTTCCGTAAACGTTTTTTTGCGCTTGCGCAATCGTTTGGGTTCCGGCGCAACCGCTGTTCCGCCTTGGCCATTATCGATCGGTGCAAATTTTCTCTCTCTCAAATCCTTCACCCCCTCAGTTTCGGATCAAGTGCATCTTGCATACCGTCTCCGAGGACGTTAAATGCAAACATTGTCATTGAAATGAAGAACGCAGGGAAGAATAATCTCCACCAATGCCCTGACAGGATGACAGGCAATGCGTCATTCGCCATGACCCCCCAGCTCGCTACAGGCGCTTGGATTCCTAACCCGATGAAGCTTAGGAACGCTTCCGCGAAGATGGCACTCGGCACGGTCAATGTCATTTGAACAATGATTGGACCCATTG
The DNA here is from genome assembly GCF_042655825.1 of Sporosarcina koreensis. NCBI lineage: Bacteria > Bacillati > Bacillota > Bacilli > Caryophanales > Caryophanaceae > Sporosarcina > Sporosarcina koreensis. Next base: position 166,780 of record NZ_JBHSNP010000002.1, on the reverse strand, counting down.
TATTCGGCAGCAAGTTTTTCCGTATGATCCTAGGTGTTTTCGCTCCGAATGATTTCGATGCAGTTACAAATTCATAGTTCTTGATTTGAAGCACTTGCCCCCTGACAATCCGGGCCATTCCGACCCATCCGGTGATCGTCAGCGCGACGATGATTGTCGTCAAACTTGGACCCATGATAACCATTAAAAGAATAACGACTAGCAAATGCGGAAGCCCATATAGGATCTCGATGATCCTCATCATGACGGTGTCTGTCCTGCCGCCCTTATAGCCGCTGATTCCGCCGTAGATGATGCCGATGAAGAAATCGATCAATGCAGCGGCAACACCGACGAATAATGAGACGCGGGCACCGTGCCAAGTTCTCGTGAAGACGTCCCATCCTTTGTCATCCGTTCCGAACCAATGTTTCGAAGACGGCGGCAAGTTCTGGTTTGCATATTGGGTCGTTTCTATATTATGCGGTGATAGAATCGGAGCGAAGATTGCAAACAGCGTCAGTATAATTAAGAATACCAGTCCGCCCATCGCCAATTTGTTCTTCCGCAATCTGCGCCAAGCATCTTTCCAATAGGAGAGCGACGGGCGTACGACCGATTCCGCTTTTTCCGCATCTTTCCCTTTCGGCTTGAACCATTCATCCGGGACTTGCACATTTTGCTGATGACTTACCATCACGCATCACCTTCCTTTCGGTGAAGTTTAATGCGCGGATCAAGGAATCCATAGACAATATCGACTAAAAACAACATGAAAACGAGGAATGCGCTATAGAATACGGTCGAGCCCATGATGACCGGGTAATCCCGGTTGTTGATGCTCTCGACGAAATATTTCCCCATGCCCGGTATCGCAAAAATCTTTTCTATGACGAAGGTTCCCGTCAAAATCCCCGCTAGCATCGTCCCCATAATTGTCACAATCGGCATGAGCGCATTGCGCAGCGCGTGCCGTAGGACAATTCGCATCGGGGACAACCCTTTCGCCCTCGCCATTTTCATATAATCCTGCGTCAGCACTTCCAACATGCTCGACCGCGTCAGACGCGCGATGATCGCTGTCGGACCCGTCGCAAGCGCCAATGTCGGCAAAATCATATGGAGTGGACTGCTCCACGTAGCGGGCGGAAGGAGATTCCAGTTGACCGCCACCTGCTGGATTAAAACGGTCGCCAATACGAAGTTCGGGACGGATATCCCGACAACCGCGAACGCCATCGCTGCATAATCGATAATGCCGTTATGTCGCAAGGCGGCAAATGTCCCTAATGTAATCCCCGATATGACGGCGACGAGGATCGTCACCATTCCGAGCTCGAAGGATATCGGGAACCCCCTGGCAAGCAATTTATTCACCGTTTCATTCGGCTTTTTAATGGATGGTCCGAAGTCAAACGTCGCAATTGATTTCAAATAATATACGTATTGCACATGTGTCGGTTGATCGAGCTTATAGAATTTCTCCAGATTTGCCTGGATCGTCGGATTCGATGTCCGCTCTTCATCGAAAGGCGAGCCTGGTATTGAGTGCATTAAGAAAAATGTCAGTGTCGCGATGATGAGGATTGTCGCAATCATCATGAAGAATCGTTTTACTATGTAAATTGCCATGCGCCACTCCCCCTTAGCAGAACTTTGTTTGCATTGCCAACTCGACCATTACGAGCATCGCCCGGTACGCTTCGAGGATATCTTTCGCCTCAAATTTCACGATTGTCGTTCCCGGCTCGATTTCACATCCTGGCATGAGCGCCGCCCATTCCGCCTGGCCATAGTTCGTGAACTCGATGCGCAAAACCGGGTTTGCCGGAGGTACGAGCGGCTTGATCATCGTGCGCTTTGCAATCGCCTCGGCAGTTTTCTCTTCAATTAAGGCGTGAGCTTTCGTCGGATGCAATGTTTTCACAGCGGAACGGGATATAGACTGCTTAACAGCTGCTGTCACTACTCCTGGAATCAATGCCTCCGCTTCTTTGCATGCACGATCGTCCCCAGCGACCATGATGACGGGCACCCCATAATGGCCTGCCACATAAGCATTCAATCCGAGCTCACCAATCGCCACGTCATTGATATGCATATTCCTGACGCCAAACGTCATCGAATGGCTCATGACACCCGGCTGCCCGGCCCTTGCGTGATATCCAGCGAAAATGGCTCCGTCAAATGATTCGTCGAGCGCCTGCACCATCGAAAACGCTTTCAAATCTCCTGTTATCAAATCCGCATCAGGATGAAGTTCTTCCACAAGCAGATTGTTCATTTTGGAATGGCTGTCGTTCACGAGGACTTGTTCGGCTCCTTGTCCGATTGCTGCGCGAATGATTGCATTTGCTTCCGCCGTCATAATACGCCTGGCACGTTCATAATTATGTCTGGCAGAATCGACAAACGTGTAATCGGGCAACCCCGTGATCCCTTCCATATCAACGGATATGTAAATCTTCATACCTAGTTCCCCCATCCCTTTATCTCTCTGAATTGATAGTCTAATCTAGTAATCGGTAAGTTCAATCCTATCAAACTTTTAAGAATATTACAATACGATTTCTGAAAATATAGAACTGGATTCGCTCGAAATAATGAAACAACCGCCATCCAGTTTCCCGGATGGCGGTTGTTTATCGATTAGAAACGATAATTACTTATTCACTAACTCCCAAATCAGACAACCATAGTTCAGTAGCTGGGTCGATTGAGTAGTTAACAACTCGCTTGTTTACTCCTCTTAGTGTATAACGGTATACAGTTGGCGCAACCGGAACTTCTTCAGCCATAAGCGCTTGCCATTGTTTGTAAATATCTTTACGGTAGTCGGAATCAAATGCCTTCTCAGATGTACCTGCTGCAAGTAGCTCATCGTTTTTCTCGTTAGTGAAACGGCTGTAGTTGAATGAAGCAGTTCTGCCATATAGACCGGATGGATCTGGGTCAGAACCAGTTCCCCACGCACCTTGGTAGATGTCGATTTTCGGCTCATCAGCTTTCACCATATCGTAGAACGAGTTGAACTCATGTAGACGTCCGTCAAGGAGTTGTACTTTAATGCCTACGTCAGCCCAGTTTTGCATATAGAACTGTGCAATCGGCTCAGCAGTTTCTCCACCTGACATGGATGCGAAGTTCAGAACGAACTCATTGCCGTCCGCATCTTCACGGAAGCCATCTCCGTTAACATCGACAAATCCTGCTTCGTCAAGAAGCGCTTTCGCTTTTTCAGGATCATAAGATGGTGTTACAAGGTCTGCATCATGGAAGCTTGCGAATACAGGGATGATCAATGATGTTGCAGGGAAACGAAGACCGTGGTAAAGTTCTTTACCGATTGTTTCGTTGTCCATTGCATACCACATAGCTTGACGAACACGTTTGTCAGCTAGTTTCGCATTTGGATCCATTACGTTTTCTTTCTTCTCTGCATCCCACTTACCAAGTTTGAAGCCAATATAAGTATACGCAAGGTCTACTTTTGCTAGCAATTCAATATTGTCAATGTCTTTAGCGTTCAGATATTGATCTACAGGAACTGAAGCGATATCAACTTCGCCTTTCTTAAGTGCCTCTAGGATAGAAGCAGAGCTTACAACTTTCGTGACCATTGATTTAAGATTAGGTTTACCTTTCCAGTAGTCATCGAAGCGTTCGTACAGAACAGACTCGCCTGGAATGATTTTTACAACTTTGTAAGGACCGAAACCGATTGGGTTTACACGGATCTTATCGGAAGATTCAAGTTCTTCAATTGTAATTTCGCCCGTCATAACATCCCCGACGTGGTGTCTAGGTGTCGGAGCCGTCCAAATGCCGGACAAAATCGATGGTGTCGCTTCTGTGAATGTTAATGAAATTTGTTTCTCGTCATCTGAAACTACAATTCCTGAGATTTCTTTCGTTTTACCTGCGTTGTAATCCGGCATACCAACAACGTTTTCAATCATGAAATCATAACGGTCTCCTGTGTAGTCAGGGTGACCAAGCAATTGGTATGAGTAAAGAAGGTCACTTGCTTTGACCGGCTCACCGTCATGCCATTTCACTCCATCGCGGATTGTTAAAGTAATTGTTTTATTGTCTTCTGAGATTTCGTAAGTAGCTGCACCTTCATTTGTGATTAAGTAGTCGCCATCTACAGCTAGTAGATCCTCATCAAACTTTGAGATGATTTCATAATCATATGCGCCCGAATAGAACACACGGCTTAATGTACCTTCAAACGGAGTATCTGTAACCATTGCCCATGTCAATTCGCCGTCTTCCAACGCCTCGGCTTTGTTCGATACATCCATCGGGAAATCTAGGCCAGCGCTTGGATCTTCTTTAGGCTCTTCCTTTGTCGGTTCTTCTGTTTTCTTTTCCGGATCTTTTTCCGGGTCTTTCTCACCGGCGCCTTCTTTTTCTTTGCCTGTACATGCAGCTAAAAACACGCTGAGAACAAGCAACAGACTCGCAAGTAGCATAAACTGCTTCTTTGCCATTTGTATTACCTCCCCTTATTTTTTTAGGCTAATCTCTGCCTTGCGTCTGACGCGCGTTTGACCGCTTGCCCGACGTAATTTATACACAGCATCATTACTAGGATCAGTAATGCTGCAGGTAACCATGACCACCACTTATTCTTAATAATATCAGGATTCCTTGCGAACGAAATCAACGTTCCAAGTGAAGGAGTTCCAGCAGGCAGACCGAATCCTAAGAAAGTTAGCCCTGTCTCGATCCCGATATTCCCTGCAAGCGAAAGTGTCATATTGACTATGACGAGTGAACTCAAGTTAGGGAACATTTCAAAGAACATGATCTTCCAACTTGGCGTTCCTAATGTCTTGGAAGCGTTGATGTAGTCAAGCTCCCTTTCCTGTAAAGCCCTGGAGCGGATAAGCCTTGCTTTTGCAAACCAGTAGAAAGCACTCATGATCAGAATGAATGTGTACTTATTATAGTTTGGAACGATAGTTACGAATACAATGATGAACATTAAGGATGGCAATACCATGAGGAATTCAAGGATACGCATCATTATATTGTCAACTGCGCCTCCGTAATATCCAGATATCAAGCCATATGTCAAGCCGATCATCCCAGCAATGAGTGTAACTGCAACTCCGATTGTGAGCGAGTTCCTTGTTCCAATCATCAACTGACCGAACACATCGCGTCCCCCATCATCAGTGCCAAGCCAGTTAGCAGCGGATGGCGGCTTCCAGACGTTAAGGAAGTTTACCCGCGTCAAAGAAGCCGAGTCAATCAATAATGGTGAAATGTATGCGGCTAAAACGATAATCGTCAGCAAGATCAATGAGCCAAGTGCCATTTTATCGTGCTTAATTTCACGCCAAATCGTACGCATAAATGATGGATTATTTAGTTTTTCTTGAGCAATTAGTCTTTTTTCATCAATAACTGGATTCGTCATTCATTTCCCCTCCTCTTCTTTCTCTTCATCTTCTATTCAATTCGTATACGAGGATCGACAATGCTTAGAATAATATCCGATAGCAAAGTCCCTATGATTACAGCAGCTCCAGAAACCATAACGAGCGCCGTAACGACAGTGAAATCTCGTTGCGAAATGGATTGAAGGAAAAGTTGTCCGAGACCGGGATAACTGAAAATGGATTCAATGAATATTGAACCGGAGATGAGACCGGTGATCTCATACCCGAGAAAAGCCGCGATCGGCAGAAGGGAGTTCCGCAAAATATGGCGGGTATAGACCCTTCCCTCAGGCACGCCTTTAGATCGTGCTGTCTTTACATAGTCCTTGATCTTCTGGTCGATAATATCATTCCGTAAATATTGGATTGTTGCGAACGTACCGATTAAAGCACCTGACATAACAGGTAGGAATAAATGCTTTGCCCTGTCGACGATATATTCCCAGCTTCCTGGTTCTATCCGTATATTTCCGCTTCCCCCGATTGGGAACCATCCCAATATGAAAGAGAAAAGGTAGAGCATCAGTAAAGCGAAAACGAATAACGGAGTCGCAAAAGCGAAATAGTTATACGTTACGATCATTTTATCCGCCCATGTATCTGTCCATCTTCCCGCTATTATTCCTAGCGGTATGGCTATCAGATAGATGACAATGGCCGTAAAGAGTGATAGAAGCACTGTATTTTCGATCCTGCCCGCCAATAATGACGTTACTGGCTGTTTGTGGACATACGATTGTCCGAAATCACCTTGCACCGCATTTCCGATCCACCGCCCATATTGTTCGTACCACGGATCGTTCAGACCTAATTTATCTCGGATCTTCTCGATCTGCTCCTCCGAGGCATTAGGATTCGACATGAACGCGCTCGTTAACGCATCACCCGGCATCGCTTTTGAAAGCATGAAGATGATGATACTGAGGAGGATGAGCTGCGGAATCATGAGCAATGTTCTTCGTAAAATGAATTTCAACATTTACATCATCCCCCTTACTGCATGGCAACGGAATGCGTATCCGAAATCTTCTTCAAATCGAACATCCGTCCATCTTTATCAAAGTAGGTGTTATATTCAGTTTGGTATTCCTGATTGATCGCCTGGCGCAAATGCATTTTCTCAAAGCGTTTTTCAGGGTTCATTTCCGGAATCGCGGCAATCAGACGCTTTGTATAGACATGTTGCGGGTTGTTGTAGATTTCGGATGCTGTTCCTTCCTCTACAAAACGGCCGCGGTACATGATGCCGATCCGGTCGCACATATGCTGGATGATGCCCAAGTCATGCGAGATGAAGAGATACGTCAAGTTGAATTCCTCTTGGATCTCCTGCATGAAGTTCAAAACTTGCGCTTGAACGGATACGTCTAGTGCAGAAACCGGCTCATCCGCAATGATCAGTTTCGGATTCAGTGCAAGCGCACGGGCAATCCCGATCCGCTGTCTTTGTCCACCCGAGAATTGGTGAGGATATTTATAGATTGACTCGGGGCTTAGCCCGACACGCGCAACCAACTCTTGCACTCTTAGCAACTCTTCTTTCGCTGATAGCCTTTCAAAGTTGCGAAGTGGCTCAGCGATGATATTGAGGACATTTTTCCGCCCGTTCAACGATGAATATGGGTCTTGGAAAATCATCTGAATATCCTTTGTGTAATTGCGTCTTTCGGATCTGCTCAGCTTGGCAAGGTCCTTTCCTTCAAACAGCATTTCGCCACTTGTGGCTTTGTTCAAGCCGATGAGCGCACGTCCGGATGTCGTCTTGCCGCATCCTGACTCACCTACCAGACCGTACGTTTCACCGGGCTGCAACTCAAAACTGATGCCGTCCACGGCTCTGACATGGTCTACCACTTTTCGGAAAAATCCGCCCCGAATCGGGTAATGCACTTTCAAATCATTAACTGTTAGTAGCGACATATTCTCTCTCTCCTACTCTGTCCTCCGGAAAGTAGAACGTTTTATAGCATGAGCATCGGACAAAATGGTTCGGTGTCGCTTCATGCATTTCCGGCATCTCTTCATGGTCCTCTTCAGGTATCCAAGCGATCCGCGGTGCAAAGCGGCACCCTTTGCGATCTAGATTCTGAATGGATGGAACGATTCCATCAATGACATGCAACTTCTCTTTCGCTTCCAGATTGGAAGGGATTGAATTCAATAATGATCTTGTGTACGGATGCAAAGGGTTCTCAAACAGCTCTTTTACTTCCGCGATTTCAACAACTTCACCTGCATACATGACGATAACGCGGTCTGCCATTTCAGCAACGACGCCAAGGTCATGCGTGATCAGGATGATGCCCGTTTTCATCTGGTTTTGCAGTTCTTTCATCAGATCCATGATTTGTGCTTGAATCGTAACGTCCAAAGCCGTCGTAGGCTCATCCGCGAGAAGAAGGACCGGATCGCAAGCAAGCGCGATGGCGATGACGACACGTTGTCTCATCCCACCCGATAATTCATGCGGATATTGCTCATAGACGCGTTGTTCGTTTTTAATGCCAACCCGTCGAAGTAGTTCCAATGTACGTTTTTTCTTTTCGCTTGCGGAAAGCTTCATATGGTAATCCATCGGCTCTTCAATTTGCCGACCGATTGTCGAGAGTGGATTCAAGGCTGTCATCGGGTCTTGGAAAATCATTCCGATATCCTTCCCTCTCACTTTATCCAAACGGGACCGTGAGAGCGTAAGCAAATTTTGTCCACCAAAATTCACTTGCCCTTCAAGCTTCGTTCCTTTCGAGTTATGCAAGCCCATTACCGAAAGGGCCAATGCACTTTTACCGCAACCCGATTCACCGACGATTGCAACGACTTCATTTTCGTGGACTGTAAAGGAAACTCCATCCACCGCAGCATAATAATCGCCTTTGATGCTGAATGACGTACGAAGATCTTTAATTTCCAAAACCGGGTTTTTCAACAGAACTTCCTCCTTACTAACTACTTGACTGACACTTTCTCAAATAACTAATATTCAGATTTCGTTTAAAGTTATTGAACTCAATATACTACACAACGATAGTCCTGACAATACTGTTTTTTTAGAATATCAAAATCTTATATTATTTCTAATGTGACAGATATGTTACAAACATTGCTATGTAAGCGTTTTCTTGTTGGTATTTCATACAAAAATTTTTTTCATTCATTCGCCTAGAGCAATAAAAAAACAGGCAGAAAAAGCCATTGTTAATAGACAATAGCCTTTTCTCCTGTTAAGGATATTATTTAATTCACTCAGCTATTCGATGAGCTTGCAGCCGAGGATGCTGCTACTGCAGCGACTGTGGCGGCCATCACTGCCTGCTGCGCCCGCAGGATCATCTCGACGGATGCGGCCAGGCTGACACTTACCTGGTCTGCTCTTTCCGTCAATCGGTGCATAACGTGGCCGATCGCAACCGACAAAGCCATTTCCTTGTTCCATTTGAACCGTTTCGATTGCTCCAATTCCTTCGCAAGCCTGATGATTTCTTCGATTTCCTCATTCCCGACATCAAACACCGTCAGGAATCCGATCATCGGATAATGGACGGGCTTCGCTTTCAATTCTTCACGGAGCATTCCGAAAATCTCCCAAGCCCTTTTAACCAGTTGCGGTTGGAAAGCGATATCCATATACGTCATGACCTGCGACAGCCATTGCAGCTCATTGCCTGTTTTGAACCCCTCTTCATGCAACGCATCGTAATATGTGCGCATCGACTTCGCGTGCTCTTCGGGTTCGTTCCCCATTTTACTGAGCAGCACAGCATATGCATAATCATCATCAGATGTAAGGAAAAAATGCTGCTTTTTCATCGCATCATATAGCTTTTTCGCACGAGTCGCCTCTTCCTGGAAACGAGTGGCGTCATTGTCCATGAGCATTGCGGCAAGATAGGAATGTATGGTATTCCGGAAACCGGCCTGCTTCAATACACGCTGTTTATCCATCAACTGGTCCGCTTCGCCATCAATCGAGTCGTTGGACCGTGTAAGGAATGCGGCCATTATCGGCAACAAATTTCCCCGCAACGGTGAAAACCAGCCTGCCCGTTCCTTCAAAGCAGCCACAGCGCGGTTGAAATCGACAGCATTGAACTCTTTCTCAGCCGTCACATAATACGAAGTGATTGTCAACACTACGTTTTTGTCGACGCTCCAGCCCGCCAAGGATTTCACTTTATCATATGTCGTTTCCACTTCCTGCCTAATCATATCCAAATGCATGCCGTACAACTCCTTTGCTATATGTACGTCATAGGCGTCAAAAAGTTTCAGTGTTAATCGACAATTATAAATTTCTCCGCGCTCGTCTGCACCAATTCGCGGATCTTCTCCAGTTCATCTCGATGAAAAGCTTCGACAATCGTGCTTCCGACGATGACTCCATCCGTATGTTTACCCATTTCAATCACTTGCGCTTGCGTCGAAATGCCAAACCCCGCCAATACCGGCACACGGCTCATCTCCTTCACGCGCTGCATATGGGAGTAGAGTTCCTCACTGAATTTATTTCGCTCGCCAGTAATTCCATTCACGGTCACCGCATACAAAAACCCTTCAGCGCTCTCCGCTATCCTTTCAATGCGTTCGTCCGGGCTCGTCAATGAAACAAGGGGGACCAACGCGATATCCGTCCCGTTCAATTCATTGCGAAGCGGTTCGCTTTCCTCCAACGGCAAATCGGGGATAATCAACCCAGTAATTCCCGACCGACTGCACGCTTCGACAAATTGCGTCAATCCGAATGCTAAAACAGGGTTTAAATAGGTCATGACGACTAAAGGAACCGCCACTTCCCCTTTGCATTTCTCAAGCTCCTTTAAAACATTCCGAAGTGTCACGCCTTCCGCAAGAGCCCGCTCTCCGGCCCTCTGGATGGCTTCCCCATCCGCCACCGGATCCGAAAACGGTATGCCGACTTCAATAGCTGTTACGCCAGCTTCCTGTAAAAAGAGGAGCTTCTCCCTCAACGCCCCTAAACCTCCGTCGCCCGCCATCATATAGGGAACAAACGCCTTTCTGCCTTCTTCGACGCTTTCACGGATTCTCTTCTCCAACGTCTTCATTTCAATCCACCTCCAAGCACATCACGAACCGTTTGCATATCCTTATCACCGCGGCCTGACAGACAGACGACAACAAGTTCATCCTTGCTCATACCTTTTGCCAGTTCCACAGCAAACTGGACGGCATGCGCACTTTCAAGGGCCGGGATGATTCCCTCCGTCCTCGACAGAAGCTGCAGACCTTCCAATGCCCCCGCATCCGTTACGGCCGTATACTTCACCCTGCCGATGTCATGCAGATGACAATGCTCCGGTCCGACCGCCGGGTAATCGAGCCCCGCCGAAATCGAATGCGCCTCCTGTATGAAACCATTCTCATCCTGTAGCACATACATATACGCCCCATGCAGGACGCCTTCCTTGCCGTCCGCAATCGCTGCCGCATGAAGCCCCGTTGCTATTCCACTCCCCGCCGCTTCGACACCGAAGAGCATAACTCCCTCATCCTCGACAAAAGGGTGGAACATGCCGATCGCATTGCTGCCGCCCCCGATGCACGCAACGACCGCGTCGGGCAAGCGTCCTTCCTTCTCAACGATTTGGCGCCGTGTCTCCACACCGATCACCCGCTGGAAATCACGCACAATTTCTGGGAACGGATGCGGACCTAGCGCAGATCCCAACACATAATGCGTGTCTTCCACATTCGCGACCCAATAACGTAGCGCTTCATTGACGGCATCCTTTAACGTCCCCGAACCTTTATCGACCGACACGACCTTCGCGCCGAGCAGCTCCATCCGGAACACATTCAGCTCCTGACGGCGGATATCTTCTTTGCCCATGAAAACGACGCACTCCAGCCCGAAGAGCGCACAAGCCGTCGCAGTCGCCACGCCATGCTGACCGGCGCCCGTTTCCGCCACGATTTTCCGTTTGCCCATCCGCATCGCAAGCAGCGCCTGCCCGAGCGAATTATTGATCTTATGGGCACCCGTATGATTCAAATCTTCCCGCTTCAAGAAAATCTTTGCACCCCCGACTTTCTCCGTCAGACGCTCCGCAAAATAGAGCGGATTCTCCCTGCCGACAAAATCCCGCAAATAATAATCCAACTCCTTTGCAAATGCAGGGTCAGCCTTCGCCTCTTCATACGCCTCCTCCAACTCGATCAATGCAGACATCAACGTCTCCGGCACATATTGCCCGCCAAACTTCCCATATCTTCCTTTTCTCATCTCAACAACCATCTCAGCTCTCCTCCTCTTTCACTGTGCGAATAAACTCGCGGATCAATGTCTCATCTTTTCTTCGATCAATCTCCACGCCACTCGACACATCCACCATGAACGGACGCACTTGCCGAATCGCTTCCTTCACATTTTGCGAATTCAAACCGCCCGCCAAAATCATCCGCTCCACGGGCACTTCCTTTAGAAGGCTCCAATCAAACACCTCGCCGCTTCCCCCGCGAAATTCAATCCCAGGCGTATCGAACAAGACATACTCTGTCTCATAACCATTTGCCTTTTCCACATCTTCACTATCATGAACTGATAATACTTTAATAGAAGGAAGTCCGACTTTTTCAATGAACTCAGCCGACTCCCCGCCATGGTATTGGATATAATCGAGCGACACCTTCCGAAAAGTTTGCTCCAATTCCGCCTGCGTCGCATCGACAAACACCCCGATTTTCATGACATGATCCGGAACAAGTTGTGCCAATTCCTTTGCTTGCGCAATCGCGACACGGCGTCTGCTCGGTGCAAACACGAATCCGACCGCATCCGCACCCGCTTCCACCGCAGCTTGCACATGCTCCGGCTCCATCAACCCACAAATCTTCACCTTCGTCATAGCGGCACACCTGCCTTCGGAACTTGCAGCGAACGTAGCGAATCTTCAACGGAAGCGCTCCGCATGAGCGACTCGCCGACGAGGACAGCACTTGCCCCGGCAGCCGCTGCCCGTTTTGCATCCCCCGCGTCCATGATGCCACTTTCGCTGATGAATACGCGGTTTTCATTGAACGGAAAATGTTTTGCGACCTCTTCCGTCTTTGCGAGGTCGACATCGAACGTTTTCAAGTTCCGGTTGTTGACGCCAATCAATTTGGCGTTTATTGCGAGTGCACGGCCCAATTCCTTTGCGTCATGCACTTCCACGAGCACCTCGAGCCCTTGATTCGTAGCATAGTTGTGTAGCCTTTGTAATGTCATATCGTCAAGCGCCGCCACGATGAGCAAGATGACGGAAGCCCCTGCTTGTTTTGCACGGTCGATCTGCACTTCATGGATGATGAAATCCTTGCATAGCAACGGGATTTGGACGGCTTTTGCAACTGACGCCAAATCGTCAAAGGAGCCTTTGAAAAAGGTGGAATCAGTCAGTACTGAGATACAAGCCGCACCCGCTTGCTCATATGCCGTTGCCTGCGCGACCGGATCCGTATTCCCGGCAATCATCCCTTTCGAAGGGGAAGCGCGTTTCATTTCCGAAATGACTTCCAATTGATGTGATTTCTGTAAAGTTTCAAATAAGGAAGGCCGTTTCGGCAATGTTTCACATGAAACGACACATTCCTCCATTAGCAGCTGTTTCACTTCAATCCTTTTCGTCTGTAGAATCTTTTCTAAAATCGTCATCTTGCCACTACCTCCTGCCCGATATGCTCACTGAATGCGACAACCGCCTCCAATTTCCGAAGCGCATTTCCTGAAAGGATGCTGTCAGTCGCCTGCTCAATTCCTTCCTGTATCGAATCCGCCACGCCGTTCGCGAACAACCCGAGACCTGCATTGAACACGACCGTGTCAAAACGCGGTCCCCGTTCGCCTTGCAGCACAGAATGAATCATCGCGGCATTCTCCTTCGGGGTACCGCCGCGTATTTCAGATAGAGGGGCATAGGATAACCCGACATCTTCGGCGTTTAGCGCGAACGGGATCAAGTCGCCTTTATCCATAAGAACAAACGAGTTCTGCCCGGCAAGCGACGCTTCATCCAATCCTCCAGCGCCTGATACGACAAGTGCCCGTTCCCTGCCTAGCATTCGCATGACGGACGCATATTCCATGATAAAATCAGGACGGTTGATGCCTGTGAATTGGGTTTCTAGCGGAACTGGGTTCGTCAGCGGTCCGACGAGGTTGAAGATTGTCGGCTTCCCGATCATCGCGCGGACCTCGCCGATCCGTTTCATTTTCGGATGGATAATCGGCGCGAATAGAAAGGCTATCCCTTCTTCTTGGAGCATCCGGCTCATATCGTCAGGCGTAAAGCGTGAATGGATGCCGAGCGCGTCTAGCACATCTTGGCTGCCCGCCGCACTTGTGATTTTCCTGTTGCCGTGCTTCGCCACATTCACGCCTGCGCCCGCTAAAACGAAAGCCGATGTTGTACTAATATTGAACGAATTCGACCCGTCGCCGCCCGTCCCGCAATTGTCCAAATAACGGGCAGCCGGGACGTCAAATTTAATTGAATGGGATGTCATGACTGAAGCCAATGCTGCTACTTCCGTCGCCGTTTCCCCTTTTTTGGATAAAGCGACAAGAAACGCCCCCATTTCCTCGATGGTTGCTTCCTCCAAAAACAATTGATTGGCCGCTTCTTCCATCTCTTTATACCGTAAGTTACGGCCTTCCTCTACTATTCTCGTATAGTTTTTCACTACTCATCTCTCCTCTTCTAGTCTCTTCTTTTATTTCAAAGCCTCCAGTAAAGAGCGGGCTTTGTTCACTGTTTCCTTGAATTCCAGAGCTGGTACAGAATCCTTCACAATCCCGGCCCCCGCTTGAACGGTCGCAATCCCGTCCTGCACCGTCATCGTTCGGATTGTCAATGCAAAATCGATATTGCCATTCAATCCGATATAGCCGATTGCGCCTCCATACAATCCTCGTGGCTCTTCTTCCAGCTGCGAAATAATATCCATTGCAAGCCCTTTCGGTGACCCGGTCACTGTTCCCGCCGGCAAGGTCGCCTTCAATGCATCGAGCGCATGCAAGCCCGGCGCAAGTGTGCCTTCCACTTCGGAAACAAGGTGCATGACATGCTCGTATCTTATGGTTTCCATGTATGTAGCAACACGGACGGACGATGGTTCACAAATGGGTACCAACTCATCCTGGCTAAGTTCCACCAACATGTCATGCTCCGATAACTCTTTCGGATCGCTTCGGAGCTCTTCTTCTAATGCTCGATCCTCTTCGTTGATGCGCCCCCGTCTCCGTGTCCCGGCAATTGGATTCGTGATGACCGTGCCGTCCGTCACCTTTACGAGACTTTCGGGAGAAGCGCCGATGACGGTCTGCTTGCCGAATTCCATATAGTACATGTACGGCGAAGGATTCTTTTTGCGCAGCTTCCGATAGAGCGCAAACGGGTCACCAATGATATCCGCTTCAAGCTTTCGGGAGAGGACGACCTGCTCAACCTCGCCATTTTCAATGAATTGCTGTGCCTGCCTGACCCGGTCTTCAAATTCTTGTTGCGAAACCGCGCATCGGTAATCGGAAATCGTCACACCCTTCTCATCTTCTGTAGGCCCATTCGTAATGACCTCAGCCAATGCATCCAAGTCCGGCTTCGTATACTCCGGGTGAATTTCCGTATGCAGCAACGTCACTTCATTTTGGAGATGGTCGAAAATGATGACCGTATCGTAAATATTGAAGTACACATCAGGTTTTTCGTCGGAATGAACCACTGCGTCCCCCGCCGCCCCATATCCGACATACCCGACAGCGCCGCCCATGAACGGATATTTTCCATTCTCTGCAATCCGCGGCATTAACCTTTTGAGAAGCGTATATAAATCCCCTTCATGCACATATGTCTTCCCCGTCGAATACACGAACTCTTCCAACCGGCCATTCCCTCCGCTATACGCCTTCACCGGATCAACGCCGATGAACGAATACCGACCCGACCGGTCATGCTGCGACGAGCTTTCCAGTAAAAAGCGGTGTCTCCCCTGCAATCGCCTGAAAATATGGATTGGCGTCAGCGAATCTCCTTCAATTTTCTTCTCCGTAATACGCAAACTCGTCTTTTCCATCTCAGCTCTCCTCTTCTTTTTTGTTGTTGGCAAAAACAAAAAAGTCCCCTGCAAAAGGACATAAAAGTCCAATTGCAGAGGACGGATTACCCGCGTTGCCACCTCTATTTGAAGCCATCACAAAAACAGCTTCCTCTCGGCGCGCCTAAAAAAGGCACTTCCCGTAACGTGGGAAAGACGTCCATCCGGAAATCTCCGGACAGCTCTCATAAGTCCATTCACACCGGCCGCGAATCAGTTTCCACCGCCCACTGACTCTCTACATCGCGTTTCCGATGCTACTCCTCTTATTCAACAATTTCTCAGCTATGCTCTTCTCAACTCGACTCATCTGTTCCTGGGCGGCGCCGCTCCCGGCCCCTCTACCCTCTCCGAACAAAAAAGTTGTACTAACCTTACTATTCATTCAATCAATTGTCAACCTTTCGATAATATATGTAGTCCCCCGACTTTGTATAACAATCGCCCAAGCTGTACAATAGTGGGAAAGAAACTCGAAAAAAGGTGAATTTCATGAGAATCAATAAATATTTAAGCGAAGCCGGCATCGTCTCCCGACGCGGCGCAGACAAATGGATCGAAGACGGACGCGTCACCATCAACGGCCAGCCCGCCGAACTTGGAAGCAGAGTCGAACAAGGGGATGAAGTCCGTGTCGACGGAAAACCCGTGAAAACCGAAGAGCAGCTCGTCTATATCGTCCTCAATAAACCCGTAGGCATTACGAGCACAACCGAACGCCATATCGAAGGGAATGTCGTCGATTTCGTCAACCACCCGCTCCGCATCTTCCATATCGGACGGCTCGACAAAGACTCCGACGGTTTGCTGCTTCTAACGAATGACGGCGACATCGTCAATGAAATCCTGCGCGAGGAACACGGCCATGAAAAAGAATATATCGTCACCGTCGACCGCCCCATTACAAAAGAATTCATTCACAAAATGGAATCCGGCGTCGAAATCCTCGACACCATTACGAAACCATGCAAAGTGAAACAACTTGGCCCACGCAAATTCAACATCACATTGACACAAGGCCTGAACCGCCAAATCCGCCGCATGTGCTCGGCACTCGGTTACAACGTCAGACGCCTCCAGCGCACGAGGATCATGAACATCCATCTCGGCAATTTGCCGATCGGACAATGGCGCGACTTGTCGGATAAGGAATTGAAGGAAATGTTTCACATGCTTGATTATGAGCCGAAAAGGTGAAGATAACCATGAAAGTATAAAGGGCGATACATATTGTGCAAGTACAATATGTACCGCCCTTTTTTATACGCATCCATAGTCATTACAGATGTTTCAATCCTGTGATAAATATTAAAAAGGGTCGCATCCTGTTTCTTTTTTGCATTATTAACTTTATAATGCGCACTAGATGATTTATTTAATAAAAATCATACTTTTTGCTAAAGGGAGGAGATCGATTATGAAAAAAATAATGATTACATTAGTAACCGGTCTAATGGCCGTTGTTTTAGTGGCATGCGGAGGAAATGAAGAAAATACAGAAGCCACAAATGATAATAAAGCAAAAACAGCGGAAACCGATCAGCAGAAGGAACAGCAAAAGCAAATGGAAGAAATGCAAAAGAAATTAGAAGAACAGCAAGTAGATGAAAATAAAACTGTGGCCATCGTGAATGATAAAGAAATTTTAGGAAGCGACTATAATATCGCTTTAGCATCTGTACAAGGACAAATGCAGCTAATGGGACAAGATCCGACTTCTAAAGAAGCTGCAGAGCAAGCGAAAAACCAAACAATTGACAGCTTGGTCGGGCAAACTCTTCTTCTTCAAGAGGCCGATAAAAAAAGCTATAAAGCTTCAGAGGCAGATATTAATAAGCAGCTGGAAGAAATAAAAAAACAGTTTAAAACAGAAAAAGAATTCGAAGCCGCCCTTAAACAATCCGGCATTAATATGAAAACACTTGAAACTCAAATAGCTGACGATATTAAACTTAAACAATACATTGAGAAAGAAGCGCCGACTGGCAAAATAACCGATGAAGAAATTAAACAAATGTATGATCAATATGCGGAACAAGCAAAGAGTGCAGGACAAGAAGCTCCAAAGCTTGAAGAAGTAAAACCACAAATCGAACAATCTCTTCATCAGCAAAAACAGCAGGAAAAACTCGCTCAGCATGCTGAAGAGTTAAAGAAAAATGCGATGATTGACATTAAGATTTAAGATGTATAAAAGAACCACCCGGTTGCACCTGAGTGGTCACATTAATTGATAGGTTCCCTGTAAGGGGACGGCTTTCGGTTGGAATAACCCATCCAAAATGAGCGCTGAACTCAAGGATGGGTTATTTCTTTTTGTCATTTGACAATATCAGGCATTCACACCGTCGCCGTAAACGACTTCCTCTCCTTTACAAACCTCTTCTCAAAACTCAAACCGACATAAGTCACGCCCAAAAGGATAACCGCCGCTCCAAGCAGCACCCCACAGCCCATATACACACTAATTGCCGGATCATTCAGCAGCGTCATGATTTCCCCATTGGCAATTTTCGGTATGTTTAGATAAAGGAAAGGCGAGTATTCGGCGAATTCGTCTAATTTCCAACTCACTAAATATCCCGCGACACCTATCATACCTGTGAGCGCATATACAACTAGCGGCTGGCGGATGAAAAGTCCCAAGACATTCGTCAACGCGATGAGGAACAATGCGACGCAAACATATAGCAAGAGAGCCTTCAGCAAGTACTCTCCGAGCGGCATGAAATGATAGCCCCCCTCGAATGCTCGTTGCCCTGTAAAATCAAACGATTGGAATTCTTTTCTGCTATGATAATGCAGCACCGGATACATCCAGTCGCCAAACCGGTTGAACACCGTTCCGACGAGCACGGCAAACAGGAAAACAACAATCGCACTCCCAATAGCCATGGCAGAACTGAAAAGTACTTTTCCAAGGAAAAGGGAACGCTTCATGATCGGCAATGTCTCAAGCAACTGCAACGTCGGCCTCTTCCCTCGCTCACCAGATAAGCCTGCACCTACGAGGATAAGGAATAAAATCAGCGGAATGAAGTACAAATAGTCGCGGAAATACATGAAGAGCGAAAATAACCCGCTATGATCCACTTTCCGGTTCGCCTGCTCATTCATTTTCTTCTCCTTCCGGTGTTCCTCTTTCCACTGGTCATGGATATTCGGAATATAGGTGCCCGCAAAGACCGGTGGGATATTATGCTCTTTCATCCACTCTTTTTGTGCAATTGCGGTCTCATAGCCGAAAATGGTGTCCGGGCTGTAATTATGCTTTTTAAACTCCATCAAGTTTTCAAGATTTCGATGATCATTGAACAGCTGATAATCGTATAATGGGGTCCAATCTTGATTTCCATAAGCCTTCAATGCACGTTCGGCAAGCGCGGCTTCTTCACGGGCTACATCTATATACTCGTTAAAGTATTCAATATTATGTCCATATATGAAATCCCCGTCTTCGCCTCTTGCATTTGCTTCTGCGACCTGCTTCTCCATTTCTTCGATGGCTTCCATAAAGTAACCGATGAGTCCCGTCTCATTCTCCGCATCTTCTACAATCGATGCTAACCTTGCGAGAGCCTCAGTCTCCTTCTCCTTCGCTTGCTCCGCGAAATAGAAATAGCCGACAATAGCAGCGATGAATAAGACGATCAATGACTGCCCGACAAGCCCCCTCCGCTTCGACTTCCGCCATTCAAACAAACTATTATTCCAAACGGAGCGGAGATGTGTCATCTTCCCCTTATGGTACGGCTTCAGTTCCTCGGCAGCTTTAAATAAACCACGTTCGCCTTCACGCAAGAAAATGGTTGCTACAAGCAATAAAACGCTCCATAGAATCGCTGACACTGCATACAGCCATATCGGATCGGTCGGTATTTCGTTCAAAAACCGCTCTGCACGGAAATGCTGAAATGGATTCCAAGGTGTCTGCATGATTGGCAGTGCCTCCGTTAGTACAACACCAATCATTGTAAGGAAGCCTGTCAGCATAATCGTTGAAAAAGAGCTTCTTAATTGTGTTCCGATTAAAAGCAACAAGGCAAAAAGGAATGCCCCCGCTCCCAGAAATAGAATCGTCATATTCAACAAATGTTGCCATATGGGAATGATGGCGAATGAATCACCTGTTTCCAGAAACGTTGGATACAACAAGTCATTGAATGTGTCACCGAAAACAACCGGAATCACCCATCCGCCAATCGCTATGACAACTAAATAGAAAAATGTTACAGTTAACAATCCGGTATACTTCGCAAGCAGTAGCTCCCATCTGCGAAGTGGCTGCGTCCTTAACGTCAACAAAGTCTGCTGCTCCTTCTCCGATGTATAAGCGTTTCCAAAAAGGAGTAATAGCAGCAAAAGTCCGGCCGGTCCTAGCAAAATGGGAGCTATCTCACTCATTTGCAAGGCAGGGGACACCGGATCGGTTTCATTGGCATATGGCAAATCATGCTTTACCAAATAAGCATTCTTATCGATAGCCTTTTCCCTTTCCACGCCCTCTAAGGCAGTAAAGACTCCACCAGTTTTCTCATACTTTTCCAATAGCGAGTAGAATCCATTCTCGACCAGCGGAATTTCACCCCAACGCTTTCCGTAAATGGCGCTCTTCCATTGAAACGTAGCCGTCGCCATATTGTTCAAGATATCGAATTGCTCCGCCTGCACCTCTGTCAGCCTATTCTCCCGGTTCAATGGCAAGAGCTGCGCGTACAGTTGGTCGACTTTGAGAACAATTTGAAGTATTTTCTCCTCCGCC
Source organism: Sporosarcina koreensis (assembly GCF_042655825.1). Taxonomy (NCBI): domain Bacteria; kingdom Bacillati; phylum Bacillota; class Bacilli; order Caryophanales; family Caryophanaceae; genus Sporosarcina; species Sporosarcina koreensis. Next base: position 146,500 of record NZ_JBHSNP010000002.1, on the reverse strand, counting down.
TCTTTCGACATCAAATCCTGCTCGATTTTGTTTTGATAAAAAGCCCATCCGACAGTTAGCAGCACCATAACCAATAGCCAAACAAACTTCTTTTGCCGCAGAATCTTCTTCAGCTCAAACTTGAACAAGCTCATCGGCCTTTGCCTCCGTGAAGATCTTCCGGTATCGTTCCTCCGAACCGAATATTTTCTTTTCGATATCGTCAATGACAATATGTTCGCGTTCTAATATGTGCAACACTTTGTCCAGCCCGACATCACGGCGGTAAATATGCAAGCGCCCATCGACCTGCTCGACAGGAATACCCACTGCAGCAAGCGCCTTTTCAGCCTTTTCTGTTTTGTCCACCGCGATCTGGTAACGCACTTGCTCAAACTCCGCCATATTTTCCTTGATCAGATTGCCCTTCTTCAGGAATAAAATCGATGACGTCACACGATCAATTTCCGCCAAGTTATGCGAGGACAATAGGATTGTCGTCCCTTCATCGCGCAAAGCAAGTAGCAATTCCCTCACACGGATCGCGCTCGTCGGATCAAGGCCGTTAAGCGGCTCATCCAGAATCATCAACTTCGGCTTATTCACGACAGCCATCGCAAGCAGCAAATGCTGTTTCATCCCAAGCGAGTAATTCTTTACTTTCTTATTCAAATAACTCGTTATGCCGATCCGGTCCGCCGTGTCTAACAATTGCTTTTTCGGCAGCCCTTGCACATCGCAGATGAACTGCAAATGATCGTATCCCGTCAAATATTCGTACAGCACCGTATTATCCTGCATGAACGAAATCTCCCGAAAAATATTCGGGTTCCGGTTGTTCTTCCCAAGTACGGTCACTTCCCCTTTATCCGATGGCAACAGATTCGTAATGATATTCATCAACGTCGACTTCCCTGACCCATTTGGCCCAACAAGCGCGATGATCTGTGGCTCCTCGATCTGAAACGTAATCCCCTTCAGCACTTGCTCTTTGCCGTATGATTTGTAAACGTCTTTTACGGATAATATCATGCCAACAACTCCCCCTTAAGTTTGTCAATATCCAATTATCTCCATTCTACTATACTTATGAATTTATTTGTTTAAAAATTTAATTTATTATCTAAAAAAGCAAGCCACCCTGGCCTAGGTGGATTGCTTCAACTCAACTGATTTTCAATAAATTTTGCGCATACATACAATCCATCAAATCCTTCACAGCGACTTCGCCCGCATGGACCCATCTGTTTTTATCAATAATCTTCCCGTCCTTATCAATCGGCTGTTGGAATTGGCTAAATCCGGTCGCATCCAATAATGAATCACCGTCCCGATCGAGACCGACATGCACGACATGCTTGATGATATAAGGCGTGCCGAATTTAATGGAGGCTTCATAATGGTCGAGTTCGCCTTCCGTCACGACAAAAGGAATTCGGATATAGATCGTTTCGCCGCCTTCCTGGCACAGAATGTGATCGAAGCATCCTTGATCATAATCCCAGTTTCCACCCATATGGTATCCAAGCTCCCGGATACAATCGCTCACCACACCGAAAGAAGCGGTTTGACCTTCTAGCCCCGTTTGTAATTTCAACATGATTTTTCCTCCTTTTGAATGGTTCTTTAGACAGCATTCACAAAAGGAGGCGAAGACATACTACCGACTTGCAAAGGAGGCGAGCCTCGTGAATATCGATCATTCCCGGGGAGTTATCGGTCAAGTTCACAAAGTTATCGGTCACCTGCCGGGAGTTATCGATCACTTCGACAAAGTTATCGGTCACTTTCCATGATTTATCGTCATTACATGACCTTTTGCCTACCTAATAAAACTGCTAGGCAGGAAATCACCTTCTATTATTTCTACACTCCTTATGTCATAGTAATAATGGGAATATTTCTATTAATGGGGGTTTGACAATGGAGAAGTTAGCGAAGTTACGCGACAGATTTGATGAGTTAGGAATTGACGGGATGCTCATAACGGATCCGTACAACCGGAGATATTTGACGGGCTTTACCGGAACGGCTGGAACAGTACTGGTGTCAAAGAAAGAAGCATATTTATTAGTCGATTTCCGTTATACCAGCCAGGCGAATGCGCAAGTTACGGATTTTGCTGTGAAGGAAATCGATAGGGTCATCATTTATGAGGAAATTTCAACGCTTGCGGAAAGCTTAGGAATCAAGATGCTCGGATTTGAACAGCAGCACCAATCCTATTTTTATTACTCCCAGCTTTCGAAGGAAGTAAAGGCGGAGCTTGTACCTGTCACGAATGTCGTTGAAAAGCTGCGGATGATTAAAAATGAAGATGAAATAGCCATCTTGAAAAAGGCTGCTGAAATTGCAGATGCCGCATTCGAGCATATTCTAACGTTCATTAAGCCAGGTCGGACGGAGATTGAAATCGCGAATGAATTGGAATTCCATATGAGGAAATTGGGCGCGACGTCTTCTTCGTTCGATATGATTGTCGCATCGGGCGTGCGTTCCGCGTTGCCGCATGGAGTGGCGAGTGAGAAGGTTGTCGAGCAAGGCGATATGGTGACGCTTGATTTTGGTGCTTATTACAAAGGATATTGCTCCGATATGACAAGGACAGTTGCAGTCGGCGAGCCGGATCCGAAACTGAAGGAAATCTATTCGATCGTGCATGATGCTCTTGAAAACGCGCTGTCAAGAATCAAAGCCGGAATGACCGGGAAAGAAGCGGATGCTTTGACTCGTGATTTGATCAGCGAAAAAGGGTATGGCGACTATTACGGGCATGGCATGGGGCATGGAATCGGATTGTATATTCATGAAGACATTTTCATGAATCCAACGTGCGAGCTGCTCGTCGAAGAAGGAATGGTTCTGACGGTCGAGCCTGGCATTTACATACCGGGTCTCGGCGGGGTACGGATTGAGGATGATATTATCGTGAGAGAAGGCGGAATTGAGGTTATTACGAAATCTCCTAAGGAATTGATTATTCTTTGAGAAAAAAATGGACTTCCGGCTATCCGGAAGTCCATTTTCAGTGTTATCGGTCAAGTTCACAAAGTTATCGGTCTCCTGTGGACAGTTATCGATCACCCGCGGGGAGTTATCGGTCACTTTCACAAGTTTATCATCATTTCATGGCCTTTTACCCAGATATTTTCCTACTTCATTTTTCCCCAGCCACTTGGAAAGACCCTTCCTTCCATTCTGTCAGCCACGCATCAAGATGCTTGATTGCTTCTTCATGAATTGGTTTGCCGATCCTCTTGATGTAATCCTTCTTATACGTAGAAGGGGAGAGGGGGGTCAGCTGTTCTTTCAATCCGTGATCCATATTTTCGACAACGACGCATTTCGACGGTCCTTGTACGTTTTCGGGAATCCTTTTCGCGAATTCAACGCTTGATTGGAAATCCTTTGATCCATTAATCGCCAACACAGGACATGCGATTTGTTGCAAGCCTTCGACAATATCAAAATCGAAATGCTCGCGGAAATATTTTGCGGGCATCTTAACTAAACCGGCAATCCTGACTACATCCTTATTAGACGCGGTCAGTTTCCGGTACGTCGCTTGTGCCTGTTTTTCGCTTTTATCCAACGTATTGAATTTACGAATGATAAACCCCTGCAGACCTTTCGCATGTTTCAACTCGGAATATAAATGCTGCCTTTGGAGATCCAGACTTTCACGCAGCCCGCCGCCACCGCCGGACAATAAAACCAATCCATGAAACGGTCTTTTCGCGTACAGTGCAGTCCCGACAATACAGCCTTCACTATGGCCCATCACAATGAGCCGACGCGGATCGATGTTTGGATGGGATGCCATAAATTCAAGAGCGTTTGCCGCGTCTGTCACTGCATCCCAAAGCCCTGTCTTTTCGAAGTTTCCTTCACTCTCTCCAACGCCTCGCTTATCATATCGAAGCGTTGCAAACCCTATGGTCGAAAAGTGCTCAGCCAGTTCCTTGTATATATTGAACTGGAATTTCCCTTTTTCCGCGTTCGCATCCCGATTCAGTTTACCCGATCCTGCAAGTATCAAGATTGCTGGAAGCAGGTCTTCTTTACTTGAAGGCAAGGTCAGTGTTCCTTTTAATAAAACATCGCTTTTAATGACAACCTGTTGATTCTCGACATGGATCCCCATCCGTCTCTCCCCTTCTTATGCATCATAACTCTATAGTTTATGATTCGATGGATTCCTCCTATTCCCCTTCATTCAAACAAACAAAATTCCAGATAAATACACGACAAATGTTACTGTAACCGCACTTAATATCGTTGAAAACAGAACCGTTTGCGCTGCCAGGTCCGGATGGACGTCGTATTCCAACGCCAGTGTCGAGCTGTTTCTTGACGTAGGGAAGGAGCTTGCAATGAATAGGGATTGAGCGACAATGCCATCCAGCCCGAATAGGAGAATGAGAAGCAATGCAACACTTGGGCCAATGATAAGCCTTCCAATGCTACTCGTGACAATCGTACGATTCACAATCGTTTTCAACTCAATTTGCGCAAGCTGCGCCCCCAGTAAAATAAGCGCGATCGCCAAAAATGCATCGGATAGATGACTGATCGGCACCCAGATGAAATTTGGAATCGGGACGTGCAGCCAATTGAACAAGCCACCGAGGAGCATTGCGTGGATGACGGGCATTTTCAATAGCGATTTTAAGATTTCCAGCCCGGACTTTGTCGCGGATATCAAATTATATAATCCATATGTATAGGTTAAAACGTTTTGAAAGACCATCACGATAATTTGAATGGAGATGCCGAGAGGATTCGCGTGAAATAGCAGCTGACTGACCGGTATTCCATAATTCCCGGAGTTGATCAACGAAATGCTGTTTTTGAATATCGCGGCTTCCCCTCTGTCTAACTTCAATACTTTACTCAATATCGTTGTGACAATGATGATCACTAAACTGAAAGCGACTAGGTAACCGATGATTTCCAGTAGGACTTGAACATCAATCTCTGTCTCATAAAGATTGATAAAAACAGCCGCCGGCATGAGACAATAGGTAATTAAGTTCGAAACCGCTTTTAAATTAAAGGAGAATTTCCTTTGTAAGCCAGCACCGAGGACTACGAGGATTAAAATGGGTAAGATTACATTTAAGAAAATGGATCCTATGAACATGTTGTCCTCCCCCTAGATCAATTTAAAGAAATCTCTTCCATTTGAGTATACAGGAAAGGGATTCGTTCTTGTAATTACGGAAAAGTTATAACGTAACATAAGAAAAGGACTTCCCTTGTATGCGGAAGTCCTTCTGGATTGATATATCTATCATTTCCCACTGGATATCGTTCATTTCCCGGAAGATATCGATCAATTACAGACAGTTATCGATTATTTCCCTACTTATATCGATCATTTCCCAAGATATATGGTTATTTCGTGACCTTTTACCTACCAACAAAAGCTCTTTATTTGTCTAAGGCATTTGGCGCGAAATGAATCTTCCATTTCAAACAGCCGCGCGCGAAAATCATTCCACTATAATATTCGCCTGATTTGCAGTGAAATCTTCCTCCGGATAATACGCATCCTTCACCAATAGATTCGGACCTAGGCATTTCACAGCAGGGCAATGGCAGCCAATCGATTTCGCAAGAGGACGTTCAAGCCATCTGTCGAGCATATCAGGCAGCGAATCTTGCTGGATATTGCCCATTGGAGGAGTGTCACCGAAATCGGTCACGATGACGTCGCCCGTAAAAATGTTGACATTCAAACGGGAGCGTCCGTCCGGATCATTGCGCACAGAGACATTTTTGCTGCCGTAAATGCGCTTTAACAACCTCAAATCTTCTTTATCCTGACTGCAGGGATAGAACGGCAATGTGCCGAAAAGCATCCATACATTTTCATCACGCATATCCAATAATTGATGGATCGCTTCTCGCGTTTCATCTAACGACAACACTTCAAGTTTTGAAGCGAAGTCACTTGGATACATCGGATGCACTTCATGCCTTGCGCATTTCATTTCTTCAACAATTTGTCGGTGGATATGGCCGAGATGCGGGAGTGTCCGTTTATTCAACATCGTTTCCGCTGATACCATGACGCCGGCTTCGGCCAATGCGCGACTGTTGTCGATCATCCGCTGGAACTGCTCAGCACGGCGTTCCCTTGGAGGCTTCCTTTCCATATTCGCGAAACCGCCATCTACAAAATCATCCACGGTGCCCCAGTTATGGGATATATGTAAAACATCCAAATAAGGCGCGATTCCCATATAACGCTCAAGCGGCATCGTCAAATTCGAATTCATTTGCGTCCGGATGCCATGCTCATGCGCATATTTCAATAGAGGCAAGACGTATTGCTCAATCGATTTCTTAGAAAACATCGGCTCGCCGCCTGTTATGCTGATCGTCCGTAAATGCGGTATTTCGTCAAGTCGGGAAAGAAGCAAGTCGATCGGCAAGGCATCCGGATCTTTATGTTGCAACATATAGCCGACCGCACAATGCTCACATCGCATATTGCATAAATATGTCGTCGTAAATTCAATGCTTGATAATGTTAATTTTCCATGCTCCTGCACGTCTAAGTAAGCTTCCCATGGATCATAGGCAGGTGACATTTTGTTCAGTGTTGCTATATTCTTCATTTCAATGACTCCCTATCAATTTATTACATTAAAATAGTATGAGCTCATTTCCATTCTTTTGCAACCTGAAGTCCCCAATGACAAAAGCATCGGGAGAGTAATCTCGCGATGCTTTTGTCATAGCTTTAAGATTTTGTTATTTAGATTCCAGATCGACTGGCCAACCGCTCCAAATGTCCAGTTTGTTTCCGTCCAGGTCATACAAATAGAAGTTCTCACCACATTCATGATTGTCTTCAATCACGGTTATTGAAGCTCCGCTGGATTGTAACTCTTCATAAAGGCGATGAAAATCAGTTACCTCTAAAGTAAGCAAACATTGTTCCTCACCATTAATTTCCATGAAGTTTGCGTTTACCCGCTCCTTGCTTTTTATTAAAAAGAGGGACTGACTCGAGGCTAATGAAAGTTGGGCCTGGTTAGCGTCCGGGTCAAGCGTACCTACAGCTTTTACTTTCAAATGCTTCTCGTACCACTCCGCAGATGCTTTCGGATTGGCAACCGGCAAATAGATCGTTTCAATTCGTTTAATGAAACCCATTGTTCTCCCCCCCTATTTTTGTAAAGGAACATACAAGTCAATTTCGCTATCTTCGCTTTCCCCTTTGTATCGATCATCCCAATACTCAATATCTATTTCCCGAGATGGATCGCAATATTGCATCCGTAGCCATTCAGTGATTCCGTCATACGTTTGATGGATGTTCGATTCTGGTCCACGATGTAAAAATTGGGCATAGCGGCCAGCTGGAATGGTATACTCTATCATACCTTCAGGAATGTGCTGGTCAGTCGTCACGCTGACACCGACAATATTTTCATATGGGATGTCAGGTGTAAACGCCTCGTCTTTCGGATAAATTTGAATGAGATATACTCCGTCATCTGTCCGTGATTCCAGCTCCGTCATCCGATACCTCATCGTGCTGTGCATGTCCCGCACAAACCCTTTTTCAAGGATGTTCCGGAGACTATCGGTTACTGTGACCCCGATGACACGAACACTATCCATTTCGTTCAACTTTATTGGCTCCATTCTTGAACCCCCCATTTCAATGATTCGTTAAGGTTTATGCAACAGGATCGTGTAATAGTACGTTAATCATTTGGCGACCTTGTTCATGGTCTGGGCTATATTCTTCGATCGTCCATTGATCAAGCAGCCTTTGGTGACCCATTTGAGTAATTTCCTCATGAAGATTTGCATATGCTTGGCGGAGTTCCTTTGGCGAACCAACGTGCCGCCGCGTGGCATATTTTCTTGGTTCTATTGAAAGACCTTCCAGACCATCTGCCACGTTTTCAATCTCTTCAACTAGCAAGCAGACCCAATAGCCGTCTTCGGAGGGTTGCGCCTCAACTTTAAACAACCCGAATATGCGTCTTGAATCAATCGGTTGCGCAATTTCCGACGTTCGGGCTTTTAATTCCTCAATCGCCTTTGGTATGTTTACTTGAAAATCCTCCAATGAATCGCATTGCAGACGAATACCGACAAATTTCATTTCTCCCTTTTCAATAAATTGCATTCCCCGAACTCCCCAGTTCCTTCATCATGCCATAAGACTGATATTTTTTGAAAACAATTAATCAAACAAAAAAACAGCCCCCTTTTCAAAGGAAGCTGCTTCTTCATTCACAAATCGACCATCTCTAAAAACTGTCTTGTCCGCTCGTTTGTGGAGTGGTTGAAAAATGTATCCGGGTCGGCATCTTCGATGATGCACCCTTCGTCTAACATGATGATTCTGTCCGCGACCTCTTTTGCGAATTTCATCTCGTGTGTGACGACAACCATTGTCATGCCGTCATTGGCGAGGTCTTGCATAACTTGCAGCACTTCCCCGACGAGCTCGGGGTCTAGCGCGGATGTCGGTTCGTCGAACAATAGCGCTTTTGGTTCCATTGCGAGTGCGCGTGCAATGGCAACCCGTTGTTTCTGCCCGCCGGATAATTTATTCGGATAGACTTCCGCCTTATCAGAAAGGCCGACTTTTCCTAGCAGAGCAAGTGCTAACTTCTTAGCCTTCCCTTTGTCCTCTTTTTTGACAATCAACGGCGCTTCCATAATATTTTCAAGCACTGTTTTATGCGGAAACAAGTTGAAATGCTGGAATACCATGCCTACTTCTGCACGGACTTTCGACAAGTCTTCCTTCTTTCGGTCGATTTTCCGACCATTAATTATGATGTCGCCCTCTTGCGCCTTTTCAAGGAAATTCAGACATCGCAGCAATGTGCTCTTCCCGGAGCCGCTTACTCCAACAAGTACAACGACCTCGCCCGGATGGATGTCGATATCGATCCCTTTCAGCACTTCTAGATCGCCGAATGATTTGTGGAGATTCTTTGTTTTGATCATATCGTTCCCTCCTTAAGATCCATCTACATTCAGCCTATTCTCATACCACTTCAATAGCCATGTAAAAATGAGGACGAGAACGAGATAGTACATGCCTACGATGAGAAATGTCTCGAACTGCAAGAAAGATGATGCTGCCTCCCGATTCGCAAGGCCGAACAGTTCCGTCACACCGATAACATAAACGAGGGACGAGTCCTTCAATGTAATGATAAATTGGTTCCCGAGCGGAGGAATTGCGCGGCGCAGCGCTTGCGGAAAAATGATCCGGCGCATCGCCTGCGTGCGGTTCATGCCGAGCGCAAGGCTCGCCTCCCGCTGTCCGCGGTCAACCCCTTGGATTGCTCCACGGAAGATTTCAGCAATATACGCTCCATTATGGACGCCAAGTGCAATCGCCCCCGCCCAGAAATTCAATAGGACGACAATCGACGTAATTCCAAAGTATAAAAACATGATCTGTACGATGAGCGGCGTCCCGCGGATCAATGTGATATATAAGTTTGCAATCGTCTGTAAGATTTTCGATTTTGATATTTTCATTAACGCAAAGATAATTCCGAAAACGGTCCCTAACACAATGGCAATGGCAGTTATTTTCAATGTGACAAGTGCCGCTTTCAGGAAGCCTTCGTACGTGCGCATGAACACTTCAGATAACGTTATCAATATATCAGGCACTGGTCACTCCCACTTTCTATTTTTTATTCCAATAGCTCTGCATTCTCTAAATCGATATCCAACAGATTCCGTCCGAACCACTTCTGCGAAATCTCCTCATAAGTTCCGTCGTCGATCATTTCTTGGAGCGCTTTGTCAATCGCGTCACGGAGTTTTTCATTATCCTTTTTCACCGCAACCGAAGGCTGTTCGACCCATAACGGGCTGCCAACCTCTTTAATGGCAAAGCCATTATCTTTCGCTTCGAAGCCGACAATATCCGATGTGATGACGGCATCCAATCGATTCTCGACCGTCAAATCCTTCAGCGCAACGACATCACTACTGTAGTATTGGAGATTGTCCGACAATTCCTTTGCAGGCTCTTCATACGTCGATTGTGCAATGACGCCAATCTTCTTCCCTTTCAAGTCTTCCGGAGATTTGATTTCGTTATTGTCTTCCGCGACCCAAATCATTCCGCCTGAATAATAGTACGGCTGAGTGAAGGCAGCCTGCTCGGCACGCTTTTTCGTGTAGGCCATCGATCCGATGATGGCGTCGTATTTATTCGCGACAAGTCCTTGAAGGATTGTTTCGAATGGATTTGTCACAGGATTCGGCTCGAGGTCCATCCTCTTCGCAATCTCAGCCCCAATTTCCATATCGAACCCAGTCAACTCGCCATTCTCCTCGAAGTTGAACGGCTTGTAGAGGCCGCTCGCCGCATATGTCAATTTGCCTTTTTCAACAAGGCGATAGCCGTCATCATTCGCTTCGGTTTTGTCATTACCGCATGCCGCCAGCACCAACATGGCAGCCATGAGCAAAAATATTAGCGTCTTCCATTTTCCCATCATAAAAACTCCCTTTTTCCCGACAAGATGCCGTCTTTTTTTGCTTAGTAACTCTCTTTCCCTATCATTTTCTTACTAAACATATAATTTTAGATAAAGAGAGGCGGTGTGGAATGGAAACGCAGTTTAGTCACATAAGAAATAGGGAAATAGACAAGTTAGCAAGGTTTTTATTTACATAAAAGTGAGGTGAAGGGAGTCATGACGTTAAACGGTGAGAAAGAAAATGTTTCACGCGCCATTGTGCACGTGTTAAAAGAAGGGCAGAAGGATACTTTCCAAAAAATCATTTGCGAATTAACTCCCTATGAAATGTCGACGCATTACCGCGGACTGCCGCGAAAACGGCGCATCCTTTTTTTAGAGTGGCTCTCTATCGACCAACTCGTGACACTACTCAGATACTTGACGCGCAACGAACAGCTTCGCGTTCTGAAAAAAATCGGCGCAGTCCGTTCCACGGAATTGCTGGGAGGGTTAAAGAGTGACGACCTCGCCCTTCTGCTGTCCGATTTGCCGGATAAAGAAATCAATGCGCTCATCGCCCAAATGCGTGAGGAAGAGAAAAAAGACATACGCAAAAAGATGAAGTATCCGAAAAAGTCAGCCGGTCGGGCGATGATCAGCCAATATGTATGGGTGCACGAGTCCTATACTGTTGAAAAAACGATCAATAAATTGAAATACTTCCGGGACTTCGCCGATTATTTGAATTACGTATATGTCATCAATGACGAAAAGGAATTGGTCGGCGTCGCTTCCTACCGTGACCTGCTCTTAAGCGAATCCGACGAGGCCATAACGGATGTGATGACGACGGATATCGTCAAAGTGAATGAGAATACGACAGAGAGTGATGTCGCCAGAATGATTGGCCGGCATGATTTCCTTTCCTTGCCCGTCGTCAATGACGACAATATTTTAGTCGGCATCATTACAGCAGATGATGTACTCGATATCGTTGTCCGTGAGGCGAATCAAGATATTGAAATGTTATTCGCATCCGGTAAAGAAATCGACTTCCATACGCGGCCGTTCGTCGCGGCATATAAAAGGTTGCCATGGCTTATATTGCTACTATTTATCGGGCTTGTTTCAGGCAGCATCATCGCGAAATTCGAGGCGACGCTTGAAGCCGTCGTCGCATTGGCGTTTTTCATGCCGATGATTGCCGGTATGACCGGAAATACGGGAACTCAATCATTGGCTGTCGTCGTACGCGGTCTCGTCACTGAGGAATTGACGATGAAAAAGACGCTCGGCCTCGTCTTCCGTGAGCTGCTCGTCGGCATCATGCTCGGAGTTGTCTGCGGGGCGGTCATCTCCATCATCGCCTATGTTTGGCAAGAAAACCTCATTCTTGGGCTCGTTGTCGGTTCCTCCCTTGTTGCAACACTGATCATCGGCACGTTGGCCGGAACCGTCATTCCGTTAATCTTGAGTAAATTTAAAGTCGACCCCGCGGTTGCATCCGGCCCGCTTATTACGACAATCAACGATATTTTGTCATTATTGATCTACTTCGGAATCGCAACGATGTTCATTTCGAAATTGATGTGAGTGAGACCTGATAGGTAGGCGCAAAGTCCCGAAATGATCATAACTCCCTCAAATATGCGCATAACTCGCATAAAGTTGAGCATAACTTACTCAAAATTGCGCATTACTAGTACAAATTTGATCATAACCCATCTGAAATTACGCATAACGTCCGCACCAAAAAAAGCAGCCCATGCGGCTGCTTTTTTCATTGGCGGGTATATTGTTAAGTTCGAATGGTGGTTGACGTTAGATGCGTTTCTCAGTAAGCGGCCTCATTGTGCCGTGCTGCATGAGGTTCATATGCCATGAAAATGCCTTTTCGAGCACATGTGGCGTATGCCCTCCTCTTTCAAGCGCTTCGTAGTAGTATTCCCATAGCTGCCCACGGTACATTGGGTGCGCACAATTGGCAATGATCAAGCCAACGCGTTCCCTTGGCGCAAGACCGCGAAGATCCGCATACCCCTGCTCCGTGACGATGACATCGACATCATGCTCCGTATGATCTACGTGGGACACGAACGGCACGATGCTTGAAATGTCGCCGTTCTTGGCGATCGATTTCGTGACGAAGATGGCAAGCCTTGCGTTCCGGGCGAAATCGCCGGAGCCGCCGATGCCATTCATCATCTTCGTACCTGTCACATGCGTCGAATTGACGTTGCCATAAATGTCGAGTTCAAGCGCCGTGTTGATGGAAATCAAACCGAGGCGGCGGATGATTTCCGGGTAGTTTGAAATCTCCTGCGGGCGCATGATCAGCTTATCCCGATATTTATCCAGATTGTTAAAGACCTTGTCCATCTTCTCTTCCGACAACGTAATCGATGCACATGAAGCGGTTTTGACTTTACCCGCATCAATCAAATCGAATACTGCGTCTTGCAATACTTCGGAATACACTTCTAGATTCTCGAATTCCGAGTTCAATAATCCATGAAGCACTGCATTTGCCTGTGATCCAATACCTGATTGAAGAGGTGCAAGACTGTTCGTCAATCTGCCCGCTTCCACTTCCGAGCGCAAGAATGACAGCAGATGTTCTGCCATGACTTCCGTGTCGTGGTCAGGCTGTGTGATTGTAGAAGCGGAATCTTTTTGGTGCGTGAACACGATTCCCTTCACTCTATCCACGTCGATCGGGATACCGATCGTTCCGATACGGTCATCCACTTTCGTCAATGGAACCGGATTCCGTTCGCCCTGTTTGCCCGGATCATATAAGTCATGGATGCCTTCCCATTCAGTTGACTGTGCCGTGTTGATTTCAATGATGATCGATTTTGCGTGCTTCGCAAACGATAGCGAGTTTCCGACAGAAGTAGAAGGGATGATCATGCCGTCCTCAGTAACTGAAATCGCTTCCAAAATTGCGAAGTCGATCGGTTCCGTCACATTTGAGCGAATCCACTCCGCCGTATGGGACAGATGATGGTCGACAAAAAGAAGTTCCCCGTTATTTATGCCATTACGCATTGCCTTTTCCGCTTGGAACGGCAGTCTCTTTTTCACAATGCCCGCTTCCGCGAATAATTTATCGATATCCGAGCCGAGGGATGCACCCGTAAATACGTTCACTTTGAATTTTTCGGTTTCAGCACGTTTCACCAATGCCATTGGAACCGCTTTCGCGTCACCTGCACGTGTGAATCCGCTCAACCCTAGAGTCATTCCGTCCTTGATCCAAGAAGCAGCTTCTTCAGGCGAAACGACCAGGTCTTTCAACTTTTCAATTCTGATACGATCCATATGGTTACCCATTTAAATCGCCCCTTTTCATAACTTTTAGATAATTAAATTATAACTCTTTCAAGTGCTGAAAAGGGGTTTTGTGGATGAAATACGGGATTTGCAAACAGACAAGCTCATTTAATGACTGAAACAGCATATTTTTGATTAATCACCTTAAAACCCTAACAGTTTACGAAAATAACTGGAATAGGACTGACTGACAGGGATTTGTGCGCCGTCATTCATGGAGAGTGTAAACGTCGAGTGCGTATCCGGAAAAATGGCTTTAATTTGAGTCACATTGACGATGAACGAACGGTGGCAACGGACAAACAAATCATGCGGCAACACAAATTCAAAGTTTTGCAATGAATGCCGGTGGGTACCTGTAATATGATCGGCGACGACGACCGTTTTCCGATCCCGCACTTCAATATACTTCACTTCGGAAAACGGGACAGGAACCCAGCCATCCTCTGTTTTCACAGTGACGACCGATTTCCCTTCCGTATACGCCGGATAGATGGCAACGACGCATCCGTCCAAAACGCCATTATCATGGAACGGAACAGCCATGCCGTGATACGGCACACCAAACACATCACGGTTGATGAATTCGGAAACCTTCTGTCCTTCCGTTAGTGCCTTATAGGCGATCGTCCCTTCCCGTACAGGGTCGCCCGGCCTGATTTTCAAATCAATCCGCTTGCTCGGCCGGTAATAAATATATTCTTTCGTATTCGATACGACAATGGAAATTTCATCTGCAAACAACTCGCCGACAACGTCGAGGAGTGAGTCCAAGTTCAACAAAGTATGTAAGCCCCTTTCACGCTTCAGATACTACTAGTATAAGTTTTCATGTACAACATTCCAATTTTCAATTATAATGGGAAGCGAGATAAACAAAAATTTTGACTTCACAGAAACTACAGTAAATAAGGGGGAATTAGTATGCACATTAGGGATTTGATTGTGGAAAGACTAGGTGTAGCAACAGTAAAGGTGGATCAAACTGTATCTGAAACACTAGCAAAAATCAACGAGACGGGATACCGCTGCATCCCTGTCGTTGACGAAGAAGACACCTATAAAGGGATGATCTACAAAGTAGACCTGCTTTCCTATCTCTATGAGGAAAAAGGGGATGGCGACAAGCCAATCGACTTCTTGCTGGAACACCAAGACATCTACTTACTCGAGAATGCATCTTTTTTAAGCGCTTTGCTTAAAATCAAGGCATTGCCGTTCATCAGCATTGTCAGAGATGGTAAGCTGCTTGGCATTTTGACGCATAACAAAATCGAAAGTGTTCTGGAAGATGCGTTCGGTTTAAAAACAGGCGGCATTAACATCACGCTTGCATCGACCGAAGCGCGGGGCATGATAAGAAAGCTGACGACGACGCTGAAAGACGAAAACATCGAAGGTTTAATCACACTCGACAACGGCTCGGCACTTGCACGAAGAGTCGTCATCACACTCGAAGACGGAAAATCCGACGATGAAATGATCAAAATGCGCGACCGACTTGAAAAGCACGGGTTCCGGATTCTGCAGATGCAAAGAATTGAACCGAAATAATATGAACATAAAAGGCTGTTTCCAAGTCGAATTGACAATGGAAACAGCCTTTTCTCATGCAAGTTCGCTTTCCGGCTTCGGCACCATCCGCAACAGAATGCCTCCGATGATGAACAAGATCACCAAACTAAACACTCCATATGCTGAACTCCCTGTCATTTGGGCGGTCACCGCTAACAACATCGGGCCCATGACGGATGCAAACTTACCAAAGATATTATAGAATCCGAAAAACTCATTGGATTTCTCTTTCGGTACAAGCTGAGCGAAATACGAGCGGCTCAATGCTTGGATACCACCTTGAGAAGTTGCGACAAGCATCGCAAGTATCCAGAAATCCAACGCTGTCGATAGGAAGAACGCATAAATACAAACGATGATATAAACAAATATCCCGACATACAACATCGTCTTCACCGAAAATCGTTGCGCAAGCCTGCCGTAAATAATCGCAAACGGTGCGGCGACGACTTGGGTGACGAATAGGACAATCAGAAGATCGGTTGAGCCGATACCTAAATCCGTTCCATATGCCGTCGACATAGAAATGATCGTGCCGACCCCATCGATATAGAAGAAATACGCTAACAAAAAGATGAAAACGGTTCTGTACTTCTTAATTTCTTTGAATGTTTCTCCAAGCCTGCGGAAACTGCTTGCCAGTATCCTCGGTTCTCGTTCGATTGCGTGCACTTGCACAACGTTTTTCAACATTGGAATCGTGAAGGTGAACCACCAAATTCCTGTGATGATGAATGCAAGCTTAGTTGCTAGACCCATAGAAAGCGGGATCACCCCTTTGTCAGCCAAAAGAATGATTGCAATACTAATTATGAACGGAATTGTGCTTCCGATATACCCCAAACCGAATCCGCGAGCGGACACTTCATCCATCTTCTCTTCAGGCGTCACATCGACTAAAAATGCATCGTAGAATATATTTGCCCCATGGAAGCCGATTGCGGTGATCGTATAAATGACCAATAGCGGCAGCCATGTCCCCTCCGGCACAAAAGCCAATGAAACCGTCGAAAGTGAACCGATCAGGAAGAAGGCGAGGAAGAACTTCTTCTTCAACCCTTGATAGTCCGCGATCGTCCCTAAAATCGGGCCGATCATCGCCAAAATGAATGTCGCAATCGCCACCGTATACCCCAAATAAGCTGTTGACTGCGCCAGTCCGACCCCTGCTTCGGTCGCCACCGATTTGTAAAAGATCGGAAATACCGCCGTTGTGATAATAATTGAATAGGCAGAGTTTGCCCAGTCATAATACATCCAACTTTTCTCCGTCTTTGTGTATTTCCCCTTTCCCATCCATCCCACCCCTTTCTCAATCTTCAAAAATATGTCTATACGAATAGTGTACAACTAATGTCTGCCAAACAGTAGTGATGATTGAATTTTTTATTCATCGCAAAAAGCCAATCCGCAAATTGGAACGGATTGACCTTTAGTAAATCACGCTTTTATTGGAACAAATATGCTTTCAATGACCTTCTCCAGTACATGGGGAGTTTGGATGAATGCGCTCTTTTTGTGCAATCGCTCCGTTAACTTATGTGCGTCCTTGCCAAATGGCCCGATGTTCAAAACAGGTGCCTGGAGCTGCTGCATTTCCTTAAATGGGATGCTGTACGTCTCTCCCCACACAGGCGTGTTATGCTGATACGACTGCCATCCCGAATCCGCCGCGTCATAATTGACATAGCTGAGATCCGAAATTCCATTGAAATAATGCACTTGCTTCGCTTCCACTTGAAACTCATCCTGTAAAACCTTTTGCGCCAAGGCAATCTTTTCTTGGACGAGCTCGTTATCGGATGAATTGATGGCCGGATAATACGGCGGTGCATAAAACAAGACGACAGCTGGCGTCAATTCCTGGCAATGCAACAGCAGGCGGTCGCTGATGAGCATGGACATTTTCCGCTCGTCAAGCGTATCATCCGCCATTACACCTTCAAGAATTTCCTGAACTTCCCCTTTGCCGATTTTGTCATTTGCATACGCGAGCAATTCCCTATACTCCAACACGTTTATATCCCCAATCGGCTCGACACCTTCACGTTCACAAACCGCCTTATAATCCTTTTCACAGTCCGCCATGGCCCGGACAGCAGTGTCCTTGAATATCTTCATGATTCCGTCGGCATTTTGCCGCATCACGAAGACATTGTACAAAGCGGCGCAATGATGGGATGTTTGGGTCGAATAATCCTCTTTTAAATCGAGCTGCTGCAAACAAACCGGCAAAGGTGTCCTTTCCCCATACGCCTCTTCCACGAAATCAGCATTGAACTCCATCGCCCTTGTCAGATACGACGCCATATAGTGGCTCGTCATACCACTCAAAGGCTCGCCCGCGTGCGTCTCTCTTCCGTAAAACAGAGCGGAAGGCATGATCTTCCCGATTGTTCCCGAGTAAATGTAATAGTTCGGATCCTGTGGTTTTTGTGAAAATGACGGCTCGCCGTTTAAGAACAGTTCATATTCCAAACCATAAAATTCCCTTAATTCCACAAGCTCTTTCACAGCAGCCCTCATTCCAGAAGAATTCACTTCTTCGTCGGGCACTGTCAATAAAAGAAGATTGATTGGCCATTTCTCGACAGTTGCCCTTTCCAATAAATGAAGATGCAAAGCAAGTCCCATCTTCATATCCATCGTTCCACGGCCAAACAGGTATTCATTCGATGCCAAGTCCTCTTGCGCGTCTTCCGGCAATTCCGCCATCCGGTTTTTCAATTCCTCCGTCAGTTGTCGAGGCTGGAAGGCGAAATCTTCCAAACCCGCACCAAATTCTTCCGTATGGACGGTGTCAAAATGACTGATGAGCACAATAGTTTTATTCGTCACTCCACTGCGATAGAGGGCGGTTACCGCATTTCTCCCTTTGCCCGCGTCGTGGAAATGAATATGTGAACTATTCTCTTGGAAATAGTGCAATTCCAGCAGTTTTTTTAACATCCTCGTTGAAAATTCAATTTCCCCCATCGTGCCTGTCCGGCTATCCCAACCGACCAATTCACATAGCAGGTCTTCCAGTTGTTCCGGCTGATTCCACTTCAAATCCCCGACTCCCATTTTGTGCCCCCTTTATCAATCGAACATGTACTATTTTTAACGTAAGCCCGTCACAATTGAAAGTCAATTCAATTTGGTCGATATTATAAAATAGTTGAATGGTCGGCGTAATGAAAAACTGACTTACGAACTAGTTCAAGTAGATTAACGCCCTTGCGGATGGTATAATTAACATGAAAATAGATACTATTATGATTGATTTATTCATCCCATTTAGCTACTTATTTTTTGTCCCCTTAACCGGTGCATTACACAGAAGTTTTTCTTCGCTTTTATGCGTTGTTTTTGTATATAGAAAGGAAATGGAAATGGTGTTTTCGAAACTAAGCTACGCTTCCCTGTTGTCTTTCTTTGATAAAAAGTTCTGCGTTTCAATTACTGATAGCGATGGTCGATTTACATACGTGAACAGTAATTTCTGCAAACTTTCCGGTTACTCCGAGGAGGAGTTGATTGGTAAAGATTATAGTATTGTCAATCCCGACTATGCACAGGAGCAATTCATGATGGAGATAGAGCAGTTTTTCTCAAGTGAAGAAGCTTGGCAGAAAAACGTCAGTGCGATTGCAAAAGATGGTACTCCCTACTGGGTGAATGCTAACATTATCCCTCTATTGGACGAGACTGGAAATGACCTCAAATTCCTTTCGATAGACAATGACATTACAGCCCGAGAACTGACGAAGGAAAAATATAAAGAAACACTGCAGAACCTGCGGAATATTGAAAATGCACTCGACTACTCCTCGGTCGTTGCCATCACTGATGCCAAAGGTGTCATTACGTACGTCAACGAAAAATTTTGTGCGCTGTCCCAATATACGAGTGAGGAATTGATCGGAAATACACATCGCATTGTGAATTCGAATTTCCACCCGAAAAGCTTCTTTAAAGAAATGTACGGAACGATTCAAAACGGCGACATCTGGCAAGGCGACGTCTGCAACCGAGCGAAAGATGGCTCCCTTTACTGGGTCAGCACGACGATCGTTCCGTTCCTTGGCGAGGATGGGAAGCCTGAACAATACATTGCGATCCGCCATGATATTACCGCCCGAAAACAGGCGGAGGAATCATTGGAAATTGCACTGCAGAACGATTTCCGCGAAACTGTGAAGAACTTGCAAAATGCAATCTTTAAATATACGGCTACTGAAGACGGAGAAATCGAATTCACCCTATTTGAAGGGCAAATCAAAGAACGAGTCGGAATTTCCGTGGACAAATTAAATGCACAAGAAGTCATCCATTCATTCTCCGAAGATGAGCTTGATTCGTTCAGGAATCACTTACTGGCGGGGGCTTCCGGAAAAGTTGTCCAGTTTGAGCTGGCCCATAATGGCATCTCCTTTCTCGTTTACCTTTCTCCGATTGCGAAGGACGGAAAAATCGTTGAAGTTGTCGGCACCGCCATCGACATAACGCAGCAGGTCGAAGCCAAGAAGGTCATTGAGCATATGGCCTACTATGATTACTTGACCGGATTGCCGAACCGGAGAAACCTGCAGGAGAAAATGGAGCGCAACATCGCTAAATTCGGGGATGCTGGACAGTTTGCCGTCATGTTCCTTGACTTGGACCGTTTCAAAAATATTAATGACACATTAGGCCATCACATCGGCGACCAATTGCTCACTGCAGTTGGGGAAAGGCTCCGTGATTGCGTTCAAGACAAAGAAGCCTCAGCCAGATTGAGTGGAGATGAATTCGTTGTCCTCGTTGATTCCGCAGATGAGAATGAATTAATTACCCTTGCCACACAACTCGTCGATTATATTTCCCAACCCTATTACTTCGGCAATCAAGAAGTGTGCGTCGCCCCAAGCATCGGTATCGCAATCTATCCGACCGACGGGGAGGATTATAGTACGTTAATGCGCAGCGCAGACAAGGCGATGTATTTAGCAAAAGAGGCTGGCAAAGGAACATTCCGATTCTTCACGGAAGAACTGCATAAGGAATTGATGGAGAAAACCTTTTTCGAGATGGAGCTTCGGCAGGCACTTGAAAAAGGACAATTCCTCCTTCATTACCAACCGCAATTCGATTTAACAACCGGGGAGATTAAAGGGATGGAGGCGCTCGCCAGATGGAATCATCCTGACCGGGGATTCATCCCTCCGTTGAAGTTCATTCCGATCGCGGAGGAGAACGGGTTCATTCTGCCACTCGGTGAATGGGTGTTGCGAACGGCGTGTACGCAGGCAAAAGCATGGCAGGAACAAGGATTTCCTCCGTTGCGGATGAGCGTCAACGTATCGATGAGGCAATTCAACCTGCCTTCCTTCGTGGAAGATGTCCGAAGGATCTTGAGCGAAACTGGACTGCATCCTTCGCATTTGAATTTGGAGATCACAGAAAGCATGATGTCTGACGTCAAGCGCTGCGAAACGGTTTTGCAGGAGCTATACGAAGCGGGTATCACTGTGAGTATCGACGACTTTGGCACAGGATACTCGTCATTGCTCTATCTAAGCAAATTCCCGCTCTCCCATTTGAAAATTGACCAGGCGTTCATCAGCGAGCTGAGCAAAAGCAACACAGCAATCGTCAAAGCGATTATCGACTTGGCGAAAAACTTGGAGTTGAACGTCATCGCGGAAGGCGTTGAAACGGAACAGCAAGGCAACTTCCTACAGCAGCTCGGCTGCAACGAAGTGCAGGGCTACCTCTACTCCAAGCCGCTGCCTGAAAAGGAAATCGAACAATCGCTGTTTCACACGGTTTGATGGCGCGCACTCCTGTATGGGGTGCGTTTTTCTATTGGCATGGCCGGGTATGGTTTTGAGCAAATTATAGGCTGTTTTGCGCGATTTGGTGGTGGTTATGCGCGAGTTTGGACTGGTTATGCGCAATTTGAAGAGAGTTATGCGCGTTTTCAGGCGAGTTATGATCATTTTGGGACTTTAAGCCCTCCATCTAATTGACAAGAACATTTATTGGTCAAAGGCATTGGGCGCGTACGATAAAATTCGAGAAAAAATCTAGCCTTCCACGTACCAGAACCGCGGAAACCAATCATTTCTTCCGAATCACAAACTCGCGCCAAATGATTTTGACAATCTACCAATCTTTTGCTCGAGTTTGAGGCGGTTATGTCGCAATCTTCGGCAGTTATGCTCATCTCAGCCCTGTAGACTCACCAAATAACAACTTCACTTCCCTCCCATTTACGCCTAAAATTATAGTTAGAAATGAATCGAGGTGCACTTATGCATAAAACAATAGGAGTCGTCGCTCACGTCGATGCAGGCAAGACGACTTTTTCCGAACAGCTGCTGTTCCATACGCATAGCATTCGCCAGCGGGGCCGCGTCGACCATAAAGACACGTTCCTCGACAGCCATGAAATCGAGAAGAACCGCGGCATTACAGTATTTGCGGACCAAGGCGCCTTCACATTCAATGGCTCGTACTACACGCTCATTGATACGCCGGGTCACGTCGACTTTTCACCTGAAATGGAAAGGGCCATCCAAGTGATGGATGCCGCCATCGTCATCATCAGCGCGGCGGACGGAATCGAAGGGCATACCGAAACGGTTTGGCAGCTGCTGAAAAAGCATCACATTCCAACTTTCTTCTTTTTAAATAAAACCGATCGCGAAGGCGTGAATCTACAGGATGTCGTGGATGAAATCCGCGGCAACTTGTCAACGGACATCTTTGATTTATCAGAAATGGAAGAAGGCCGTATGACGGAAAGCCTCATTGAATTCATTGCGGAACGCGACGAGGATTTGCTCGAGCGCTATATGGATACCGGTTATGACGAGGCGTTGTGGCTCGATGCAATGAAACGGATGATTAACAATCGCGACATCTTTGCATATGGGCATGGCTCTGCTTTGAAAGATATAGGGGTGCAAGATTTCCTAGAGAAGTTCGACCAGCTCACCAAAACAGAGTATACGGATACAGGTGATTTTGCCGCGCGCGTCTATAAAGTCCGACACGATGAAAACGGAAACCGGGTGACGTTCCTGAAAGTATTGCAAGGGGCTTTGCACGTCAGAGATGAAGTGCACGTTTCCGGCAAGCATGAGAAAATCACGCAGATTCGGCGATATAACGGTAAGAAGTTCGAAACGGTGGAAGCTGCTCATGCGGGAGAAATTGTCGCGGTGACGGGACTAACGGAGGCGGGTGCGGGCGATCCAATCGGTACGCTCGTTGAGAAGGCAGAGTTTGACTTGATTCCAACGTTAAAATCAAAAGTCATTTTCGACTCCTCCATCCATGTGAAAGAAGTGCTGCGCTGCTTCAAAATGCTGGACGCTGAAGACCCTTCGTTGCGCGTTGTCTGGGACGAGCATGTCCAAGAAGTCCACGTCCATGTGATGGGCGTCATCCAGCTTGAAGTGTTGAAGCAGATCGTACGGGATCGGTTCCATTTTGACGTATCGTTTGGAGATCCGAAAATCTTGTATAAGGAGACAATCCGTTCCGCCGTCAACGGCTACGGCCATTTCGAGCCGCTGAAGCATTATGCGGAAGTCCATTTGAAGATTGAACCGGCAGAGCGGAACAGCGGCATTTCGTACGACAATGTGTGTCACGCGAATGATTTATCTGTTGGCAATCAAAACTTGGTGCGGACCCATATTTTTGAGCGGGCGCATCATGGTTTATTGACAGGATCGGCGTTGACCGACGTGAAAATCACCTTGCTCACAGGCAGGGGGCATAATGAGCATACGTCCGGCGGGGACTTCAGGGAAGCGACATTCCGGGCATTGCGGCAAGGGCTTGAGAAAGCGGATAACGTCTTGCTGGAGCCCTATTATGATTTCAAAATAAAAGTCGCGATGGACCATATCGGCCGCGTCCTCTCCGATATCCAGCAAGCATCGGGAAATTTTGCGCCGCCTGAAACAATCGGGGAAAACACTGTTGTGACAGGCCGAGTTCCGGTTGCGACCTTCATGAATTACAGTACAACATTCGCATCATTCACGAACGGCAAAGGCGCGCTCACTTTGCAGTTCGGCGGCTATGACGAATGCCATAATCCGAAGGAAGTGATCGAGGCGATCGGCTATAACAAGGACGCCGACCCTGAATACACATCCACTTCGATTTTTTGCGCGAAAGGCAAAGGCTATCCGGTTCCGTGGTATGAAGCGGAGGCCGCGATGCATTTGTTGTGATTGTTTTGTTAAGTGCATATGGCGCGACAGGTAAGGGCTACTACTTTTTCCCTTCCGCGGTCATTTTTATCGCAAATGACCAAATCTGTCGCGCCGAATGCCTTTGACCACTCACTCGCCCAATCGATAGATTAAAAATCGCTCATTTTCATTTTTCTCGTAAAGACGGTCGACTTTGACTTCCTTCCAAAGCTCAAACGTCGTCTGATTGTCCATGTATTGCACGTATTCCGCGGTCGGGTAATAAAGGATGACGTCAACCGGGCGCGCAGCCTGCTCAACGGACAGCAATATATTCCCGATGACTGTCATGAATATTTGGATAGAAAATGGATTAAAGAAATAAAAGCAGTTCTCCGATGGGTCAATTTCATACGTTTCCGCGAAGCACCGTTCAAAACGGATTGCACCACCGTGACGCTTCGCTTTGCGGCGATACCTGACCAAGTTTTCAATTGAGTCCTCGTAGAGTTGTCCATTCATCTCAATGCCGGTCACCGATGCGCCGAAATGATGATGGACGTAAAATGACACACGCGCTTTGCCGCAGCCGAAATCGACAAAGCCATCCGACTGATTCAGCTCGTACGATTTGAACAGTTCATCCAACGCTTCGTATGGCGTCGCTTCATAGCGGTTATAATGGGCGGACTGGCTCAACAGCTCGAGTGTTCCACCCGTTTTTATACGAAGAAGGTTGTCGTACTCCTTTTCATTCAACGAACTCACTCCCTTTCTTCATCGCCTCATTGTAGCTGTCTTTCTTGCCGGAAGACAAGCGGAAAAACACGATCCACATTTTCATGAAGATCGTGCTCACACCGTCATATTCATTTCGCAGGTTCAGCCAACCGTGTCGCCACGCGTTTCTTACGTCTGGCGGGTACCGCTTCCGCCACTATCTCCGTCTTCGTAAACAAACGATACACCGATGGAATCAACAACAGCGTTATGAACGTCGCAAACAGCAATCCGGAAATCAATACTGTTGCGAGCGGTGCTTGATAATTGCCCGATGCGCCAGATGCGAGCGCAAGCGGCAGCATTCCGCCGACTGTCGTCAACGTCGTCATGAAGATCGGGCGAATCCGGTTCCTGCCTGCCTCGACCAACGCCTCCTGTACAGACATCCCTTCCGCGCGAAGCTGGTTCGTACCGTCAATTAAGAGAATCGCGTTGTTCAGCACGATGCCGATGAGCATGATGATACCCATCCCGGATAACAGATTCAGCTCCATCTGCGTCACGAATAATCCGATGATGACGCCGATGACTGCCATCGGAATGACAGACATAACAATGAGCGGATGGCCCAAGTGATTGAACTGGACCGCCATGACGAAATAGACGAGGAACAGCGCGATGCCAAGCACTAGAAGCATTTCCATCATAAGCTGCTGTTGTTGCTCGATATCACCGGCCACATCGATTGCATAGCCTGTGGGCGCGTTGAATTCGCTAATGACTTTTTGCACGTCGCGATTAATTGCACCTAAATCCCTTCCTTCAATATCCGCAGAAACCGTAATGAATCGCTCTCCGCCGCTATGTGTGATTTCGTTTGGCGTGCGAACGGCTTCCAAGCTAATAAAATCCGATAATTTCTTATCGCCTTCCATCGTCTGGATTTCCAAATCGAATAGCGCATCACGCGTATCCGTTTTCGCCTCCCAACTCACCATAAGAGGCACATTCTCCCCATCAAGCATCATTTGACCGACAGGCATTTCAATGAACGCTTGCTCGATAAACTGCTTCACCTGCATTTGCGATAAGCCTGCATCCATAATCGCCTGCTCGTTCAGCACAATCCTTTTCTCCTCGGAAGTGCGTTCCATCGAGTGCGTCACGCCGACGATTCCTTCAACCTTGCCGATCTGTCCCATGAAGTCCTTCGCAATTGCCTGCAGCTGAGCAAAATCTTCCCCTTTGATCATCACTTGGACAGGCGCTCCGCTAATTTCGGACATAGCCGATTGCACAGTTCGTATCGGTTCCGAGTCTTGGAATTCACGAAGCGACCGTAATATCTGTTCATTCACTTCCTTCTGCTCGTGAATGATGGCATCGCCTTTTGTCATATTGACGATGACAAACAGTTGGTTCCCACTACCGTCCAATACATAGCTGGACTCAACATCATCAATGCCCGCCAACTTCTCGTTCATCAGATGCGCAAGCCGTTCTTTTTCGGCAGGCTCCACCCCTGTTTCCAATGCAACGACAATTTCACTGTACCGGTTAAAGACATCCGGCATGACGGTCATCGGAATTTTATTCACAAGGAAAAGCGATCCGGCAAACAGTCCGAAGAAGACGGCGATCACTAGAACACACCGACGCTTTTTCTCGACAATCCAAGAAACGATTTCATTGTATCCTTTACCGAAACGGTTCTCCTTCCTAGCATCTCGGACGCCGCGGTAGCGAAGAAAATTCTCCGAAAGTGCAGGGATAAGCGTGAATGCGACGAGCACCGAGCTGATCAACGTAATCGCCACAACAATCGCCAGGATGATCATGAATTCGCCCAATCCCCCGCCGATAAAACCTATCGGCAGAAATACGACGATCGTTGTCAGCATGGACGCGAAAACGGCACCCGCCACTTCTTTCGTCCCTGCAAGAACCGCCTCCAATTTCGCTAATCCAAGCTCCCTTTGCCGGTAAATCGATTCCAAAATGACGATCGACGAGTCCACCATCATTCCAACACCGAGGCCAAGACCGATGAGCGTCAGCATGTTGAGGCTGTATCCGAGCACATATACAGTCAAAAAGGTCAACAGCACTGATGTCGGGATGGAAACTGCAATGATGAGCGTCGCGCGGACATTTCTGAGAAATAAAAGCAGAATCGCAATTGCCACAATGCTTCCGATCAGAATATTTACGACGACCCCATCGATCGATTCCTGTACGATGTCCGCCTGCGCCACCATTTCATTCAACGTAAAGCCTTTCACGAGCCCTTCCTCACGTATCTTCTGGATTTCGGCACGCACTGCTTTCGCCATGTCGATCTGCGTAATGTTCGCAGCCCGCCCTACTTGGATGAACACCAATTCCTTCGTCCCGTTCTTCCATACGAATGATGATTTTTCCTTGGGCGCTAGCTTTACATCTGCAATCTCCTTCAGTTGTATAAAGCCTTCCGCTGTCTGAATTTCAATCCGCTTCACTCCGTCAATGTCTGCAAGCTTCGAATTCCAGCGTAGTAGTGAAGCATTCTTGCCATCCTGCAATTCACCAAGTGTCGCTTCCGAGTTCACTTGCGCAACGAACCCTGCAACTTGCGAAATATCCAACCCGTACTTTTTCATTTCATCCCGTTTGAACGCAATGGACACTTCCTGCTCTGACACACCGGACAGATGGACGTCTTGAACTTCCTTTAAACTTTCAAGCCTCGGTTCAAGTACATCTTTGGCGAATGTAGTCATCGCTTGAAGATCATCGCCCGAAAGATCCATGAAAAACTCATAGCCTTGCTGGACACCATATTGACTCGCCATGGCTTCCCGGATTTCAGGGCGCTCCGATTTTGTTTCACTCACCGCTTTGTCAACTTCTTTCATGACCGCTTCACTCTGCCCGCGGGCAATCGTTATATTCAGGGAACTGCTCCCGATTGCCGTCGTCGATCGTACTTCCTCAACGCCTTCGATCCCCGTAAGCTTCTGCTCCAGCGGCGAGGTGATGAACCGCTCCACATCAACAGCCGCCATATCCCCCGCGTCTATATGGACGAACGCGCCGTCCATCCCGACCGACGGCATGATTTCTTTATCCAGCTTAACGACCGCAAGGCTCCCCAAAGCTACGATCAACACGGTCAATAACCCAACCAATACCTTCTTTTTCACTATGAACTCCAATACCTTCACAACCATTCCCCTTTCCAGCATCATTGTTCATTAGCTTAACAAGTTTTCCCATTATCTATAACGTGCTTCAGCCGGATTTCGGCTCGGACTTTGGATGTAGATAGTTTAGAGAAATGGTATACTTTTGATTAATCAGAATAGCACGGGGTGAAATTATGAATGACAAAGAGTCATCCAATTTTTTATTGCATGCAAAAAGCAATGAATTCTATTGGGAAGGGAACGGACAACTTTCCTTAAAGACATTTTCAAATGGCAGGGCCCTTTATAAGACGGACAGGGGTTTCTTTGCAGTTGAGGAAAATCGATATCTTCTTCTGAATGAAGGGCCATATACGATCGGGATTGAAGAAGAACAGGATGTCGAATCGTTTTGCATGTTTTTCAGTGACGGATTTGCCGAAGAGATCTATCGGACAATGGATGCCTCGACGAATGAACTTTTGACCGACCCTTATAAAAAGGATGACCCCATTCACTTTTTCGAAAGGACATATGCAACCAGTCCTTCCTTAGCCGGCCAAATCAATACGTTGAAAAGACATCATAAACAATTGGATGCTTGTTGGCACGAGGAGCAGTTCCACCATATTATGCAAACCTTGATTGTCGAGCAGTTAACGTCAATTCGGGAAATTGAGTCAATTAAAGCTTTGCGAAAATCCACACGTGAAGAATTATTCCAGCGGGTGACAACAGCCCACGAATACATCCGCGCCTTTTTTGCCCAGCCCCTACAACTGGCGGATATCGCAAAAGCAGCCTGCTTGTCGCCAAACCATTTATTGCGTTCCTATGCGCAAGTTTATGGGAGAACGCCGCATCAGCATATTTCGGAGCTGCGGATCCAAAAGGCGAAAATGCTGTTGGCAAACATCGAACTTAATATGACAGACATCACGTTTGAAATCGGATTTTCAAACCCTGTTTCATTCAGCAAAATGTTCAAACAGCACATAGGCATGTCGCCGCTCCAATATCGAAAAAAGGTGATTTTGGATAAGAAATCAGATTGATAGTTATGTATGATAAAAGAAACTGACAAAAGGGAGAGATGTTACATGGGGACAATTACGAAAATCGGACAAATTGGGGTACCTGCAAAAAACATTGAACGGGCAACAGCATTTTACAAGGACCAATTAGGCTTGCAGCTTTTATTCACAACTGACACAATGGCGTTTTTTGATTGCGACGGGGTCCGCCTTTTCATAAGCCTTCCTGAAAAAGAGGAGTTCGCCCATTCAAGCTCCATCCTATATTTTCACGTGGAAGATATTCAACAGGCCTATGAGGAATATAAGGAAAAAGGGATTGTTTTCATTGATGAACCGCATATGGTTGCAAAGATGGGGCAAACGGAAACGTGGATGGTGTTCTTCAAGGACACGGAAGATAATATGCATGGATTGATGAGCGAAGTTGTGGTGGGGTAAATTAAATAGATTAATCACATACAAATGACGACTACTTACGCAGTAGTCGCTTTCTTTTTATAATGACAGTAATACCTAAGAAAGTCGGCACCATAAAAACAACAGACATACTCCATGTAGTTAATACATCAATATCTTCGGAATCAAAATAATAATAGGATCTCGTGACACTCGCCAAAAATAGTAACATGATCGTCCCTAACGTCAACGTGACGGGCAAGATAAATTTCCTTGAGAAAATAACCATGAGAATTAAAGTGAATGTAGTCAAAACAAGCAACACGATGAAGAATTTTGTTTCCCCTGCACTATAGCGTACAGGAATGTCAGCTGTTATGAGCAGACGAAATAACGTCGTGATTATGAACAGAGAAACACTAAAGCATGTACTGATTGCAAAGAAAACTATGCTCCATGGATTCGAATTCAAAACGCCACGCCCCCCGTGTACTGAATTGTAATCGTTGCGAAGTATTTATTTCAGATACTATACCATATAATTTCTATATTTCACCAATACAAAAAAGCGAAGGAACACGCTATGTGCTCCTTCACCTGACAACCATATGAAACTAAAAAGGGGTGCAAAATGAATAAAAGTTTCATTGCAGTAGCGATAATAAACATCATTATTGCTTGTTCAGCCCAAGTGTTTTACTGGTCAATACCTGTAGGAACAATTGATTTATTCCTATTTCAATTAGTGATCTTTCCTTTAGCGATTGGATTCACCAATATTCTTCTTGGGATCAGCGACTATAAAATAGCGTTTTACCAGCATTCACTCGCTGCCTATTTAGCTTTCTCTGTATCCTTTTTAGTTTCCTTTTTTATGGTTGTTGAGCCCACAAAAGAACTTCCGCCTGGCGAAGTCATTTTATTTTCGGATGTACTATTTATTGCTTTAATATCGATATCGCAGCTACTCGCGCTGCTTGTCTTACACCTTTTCATCTATATCGTATATAGGGTCTTTACTTCTCGTACGAAACAAGTAGACGAACGCTACTAGCGATAGCAGAATGACAACCGTCAGCACTTCATACATGCCCCGATAGCCGAGGCTTGGAACGACAACGCCTAAAAAGTACGGCCCAAACCCGAGTCCGGAGTCCAGGAAGATATAGAACGTAGAGGTGGCGATGCCGAGCCGTTCAACGGAAATCCCTTTCAAAGCAATCGCTTGGGCGCATGATTGAAAATTCCCGTAGCCAAGCCCGAATATGGCACCTGCCGCAAGGAGCATGATGCCGCTATGCGTCTGGCTCAACACAATCATGCCAAGTGCAAAGAGTACGAGCGAAGGGATGACGACAAGCTTTGCCCCTTTTACGTCCAATAGCTTTCCTGAGAATGGGCGGGACAGTAGCACGACGATGGCATAGACGAGGAAAAAGAAGCTTGCGAATTCAACGAGGTTAATCTCCTTCGCGTAAAACGAGATGAAAGACAGCACGCCTGAATAGGCAAGAGCTACGAATAATGTAATGATGGAGATCGGCAATGCTTTTCTTTCAATGAAATTGGATAGGCCAATTCGTTGTCTCGCCACTGCCGGCTTGTTCAATGCAGATGGCTTCACCGTTTCATTGACGAAGAAGAACATGATCAGTGTCACGATGCTTAAAGCGAGGCAGAGGACGAACAGCATATGGAATGGATAGTGCTGGCTCATGAAGATGCCGAAAAACGGTCCGATTGCTGTTGCCATAACGGTGCTCATGCTGAAATAACCGATCCCTTCGCCCCTCCTGGATACCGGAATCGCTTGCGCAATCATCGTGCCGGTTGCGGTGGACGCGATGCCTAGACCGATGCCGTGAAATAGCCGGTTTGCGAGCAGCAGCGGCATATTCGCTGATCCGAAATAAAAGGCGGTCGCAATCGTGGAAACAAGAAGACCGATAAACAGCATCTTCTTACCGCCGACTTTTCCAATCAAGCCTCCTGAAAAAATCCGTGCAATGAGTGTTCCGATGATGAAAATTCCCGAAACAAGCCCCGCCATGCTCGTCGAAGCCCCATATTGTTCAACCGCGAACGGCGCAATGGTGACTAATAATAAATACATGGCAAGCATGAGGATGAAATTGATAATTGATATGGTAATGAAGTCCTTTGTCCATAATTTCTGTTCTTCCATACTTTCACTCTTTCATGACGTTAGATTTTGGTGGGCGCGCGCCAATACGCTTATGGCTATTTCCACTTCTTCTTTCGATGAACCTTTTAGAAGGTCTTCGTAAAGGGATGCAAGCTGCTCCATGACGTCGCGGCAAACAGCTTCCCCTGAACTTGTCAGCCGAATCCATTTTTCCCTCTTATCTTGTCCCGGTGTCGATTCCACATACTCCATTTCCCCGAGACGCTGAAGGATCTTCGTGATGCTCGGCTTCTCCACTTGCTGCCGCTGCGCAATTTCAGCAGGCGTCATCGCGCCTTCCTGCATCAGCAGCTTCATGATCTGCCACTGTGAACTAAACAACCCGTATTGGGCCAGCTTTGCATTGACTTGATTAAGCAATGGGCGATAAAGTTTGTAATAATGCCCGAAAAAGTATTGTTGTAACGATTCGATGGGTATCGCCCCCTTGTTGAGTAATAGTTAGTTAGGTTAATTAACTATTTTATTATGACATATAAATGGGAATTTGTAAAGTACGAGGATGAGTGTCATTGCACCTTAAGTCCCAAAATGACCATATGAGTTGGGAAATGATTGATATATGTCGGGAAATGAACGATAACTCCTCTGAATTGATCGATAAAAGACGGGAAATGAACGATATCCTCCGGGAAATGACCGATAAGTTTAAGGTGGCCGCGCTGGGACAATTAAAAGGCAATGCATCCTCCCCAAGTACGAAACATACCCTTTACCATGGCCATTTCAATGAACGGAGGAATAGAGGCACTTGAAAATTAAATTACCATTGCTATGTCTTCTGCTGATCCTTTCTTTTTCGGCTGTTTTGTTTCTAAAGGGCAAGTCGGCTAAAGAGGTTAATGCAGACACGGAATTTTCGACTGATGTAACTACTTATATCCGACAATACGAGGAATTAATTACTGAAATTAAGCAGGAGTTACGGAAGGCTGACATAGGATTTGTGTTGGATTACGCCATTATGCCAGATGAAAACATCGAAATCCTCATAAAGTTGCCAAGCGATAAAATTAAAAGGTCGGCTACAAAGGAAATAACCCAAATCGTCAATGGGGTGCTGGAAGAAAATAATATGGAGCGTGAACATTTTCTCTTAGACATTTCTAGCTATCACAAGCCACCTAAAAAGAATACGCGATTTGCTGTTCGGCTCAGTTATAATGATTTGATGGGGTACATTATGCAGGAGTTGGAGCATCAAGATTACTCAACCTTCAGTTTGGAATACAAAATGGCTTCTGAAAAAGTCGAGCTGATCGTAAACCTGCCAGTAGACAATGATCCAGCCTTCAATTCAAAAGTGGAGCAAATAGCGACAGACATAATTGAACAAAACCATTACGATAAAAATGATTTTCAACTAAACGTCGTCAATACTATCCATACAGCGTCCTCCGCCCGAAATGCAGAAGCCCATGAAATGATCAACAAAATACAAGAAACAAACTTCACTCTTCAACTTGAAGAGGAACTTAAAAAGAACGGCTATGCACCAAACGGGCAAATCGGATTTCAGGTGTATTCAAAGGACAAAAAGTATATCATGCTTTATTTCGAAAATATAGATCCACAAGAAGAAATAGTGAAAAGGGACATCCAAAAAATTGTTGATGCCATTTCGCAGGCGAATGGACTTGGTTTATTCATGATTGAAATTCAGGCTGTTTGACAAACGGCGTTTACGGCAATGTAATTGCGTTGCCGTGTTTTCTTAAACGAGTAAAAAACCGCTTCAGTCTCCTCCGACTGAAGCGGTTTCATTTATTCATCCCAAAGATAATAATCCTGTCCTTGGACAGTCCGAAACCCGATTGACTCATAAAGACGGAGGGCATTGCGATTTTTCGCTTCCACTTCGAGTCTGACCGGATTGCCGGAAGGCTCTTCCATATGGACGACCGCTTGCAATGCTTGGCGGCCATATCCCATCCCTTGAAAGTCGGGATGAACGACAAATCCATAAATATAGGATTCGCCATCATTCCGGCTCACTCGGATCTTGCCCACACTCTTGCCATCCACTTCAATAATGTAATGTGCATCATTCGGATTATTTTTCACTTCTTGTTTATGAATTGTAGCGTCCTCCAGCGACATGCCGAAGCCTAACATATCCAATTGGATTTCAAACGGCGCATCATCCTCGGTTGATTGCCTTAATTGGATACCTCTCCCTTCTTCCATAGACTGCTGTTTCCAGACCATTTGATACTCAGAAAAATCATAGGTACATGGCTGATTCTCAAGCCATCTCTTTGCCGACTCAGAAGTCGAAGGCGCATTTAAGAGGATTTTTTTGTATCCCTTTTCCTTGATGACTTGCAATGCTTGATTCCACAAATCAGAAAAGTTATCTTGCCTTCGTTCAGCAGGCTTCACCATCCCGCAAATTTCAACAGTTGAGCCAAAGCCGTAAAGGGCCAAATACGCAACTAGCTCGCCATCCACGTAATGAAAAAAATCCATCGACTGATCTTTTCGTTGGCGAAGCATATCCCAGTTTAACTTCAATGATACCCCGTCATATGTCTCGCATTCTTTTTGCAAGTTTTCAATTGCTTGTAGCTGTTCAGGCGTTAACATTGTTTTCCTCCTCATTTACCTCAAACTAATTATAAGGGGGAATTGCTAAATTGCCTACATGTATTCTAAATTGATCAAGTAGTCTAAATATGTTGGGAATCATTGAAAACTGGTATTTGTACTCCAACTCACAACCGAACTGGCATTTCTCGCTTCATCGGAAACACCTTCCGCCAGCCGATGAATATCGCGATGACCAGCACAGCGATATATACGTAAACTCCACCTGTTATCGCACTTGCGATCAGGTGGCATATGACAAAAATCCCTGCCAGTAGAGTGAGCAAAATCAGTTTAGCCGAGCCTTCCGATTGTGCAAAATCGAAGGATTCGGTGAACGGAAAGGCGCCTGAATTGAGCCCTTTATACGTGAGCAATGTCTGAAGTATCGACCCTAATAAAACCGCGAACAGGTCGGGAACGATTCGCCACGAAAAAATCACGATGAACACAATCGACAGCAAGATGAAAATCGGCATGTACAGCTTCACTAAAAATACCTTTAACGTCCCACTATACGCCGCAGCAGGTTGCTGGATCGGCGCAGCCTTGAAGAGCCAACTCCCTTTATGATTCACTGAAAACTGCATCGTATGGACGATGGTCGGAATCATCATATTTCCAAAATAAATGAGCAAAAACATTTTCCCCGTAGCGATGTCCGCCAATGTCCTCGTTTGCAGTTCCATAAAGATGAAAATGAACGGAAATACCATTGAAAAGCCAAGCGAAGGATAAACTTTCAGCTTGAATTCCCGCTCCTGCCCCATCATCAAGGTTCCAAAGCGGAAGAATGTCTTCTCTTCCCTGCCCCGGCAGCAAAGCTTTGCCCAAATATCCACCCACCAGCTCGATTTCTTCCGCTTATTTTTCGACTCGCTCATCAGCTTATCCATATTACGTTCGAACGACGGCATAAGCTGCACATAGACATACATGGAGAGGATTGGGACGAGCAAAGCGAGTGACGACAATAGAATCAGCACATTTGAAAAGTCTTGATTCAACAATAGGTCAAATGCTGCACCAAACCATATCGGCGGCAAAAACAGATGCCACCAGCTGAATGAATACGTTAAATCCAAGTCGACAAAGTCGAAGGCGCGGATGACAATCTGATAGCCGACGATGACGCCGACAGACAGCAGAATTTGCACGTAGTTGATAATGTCCTTCAATTTTTCGCCGTCAAAGAACCGTAGGACCGCAAAATAGACGAGTGACGTAATCACAACGATAAAGAGCATCGTCAACACCAATGCCGCAAGAAATATAAGGGTAAATAGAATTCCTTTCGCAAACAACCCGACGACGAGTGGGATGGCAATGAAGGCCCCTGTTATGAAAAACATATAAATCAATATATGGACGGTTTTCGCAGTATTGATCGTCTTACTGCTCACCGGTTTCGTCTGCAAAATCGTCTTATCCCGCAAATCCAACAAGACAGAAGAGAAGTCGGACACCATCGTCGTTGCCAAAATGAACATGATTATTCCGAAGACGAGGCTCATTTGGAAAATATAATGGTCTTCCCCGAAGAGAAGGAATGGGATCACCATAAGCCCATACAAACCGTAGATCCATAAAGACTTCAGGAACTGATTGCCTTCCTTTTTCTTCTGCCCATTGAAAATGGTCGGCGTTCGTCTGCCATCCATCGTCAATTTCATGCGTAAGATGGTTTCCATTGCGTCATAGTCAATGCCTGCTTTTATGAATAGCCGTCTAAATTTGGAGAGGATCGCCAATGTCCGGAAATCATGCATTGGCAGTTCCATCCTCTACAATCGAAATGAATCGCTCTGCCCGACTCGCGTGGTCCGTGAACCCCGTCAGCTGGTTGAAAATATCGGAAAGCGACCCCTCTTCACTCATTTCCTGCAATTCCTCGAAGCTGCCATCCGCTACGACGGTCCCTTTGACGAGCAGCACAATCCGATTGCTGATCTTCTCGACGACATCCATAATATGCGAGGAATAAAAGATCGTTTTTCCTTGCGCCGCCAGTTGCGCGAGCATTTCACGGATGACCATCATGCTGTTCGCATCCAATCCGCTTAACGGTTCATCGAAGAACAGAAGGTCCGGATTATGCAAGAGGCTCGAAATGATGAGCACTTTCTGCTTCATTCCTTTGGAAAATGACGAGATTCGGGAGTGCAGCACATGGCCAAGCTCAAATTCCTCCATGAGCTTCTGCGCTTTTTCCTCCGCGAATGCACGGTCAAGCCCATACAATTCCCCCGTGAACGCCAGGTACTCCATCGCCGTCAAGTTATCGTACAGCTCCGCCTGCTCCGGCACGTAACCAATTCTTCTTTTGTAAGACGGGTCCCCCGAAGCGATGTCCTCGCCGAAGATGACTACCTGTCCTTCATAATCTTGGATCAAACCTAGCATGATCTTCACTGTCGTACTTTTACCAGCACCATTAGGACCGATATAGCCGATGATCTGCCCCCGTTCCACTTCCAAATTCACGCCATTCAACACACGATGATTCCCGTACGTCATCGTGACATTCCGTAAAGATAAAACCATATTGGATGAATCCATATCAACACCCCCGTTTGTTTAAGTTTACCATTTTATAACCAGAGAAGGCATACTATTCTATGATTTTCCGCTGTTTTGATTCCACCCAACAGGGTAATGGAAGGGTACAAGACTGGTTACAACGAAGGAGGTTATCATATGACACATGATAAGAAACGAGACCAAGATGAGTATTTTGAAGACCGTGCAGGAACGGACGATGCGAGATTCCACGTCGTTCCCCATCATGATGAAGGATGGGCTGTGAAAAAGGAAGGCAACGATGAACCGGCCTATACGGCTGATTCCAGAAATGATGCGGTTGATGAAGCCAAACGGATGGCTGAGGAAGCCGGAACGATGGTTTATATTCATGGAGATGACGGGAAAATCAAGGAGCAGTTGGAATACGGAGATGAATAAGAAGAGCCCAGAGACGCGGATCTCTGGGCATTTTTTTGTTCCTTATCCTACATAAAATAAATCTGAAGCGACTGTAACGCCAGGCATCCGAAAGTCGTTTAATTAGTTAGAGCAACATGGAAGAGGTGAATGAAGGCCGATGAAACACGATGAGAAAGGTCCAAACGACACATCCATCGAAGAGATTTGCCGGACGACTTGGAAACCGCTCTACCAATTCATCTACTATAAAGTGCAAAATCGGGAGGAGGCGCAGGAAATCACACAGGAAACCTACATCAAGGCGATTCCCTACCTTCAAAAAGGGCGCATCGATTCCGCCAAACATATGAGCTTTTTGAAAACAGTCGCGCTCAACCTGATCCGTGATTCGTGGCGAATGAAACAACGGCGGGGCACGCCGCTTCACCTCGACTCCATAACCACGCCGGAAGCGGCAGTTGAGGATGAAACCCGGCTGAGCGATGAACGTTTCCTCATTGAAAAAGCGCTTGGCCAGTTGAATGATGAGCAAAGGAACGTCATAGAGCTACGGATTTTGAAAGGCTATTCGACTGCGGAAACGGCAAAGCTAATGGGGAAAACCGATGGAAATATCCGTGTCATGCAGCATCGCGCATTACAGGCGCTCGCTGCGATCATGAAAGGGTTTCAAGGGATGGGAGGTATGAATAATGAGGAATGACGAGAAAAGGTTATCGGAATTCATCGACAGGCTGAATGCGGAAAGAAAACCGGATGCGTTATCGGAGGAGAATGGAGAGCTTGAGGAACTTTATTCGACAGCCAAGCTGGTCCGGAGCTTAAAGGAACCCGAAATGCCAGATTCTGATTTCGAAGAGAGGCTGATCGGCTCAGTGTCGGAACATTGGCGGAAGAAAGCGCCACGAAAGCGGACGAAACGGCATTTGATGTTCGGATTGGCAGGGATTGCGGCGGCCGTCATCTTTTTATTCACCGTGCTTCTGCCGATGTCTCGCCCTTCCATTGTCGAGGCGATGGAGAAGGCATACAGCGAGTTGAGTGCCTATCATGGGTTGATTGACGTCATCTCTACGAATAAAGAAGGGACCTCTTCCACCCAAGCAAAATTGGAAGTTTGGGCGGACCAAGACGGACGCTATGTTGTGAAAGGGATCGAGGGCTTCCAGAAGGGAGTCACCACTGTGAATGACGGGGAGAACAAATGGCAAGTGGATTCCGTCAACGAGGAAATCCATTTGTTGCCCGCATTCCCTGACTCATACCGCTTCACATTTGAACTAGGAAATGAAATCAAGGAAATTTCAAATGCTCTCACCACATCCGTCATTGGCAAGGAAACAGTCGCCGGCAGAAAATCGACTGTCATTGAAGTGACTCCGAAAGCGGGCGAATCGTATAAGGTGTGGGTTGACGACGAAACAAAACTGCCTTTGAAGAAGCAGACGGCGTGGCAAAACGCCATTCAATATACGATTCAGTACTCTTCTATAGATATTGTTGATGAAATTCCCGGGGATGTCCTTGCTTACAATGTACCGAAAGGCTATGTGGTCGTTGAAGGAAAGCCAGAAATAGTCGTAAGTGATTGGCATGAAGCGGAACTTGCTGCAGGCTTCACACCGACCGTTCTTCCCTATCCGTTTGAAAAAATTGCGGTCAGTGTGAATGAAAAAGTCATCAATACAACGTACCGGATAAACGACGGTGGCACGATTGTTCTTTCTCAAGGGAAAGCGAGCGGACCGTTGAATCCTGCTTTAAGTGCAGTAACCGGCACTGTCAATGGCCAGCCTGCGGAAATTCAATTTCCTGTCCTGGTCGAGACCGGTCTACTTGGAACTGGGCCATATGGAACGATGACGGACATCAGCTCCATTCGCTGGCAACAGGACGGCTTTGAGTTTGTCATCTCGGGAAATGCTTCAAGAGATGATCTTGAAGTGTTCGCAGAAAAAGTAGCCGGCGGAACGGTAGAAATCCCGACGTCCGATATGGAATCCGGGAAGTCCCCTGAAGTCGAAGTGCCCTATGACATCGTTGTCGTCGAAAACACACAAAAAAGCGTCGATGCGGGCAACTCGCCATGGAATCTCGACCCGGTATTCGTCTCGCAAGTATTTGCGAGTCTTCAGCTTTCACCGGAAGGGATTGTTGGGGATTATCCTATCGATTACGAGGATTTGAAAGTGGTTGAACAATCGAATGCAGATGCGGTTGTGCAAGTGAACAGTGAAAAGTCGGCAATCGGCAGGGTTTATTTGAAACGTTTGGTGCGGAAGGATTCCACAGGCATTTGGACTGTTGTGGGATATGATTTGAAGAAATGAATATGGAATGGCAGCGTGTTGTGCGCTGCCTTTTTTGCGTTTGCGATGAGGCAAAGGTCCTGAAATGACGATAACTTTGTGAAAGTGACCGATAACTTCTTGCAACTGACCGATAACTAACGGGAAATGAACGATAACCTTGTGGAATTGATCGATAACTCATCGGAAATGAACGATAAGTTTTCCCCGACTATATTCCTAGTAAATAATCAGACTCTTATGGTAGAGTGGAAGTAATAATATTCCATTTGGAGGCGATATCTCATTGATTATGAAGGAAAAACCGATTTCTTTAAAGGCAATCGGGCTTGAGGTGCTGCTGCGAAGGTTGCCGGAGCATCACCCACGCTATGCGGACATCGAGAATGAGCTGAGAAAGACGCGAGCCGGTGAAAACGGTGAGAGAATACTGGCGAATGTCTTTCAGCAATACCAGTTCCCTTTCAAGCATTACATTTTCCATGATTTGAACTTGCAATCCACCGGCAAATTTCAAATCGACACACTTTTTCTTTTCAAGCAAGGTGCTGTCATCTTTGAAGTGAAAAATATCGCCGGCCGAATCAGTTTTCCTGAAACGCAAAACCAACTGACCCGAACCCTTGAAGGTGGACAAGTTGACGCTTTTGAATGTCCGTCAGTCCAGTTGGAGCGGAATAAAATGCTGCTGGAAGATTGGTTTCACGCGCACGACATGCCTATCCCCATTTATCAGGCAGCGGTTTTCCCCAGACCGCAACAGCAATTCGAGAACCACCGTAAGGATCTGACTCTCCTTTTCCCCCTTGAAATTCCTGTCTTTCTCCGAAGACTCAATTCATTTCACTCAGTTATTGATGTGCCTGAGCTTGAAGATATTGCAAATAAGCTTTCTAATGCCCACCGTGAGTTTGATCCGTTTCCACTATCAGATAGATTTGGAATCCAGCCATCCGAACTCATACCGGGAATACGCTGTGTGCATTGCGGTTTCTTTGGCATGCAATCGATACAAAGTGGTTGGGGTTGCCCGCAATGCAAGAATATCGACCCCCAAGCCCACATCGAAACACTACTGGATTATTTTATGTTGGTGGATTATCACATTTCTAACAAGACAGCTCGGCAATTTTTCCGTCTGTCCGACGAACAAAAGATAAAACGGGTTCTAAGGAGGTCAGGAATTCCTTTTGAAGGGGAAAGAAGGGGAAGAGTTTACGTGGCGAACCTAAATTTCGTCAGAGAACTTAACGAAGTCGTTAGGTCTAAAGTAACGAAATGACGATAACTTTGTGAAAGTGACCGATAACTCGCGCAGACTGACCGATATTCGCCGGGAAGTGACCGATAACTCCGGCCAAGTGACCGATAACTTTCCGGCCGTCTCTTTTCCGAGCAAAAACCGCTCCAGTCCCCTCAGACTGAAGCGGTTTTTCACTTGAACAACTCTTTATAAGCCAGTGCTTTCAACGCTAACATCTCTTCATCCGTCAAACGGCTTTCAATTTTATTGAACAGTGCTTGTTGCTCCGATGCCGTCATGCCTTGTCGCGCTTGAATTTGTATGTCATTGATTTCACTGAGGTCGAACTTCTTCAGCAACGCCCGAGTCGCTTCCTCTTTCGTTTTGAAAGGAAGTTTCGAGGTGTCTACATTCTTCCCTTCTTCAATAAACGCGCGCAGTTCCGGATCCTTTTGAACTTCCTGACGGATCGCTTCCATCTGCCCACTCGACTCCAGTTCCGCCGCCACTTGGCCCATCACTTCATCGGCGATGAATTTCGTCCCTAAATGGTACACACCGAAGCCGATAACGACAATGACGACGGCAACACTAAGTAAAATCTTTATCGCTTTCAACCGATCCACTCCTTTTCCATTCGTATTTACCGCTTCCTATATTTCCAACAGTTCCCGAATATCGTCCTCGGTCAAAGTTGTATTCGCAGCATCCTTCGAATCAATGATCTCTTCAATCAGATTCCTTTTCTTCTCCTGCAATTCATTCATCTTGTCCTCAATCGTGCCGCGCGCGACGAGCTTGATGACATGAACGTTCTGCTGTTGACCCATACGGTGAGCACGGTCCGCGGCTTGCTCTTCAACCGCGGGATTCCACCATAGGTCATACAATATGACGGTATCCGCCCCGGTCAAGTTCAACCCCGCTCCGCCCGCTTTAAGGGAAATCAAAAACACATCGCGCTCCCCGGCATTGAATCGATTGCATAATTCCAACCGTTCCTCAGAAGGCGTTTGTCCGTCCAAATAGAAGAATGGGGTTCCCTTCATCGCCAGTTCCTTGCCAATGATGCCGAGCATCTTTGTGAACTGCGAAAAGATCAGCACCCTTCTTCCCGCAAGCTTCGATTCTTCAATCAGTTGCTTCAACTGCTCGAATTTCGCCGAACTCCCTTTATAGCCGTCCACGAACAATGCCGGGTGGCAACAGATTTGCCTTAGCCGGGTCAGTCCGGCGAGGATCTTGATTTTATTCCGCCGTATCGTGTCCTTATCCAAATGCTTCAATGTATCATGGCGCAGCTTTGCCAAATAGGCGGCATACAGCTTTTTCTGTTCGGGAAGCAGCTCCGCGGATTCCATCGATTCAATTTTTTCCGGAAGCTCCCCAAGGACGTCTTCCTTCATCCGCCTCAGCAAAAACGGCCGGACGCGGCGGGAAATCGCTTTCGTCGTAAGTTCGCTATATTCCCGCAGCCCCATGAACAGTTCAGGGAATACGACGTGAAAGATCGACCAAAGTTCCTCCTCCGAATTTTCGATCGGCGTTCCGGTCAATGCGAAACGAGTGTCTGTGTGGATTCTTTTCACTGCCCGTGCC
Organism: Sporosarcina koreensis; assembly: GCF_042655825.1. NCBI lineage: Bacteria > Bacillati > Bacillota > Bacilli > Caryophanales > Caryophanaceae > Sporosarcina > Sporosarcina koreensis. Next base: position 104,755 of record NZ_JBHSNP010000002.1, on the reverse strand, counting down.
GTTTGCGTAAACGGATTTTTGAATGCCTGCGCCTCGTCGAAAAAGATTACCTGGAAATCCTGCTTCTCATACCATTGGATATCCCGGCGGATCAACGGATAGGACGTGATCAGCACGTCCTTTCCTTCCACGTCATTCTGCCGCTCCGCCCGCTCTTTTTTCGACCCGTCCATGACAACGGCATTTATTTCAGGCGCGAATTTCCGGAATTCGCTCAACCAGTTATATGTTAGAGATGATGGACATACGATTAAGACCCGCCGTTTTTTCTCCCGGATATCAGGCAGCACAGACAGGATGAACGCAATGCTCTGCAAAGTCTTGCCAAGCCCCATATCGTCCGCCAGTACCCCGCCGATGCCGAATTCAGCAATCGTTTTCATCCATTGAAAACCTGTTTTTTGATAATCGCGCAATACCGTTTCCAGCGACGGTGGCACTTCCGCGTAATTACCGGGATTCAGCAGCCGGTCAAAAAACTGGCGGGCCGATGCCTCGACGGAAAACATTTCATCGTCACCGACTGCATCCAGGAAGCGGATGCCGCGTACCATCGGTATATTCAACCCCTTTTCGAGGTCATCAAGGTTTTCCGGGATTTCATTCAAAAACCGTTGGATTTCTTCAAATTCCCTCGTTTCCAATGAAAGAAGGGAGCCGTTTCGCAAACGGTAATATTTCCGTTTTTCCTCCAGCGCCTCAAGGATTTCACGTATTTGCTTATCCGGTATTCCATCCATTTCGAATTTGAATTCTAGCCAATTCGTCCGGTCCTCATGCGCTTTCACCCGAATCCGCGGTTTGGCATGCCCTCTGAAAATCCGGTTCCTGATTGCTGTTGTCGCGTACACTTGGACAAGCTTTTGAAGTTTTGGGAGGACATGATGGAGGAATTCATATTCCAATTCTTCATTGTGCAATAAATACCCTTCATCCGTTGTGGCGAATGAGCTTTCCTCCATTAACCGGAGGACGGCCTCTTCCTTTTCCAAGTCGCGGACCAATACAGAGCCCGCCGGCAGATCCCTCTCCGTAACAGGATTCAGGACAATATGGTCGTATTGGAATTCGAGGCTCGCAAGCAACCGGTTGTTCACCCGGTCAAGATAGAGTTTCGCCTTCAACGGGGATTTCACAAGCTGGTCCATCACCGTTTCATCGAGCTGGACTTCGCCGATCCTTCGCAAGCCCGGGACGACCTTCTCGATGAAAAAGCCGATCTGCTCATTCGAAATCGGCAGCTGACGAGTGCCCGACGTTTCAACCATCTGTTTCAAGTCGGCAAGCCGCTTGCAGTCCTCACCGCTAAGTTGGAATAATTGCCCGTCACATAAGACGAGGTCATACGCCTGCAATACTTGGACATATGCCAATCCATCAATCGTCAATACATGTCCCGTTTCAGGTTTTTTTCCGAAATGAAATCGGACTGGCAATGTTGCTTCTGAAAGGTGGAAAGCCCCCGATTTCCCTTCACATTCCAGGTTGACCTCGGTCGCTTCACTCAAAAGCTGTAGGAGCTTTTCCCATGAGGAAGGCGGGATTCGCAAAATGTCGGGTCCGACGGAGCGATGTCCGAACGCCCCCTCTTCATGATTATTGTCAATAAGCTGTTGCAACACTGCCTCATCTTCACGTTTAAAGCAATGGATTTCGGAATCAAATGCGAATGCGGATGTCAGCGAGCTTGCTTGTCCTTCATTGACATCCTTCAAAAATTGCCGGATGTCTTCCACATGGATTCCGGCGATTGTCAGCTCGATGCCAAGCATAAGTTGTTTGCCCATAGTGACGGGTTTCAACGTAAATCGCAGCCCCAGTACTTCCCTATTTTCAAAATGAAGCTGATGCCCTCTCGCTCGAGGTCGTTCGTTGAAAAGGGAAAGCAGCCCTTCCGTCAAATCCGGTTCCTGTTCCCTCTTCCGTTCAATCATCGCAATCATAACAGCCGCAACATGCTGGCATTTGTATTTATAGAATGGCAGGACCGGACAGCTGCACTGCGTCCGCGGCTCTTCATCAGTAAGATCGATTGTGACATGGAAATTTTCCTTTCCCGCCACAATCGCCTTGCAATGGGTGTCGCTAGATTGTTCAATCGTCACTTTCCCTGCACGGTTAAACATCTCGCCCCGTTTGAATGAAACAGTGCCGCACAGATCTATGATTTTCTTTTGTGTCAACTGGGTGCTCATTCTGCTTGTCTCCCTTCGGGGGCTCCACCTGTACAGGCGTTTTGTATATACTATCTTAACACTCAGAGGAGGTGTTTTCGTCTTTTATTATGGTTGGAGCAACCTAAAAGAACCGCACCAGTCATATTTGACCGAAGCGGTTCTTCACTTGAACAACTATTTATAAGCCAAAGCCTTCAATGCCAGTTTTCCAGAATAATGGCTTCAATCTCTTGCGTAGTGAGCCTCGTCACCAAGGCGATTTTTTCTGTGGAGAAAGCCAAGCCATGCATTGTCAGCACTGTGGAAACCTTCTCTTGCCGGATGCCTTGATTCAACCCTTTCAAGCGCGCCTCCTCCAATTCCTCTTTCCGATTTTGCATTTGACTCCCCCCTTTCAGTTATAGGGTGTTCCCCTATTTCGAAATGGCAACCGAACTGCCGCCTCCTTCCAACACTATAAAACAAACGTTCCTACTTTTCAATGAAACTGATTTTAATTCACACTAATCCTACCGATTTTATCGAAAAACAAAAGAGCAGGGACACGCCGATGCTGCATAGACGTGTCCCTGCCTGTTATTCGTATGCTTAAAGCTCCTGATAATCCTTCATGAACCTGCCGCTTTCCTTCACTTCGGCGTGGTACAGCGCCTTCAAAGCAAAGCTCTTTTCCAATTCATGTTCTTTCATGATCTGCTTCAGCCGCTGCGTCAATTCCGCATTGTTTTTCACGAGCTGTTCCATTTTCGTTTTCGAATACTGCATGATTTTATCCTCCTCACACTTTTATTTTCATCGAAGCACAATCAATCGTACGATTCCGTCCCGTCCGTTTCGCTTCATACAGACATTGGTCCGCCAAGTCCAACAGTTCCGCCGAGTCCACCCGGTCTTCAGGGTACATCGCAATCCCTGTGGAAATCGTCACGACTTCCCCGCAAGGACTTATCGTGCTTTCCAACTTCTTGCGCAGCCGTTCCGCCAATCGGAAGGCTTCATGCCGACCCGTTTCGGGCAGTAGCATGACAAATTCCTCCCCGCCCAAGCGGCAGCACACATCGTCTTTCCGAGCGACTTCAAGCATGGATGCCGCCAAATATTTCAGCACTTCATCACCCATGGCATGTCCATACGTATCATTCACGTGCTTGAATTTATCGATGTCAAAGATGAGCAATGCAAAAGGGCGCTCCTGCTCTGTCCAATTTTCCAAATGGGCATCCATGATCCGGCGGTTCATCAGCTTCGTCAGCGGATCGACCGTTGATTGGTGAATAAAGAAATTCAAGCTGTGATTCAGCGCTTTTTTCAATTGGATCGCTTCATAATACCACGCATGCACGTCGTCGATTTTTTCCCCTTGATTGTTTTCTGTGCTTGACTCGGCATACGTTGCAAGCCTCGTCAAAGGCTGAGCAATCATTCTTGAAACAATGCCAATGATCAAGCAAGAGATAATGAGGAAGGGCACCGTTTTCCAAACCATTTCCTTGATCATCGCTACGGAAGGCGCCAAAGAGATATCCTTTGGTCTTTGCGTCACAACTCCCCAATTGGCAGTCGGTATCGTCGCATAGCCCGCAAGCATTTCGACTCCCTCCGTATTCACGACTTCCATCGCGCCGCTTTTACCCGCCATCAATTGCTGGACGACTTCGTTTTCCGCCACCATATCGTTTATCCGGCGAGGATCTTGATGATATATGATACGGCCGCTTGTATCGATGACATACACATGCGAGCCGTCCTTATAAAAATGTTCACCCAATACTTGCTGGAGGATGTTTTCCTCTTTCAGATAAATCGTTCCCCCGACGAGGCCGAGATAATCACCATCGCTGTTGAAGATCGGATGGGACAAGTAAATGATCAAGCGCCCCGTCAGTCCGATATAAGGTTGCGAGATGAACGCCTCGCGTTTCTTCAACGCTTCACGGCCGCCTATCGAATCGAGTTTTCTCCCTTTTAAAGCCAAAGTCTCCGGGGAGACAGCCAAAATTTCACCATCTTTAGCAACGATGGAAACGGAATTGAATGTATTTGTTTGTTTCTTCATCCGATTTACTTCGTTAAGCAGTTTTTCTTCTGCGTTTTCTTGACCTAAAATAGGTGCAACCTGGTTCGCGCTTTCTTTCATGGACTGCAGCGTCATCGTCAAATAGGACTCCGTCGACTGCGCCATTTTCACCGCATATGATCGGTTCGTTTCCAATGTATTTGTAATTAACGATTGCTGCTCAACCCGATAACCTGAAATGATGCTGGCCGCCAACGTCAACAAAACTGATAATAACGCCACCAGCCCGATTAAATATTTTAAAGACAGCCTCAATGCAACCGATCTCCTCTATAAATTTTCAAACCATCACCCATCATATCACCTACACACCCGTTGAACACCCTTAAATTGGAATATAATCTGCTTTTTTTAGAGATACTATTTCATTGACGAATACGGAAAAATGATGTAAATTACAAAAGTACGAACGATTTCATCGAAATAAAAAATATTATTCGCCTTTAGGAGTGTAATGTATGGATACAGTATTTGATTATGAAGATATTCAATTGATTCCTGCTAAATGTATTGTGAATAGCCGCTCAGAATGTGACACTTCCGTTACTTTAGGTAAACATAAATTCGTATTGCCGGTCGTCCCCGCAAATATGCAGACGATCATCGATGAAAAAATCGCCGTCCAATTGGCCGAAGGCGGTTATTTCTATGTCATGCACCGTTTCAATCCAGAAACACGTGCAGCATTCATTAAAGATATGCATACCCGTGGTTTGATTGCTTCAATCAGCGTGGGGGTAAAAGAGGAAGAGTACGGCTTTGTCGAACAGTTGGCTGCCGATCAGCTTATTCCGGACTACATTACAATCGACATTGCACACGGGCATTCAAACGCTGTAATCCGGATGATCCAGCATATTAAAAAGCATCTTCCGGAAACGTTTGTCATCGCTGGTAACGTCGGTACGCCGGAAGCGGTGCGCGAACTTGAAAATGCGGGTGCTGACGCGACGAAAGTAGGCATTGGGCCAGGGAAAGTTTGCATTACGAAGATTAAAACCGGTTTCGGAACTGGCGGATGGCAGTTAGCTGCACTTCGGTGGTGCGCAAAAGCTGCTTCGAAGCCGATCATCGCTGACGGCGGCATTCGTACACATGGCGACATCGCAAAATCCGTTCGATTCGGTGCTTCGATGGTCATGATCGGTTCGCTTTTCGCTGGCCACGAGGAGTCGCCAGGTGAAACGATCGAAGTGGACGGCAAGCTGTACAAAGAGTATTTCGGATCCGCTTCGGAATTCCAAAAAGGCGAGAAGAAAAACGTCGAAGGCAAGAAAATGCATGTGGAATACAAAGGCAGGTTGCAAGACACATTGACTGAAATGCAGCAGGATCTCCAATCGTCCATCTCCTATGCGGGCGGAACGAAGTTGGATGCCATCCGGACAGTCGATTATGTCATCGTGAAAAACTCCATCTTCAATGGCGATAAGGTTTATTAATAAATGAGAAGGGCTGGCGAAGTGCCGGCCCTTTTTTTATATGCCTATTATTCAGCTGCTCACTCTCCTTCTAGTTGTTTAACAGCAAGTAAAACCCAGTAAACAGTAGAATAATATACATAAAAATACGGAAGCCGGTTTGATTGACCTTTAAAAAAAGATACTGGCCCGCGTAAAGGCCGAGCCATACGAGCGGCAGCGCGAGAAGGCTGGATTTCCATACGGTCGTGCTTGTACCCGCGAAGATGATCTGTATAAGCAAACTGATGGAATAGATGAACAGATAATAGACGAGCGTCGTGCCGCGCAATGTCTCCTTTGCTGTGTCAGTGCCCGAAAAATAGAGAAGCAATGGCGGTCCGGGCATGCCGATGCTCGTCGTCAATGAACCCGAAAGTCCGCCGATGGCAACATCCCTGTTTGGCGTTTGCTTGATCTTCAGCTTCATAAGCAACAGCGCGGTCAATACAAGAATGACAACGCCAATCCCCAGTTTCAACTTCGGAATGTCGACAAGCAGGAATATAATGATCCCCACCGGCAGCCCAATAAAGCTCCCTCCGATAAACCGCCTCATGACCCCCATATCAATATCTCCTCTTACTTTCCGGTACATCGCCAATGAAATGACCAACGATAAGAGAAGATTGATTTGAATCGCGTCCCGCGCGTCGAACAATAACAAGAGAAACGGAGTCGCCACAATGGAGAACCCGAACCCGGTACCTGTCTGCAGGATGGACGCTAGTAATATGATTGCGATGAATAAAAGAATGTCCAATTGTATGACCCTCTTTTGGTTTTCAATAAGTGTAACACGGAATTAATCGCTAAGTTAGTATGGGCCAGCCCATTGCTTGCGCGGCCGCGTACTTTCGAGTGCCCTTTTGCGCGATTTCCAGTCGGTTTTGGTGCATTTCTGATGAGTTATGGCGCAATTGGACTGAGTTATGCGCGAGTTTGCATGAGTTATGCTCGACTTTTGACTAGTTATGCTCATCTCAGGACTTTCCACCTACACATCTTCAGCAGAGTTTCCATGGCTAACCCCGCCCCTAAAAGGGTATAGGGAAAAACAAACTGCTGCGATAGATTTGGAGGAATGGACTTGTTCAAAATACGCATTCGGCATACAAAACGATTTCAAGAGATAATGAATGTCTTTCTACGCAATGGGTTCAGCCACTTTCTTTTCCGATTAGGGCTAACCGATCGCGGATCGTCAAACGACAGCGGAAATAAAATGAATATGCAAGATGCAGGAGTCAAACTTCGTCATGCACTGCAGGAACTTGGTCCAACTTTCATTAAACTTGGACAGATTGCAAGCTCAAGACGGGATCTTGTGCCAGAGGAAATCGCCATGGAGCTTGAAAAGCTGCAGGACCATGTCACATCTGTGCCGTTCAGCCGAATCCGTGAAATTGTGGTGGATGAACTTGAAGCACCACTTGAAAACATTTTCACCAGCTTCGATGAAAATCCATTAGCCACTGCCTCGATCGGACAAGTCCATATCGCTCACTTGCCTAGCGGGGAAAAAGTGGCTGTCAAAGTGCAGCGGCCAGACATCCGGCCAAACGTGGAGACGGACCTTGCGATATTGAGCGACTTGGCGCGCTTCCTTGAAGACAATACCGATTGGGCAAAAACGTATCACCTTCATGAGATGATCATCGAATTTTCAAGGTCCTTGCAGGATGAACTGGATTACCGGGTGGAAGGGCGCAATAGCGAGCGCATCGCCAAACAATTCGAGGAAAATCCAAGCATCCATATCCCGAGTGTCCATTGGGATTTATCGACAGACAAAGTATTGACGATGGATCTGGTCCATGGGGTCAAAGTGAATGATTTGGAAAAACTGGACGCCGGCGGGTATGACCGGAAGCTGATTGCGAGACGGATTGTCGATTCGATGTTCCACCAAATCCTCGACGAAGGCTTTTTCCACGGCGATCCGCACCCGGGGAATATTTATATCCTTCCCGAAAACGTCGTCTCCTATTTGGACTTCGGGATGGTCGGAAGGCTCGATAATGATCTGAAATACCATTTCGCCTCTCTCCTCCTTGATTTGCGGGAAGGGAATACGGAGGACATGATCGACACATTTTCCGCAATGGGCATTCTTTCTGACGATACGGATATGCAGGCATTTACGAGGGACGTGGATGATCTGCAAACGAGATATTATGATGTTTCATTAAGTGAAGTGAGCCTTGGGGCTATTTTCGTCGAGCTGTTCCAAGTCGCCTACCGCCACCATATTATCATCCCATCGGAAATTTCGATTTTAGGCAAGGCGATTCTAACGCTTGAAGGGCTCATCGCAAAGCTGGATCCCGAGTTGAGCATTATGAAAGCGATCGAGCCGTTCGGGAGGAAATTGATGCGGGATCGCTATCATCCGAAGCATCTAATCGAGAATTCATGGAAAGACTTCGTTGAAAATATCGAAATCCTGACGAATCTGCCGAAAGACTTGAAAGCCATTGCTACGACAATCCGAAAAGGGAAGCTGCAGCTCGACATCAACGTCCAGCAAGTGCAAGTCTTTTTGCGCCGGCTGGACCGGATCAGCAATCGACTTTCATTCAGTATCATCTTGCTTTCCTTCAGCATTCTCATGGTCGGCTTGATCATCGGCTCAGCCATCGCAGGCCAGACGAATATGCTTTGGCAATTCCCGATCATCGAAGCAGGTTCCATCATTGCTACACTCATGTTCCTATTCCTTATCTACACGATCATCCGTTCCGGACGAATGTGAAGTTTTCTTCACCCCAGCCTCATTCCAAGGAAAATGTCCAACATAGAATAGTATAGATAGATTTCTATGTTGGAGGGAGGTGTGGGGAAAATGGGGAAAACGTTGATGAAGATTTCAGTCGTTTATTTCATGATCGGCATTTCTTTCGGCCTATACATGTCATTCACGCATGTGTTTACCTTGACGTCGGTGCACGTCCATTTGAATTTAGTCGGTTGGGTCTCGCTTGCATTGGCGGGGGTATTCTATCACCTCTATCCAAACTTGGAAGAGTCAGGTATGGCGAAGGCACACTTCTGGCTTCATAATATCGGCTTGCCAATTATGATGATCAGCCTTGCAACAGCCATTCTCGGAGGACCGGAAATTTTCTTCCTGTTCGCAACAATAGGCGGCGTGATGACCGTGCTAGGTGTCCTTTGCTTCGGCTTCAACGTCCTTTTCGGTTTGAATAAAAATTAATACACGTTTGATTTGCACCTCCGATTTGTTTTTGGAGGTGATTTTTTTGAAATAAACATGAATAATTCTTTTCAACCTGCACAATATAGGATTAGTAATATCCTTCCGAAATAGCTCAGCGGTGGAGCAATCGGCTGTTAACCGATAGGCCGTAGGTTCGAATCCTACTTTCGGAGTAAAGGCTGTCTCTGTCGATATGACGGGACAGCCCTTTTTCATTACCAAGTGTGGGAGGACATCGATGTGGACACAAAATTAGCGGTTTTTGCTTTAGGCGGCATCAATGAAATCGGGAAAAACATGTACGTCATCCAATATGAGGACGATATCGTCGTCGTCGATTGCGGTTCGAAATTTCCGGACGAAAGTTTACTGGGGGTCGACCTCATTATCCAAGACATAACCTATCTAAAGGAACACAGGGAAAACGTACGCGCCCTCATTGTCACTCACGGGCATGAGGATCATATCGGCGGCATTCCGTACTTCTTAAAACAAATGAATGTGCCCGTCTATGCGACACGGCTGACACTCGGACTTATCGAATTAAGATTAAAGGAGCACGGACTTCTCCGGGATACGAAGCTTACATTAATCGACGGGGATTCAACTGTTGACCTAGGTACGATATCCGCAACCTTCTTTAAAACGAATCATAGCATTCCCGATTGTCTTGGCATCGCTTTCGAAACGCCTGAAGGAACGGTCGTGCATACGGGCGATTTCAAGTTTGATCTGACGCCTGTAAACGATGATTACGCGGACCTTCATAAAATGGCCGAAATCGGGAAGAAGGGTGTGCTTCTTTTATTATCCGAAAGCACGAATGCGGAACGCCCAGGGTTTTCGCAATCCGAACGGGTTGTCGGCAAGCATATCGCGGACGCGTTCCGGGAAGCGGAAGGAAAAATCTTCATCTCGACATTCGCTTCAAACGTCCATCGCGTACAGCAAATCATTGAAGCTGCGCAAATGACAAACCGGAAAATTGCCTTGCTCGGTAGAAGCATGGTGAATGTCGTCTCTGTCGCTGATGAACTCGGGTATTTGGACATCCCTGAAGATATGCTGATCGAACCGCAGGAAGTCGATCAGATGGATCCTGAAAACGTCGTCGTCATCTGTACCGGCAGCCAAGGCGAACCGATGGCTGCGCTGTCGCGTCTATCGACCAATAATTTTCGACAAGTATCCGTCTATCCCGGAGATACGGTCATCTTCGCTTCCAGTCCAATTCCGGGGAATGAAAAAAGCGTATCGCGTATAATCGACAACCTGTATCGTCTCGGAGCCAAAGTTATTTATGGAACAGGTGGCGCAACCGGCATGCATGTTTCCGGACATGCGTATCGCGAAGAGTTAAAGCTGATGCTTTCGTTAATGAAACCGACTTATTTCATTCCGATCCATGGTGAATATCGCATGTTGCAGCTGCATAAGGAAATGGCAGAGTCGATTGGTGTGGAAAGTGAAAATATCTTCATTCTGAATAACGGGGATGTCTTGGACATTCATGAAGGAGTTGCCCGCCAAACGAGGAATGTGGAGGCTGGGAATGTATTTGTGGACGGGCTTGGCATCGGCGACGTCGGCAAGGTTGTCTTGCGCGACCGCAAACTGCTTTCCGAAGAGGGCATGCTTATCATTGTCGTATCCATGAGCAAAGGGGACGGCCGGATCATCTCGAACCCGGACACGATTTCCCGGGGCTTCGTCTACGAGCGCGATGCGAATGAGCTTTACAAGGAAGTGAATGAGTTGGTCGTCTCAACGATCAAGGAAGCTAAACCATCAACCCGCTATCGCCGGAACGACATGAAACATGCCATCCGGAAAGCCGTTGAAAAGCTTCTTTATACAAGAACGAAAAGAAGGCCGATGATCCTTCCTTTTATTATTGAGATATAAGAATGAAGCGGAGGACATCGCTTGTCCTCCGCTTTTTTATTGGTCTTTCACCAAGCCAAACACAAAATGGTCAACGAACTTATCATACAGCCACTCTGCTTGTTCCAAACGGCCTTCCTGTTTGAAGCCGAGCCGTTGTGGGATGGCTGCGCTTTTTATATTTTCAGTCGCCGTACGGATTTCTATCCGATTCAGTTCCAATTCCGTGAAGCAGTAGTCGACGACCGCCTTGCATGCTTTCGTCATCAAGCCCTTGCCTTCAAATCCAGAACCTAGCCAATAGCCGATCGATGTCGATTTGTTTGACCAATTAATGCCGTGCAAGCCAATCACACCAGCAAGCTCCCCTTTGTACCAGATGCCTGCCTGGAAGCCGTCATTTCTGCAGAACTGCTGCAAAGTGCCCCCGATGAAATTCTTCGAATCAGCGACCGTCCTTGTGAAATCGAGCCATGGTAGCCATTCGCGAAGGCTTTCCCTTGATTGATCGGTCAACTGGAATAGCTGGTCGGCGTGTCTGAGTTCCAATAAACGCAATTCAATGCCTTCATCAATTTGATATGCAAACATTCTATGAGCTCCCCCTTGTTATGAATTTATCTCTTTCATTCTAGTGTAATTTTCTCGTAAAAGGTTGTTTTTCTTCTAAGTTCTCTCCTTACATACGAACAAAATACATAACCTCTTTAATAATTTTCGTAAATTAGTTGTATTTTCCTTAAAACAGAACTAGAATACTTATATATTTAAATATAAACCGAATGAATTCAAATTAACATCAATTAATCGTTCGTGTTTTTACCACTTGCGAGAAAGGGAGTAATACTTTGAAGAAATTTGAGAATAAGTGGGTGCGGGCTGTACTTCCCGCTTTATTAATCCACTGTAGTATTGGTACGGTGTACTGTTGGTCATTGTTCAAGAACGATATTGCCAATTACATCGAGAAGCCTGTCGGTCAAGTGGAATGGGCATTCAGTTTAGCAATTTTTGTCCTTGGGATGTCGGCAGCTTTCGGCGGAAAATTGGTCGAGAGAGATATACATAAGTCGTCCCTTCTGTCAGCCTTGTTTTTTGTCGCTGGGATGGCAGGGACGGGTTTCTTCATTTATCAAAAGTCATTGATCGGTATTTATATTTCTTATGGGATTGTGATGGGAATCGGGCTGGGCATCGGTTATTTAACACCGGTAAAGACATTGATGCTTTGGTTTGAGAAGCAAAAAGGTTTAGCGACGGGCCTTGCTGTTGCCGGGTTTGGCTTAGCTAAAGTAATCGCAAGTCCTTTAATGGAAAAGCTGCTCGGGGAAAGAAATAGCGAAGGAATTTTAGTACATGCGTCAAATATATATACAATGTTTTATATACTTGCAGGTATTTATCTAGTGATGATGGTAATTGGACATTTGCTGCTCAAAAAACCAGCTGATTATGAAGGAGAGAGTGTACAAGCTAGAAGCTTCAGCTATCGAAAAGTGTTAACGAATAAAACATTCATTGGCATTTGGCTTATGTTCTATATTAATATCACATGCGGATTAGCGTTGATTTCGCAGGAAAAGGGCATTTTGGCTTTCATTGGCTTCGGAGCAATTGGTTTGGTCAGTTCGTTGACGGCTATTTTCAATGCAGGCGGTCGAATTGTCTTCTCTTCATGGGGTGACCGTTTAAAGGATCGCAATTCCATTTATAAAATTATTTTCATCTCTTCTATCACAATCATCCTATTAACCATTCTGCTTGATGGCATGACGAAATCCATGGCGATCCTCATTATCGCCTTGCTTTGTATCGTGAATGCAGGTTACGGCGGAGGGTTTTCATCGTTGCCGCCACTGTTATCTGACCGTTTCAGTTTAGATACGATTTCTACTGTGCATGGATTGGCTTTATCCGCCTGGGCATTGGCGGGATTGTCGGGCAATCAATTGAGTGCTTTTATTTTGGAAAAGACGCAAACATATGACGCCGTGCTCTATGTCATTATGGGACTCTTCACGGTCGCGACACTCATCAGTATTCTCGTTGTGAAACCTGATAAAGTATCCTTGGAAAGTGAAGATCCGAATTGGAAGAAAAAATTCGTGGCGAATTAAAAAGGATGCCTTTTCGGAGGCACCCTTTTATTCATTCCCCCACCAAGAGCTCCCAAAATCTCGTCGAAGCCGGAGATAGCGGCACGCTTTTCAAGGAACAGACGCCGATGCTTCGATGCGGAATCTGTTCGGCTAGCTGGACTTCGTGAAGCACGCCTCTCTCCAAATAGTCTTCTGTGAATTCCCTCGTCACACAGGCAATCCCCATATTCATTCTCGCAAATTCAACGACGAGATCATGGGAGCCCAATTCGAATTCGGGAGATATTTTCACGCCTTTGGACAAGAAGTGTTCCTCGACATATTTCCTCGAGTTGGAACTCGGCTCGAGGAAAATGAGCGGCAGCTTGGCAAGTTCCTCGAATCCGATTGTTCTTGCGAGCAGCTTCCGATATTTATCGCCATAGACGAATGTGTCATGGATATCCATGCAAGACGTCACATTCAAGGTCGGATCTGTTACAGGCAAATTGCAGACGACGATATCCACTTCTCCCGATTTGAGGAATGAAATGAGTTCCTCCGTCGTGCCATTTTCGATTTTTAATTTGATATTCGGGTAACGAGCACGGAAGGCTTCCAGTTGGGGAAGGAGAAAGTATTTAGAAATCGTGTCCCCGACACCGATCCTCAGCTCGCCGGTCGTCAGGTTTTTGAACTCAGCGATCTTTTCTTCCCCGATTTCGATTAAATTGATGGCCGAGTTAACATACTCCAAAAGAAGGCTTCCTTCATTCGTCAGTGTGACTCCTTTTGGCGTCCGGTTGAAGAGGCGTGTATCAAGCTCCCGTTCCAACTGCATAATCGACTGGCTGACCGCGGGTTGAGTCATGAAAAGTTCCTTTGCCGCCCCGGAAAAGCTATTATTTTTGCCTACAATACAAAAAACACGGTACAAGTCTAACTTGCTAACCACATAATCACCTCTTATACCCATCATTAGAACTATTAATTTTACTTATACCATTAAACGGTAGTATAGTACAAGTAGATCGTCAGTTAAGTTATACCGATAAGGAGCGATAACATTGGAAAGAGTAGTAGGAACGGTTGTCAGAGGTCTTCGTTGCCCGATTATCAATAAAGGGGACCATATCGAAGAAATCGTCGTAGATAGCGTATTGAAAGCGGCGGAAGTCGAAGGATTCGCCATCAATGACAAAGATATCGTCACCATCACGGAATCCATCGTAGCTCGTGCCCAAGACAATTACGCGACAGTCGATCATATTGCGAAAGACGTCCAAGCAAAATTCGGCGATAGTACAATCGGTGTCATTTTCCCGATTTTAAGCCGTAACCGATTTGCCATCTGTCTTCGCGGAATCGCGAAAGGTGCTGCAAAGAAAATCGTTTTGATGCTCAGCTATCCATCCGATGAAGTCGGCAACCACCTTGTCGATATTGATACGCTTGACGAAAAAGGCGTCAACCCATGGACGGACGTGTTGACTGAAGAAGAATTCCGTGGCCATTTCGGCTACAATAAACATACATTTACAGGTATCGACTATATCGATTATTATAAATCCATCGTTGAAGAGTACGGTGTTGAATGCGAAGTCATCTTCTCGAATAACGCGAAGACGATTCTTGATTACACGAAAGACGTGCTCACTTGCGATATCCATTCACGTTTCAGAACGAAACGCATCTTGAAAGCGAACGGCGGAGAGAAGATCTACAGCCTCGATAATATCCTTGCCGAGCCTGTCGATGGCAGTGGTTATAATGAAGCATACGGACTGCTTGGCTCCAATAAGGCGACCGAAGACAGCGTGAAACTCTTCCCTCGCAACTGCCAGCCGGTCGTCGACACTATCCAAGCTTCATTGAAGGAAAAGACCGGAAAAACAGTTGAAGTCATGGTCTACGGCGACGGTGCTTTCAAAGACCCAGTCGGCAAAATCTGGGAGCTTGCGGATCCAGTCGTATCCCCTGCCTACACAGCAGGCCTCGACGGCACACCAAATGAGATTAAATTGAAATACCTTGCAGACAACAACTTCGCTGACCTGCGCGGCGAAGAGTTGAAAAAAGCAATCAATGAATTCATTGAGAACAAAGAGGAAGATCTAGTTGGTTCCATGGAATCCCAAGGAACAACTCCACGTAAACTGACTGACCTTATCGGTTCTTTATCCGACCTGACATCAGGCAGCGGTGATAAAGGAACTCCGATTGTGTTCATTCAAGGATATTTTGATAACTACACGAAGTAAGATTCAGCCCTTGGTCATTGACTGAGGGCTTTTTTGTAGTTTATCGGGATTTCGATCATTTCCCCGAGTTTATCGTTCATTTCCCGTGAGTTATAGATCAATTTCGGAGAGATATCGTTCATTTCCCAAGATATATGGTCATTTAGGGACTTAGGAACCACTCAATTTCCTGTTAGGTTCAGTGGTTGTTATTTTTTCAACCTCAGTTTACTCCGTTTTTAAAAAAGTTGAAACGTTTCGTCCATCCCGTTCACCTAATCTATAGAAGGTGGTGATTCCATGTCAAAAAAAGAGAGGCTTATAAAGCAAGCGATAAAAGGTGATCAGAATGCATTGCAAACGCTTCTGAAAGAGGAGAAAGACAAACTGTATAAAATGGCATTCATTTACATGAAAAATGAACATGATGCATTGGAAGTGTTTCAGCAAACCGTATTGGAAGTCATAGAATCCATACACCAACTGAGAAATCCTGCATATTTCAGCACATGGGCGACAAGGATTTGCATCAATGTCTCGTTGAAGGAGATTCGCAAAAATAAAAAGGTAACTACAATGGAGGACTATTTAATTCCGGACGTTATTGAAGAGGTCAGCAGTTCGATTGAAGAAAAACTGGATTTGACCAACGTCCTTTATGAATTAGATGAAAAGTATAAATCAGTTCTCATTTTGCGCTTTTATCATGATTTCGCGGTCAAGCAGATTGCGGAAATACTTGGATGCCCTGAAGGCACCGTCAAAACGAACTTACATAGGGGTCTCGCCCTGTTGAAAACAAAAATGAAGGGAGTTTATATGGATGAGAGACGAAACGAAAGTTATTGAAGACACGATGGAAGCAATTCCTGTGCCTAGCGAGAAGTTGGATTCAATCATTGAGAATTCATTCAAAGAGAATGCTCCTTCCCCTAAAAGGAAGGGCAAACGGCGGGCTGGATATGTACTTGCGGCTACTTTGGCGGTCAGCATTTTAGGCGGGACGATGGTGTTAAATCCCGTGATGGCGAATATGATTAGCCAACTGCCGGTCATTGGGAATGTATTCGACTATTTCGGTTCAACGAGTAAGCCGGCCTATAAGGAATTCGGACAGCTTGCGACCGACGTCGGCCGTACTGCGGAAGATAAAGGCGTTTTAGTCAATATCGACCAAGGAGTCTTCGATGGGACGACCATCACTTTGGCAGTGACAATACAAACAAATAAAAATTATGGCTCCTCATTACTTTTTGACGGCTGGCCAACCGTTGACGGCATACCCGCTGGAAACGCTGGTGCCTCCTTTGAGAAGGTGAAGGGATTAGGCTATGCAGGCATAATAACTATCACCCCCTGGTTTTCGGATACACCCGATGAGGTGAACGTTGTCTGGGAACCAAAAATGCTGCTAGGCGATAAAAAAGAGGTGAAAGGCGACTGGAAGCTCGATTTCTCCCTGCCTTTAATCGAACCCGAAGTGCAGACGTTGAATAAGCAAGTTGAAAAAGATGGTTTAGCCATCCTAGTCAAGGAAGTGAGAAAGACACCGTTAACCTTCAATATTTACTATCAGCAATTGGTCGATCCTGCATTACTGGATGATTGGACGGCAGTCGAAGCGGAACTGAAAGCGACGGATGATCTCGGGAATGAATACGAAGTTCCTTACAACGGCGGGTTTGCTGATGGCAGCGCTAGAACTCGTGAGGATCTGCAATGGAGCGCAACCATCCATAACATCGATCCGCAGGCAACTAAACTAATATTTCACCCGTTTGCAACGGTGAGCACGGTTGAAGGAGCGAAAGTGATCTATTTTGAGGATATTGAAGTAGAATTATAAATAGAAGCCATACTGTCGGTCGTGAAAGATGGCCGACAGTTTTTTATCGTCTTACTTCGACACCTTCTTAACCATACATACTAATTAGGGATCTTTAATTTCTTTTTGTATATTTGCGAATTCTGCCGTTTCCTTTTCGTTATATAGGGTGTAGAAGCTTTTACAAAGAAAAAGAGGCGAAGCTGATGAAATCTAACGAAGCAAATTTTATTAAACGTCTCCAAGCCGGAAAGGAAGATGCCTTGGACTTTATTGTTGATTGTTATTTGCCGTTGCTGAAAAGTATTGTCCGGCAAGTTCTAGGGCCGATCCAACAGGAAGAACTGATTGGCGAATGCGTAAATGATGTCTTTCTTTCGGTTTGGCAGAACGCAAAGAAGTTCCGCGGGAGTGAGCCGAATGAATTTAAGAACTGGATTTGCGCTGTTGCCAAATACAAAGCGATCGATTATTACAGGAAAGAGGCTAAGAACCTCGAAATCACTTCGGAGTTATTGAAGATTCCCATCCAGGCAGCCAATGAAACAGACGCAGAAGATAAGGTCAATGAATTGCTTCATCAACTAGAACCGATTGACCGGCAAATTTTCATTATGAGATATCTGCTTGGATTTTCAGCAGAAGAAACCGCAGAGCAACTAAATTTGAGCAAGTCCGCCGTCGATAATCGGGTGTACAGAGGTAAAAAGAATCTGCGGGATAATGGGAGGTTATTGTATGAAGAAGGATGTGTATGATCACTTAAATGATATTAAAATGGACGTCAGCCATTTTGAAATAGAGGAAGTAAGCGAAGCGGAAAAAGTGAAAGTGAAGAAAGACTTAAAAAGGAAGATCAGAAAGCCAAAGTCTGTTAGATGGAGGAGAATGACCGCCGCTGCGTCGATTTCAATCGGACTATCTTCAGCTGCCCTGTTCGGGTTGTCATTCACTTCATTTGCACAGGAAATCCCAATTATCGGGCATGTCTTCAAATGGTTCAACGATGATGGGTTCTTTGAAAACTATAGTGAGCAGGCTAAAAAGCTTGAGATTACGCAAGAGGACAACGGTATTAGCATAACTTTGAATGAGGCGGTGTTTGATGGGAAAACGCTTTACGTCACATATGAGCTGATTTCAGAGATAGATTTAGGAGACAATCCATCACTCAAAGGCATGCCAGCCATTCTCAATCATGTCGGAGGTCATATGGCAACGGGTAGCATAGATATAAAAAAGGTAGATGATTTCCGTTATGTAGGTGTTTCAACAGCCAAAATGTATCCGGAAAATCGAGTGGAGGAAGGTAGTTTTGAGTTCGACATCACTGGGATTATACTCGATTCGTCAAATATCGATATCAATAGGATTATATCTGATCCGACATACAGCAGGAAAGAAATCGCAGGGAATTGGAAGTTCCAATTCGATTTGCTGGCGACTGACAATGTGGAGCAATCTGTTGAATTGACTTCTGCGGGACATGATGTAACTGTATCGATGAATAAAGTCGTCTATACCCCGATGTCGTTCATCCTCTTTTACGAGGAAATCATCACAGAAAAGCTAAATGCAAAATGGGATTTCGTCTCTGTAAGTGTGGACGTTAAGGATGACTTGGGCCATACGTACGCGACTTATGTTAACGGCGGTGAAAGCGACTCAGCCTTACGTCTCTACCATACACATACTCTTGAAGAACTTGATCCCAAAGCAAAAAAGCTAATTGTCACGCCAACCGTAGTGCTTTCACAAAGGGATGGCACTTATGAAAATGGGGCGTATTACCGCAATGAAGGCAGCACTGCACCGATGGAAGAGTTTAAGCTGGCTGAAATAGTGATTGAGATAGAGAAGTAGAGGGATCAGCCCCCTCTACTTCTCTTTTCTTAATTCCTCCAGTATCTTCTGCGCTTGATAGCCAACTTCGAAATCGTAAAGCTCAGCCTCGGCACCGTTCACCGCTTTAACCAGCTCATCAATCAACCTGAGCGGAGTAATTTCATCAAGGGAGATCGGTTCAATATCGGCACCCGTTTTCCCTCCCCGTAACTCGCCCCAGTTTTCTAGCGTCAGGACGCCTTCCGTTCCATATGCGGTAAATCCAATATGCTCTTTCCCTGCTTGTCCGCTTATTCCTTCAATTAACACCGGCGTGCCGTCTGCAAGTTCCGCTGTAGCAATGATGCCTCTCTCGCAGAGCGACGAGTCTTCAGGGTATTCCAAACGTGTTTTAATATTGTGAAGTTCGCCGAACAGCTTCAAAGTTTGCTGAATGAAATGGACGCCGACTTCAAGGACAAAACCACCCTGCTCTCTTCCGCCAACCCAGTCATTTTTCTGCCAAGCACGCGGCCATTCCGGGAAGTGCATGGAAAGTTGAAGGCGGCGCAGCTTGCCAATGTAATTGTCGTCAATCAGTTCAGCAAATTTCGATGCAGCTTGGCCATAATTAAGCGGAAAGTTCATGGCATGCACGATGCCCGCTTCTTTCGCAGCATTCACCATCTCTCTTGCCTCATCTAATGAATTCGCCAAAGGCTTCTCGCATAGAATGTTCTTTTTCGCCCGAATGGCATCCATTACGATGGCGTGGTGGAATTTCGGCGGCACCGCCACGTAAACGAGATTCACCTGTGTGTCAGCAAGTAACTGCTTATAATCTGTGTAGGCTTGCACATTGCCAAGATGACTTGCCGTTTCCTTTGCAAGTGATTCATTCCGATCGCAAACCGCAGTTATTGTGACTTCGTCATGTTCCTTAAATTGTCTGATCAAGCGTTGTCCAATGGCACCTAATCCGATGATACCAATATGTATCATGAAAATTCCCCCTTTTCCCTATCGTACAATAGGTGAGGCGGACTGTCATCGGTTCATTTAGTGAACAGGAATGGACCTTCATAGCGAAAGAATGGACCCTGGCGCGTAAAGAATAGACCTTGAAACGAAAAGAATGGGCCCTTGATAAAATAAACGAGAGGTTCCTCCAGAACGTCATATTGAGAACTCATCACACCTTAATGAGAACTCTCCAAGGGTAAATGAGAACTTTTCAGGAGCAAATGAGAAGTCCAGATGCCTTAACGAGAACTCACCTTAAGTGAACGAGAACCCCTCACCGATCTATCCGGTAAATCCCCTTCCGGTCCCGCAAGCGGCAGCCGTTCTGTTCAAAAATGCGAATCATATGCTGATTTGCTTCATCTGTACTGCCGACGTACGTAGCGGCACCGATTTTCCGCAGCAAATTAAGCGAAATCCGGTGAAATACAGCCCCATACCCTTTCCCTCGATACTCAGGAACGACGCCGAAATAAAACAGACGTCCCTCATCAACCGTTCCTTGTTCGATAATCGGGATGCTCAACCCGACCGGCTCGCCGGATTTCCGGAACATGTAACAAGAAGCCCTCCATTCGGGGCCAAGTTCATTTTCAAGAGATTCCATCACCTGCTCAATCGTGAACAGCTTGTTTTTATTCGCAGATCCGCTACGGCAACGCTCGTACAGCTTCGCAAAATCAGAATCCGCCATTCTGCTATCGACCAGCGCTTCCTTAGTAATTTCAGGCTCTTCCGTTAAATTTCCATCCAATGTGCGGGTATATTCAACGATTGTTGAAACCTTGTAGAAGCCCTGCTCCAACAGCCATTCCTCATGCGTGGCATCCATTAAAAGAGACAAATAGCCAATTTCATTTTCTTGCCAATCGACTAGTAAACTCTTAAAAGCATCTCTATATTCCAGCTCTAATACTCCCTCTACTTTCACTTGATCAACAAGCCAATACTCCCGATCCATCTTTATCGTGTTAAACAAATTCACAGTACCATCCCTTTCATAGTGCCAACGGTCTTGCTGAATAAAAAAATCCACATACTTAATTCAACAATAACAGGGCGATTCCCTTCTTGTAATAAAGGACGACAGCCTGCCAGCTGCCGTCCTTCATTCATTCCAACTTAGTTGCATCTACAACGTACAACGAGTAGAAATCGGCGCCTTCCACGTTGACAACTAATGCCCCTTCAGGCGTAAACCTTGGTTTTACAAGGCGTTCCTGTATGTGATCCAACACCGGCAACGCATATGCTTTATTATTTTCAATCCTATAAAGTTTGACAGTACGGGAATCCTTTACCGGGATATCGAGCGCAAGAATGTCTTCGAATACGGCATACGTAAAAAACTTTGGTGTCTCCACTTTGTAGAACTGTCCGTCTGTTAAGTCTACATAACCCAAGACTGGCCCCGTGTCTCCTTTATTATAAAGTTCGGCAAATACCTTGTTTCCTGAAATGGAGAGGTTAATTGCGTTTTCATATGGAAAAGAGTACTTGCCAATTTGACGATGTGATTTAAGATCATGCACTGTAAATGCAAATTTTGAGTTGCCTGATTCCACTTTATCCGCAATGATAAATTTTCCTGTTCCCCCCTTTACAGGTTCGAAATGAATCTTTGTCAGATCACTTAGTTTCGTCTGTTCAAGTGTCAGTAAATCCAGCTGCGTAAACCAGACTCCTTCTCCGTTGCCAACAGATATAGACGTCAGCTGATCCCCGTCAATCTGCATGCCATGCAATTCATCGGGAATATTTCGAGTTTCCCCGTTTAACCGATTCAAAATGGAATAACCCTCTTCAGCATCCTGCTTCCAAATGATCCATCTCTCATTTGCCGCAACATTGTATCCTGAAGAATTCGCATCCTCTACAAGAATCTCTTTTGTTTTCGATTCAGTATCGAATGCGTAAATACTTTTCCCATCCGCGTATATCATTTCCTTCGTTTCATCCACATAAATCGCAGTAATCAATGTAGCAAGATTCTCGCCAGGTATGGAAACCTTTTGCAGAGCCTCAACAGAAACCAATTGTTCATTAGCTTGTTCGCCCATTTCTTGCTGGATGTATGGAACCGCAAGGAATCCGGCAATTCCGACAACAGCAACCACGGTGATAAGCGGCTTTAAGGTTGGCTTCCTTGAAGGCGATTTACTATCCAGCCGGCGATGTGCTTCCGCTATAATCGCCTGTTTTTGCTCGTCCTTTAGCTTCACCTGTTCAGGAATCGATTGATCCAGGCTTTTCCATAAGCGCTCATGCATAATCATTCCCCTCCTCGAAGGCTATTCGGGTCAGTTTTCTTCCTCTGGCAAGCCGTGTTTTGACTGTGTTTACGGGACAATCAAGCACATTGGAAATTTCTACAATCGACAACTCTGAATAATAATGTAGCCAAATGACTTCCCGATATTTGAGTGGTAGCCTTTCAATCATTTTCATAAGATCAGAATCTGATTCATTTTGTAGTATCTCTTTTTCAGGCGTATCCTTGTTGATTAACAAATGGCCGAATAGATTTGAGATTTCTATTTTCCTGTATGTCCAGCTTTTGAAATAGTTATGGCACTCGTTGACGGCAATCCGGTATAAATATGTTCTAACGGACGAGCGCCCTTCGAATTTCTCAAGGTTTAGATAATAGCGGATGAACACTTCCTGAACGATATCCTCCGCCTTCTTTTCATCTTTGACTATTGCATATGTAAGCCGCATTAAATAATCTCCATAGGAGTCCATAGCGGTTAATAGTAATCGATCCCGTTCCTGCTTCTCCACCCCTCCGCCTCCCTTCCCTACTTGTTAGACAAAGCAAACGATGAAACGGTTTCACTTTCCGGTTGGATAATTTTAACTGTAACACGTTTGTTTGCGCACCATACACCCGGGTATGAATAAAAGGATGATCTTTTCATCATTTAAGGCAGGTGTACTTCATGTTTGGACTTACGGATTTAGTTTCACTGGTCATCTCCGCCTTTATCATTTTGCCTGTCGTTTCATTCCTTAGGGAATCCGGCTATTTGATTGCGAGCGCGATTTTTGGTGTTAAAAACCCAAGATTGACGATCGGATCTGGCCCACGTTTTAAAAAGATAGGCATCGTCGATATCCGGAAATATTATCATTTATATAGTTGGTTTTCTTTTGATTCTGTAAAGAGGGATGGCAAGTTTGTGTATATATGCATTTACGCGGGTCCCATCCTCATTAATCTTGTGTTGGCGCTTGCCATCAATATGTTGCTGGCGAATGGATTCCTGGAAGATTACAGGACCTTTTTTGAGCGCTTTATTTTTTACGTGTTTTACTTTGTATTGTTGGATATTGTGCCGATGTTCACGGTGAACGGCAAACCGAACAACGGCATGGTCTTATACGAGATGCTCCGCTATGGGAAACGTATCGACTATAATGAGGAACCATTCATTCCCGCCACAGCGGATGTAGAGGAAGAAGTACAGGAGCAAATGGAAAGAATCGAAGAAATGATTGAGGAAGAAAAAAAAGAGTGACAGTCCCCCGCGTTCGCAGGCCGACTGTCACTCTTATTAGTCCTCGTCTTTTTCAACGATTTTCCGTTCCTTCGTGAAATCAGGCTCCTCGCCAAATTCGGTATTGAGATTCGGGTTGGAGATGTGACGCCGAGTCGTCACGACTTCCCTGTCTTCATCCGGACTGAATAAAATTGCCAAACAGATTAATCCGCTGATTGCTACAAGTGCATACACTACCCTTGACATAAATGCACCCTGTCCGCCAAATAAAGACGCAACCAAGTCAAATTGGAAAAAAGCAATCAGTCCCCAATTCAATGCTCCTATGATGACCAATGCAAGTGCTATCCGTCGAACCGCTCCCATTTCGTATTCCTCCTCATATTAACAATTACGATTATCTTTTGCTAAAAGAGGATTTTCATACATCCAAAAATCACAAAAAAGTTTTTTTGTCATTTTCGGGGTCCGTGGCGTTCGCCATCATCCGCTCATTAAAATAAATGTTTCGATTCCATAGTTTTTTAGCTAAGGTCATATCGGTTTTCAATTGAAATTTCCGCCTCAACAAAGATTGTCTCCAAGCGTAACGCTTGGTTTTTATGTTACTTTTTGATAAAATGGTGGGGTGAGCATTCTTAAAGAAGTTTGATCAAAAATATGCCTAATGGCTGAAGGAGTGAGCGATTCACAATAAGGAGCTGGAATTTATGACAACAGAACAAACTACTTTGCAACAAGACACAGGTGAAGAGGTCGTCCGGGATTATTCCTTGGACCGTGTACCTCGCGAGGAACGAAAGGCTGGCTGGCTCAGCATTACGAACATTACGTTTGGTATCGCTACAGCAATCTTTTACTTTCAGATGGGAAGTGTGATGGCACTTCAATTCGGGGCTCCCAATGCCCTCATTTCCGCTGGCTACGCAATCATCGTAGCAGGCTTACTCGGTACAGTCATCGTTTATTTATCGGCCAAGTCGGGAATGAACGTGAACTTATTATCCCGGGGCGGCGGCTTCGGCTATATCGGGGCATCATTGACTTCTCTCATTTACGCATCGAATTTTATTATGTATTGTGCTTTTGAAGGACTGATTCTCATATCAGCCGTACATCATTTTCTACCTTCCCTTCCTAAATGGGTTTTAATCCTCGTATTCGGACTCATTGTTATTCCTCTTAATTGGTTTGGAATTCAACAACTGGACAAGCTGCAAAAATGGTCATTACCGATTTTTGTCCTATTCTTGGTTACAGCCATCGTTGTTTCATTCATCAAACCTGCTATTTATACGGGTCCTGTTTTCTCTTATATGCCGGAAGGAGTACAGCTTGGCGGAACTGCCCTGCTCTTCTGTATCGGTATGCATAATGGGATTATGGGCTTAACCGCTCTTCTCGCTTCTGATTATGCCCGTTTTTTACGCCCTAAAGATATTAAAGTCGGATCTTTAGCAATCGGGTTCATTCCTCAAATTTTTTGTTATGGCGTTATGGGAGGATTAGGTATCTGGTTCGGTGTCCGTTATTTGGAGTCGGATCCAGGCGTTTACATTGTGCTGCTGCTTGGAATCGGCGGTGCGTTATTTACGATGCTGACGCAATTGCGTATTAATGTCACAAATATTTATAGTAGTTCACTCTCCTTATCAAACTTCTTTGAAAATATCTTTCGTTTTACCCCCGGCCGACGTTTTTGGGTCGTTGTCTCCGCATTGACGGCAATTGTGTTAATGCTTGGCGGAATTGTAGACCATCTTGCTACGGTCATGACATTCCAGGGCGTTTTCCTATTTGCATGGGCGTCCATCTTGGTGACGGATGCGCTCGTCGTCAAAAAGTGGTTGAAAATCGGGCCGAATTATTATGTCGCGACGCAGGATTACTTGTATAAATGGAATCCTGTCGGCGTTGTTTCCCTCCTCGTTTCAAGCGTGATCGGTACAATCGCTGCGCTTGGCTATATGGGATTATTCCTCCAATCGACTGCTGCATTTTTCGCCGCAGTGCTCGCCGCAATTTTGACGGTCATCATTGCGATAATGACAAAAGGAAAGTATTATTTGCAACAAGAACCAATGAATATTGTTGAAGAAGACAAACTGAAACGATGAACGAATGGAAGCCATGCCCGATTGAGTTGGGCATGGTTTTTTCATGCGGTTTCGATAGCTCTAAAGTCCCTAAATGACGATAAACTCTAGAAACTGACCGATAACTCACCGCAACTGACCGATAACTCACCGCAACTGACCGATAACTATTTGAAATTGACCGATATACATCGGGAAATGATCGATATCTTATCGTCAGTACAGGAAAAGAGCCATTCCAAGTTGTAAATCACTTGGAATGGCTCTTCTCACTTTATTCAAACGCCGGAATTGCGGTTTCGTCATAGTTTTCTTCTAAAAACTTGCGTACGTCCGGGCTTGTCATTGCGTCAGCCAACTTCTGAATTGGCTCCCAGTCTTTATTGTCTTCACGTGCTACCAATGTGATCGCAAAGTCATTTTCAACGCCTTCCGTAAGCAGTGCATCGCTTTTCGGCGTCAAACCGAGTGGCGCGGCATATGCGGGCGTCATGACGACTGCGTCCGCATCATCGTACATGCGCGCAAGCATGAGCAGATCGACTTCTTCGAACTTATATTTTTTCGGGTTATCGGTAATGTCCGCTTGTGTGTAATATGTGTCTTTCTTTTCGCCTAACGTAATGACGTCATGCTGTGCGAGCAACGACAACGAACGATCAATGTTGGAAACGTCGTTCGCCATCGCGATGACGGATCCTTCAGGCAGTTCATCCATTGACGCGAAGTCTTTTGAATAAACTCCGTAGTTCGCAAAATAGATTGGTGTGATTGGAACTAAGTTTGCGTTATTATTCCGGTTGAACTCCTCCATGTACGGCACGTGTTGGAAGAAGTTCGCATCCACTTCCTTCGCTGCTAGCGCACTATTCGGCTGGACATTGTCGCCTAATACGACAACTTCCAGATCGATTCCTTCCTCAGCAAGCTTCGGTTTCACAAGCTCAAGGATTTCCGTCATCGGTGGAATCAATGAAGCGACTTTCAACGTCACTTTTTCATCTTTTTCTTGTACGTCAGCAGGTTTTTCCGCTGCTTTATCCTTGCCGCAGCCTGCTAATAAAACCATCAGCAATGCCGTCAGCACCAATAATTTTCTCATGTTGTTTCCTCCTGTTAGCGTTTATCTATCATTCTTGATACAGTCGTTCCGGTAAATTGGATGAACTGCACGAGTATGACCATAATGATAATCATGTACATCATCAAATCCGTTTTGAATTGTTGGTAGCCGTACCGGATCGCAAAGTCCCCGATGCCGCCGCCACCGACGACGCCCATGATTGTTGAGTATGAAATGAAGCTGATGATTGACGTCGTTAATCCTAAAACGAGTCCGGAGCGGGCTTCGACATAAAGGAATTTGAAGATCACTTGCCTGACCGACGCCCCCATCGCAATCGCGGCTTCCATAACACCTTTCGGCACGTCGACCAACGATTGTTCGACCAAACGCGAATAATGCGCAATGGCGATGATCGATAACGGCACCGTTGCGGCCGTCGTCCCGATGGCGGTCCCGATGATCATCCTTGTAAAAGGGATGAGAAAGACGACCAATAATAGAAATGGGAATGAACGGATAATATTCACCAATAAATTCAATACCGAAAAGACGAGTCGGTTCTCATAGATCTGCCCTTTCCTGCATAGGAAAAGCAATGTCCCTACAGGGAGGCCGACTAAAACAGCCGCGGCAATCGAAACCCCGACCATGATGAACGTCTCCCCGATTGAACGCCAAATCTCAGCTTCGTATTGAAGCAAAATATCAGGCATGGCTCGATTCACCGTCCCCTGTCAGCTGTTCCACGAAGAAACTTGGGCTATTATTCTTCATTCCAATCCCTTTCGGCTCAATGGAAACTGTGTCGTACACTTGTCCCTCATTCAGGACCGTGACACGGTTGCAAATGCTTTTGATCACTTCCATCTCATGGCTGACAATGACGATCGTAACGCCGAAGCTTCGATTGATGTCTTCCAGCACGCTCAATATTTCAGCGGTTGTATTCGGGTCAAGTGATGATGTCGGCTCGTCGCATAATAGCACTTGCGGATTGTTCGCCAATGCCCTTGCAATTGCAACCCGTTGCTTTTGTCCGCCGCTTAATTGGGCAGGGTACTTGCCTATGAAACTTTCCAGCCCGACAAACTGAAGGCATTCCTGAACACGGGCTCGGCGTCCTTTCCTCGGAAACTTGGACAATTCCAACGATGCGGCGACGTTTTCATATACTGTTTTATTCGCCACCAAATGAAAATGCTGAAAGATCATCCCGATGGATTTCCTTGCTTGCCGGAGTTGTTTGCCGTTCAATCTTGTCAGCGTCTGACCGTTAACTGCCACTTCCCCTTCATCCGGAACTTCTAATAAATTCATCAGTCGCAGAAGCGTCGATTTTCCAGCGCCGCTAGCCCCTATAATGCCATGGATCTCACCTTTTCCTATCGACAAGGAGACTGATTGAATAGCCTGAAAATACGAGAAGCTTTTGCTCACATTATGTAATGTAATCATAAAAAAATCCCCTTTCCATGATTTGAAGGGTGATTACGACGTCTAATATTATAGCCTAATCTTCCTAAATTGTCATATTATCAGTTGCATAATATTATTGTTAATTTTACACAGATTTTAAATAATAGTGCTTCCAAGATTGCCAGATCAGCGACTATAATTTAGGAGAAGGGGAGATGATTATGTTGCATTTGGAAACAATCACGAAAGACAATTGGGTGAAGGCCATTTCGCTTCGCGTACGGGAAGATCAAGTGAACTTCGTCGCATCAAACGCGGTGTCACTGGCACAGTTGAATTTCCTTGAAAACTTCCATGCCAAAGGAATCTATCTTGGCGAGGAAATGATCGGTTTTACGCTTTACGGAATTGACGAAGACGATCATGAATATTGGATGTACCGGATGATGATCGATCAAAAGCATCAAGGAAAAGGGTATGGGAAAGAAGCGATCCAACTTGTGATGGATGATATTAAGGCGATTAAAGAAGAGCGCCATCAAACGATCACGCTTTCCTATGAGCCGGAGAACGAACATGCAAAGAACATTTATGAAAAGATGGGGTTCAAAGAAGTCGAGGGGTTCGTCATAAGCGGCGAACAAGTGGCCCGGTATACATTTTGACATGCAAAAAAGCTGACGAGGCAGATTCCGCCAAGTCAGCTTTCTTTTTACTCTTTCTTCTCAGGCTCTTCTTCTACAATTAACGTATCATCCACGTTCGGAACTTCGCGGTCTACTCCTAGAGCAGCATCTTGCTCTGTTTCACCTGTTTCGACTTCAACCGGCTCCTCTTCAATTGCTTCTGTTTCTTCATTCGAGGATTCTGGCACATCTGTGATTAGACCGAGCGCCTGCGCGGTTGTCGCATGGATTTCCTTCAAGAGATCCGGGTTGTTGACGAGCGACACGCCGTAAGATGGAATCATTTCTTTAATTTTTGGTTCCCACTCTTTGATTTTCTCCGGGAAACATCTATTCAGTATCTCAAGCATGACGTGAACCGCAGTCGATGCCCCAGGCGATGCCCCGAGCAATGCGGCGATCGATCCGTTGGCACCACTGACGACTTCCGTACCGAATTGAAGCGTCCCTTTGCCGCCCGTTTCCGTATCTTTGATAACTTGGACACGTTGGCCAGCTACGACAATATCCCAATCCTCGCTTTTAGCGCTTGGAATAAAGCCACGCAGCTCTTCAATCCGCTGTTCCTTCGATAACATCAGTTGCTGGATCAAGTATTTCGTCAATGCCATCTCTTTCGCACCTGCCGCCAGCATCGTAAAGACGTTGCTCGGTTTCACTGAAGTGATCAGGTCCATATTGGAGCCCGTTTTCAGGAACTTCGGTGAGAAGCCGGCGAACGGTCCGAATAGCAATGATTTTTGATTATCAATATATCGTGTATCAAGATGCGGAACCGACATCGGCGGCGCACCTACAGAAGCCTTGCCGTACACTTTCGCGTGATGTTGCTCGACAATCTCCGGATTTTTACATACTAAGAAGAGTCCGCTCACCGGGAAGCCTCCGATATGCTTGCCTTCTGGGATACCGGATTTTTGAAGGAGATGCAAACTTCCTCCTCCAGCACCGATAAATACGAATTTCGCGGTATGTTGTTCAACGGCTCCCGTATTGAGATTCTTAACTTTTAATTCCCATGAGCCGTCAGCCGTTTGTTTCAAGTTGTTCACACTATGGTTATAGTTTATATCGACATTATTATCTTTCAAATGGTCAAAGAGCATGCGTGTTAACGCGCCAAAGTTGACGTCCGTACCGGTATCGATCTTTGTCGCAGCAAGCGGTTCATTCACAGTCCGATTCTTCATCATGAGAGGAAGCCATTCTTTCAGCTGCTCCGGATCGTCCGAGAATTCCATCCCTTCGAATAAAGGATTATTGGAAAGCGCTTCAAAACGTTTTTTCAAGAACTTCACGTTCTCTTCCCCATGCACATAACTCATATGAGGCAATGGCATAATGAAATCTTCCGGATTACTGATCAGTTGATTGTTTACGAGATAAGACCAAAACTGCATGGAAAGCTGGAACTGTTCGTTAACCTTTATTGCTTTGCTAATATCTAAAGTTCCGTCTGGCTTTTCAGTGGTGTAGTTGAGCTCGCACAGTGCAGCATGTCCTGTCCCTGCATTGTTCCATTCGTTGGAGCTTTCTTCTCCTGCGCCCGGGAGCTTTTCAAACACGGTGATTTTCCAGTCCGGTGCCAATTCCTTCAACATTGTACCCAAAGTTGCACTCATGATTCCGGCGCCAATTAAGATGACGTCTGTTTTTGTTTCTCCGTTGCTCATTTTTATCATCCTTATGTCCTAAATTATCAGAAAGGATGTAGACGCTCCCTCTTAGGCGTCACAACAAGACAAGACGCGAGCTAGGAACACACCTTTTCTGTTCAATAATAACCTCATATATTATATCATAATTGTTTCTCCACATGCCTCAAAATGCACAATTGTTTCATTGTTTGAATGAATCATACCGGAATTGTGTGAGAATTGTGTGCGTGCCTGTGAAAGACACATTTATGACTATTTGAAGTAATGAATAAAAATACCACAAAACAAAAACCCGGCTTCGGCGTGAGTGGGTTTTCGTTTTTCTTTATGCAATTGTAGTGCATTGTCTGAATAGTTTGCTGCACAGGCACCAAACTGAGATCCTACCATTGAAACTTTTCCTGGTCGACTTCGTAAAGAGAGTAACAAAGGGGTGTTAAGGAAATGGATAAATACAATTTCAAGAGACCGAAACTGGATATCCCGAAGTCCACCTTTCAAAAAGTGTTCGATGGCTTTACGCTGATTGTCTTTACGGCAGGAATCGTCCATCTGATTGCAGTTTGGGGACAGCTGCCTGATCAGGTTCCGGCACATTATAATGCAGCTGGCGAAGTGAATCGATGGGGATCGAAGTGGGAGCTTATCCTTCTTCCGATCATTGCCGCCATCTTAGCCATTTTTATGACGTTCCTCGAAAAACATCCGGAATGGCATAATTATATGAACCTAAATGAAAACAACATAGAATTCCAATACAAAAATTCGGTTTTATTACTAAATGTAATTAAAAATGAATGTGTCCTGCTGTTTGTCTTCATAGATTATAATATTGTGCAAGTGGCGTTAGGAAAAGCTGAGTCGATCGGTATTCTATTCTTGCCTATTACTCTCACCGTCATGTTCGGTTCAATAATCTTTTTCGTTGTCCGATCAATAAGGCATAAATAATTTATTAGGAGGGATTGAATTGAAAAAAACCACAGGAAACGTAGTCGGATTCGAGTTGAGTAGTCAGGAGCCTGAAAAAGCGGCGGAGTTTTATTCCACCGTTTTCGGTTGGGAGATTGCCGTTCCTAGATGGGATTATTGGGCCGTCTCGACTGGGGATGGAGAAAGCAATGGAATCGGCGGGGGGATTGGAAAAGGACCAAATGATTTTCCCCACGGTACGCGGATTCAGATTGAAGTAGATGAAATTGATGACGCGATTGCTAAGGCAAAAGAAAATGGCGCGATGGTCGTCAGAGAAAAAATGGAGTTCGACGAGTTTTACCTTGCTTATTTAGTGGATCCTACCGGAATTGGCTTTGGACTTATTCAAAAGAAGTAATTGAGGGGGCATGAAAAATAGACGAAGACAGCTGGCTGTTCTTCGTCTATTTTATTCAGCTCACTGGAAGAGCTTTATCTCTGGGGCTTATTCTATCTATAATCAAAGGAATCTCCGCCAAATCGTCGACGATAAAATCGGCATCCACCGTACTCCATTGAACATCCTTTTTCCAAACACCAATCATTCCAGCATTTTTAGCAGCTTCCACATCATTTACAGGATGGTCCCCGACAAATATGCTTTCATTCTCTGAAACATCTAGCTGCTTCAATGCCCTGGTGAATATTTGTGGATCGGGTTTTTTGATGCCTTCCCATTCGGATACTAAAATGGCGTCTAAATAATTTTCAATGCCAAGCGCCTTGATATTATCCATCTGAAACTGCCCTTTGCCATTCGTAATGATCCCTAACTTCAAATTTCTTTTTTTCAAATCCTCCAACATTTCTATGAGATTAGGAAAAGGTACGCAGCTATTCTGGAATTCTTCAATATAGTCTTGAAGCAGCTCCTCCCACGTTATACCGGTAATTTTATATTCATCAACCAGCTGCTGGTACACTTTATCCTTCCATACATATCCGCGGTTATCCAATTCGATAAACCTAGCTGCAAACTGCTCCTTTGTAATATGGCCAATAAACTTCCTCAACCTGTCATATTGATTATTCACGAACATATTGACTGACTCATCCCGGTTCAACAATGTTCCGTCCAAGTCAAAAATCACCGCTTTAATCAATTCCATCTCCCCCTAAGCGAGAAAAACTTCCTAAATATAAATTTAGCATATACTAGAAATTTTAGAATTGTTTTAATAGGGATTTCTACATATAATGAATTGAATTCATTGAGAAAGCAGGGGGAAAGATGTTAATAGGAATCGTCGTATTGGCAGGTTTACTACTAATCGGATTCGTATATGAACAAGCTTCACGTCACAAGGACGCAAGAAGACCTTGTCCTGGTGAAATGGTCGACGTCGGAGGCTATCGTCTCCATGTAACGGATGATGGCCAAGGTGCACCCATAGTCGTTATCATTCATGGTGCGGGAGATTGTTCTTATTCATGGATGCATATTCGTAAAGAATTATCCAAGTTTACGAGAGTCATTACATATGACCGGGCAGGCATGGGCTCAAGTGAACCTGGTCCCGAGCCAACCCCCGAGCATACAGTTAAAGAACTTCACAGCCTGCTTCATACGACTGGAGCTCCTGGACCTTATGTGCTTGTCGGTCATTCCTTAGGGGGGCTGATTGCCAGACTTTATGCTTTGAACTATCCGAATCAAGTAGCCGGTCTCGTGTTTCTGGATTCAACGCATGAGTCACTCAAGGATGATGTAAAGTTCAAACAAGGTTTTGCCGCCATCGGTTTTATGCTTATGATCTTAAGGTTGGTCTCCCCATTTGGGATTCCACGATTCCTCGGTAATGTTCTAGGTGTCATTCCAATGTTTGCAAATGAACTTTCCTATTACAAACAACAGTTGAGTACCGAAGAATATAAGCAATGGAAAGGGAATGTTTACAGTATTTTTGCCGGAAGGACGGCTGGATTGGAGTTTAAAGGTGCATGGCCACACCTGGATGCTGCTGCGGATCAATTACAAAACAGTACGGAAAATCCCCAGTTTGGTGACCTTCCGATCGCTGTCGTCAATAATCCCGGATTTGGTGCCCAATGGACCGAGATGCAAAAGGAACTGGCCTCCCGGTCGACCAACAGCATCCATAAGACGAGTGATCGTAAGGGACATAGCCTCCAAATGCCACGACCCGAGTACGTTATAGAAGCAATCCATCACGTCGTTGCCCAAACCCAGGAACGGAACAGCCGAACCCTTGCTGAATCACGCCAAGAACCCGTACTTGAGTTGAAGTAATCAAAAAGCCTCGTTCAGTTATGATGCTCCTGCATCAGATTGAGCGAGGCTTTTCTATATGATTTCTAGAATTGTGTGGATGCCTGTGCAAGACGCATTTATGACAATTCAACCCAGCGAATAATAATACTCTATGCGGACAATGAAATGCCATGACTACAATATTCACTTATCCTCTCTATACAATTGCAGTGTATAATCTGAATAGTTTGCGGAACAGGCACCGAAAAGATTCTGACAACTCATCAACTATCTCGATTTACGATGTAGTTTAGAAGATGTTTCAGGTAGGTTGTTTTGTGGTGAGTTTCTTGCAGTGTTTCCATTGCGGTGCAGTAGTGGTCCCACATTGCTTTTCGGGCGCCTTCAACACCTAGAACTGATACGAAAGTCGAATTGTTGTTTTCGGCGTCTTTTCCGGTTGGCTTTCCGAGGGATGCCAAATCGCCTTCGACGTCGAGCAAGTCGTCCTTGATCTGAAAAGCGATGCCGGCGTGGTAGGCGAACCTTTTCAAGGCTTCCAGTTCGGATTCGTGTTTGCCTGCTAGGATGGCAGGCATGATAAGGGAAGCCTCGAAGGCGATGCCGGTTTTATAAAAGCACATCGTATTGAGCTGTTCCAATGTCAATTTCTTGCCTTTGGAATTCAAGTCCATTGACTGGCCCCTGCACATGTCTGCTGTCTTTCCGGCTGAATAATGGATCAGGCGAAGCACGGATTCCGGCTCAAACTTGTCGAGCGATGCTTGTTCTTCCACTGCTTTCTGCGTCAAATAAAGGCCGGTTAATTCCGCCGTAGCCGTATTATACATATGATGCAACGTTGGACATCCCCTGCGGATGGTTGAATTATCTTGGGACGGCAGGTCATCGAAAATCAAGGAAGCTGTATGCATATATTCCAACGATTTCAGTAAGGGCATGATTGCAGACTGATCCAGTCCATATTCGTGAACGCCCATAACCCATGTCATGATTGGCCTGAGTCGTT
The DNA here is from genome assembly GCF_042655825.1 of Sporosarcina koreensis. Taxonomy (NCBI): domain Bacteria; kingdom Bacillati; phylum Bacillota; class Bacilli; order Caryophanales; family Caryophanaceae; genus Sporosarcina; species Sporosarcina koreensis. Next base: position 70,305 of record NZ_JBHSNP010000002.1, on the reverse strand, counting down.
TTCCATCGCCTTGCAGACTGTAATTTGCAGCATCAATGATCGGCTCTTCGACGAAAGAAGCGTCATCGTCTTCGAAGATATGTAAGACGTCGTTTATCTGACCACGTACGGTTTTGACCATGTCTAAAAAGGCTTCCCGCTCTTCCTCTTCATCACTGAAATTGGCAATGATATGATCCCGAAGCAGTTTATCAAAGAAATCAACGTCTACGGCTTTTCGGACCATCGTTTGAATAATTCTATCAAATTGGGGATTTCCAGTTGCAAAAATCTCCATCACTTCGCCGTATTTATCATCTCCCATTCGCTCTTTAAACCGTTTCAGCCCGTTGATTGCACGCGTGAGCATCACTTCAACCGTCTTCGTGTCCGAGTGATAAACATTGTGGACCAAATGGGAAATGACGGTCCAATACAATTCAAAAGGGTTGATCAAGTCAGGACGCGCACTATGATATTTCAAGTAATAGGTGTATGGTGTCACCGCACCGGCCATCAGATCGTCAAACATATCCGCAAAATCATCGGCAAGCTGATTGTAGATGCCGTAGAAGAAAGTCCGGTTGTCAAAACCGTCATCTTCCGAAGCACTTAATACCGATCGGACAATCAGCCTTGAAGAAGCGGATTTTAGAATGACCGGAATATACAGCTCTTCATTCGAATAATACGCATTGGATAGATCCTTTTCGCGGTCCACTTCCTGGGAATGAAAAAATACATACGATTGCTCAAGGAACCCTTCCCTTGCACCATGCTGAAGCCGCTCTTGAATATACGTATACGCTTCCCGAAGTTCCGAATGGATAAATCGGATCAGCTCTTTATTTTTTCCACTCCATCTCCCTAATGCGGGCACAGATCCCGTAACAAGGGTTGTTCGTATCAAAGCGGTATATCGATTTTTCTCTTCATCGGATAAGACACCCGAATCCAAAAGGTCATCAATGAAAGGATATGTCAAACCATAGGAGTAGCCGAGCCTGATCGCTTCGTCCAATTTACCGGCGCGTTCTTCGGCAGGAACGCCCTCCCCCATTTCTTCGATTCGGTGCATGACCACCCCTGCAATGATTTTCATCAATTTCCTCTTCGCTTCCGTAGCATCCATGCCCGCAGGTATCTTGGAGGATACGGCCTTCAGTTTATCCATCAACCAGATCATCGTCGACGCAACGCCTGCCTTCTGAGCCCAACGATATAACCCGGCAATCGTAAACAGCTTATTTCTTCCTTCAGTTGGAGCTGTGCCGGAAAGCGGCAAATGTTCTTTCACATCTTCGACGACATGCCGGATTCTATCCCGTGTTTGAGGTGAATCCAGGGACTTCCCCAAGTCCCTGAGGTAAATATAAGAGATGCTCCGGTCAAGGTAGGCATCCAGTTTTCCGGTGGAATCAAGCCATCGTAGATAAGTTTGATACCCCCGGGAATCTGATTTTCCTTTCCTATGCGAAAAAAAGGATAAGAATGAATTATAGCGGATGTGATTCTGTTTCCAAGTTTGTATATCTTTCGTCAAGGTAGTAGCATAAATCTTGTTGGCGAGCTGTCCGGAAAGTGATGTGAAATAATCGGCAGCCTTCTTCTTCGCAAGCCGATAATAGGCATCAGCGTTGTTTTGTAACTGATCATTCATACTACATTACCTCTACTTCGTATTTTTTGGATGTGAAAACATCACTTCCACTATATGCAATGGAATAAGATTTCTTCCGATGCTTAACAAACAAATACTAACATATTATCTTGAGTACCTATTATCATTGAATGGAATCATAATGTGAGGAGCCGACAGCTATGAGCCAAACACATAAAAGACGTGGTAAAAACCCCCATTTTCATCCAACTACCTTTCTCAATTTCAAAATGAAAATGATTTTATTAGTAGGCACCCTGATCATTGCGATTATTACGGTGATCGGGCTTTACATTGGACATTTCATATCTGTCGCGATGGAGGCACAAGTCGGGGATCGAGCACTTAGTGTGGCGGAAAGTGTGGCCCGCATCCCTGAACTGTCCGAGGCGTTTAGGCATGATGACCCCGCCTCCATCATCAGTCCGCTTGTTGCCCCCATTCAAAAGGCCACAAAGGCTGAATTCATCGTCGTCGGCAATACAGAAGAAATTCGGTATGCACATCCTGACGTGAACAAAATCGGTAAGAAAATGGTCGGTGAAGACAATGAAAGAGCCCTCGTATTTGGTGAATCGTATATCTCCAAAGCAACCGGTTCGTTGGGCAGCTCGGTTCGCGCCAAAGTCCCTGTATATTTGGATGGAAAAATTGTCGGGGTCGTTTCAGTCGGATTTTTAGTGAATGACATTCAATCATTGATCGCGTCTTATAATAACCAGTTATGGCTTGTCTTGGTGAGTATCGCTATTGTAGCTGTAATTGGGGCAATTCTTATTGCATCTTATATTAAAAAAGTATTATTCGGCCTGGAACCGGAAGAAATTGCTCATTTATATGTTCAAAAAGAAGCGATTCTACAATCAACGCATGAAGGCATTATCGCTGTGAATCAAAATGGCATTATTACGATGATCAATTTTGCGGCTCAGCATTTGTTGTTTAATAAAGTGATTTCTCCTAAGCAATATGAAGGCATGTCAATCAATGACCTTGCATCCGCGCAACAACTGCTTCCCTTTCTACAAGATGAACATGAGCGGATTGACCAAGAAATGATGATTGGAAAAACAACCGTTTTTGCAAACAAAGCACCTATCTACTACGATGATTCGTTAGTCGGAACGGTATTTACATTCCGGAATAAAACAGAAATTGATTTATTAACAAAAGAATTGAAGTCGATTAAGCAATATACAAATGCGCTGCGAGCCCAAACTCATGAATTTTCGAATAAGCTCTATACGATTCTTGGCCTTTTGCAACTTAACAAAAAAGAAGAGGCGATTCACTATATACAACGTGAAAGCACGCTTCAAAAAAGCTGGATCCGTTTGCTCATTCAGAAAGTGGCGGACCCACAGGTGAGCGGTCTTTTACTAGGAAAGATCAATCAAGCAAGCGAGTTAGGAATCGAAATTACGATTCAAGAAGATAGCAGACTAGCAACCGAACTAAGTGAAAAGCAAAGGGAAGCGTTATTGACTGCCATCGGAAATTTGATGGATAATGCGATGGACGCAGTGAATAAAAACCCGCGTACTGACCGGAAAATAGCGATTTCTTTCACCGATATCGGCAACGATATCATTTTTGAAATAGACGATGCAGGCGAAGGCGTACCCGATCCGTATGTGAAGTCGATTTTCGAGCAAGGGTTCACATTAAAAGAAGGTGAACACGGCGGTTTTGGGCTGGCGCTTACAAAGCAACTTGTCGAGGGAGTAGACGGGGAACTCTATTTGGAAGAAGGAGATCTTGGCGGAGCAAGCTTCGTGCTATCGATGCCGAAAAAAGGGAGGGAGTCAGATGCTTGAGCCGATTCAAGTATTGATTGTCGAAGATGACTTTCGAATCGCAGACATCAATCGTCAATTTGTTAATCGCATAGACGGATATGAAGTGTCGTACGTTGCGAAAACGGGTGAGGAAGCACTTGCTTATTTACATAACACCCGCACTTTGCCGCAACTTATTTTATTGGACGTCTATATTCCGGATGTCCAAGGCTTGGATTTATTTTGGACATTGAGAAACGAGTTCACGGAAATCGATATCATTATGATGACAGCTGCAAAGGAAGTGGAGACCATTGCAGAAACGCTGCGAGGGGGCATTTTCGATTATATTGTGAAACCGGTTGACTTTGACCGATTTGAACGGACTTTCTTAAACTTTCGAAAGCAAAAGCATCTTTTATTGACAAAAACAGAGCTCCAGCAAGATGAAATCGATCTTCTGACCGGCCAGCAAATCACCTCGTCGCCAATAAAGGACATCGATGAAAGGTTGCCGAAAGGAATCGATCAACTTACATTGGAAAAAATAAAAGTGATCTTGCAGGAAAGCGATGAATCCGGCATCACAGCATTGGACGCGGGCAGCAAAGTGGGCGTAAGTCGATCGACCGCCAGGCGTTATCTGGAATACTTGGTTTCCATTAATGAAGCAGATGCCCAGTTGAAATATGGAGATATCGGACGACCTGAACGAAGATACTCGCCGTGGACAAAATGAACAAAACGAACAAAACATCCATTAGTGTTTTTAATTAAATAATCTTATTTTACTAACATCCCTATGATAAATTTCTAACTATAGAATATTTTGAAATAGGGATGGTTTTTCTTGTACGGCAGTACTTATTTTTTCATCAACATGTATCCGCTTACATGGAATACCATCTCACTTTCATAGGTGCACTCCGGTTCACTGGAAAGGAGACAATATGCTAAGTATTATAGGTTTGATAACAATAGTCATCATTGTAGCGCTACTCATTAGCGGTAAGGTTTCTCCCATTGTCGGACTTGTGTTAGTGCCGGTTGCAGGAGCATTTGCTGCAGGTTTCGGCTTTGACGAGATTGGTGTGTTTTTCACTGAAGGGACAACCAAAGTTGCAAGCGTCGCCATTATGTTCATCTTTGCGATTCTGTTTTTCGGAATCATGCAAGACGTCGGGTTATTCGATCCACTCATCAATAGGATGATTGCCATTTCCCGCGGAAATGTCATTGCTGTTGCTGTTGCAACCGTCATCATTGCCGCGATTGCACATCTGGATGGTTCGGGTGCATCGACTTTCCTGATTACAATCCCGGCATTATTACCATTGTACAAACGGTTGAAAATGAATCCATACTTGCTCCTTATGCTTGTCGGAACAGCTGCTGCCATTATGAATATGGTTCCGTGGGCTGGTCCGCTTGGACGAACGGCTTCTGTGTTGGATGTAGATGTAACGGAGCTTTGGAGGCCGCTCATTCAGATTCAAATAATCGGTCTTGTATTATTAATTATCATTGCCGTTGCTTTAGGCTATCGTGAAAAACGTTTGATAGCGAAAAAGGCTTCGCTAGGCGAAGATACGTTGGAAGAAGGAATTTCCGATGATGCATTTGCTGAAGCGCAATTGGCAGCTACTGTTGCAGAAGAGAACGATTTAAAGCGTCCAAAACTTCTTTGGATCAACGCTATTCTTGCAATTGCCGTCATCGGTGTTCTCGTATGGGGAATTATCCCTGCTGGTTTTGCGTTTATGATCGGTGTCAGTATCGCATTGCCACTCAACTTCCCGAAAGTCAAAGACCAAATGGAGCGCATTAAAGTGCATGCGCCAGGCGGAATTATGATGGCGACGATTATTTTAGCGGCCGGATCTTTCTTGGGAATTTTGAACGGTACAAACATGTTGACGTCGATTGCGACAGATCTTGTAACCGTTTTACCGGCATTCGTCGCTCCTTATTTGCATATCATCATCGGTATGTTCGGCGTACCTTTCGACTTGCTGTTAAGTACGGATGCTTATTATTTTGCCCTGTTGCCAATTATTGACCAAGTTGCCCTTTCATTCGGCATCCCATCACTTTCAACTGCATACGCGATGATTATCGGAAACATTATCGGTACATTCGTCAGCCCATTGTCACCAGCACTTTGGTTGGCACTCGGACTTGCCGGGCTGGAAATGGGTAAACATATCCGCTATTCGTTCATGATGATGTGGGGGCTGAGCATTGTCCTCTTGATCATAGCAGTTTTACTTGGTGTGATTGTTATTTAATATGCAAAAAGGTATCAGCCAGTGTGCTGATACCTTTTTTATTGGGAATCTCGGCGGAGCAAAGGTCACCAAATGACCATATATCTTGGGAAATGAATGATATAAAAACCTTCTTTTGTTTCACGTGAAATATTCTATTTTCGCCTTCGGGAAGAACTCTTCCATATAGCTATATAAACGATCCTTTAGTTCATCCTCTGCGTCTTTTTGATAAATGTACTTGCCGATGCCATACTTCCCCCATTTGTAGCGCCGCTTCTCTTCATCCAACTCGAGTTTTGTCTTCGGGTAGTTCTTCTCGATGACCCTCTTGGCAGGCTTCGTAAATCGGTGCTGGATGAATTCAAAGGTGATGTCGTCCCGAGCATCCTTCGGCAATTCCTCGTCAAGACGCTCAAACAGATGCCGATACCCTTCTTCCCAACCTTCATGGATGTAAATGGGTGCGACAATAAAGCCGAGTGGGTAGCCTGCCCTTGCCACCTTACCCGCTGCCTCGATGCGCTTCGCTAAAGGGGATGTGCCCGGCTCGAAGTTTTTTATGACGTAATCGGCATTCACACTAAAACGGAATCGTGTGTGACCGTTATGCTTGGCGTCAAGCAGATGGTCCACAAAATGGAACTTGGTCACGAACCGTAGCCGGCCCAATTCAGTTTGTCCAAAATGTTCAATAGCCCTCTTTAATGAATGGGTCAAATGATCGATTCCCACAATATCAGATGTACAAGCGGCTTCAAACCTCGTGATTTCAGGGGCACGTTCTTCGATATAGTTGTCAGCGGCTTCGAGGATTTCATCCACGTTCACGTACGTGCGGATATATGGTTTCGCCCCCATTGTCGTCTGCAAGTAACAATAATGGCAATGCCCCATGCAACCCGTCGCCAAGGGAATGGCATACTCAGCGGACGGCTTCGATGTATCAAATTTCAACGTTTTTCGAATCCCGACGACCAACGTCGATTTTGCGATTCGATACTTTTGAGCATCCGTCTCACCTGGCAAATTACGGATTTGATTATGAGAAGTCGTGAAACGGATTTCAATCCCCATTTTTTCGAACTTCTCTTTCAACTGGTTTCCAAGTGGATAATCCAATGCATTTGGTTCAAAATAGACAAGCTGTGGTATGAAGGGTTTATTCATGCTGGGCACGATTTGATCCATGTCTGTTAACCATGTGATCACCTCTCTCTTTTTCCTTAGCTTGTCTTTAAAACGAAAAATTATTAATCCAACAGCTCCTCCGAAAGAAGCGTAAACCCTTCAATGACCGTGTCTTCTTCCACCTCTATCAATAAGCAGGTCTTTCCGTTCACCTCGACTTGTCTCACAAACCGCAAGTCTTGCGGGCTGATAGCGATGTTCGCGACTTTCGTTTGGATTTTGATCGACTTCGACGTATAGCTTGGAACGATATGGCTTGCTTTCATTTCATATGTGTCATCGTCAATCACTTTCCGGAATGCCCTTTCCACCTTTTCGGTATCGACATCCTCTACGCCGCTCGCCTTCAGGACACGGGTTACCTCTTTCGTATCCAAGGTAGGTACACTCTCATCTTCCTCTTCCTCGTCATCCACTTCCATCATGCGTTGGATTTCGTCATACACGCTCGCAATGGTCCGGGTATTCATTTCATCACCGACGACCGATTTTACAATTTCTTCAAAAACGACTTTGTCTTCCTCGGCTGTCATGATCTCCTCACCATCCAACACCTTCTCGATAAAATGGAAATTCGGCTTGTTTGCCTTGCCCGCAGCATATAGGACATGATTGACGTCAGCTGCGTTATCCGTAAAGCACGGGAATAAAAAACCGCCGATCGGTGAAGTTAGGTTGATGACCGGGTCAAGCGTTATACGCGACTTGAATTTCTTCTCATTGAAATCAAATACGAGAGATTGCTTCGGCAGATCAGTCTGGTTCAGGCTGCAAAGGATGAACGGGTTCTTGTACACTTCATCCCGATCCGCTACTTCCGCTTCCTCACTATGCCGTTTCGTCGGCCTGTAATAATTCCCGCGGATGAATGTAATGACGATGTCTTTCTCATATTGCGTATCCTGCACCATTTTATGAGCGACGCGCTGCATTTCCGCCTTCCATTCCTCTACATCACTCGACTGGAGACCATCGTATAATAGCTGCTGTGTATGATCCGATTCCTCCTCCGCTTGTCGTCGGAACTTCACTTCAAACAGCTTCACATCCAGTTTGCCGCCCAACACCTTTTTGAAATTGGCAAGGAATAACTCCTGCTGCTCCCGGTCCAAAAGGGCAAATGGCTGGCTCACCTCATGATAGATTTCATTGTTCTCCTGCCTAATATACACATTGTAAATATCCATTATTTTCAATAAGTCCGTATCCAACTTAAAACGTTTGCGGAAGTCCGCAATGGCTTTCTGGTTCATTTATAGTTCAACCCCCAGTTAATCTTTCTACCCAACACGCAAAAAAGAGCGTCCAAAGCGATTCGTCAGCTTTTGACACTCCTTTATTATAACAATGATTAGGGGGATAGCGGGAACACATTCAATTTCGAATCATACATATGTCTATCAGCCCAATAGTTCCGCGAGTTTCCCATTTAATCAAAGTTGCCCTACAATGAAGGAAAGAGAACGGATAGCTTAAGGGAGGGATTCATATGCTTTGCGGATCAAAATGCTTCCTTGTGAAGATCAATCTTGAAGGAGCAAAGAAAATGATACAAGTCACGGCGAGAAACTCTATCGGTGCTAGGAAAGTGATCCGGGGAGAATACGGAGAAGGTGTGGAGATTTTGTCGGTGAAAGAGGAGAAGAGGCATTCTTAAATGAAAAAGCGCTCCCCCTTTTTATTGCCGGGGTGCCAGCAACATCACCGAAACACCAACTAAGCATATACTCGCACCCAGCCAATCATATAAATCGGGGGTTTTTCTATCAACGCCCCATCCCCATAATACCGAAAGAACGATAAATACCCCGCCATAAGCAGCATAGACTCTACCGAACGACGGGAAAGATTGAAATGTAATAATGACACCATACAATACCAGGACCACTCCGCCAAAGAAACCCCAATAAAGTGGTTTACTTTCCCTTAACCATTGCCATATCAGATAACCTCCGCCAATTTCTGCAAGTCCGGCAACGATAAATAATACAATTGCATAAATCATTTATACTCCACTTCCTTTACATCACTAAAGTGATTATAACGTAAAATGCCCCCCATAAGTCTACGGAGGGCATCGTTTCCTATTCCTGTTCTTCCACTTGATCCTGCACTTCGTTCAATTGCTGCCTCATCAAGGCCAGCTGTTCCTTGTTTTGTTCGACTGTATCCATATGCTCATTGCGTTCCACTGCGTTCGCGAATGCATTTTCAGCACGTAGTATCGAATTGAACGCATGCTCCACTGCCATCTCCTCGGGATGTGACATCGCCTGCTTCACCGAGCGATCCGCCTTCAGGACTGAGTTACTTAAAAAAGTGCTTGGATGATCCTTTTTCCAACTCGGTTTTGAATCCTTGGCCATTTTATGTTTTCCCCTCCTGCACATAAGATAAGGTACGGCGAGCTTAGTATTGTAAAATATCCAGAAACTATGCGTGATGTTTAGAATCGCTCAGATGGGGTATACATAGAATCTAGAATCAAAGGCAGGTGAATGACATGACGAAACAATGGAACTTCATTATCGGAAATAAACTCATTACCATTTATGATACGGATAAGAATATGGCCGAAGAAAAGGCGCATGCACTTTACGAAGAACTTCAAAATAGTGATAGCTAAAAAACACCAGCCGGTTGAAGCTGGTGTTTTATATATGCCTTCTTTTTCGGAAAAGATTCGCTCCAAGCTCATTCAAAGCGATTGCTAATAGGATAATCACCGTGCCCATCCACTGAAGCGGAGTTACCAATTCCGACAGAATAACACTTGCCAATAAGATTGTGATCGGTAATTCAATCGAAGTTAAAATATTGGCGATTCCTCCAGAAACTAAAGGCGCTCCAACCGCATAACACAACGGTGGAAGAACGGCCCCAAATAACGAAACCCCCATCCCGATCATGATCAATTTGCCTTCCAAGGGCATAACAGTCGGGATATCACGCATGAATAGTACAAATACTAGAACCGTCGATCCCGTCACCATTAAAGAGCTCCGCGTCCATGCATCCACATTGACTGCGACCTTTCCGCTGAAAAAAATAAACCCTGCATAGGTGAATGCAGAAAGGATACCGAACACAAATCCTTTTATAGGCAGCCCTTGTATATCCCCATTAATAATATTCGAAGCGAAAAAGACCCCTACTAAAATTAATAGGATGGATACAATCGTGACAGGCGCAGGCGTGACTTTGCTAAAGATCCATTCTAAAAAGATGCCTATCCAAATGAATTGAAACATTAAAATGATCGCCAACGACGCTGGTAAATATTGCATCGAAGCATAATAAAATATAGTCGTCAATCCGATAAAACAACCGGTCATCATAATTTGCATAATGTTCTTCTTCGTAAGCCCCTTGAAACTGAATCCTCTAACTAACGTAATAGACCATATGAATATAAAGGAAATAATCATTTGAACGATCGTAATTTGGCCAAGTGAGTAGCCGTAGCCAAACCCCAATTTGGCAAATATCGGTGTAAACCCAAAACAGGCAGCACCTAATAATACAAATAGGATTCCCTTATTTATTTTCATTAGGATACCTCCTTAGTGCATAAAAACAACTAGCCTATTATATCATAGATAACTAAAAACCATCCGTCGGACAGGCTGATGCCAGACTGTAAAAAAGAAGGGATTATCATCTATTATCCGGCGATAAATAATATTATTTCCATTCCGTACTTCGACAGTTTTCACTTCTCCCCCTTGGTACTATTTTCATAGCGCTAGCAAATACTCTTGGGAGGAAGGTTCTTTTTGAAAGACAAAATCATTATCATTACAGGTGCAAATTCGGGAATTGGAAAAGCGGCAACGCTGAAATTTGCGACAGAAGGATGCCATGTTATTATGGCCTGCCGCAATATGGAGACCAGCTCTACTGTACAAAAAGACATCATTGAACTTACAAAAAACATGAATGTCGACCTCATGCAGCTTGATGTTTCTTCTTTTGAGTCTATCCGTTCATTTTGTTCAGATTTCACATCCAAATATCCGCGGTTGGACATCCTCATACATAACGCAGCCTATTTAAACCACGGTGAAAAAGAATATAAGCTTAGCCCCGAGCATATTGAATTGTCTTTCGCCACAAATACATTCGGTCCTTTTTTAATGTCACGTCTATTGGCAGACCATCTTGCAAAATCAACAGACCCAAGAATCCTTAATGCTTGCACGACGAATATTAAAAACTTCTTCGACCCAAAAAGGGAGATTGAGTTCGACAATTTGCGTGGAGAACTGCGTGGCAGTCGGCCTTATAGCACTTACAAGATGTATGGAGACTCAAAAATGGCGTTATTGATGCTAACCTTTAAAATGGCCGAGGAATTTAAAGACTTGGGTATCAAAGTAAATGCCATTCAAATAAACCGTGTGAAACTATCCAAAGAGACGATTCAAAAAATGCATTCCGTTTGGAAAGTGTTTGCACATTTGCAAAACCTGACGAATCCGTTGCCGGCACGAATGGCCGATAATTACTTTCACATTTGTACGTCGGAGGAATTTAAGGATGTCACCGGCCAACTGATCAACCATGAGTTAAAAATCGTGAAACCATCAATAACGGAAAAAGGCTTTACGCAATTGAAAAATATCTTCGGTTCAAGCAGCTATCCTCAGTACGCAATAAATCCTCAAAATGTTGAACAAATATGGAAATTGAGCAATTCACTCACCGAATCGGACATAAGAGACCAACCAGTCAGGTAGTTTTATTACAAAATGATATATGGAGGAAAGTTGATGCAAGAAAAAGAGTTTGTTACACATAGAAATCCTGAAAGTAAATATGAAGGCCTTATCACATATGGGCAAAGAGATATCTTATTACCTGAAGATGCTCTGAACAGGAAATTATTCATGATTTCCTGTTTTTTTATTTCAATGATATCTTACCTTTGTTAAAATAAACCGGCCTATAAGGCTTTCCTTTACCAGAGGTTGTAAAGAGGATAAGATTGAGGAGTGAAAGGATAAATTTTAATTAGAAGGAAGGTAGTTGTTTCCAAATGAAACAACCTATCATGAAAACTCTCATCATCGTTTTACAAATTTGTATTTTATATATCTTCTCCTACGTTGGAAGCGTCATTCAAAACTTTTTCCATTTAATCATCCCGGGTAGTATCATCGGACTTTTACTGCTTTTTACTTGTTTATGTCTAAAAATTGTTCCCGTAAAATGGATAGAAAGTGGAGCAGGGTTTCTACTAGGTTTATTAATGTTGTTTTTCATTCCAACAACAGTCGGTGTCATGAACTATTCTTCGTTACTCTCTTTTCACGGTGCATTGTTCGTACTTGCCGTTCTAGTAAGTACCATCATTTCAATTGCAATTGCAGGTACGGCAGGTCAGTTTTTTGAGAAAAAGGCACAAAAAAGAGAGGATGATCAAGAATGCAGCAAATCCCACTCGCATTCTGCATGATTTTAGGAACCGTCCTTGCTTATCTAGCGATGGCAAGAGTCTATAAGCGATATTCTTACTCTATTTTAATACCTGTTCTAACTGCGACTACGATTATTATCATTATCTTGTCCTTGTTTCATATTTCATATGATAGCTATATGGTTGGAGGGCAATGGATCAGTTCCCTGTTAGGTCCATCCGTTGTAGCGCTTGCCTACCCTTTGTATAACCAACGCCGTTTTTTGCTTGATCACTTATTCCCAATTTTAGGGGGAGTTTTGGTTGGTGCCATTTCCGGAATGGTCACTGTTGCTCTTCTAGCAAAAGCCTTCGGAATCGAGCACTCATTAGCCCTTGCGCTTATCCCAAAATCCCTTACGACCCCTGTTGCAATTGAAGTCGCTAAAGGATTGGGCGGAAATGCCTCCCTGGCAGTTGTCGGTGTTATGATTGCCGGAATCTTTGGTGCAATCGTTGCCCCTATTATTTTTAAATGGCTGCGTGTGCATAGCCCCATTGGCAGAGGCATCGGTCTTGGCAGCGCATCGCATGCCATCGGGACTGCCAAAGCGGCCGAATACGGTGAACTCACCTTTTCGATGAGCTCTGTGACGATGGCGTTGAGTGCAATCATTGGATCCGTTCTAGGACCGATCGTTGTGTGGGTTTTCCATATTTAGAAAGGGGCTGTCCAGAAAGTCAGTGAAAACTGATGTTCTGGACAGCCCACTTTTTTATCCTTGAATAATTATCAGGCGGTTATGAAGTGTTTTCAGGTGGTTTCATTGTTGCATCAGGTGGTTGCCGCAATTATCAGGCTCTCCAAAGACGCGGGAAAAGTTTTGCTCGAGTTTGACATAGTTATGGCGCAATCTCTGACAGTTATGCTCATCTTGTGACTTTAAACGCATCATATTAAAAACAAAAAGGCTGTCCAGAAAGTCATTTTGACTTTCTGGACAGCCCCTTTTTATGTGGAAGAAGAGCATTAACACTCCCATAGCTAATCCCCTGTCACATCTCGTTCGGATGGGACTGCTGGGCAGACCGGCTCACTGCAATCCCATCAGCCACCCTTAACTTTTCTCCGTCGATTCCTTCCATGACGTTTTCGATGATACTGAGGTCTTGTCCAGCATCGATTTTGATGCCATTGGCGGCTTGTCGTATAACGTTATATTCAATCTTGATACGTGAGGGGATTCCTTCGCCCCGTCCATCAGAACCGCGATCTTTACGGAGCTGGATGGCCCAGAACCCGTCAATCCCACCAGTGATGTGGTTACCGCGCAGCAACGTACCCGGCGCATTGCGGACCTCGATGCCAGCCTTCGAATCCTCCCCGGCTGTGATCCTGTTTTCCTCGATGAGCGTCTTAGGAGTTCCTAGGATGACGAGGATTCCTTGACGGTTGCCAATCAGATTGTTGGAGTGCACCCAGTTTCCAGGTCCTGAGGCGTCGTGCTTGTTCTTGGATCCGCCGGGATTGCCCAGCGCGATGCCCGCCCGATGCCCGCCGATGACCGTGTTGTCCCTGATTTCGTTCAGGTATTCCCCTTCTCCGTGCAGGTCGATGGCGTCGAGGCGGCTGCCGACAATAATGTTCTCCGCCACGAGATTATTATGCGTTGGGAACTGCAGAAGAATGGCATGCCGCAGATGCCTGCCATCGAAGGTATTGCCGATGACGACGTTATGTCGTGAATCGTTGGTTGCGTTCGGGTTGTGCTGGTTCGCTAATCCCTCGATAGCGATGCCGTATCCCTGTCCGCCGGGGCCGATGGCGGTTGCCTCACTTACATGGTTTCCAGAGAGAGTCACTTCACGGCTGGCCTTGACGGAGATTCCATGGCGCTCGAACTTGCGGATGCCTACGTTTTCCACTAGGATCCGGGAGCTTGCCTTCCCTTCGCGGGCTCCGAAGAAGATACCGTACATCGGGCCCCCACCTGCGTCATTGTCATCTGTGTCGTCGCCGAGCGGACCTTTATAGCGGGAAGTAATGGTGAGGTTGGAGACGATGACGTCGTGGATGCCTGAGCCACGGATCACCCGGCTGTCCTCCTCGCCGTCAAAGGAGGTCAGCAGCACGGTGCGCTCCTGGCCCTCGCCGCGCAGGTTCACGCCGCTGCGCAACACGATGTTTGCCGATTCATCGTCCGGGTCAGTGGAGCGCAGGTCATACGTGCCGGCCGGCAGCAAGACCTCGTCACCCGGTTCGGCCGCGGCCAGGGCCTCCCGGATGGCTGCTGCATCGTCGTGCGAGTTCGGTTCCGGATCTGCTCCGAAGTCAGTGGCGTCCAGGGTCTTGCCCGCGGCAGGACCCGGTGCCGGCACCTCGATCGGCGCGCCGGAGCGGTCTACCAAACCAGGGGCATGCCAGTCGCCGTGCTCGGACTGGGCGGATTCCCCGGCGTTATCTTTTCCAGAGGGAGTGGGTTCTACAACCTTATCGCCTTCGACCGGTTCCTCGGATTTCTCGACTGTGCATGCGCCCAAAAGGATCACCAGTCCAAAGATAACCATTGATAAATGCACCAGACCTCGCCTGCTGTTCTGAACGGATCCCTTCATAAGACTTCTCACCTCCTTCCTTGTCTCTTTCGTCACTCCCATCGCCCATAAAAGCTTGGAGAAAAGGGGTGAGCCCGCGAGCTAGGCATATTCATACCGAGGACCGCGGGCTCACTATATTTGGGATGCCTGACGAACTTTACCGGGTCGCCTTCGTCATCCCGTCCCATTAATGTTGGGAGTTTTTGTTACTTTTATTGCCGTTATTACCTTTATTTCCGTTGTTTCCGTTGTTACCTTTATGGTCTTTATGGTATTTGTGACCTTTGCCGTTGTCCTTTTTCTTGTCTTTGCCAAGTTTGAAGTTCAACGGGACATCTTTTTCTAATGATGTGTCTGCCGAGGAAGCACCGACATGCACACGGTACTTACCGTCAGCAGTTGCCCATTCGCCGTCTGCCCAGTTAGCAAGGTCGTCCGGTTCATCCGGAACGAAATAGGAGAACGGGTGGTTAGAGTCTGCATGGTTAATGCGAACAGTCACACGCTTGCTCTCACCAGGCTCAAGGTAAACTTTCTCGAAGTTGACGAGCCGCTTAGCCGGCTGCCCTGCCTCGTTTGGTAGTGTCAGATAGACCTGTGCCGCTTCTTTACCAGCAACGTCACCTGTGTTCGTGATTGTGAAGGACACGTCAATACCGGACAATGATCCGTTGTTGCCTTTGCCCCCACGTACTTTTTTGACTTTGAGGTCTTCATACTCGAATGTCGTGTACGACAGACCGTATCCGAATGGGAACACCGGCTTCACATTGTTTGCCTCGTACCAGCGATAGCCCATTGCGAGGCCCTCTTTGTACTGTGCAATCAGCTGGTCAGAACCGTCACCGTACGGACCTGGCCCGCCTATCTTGCCAGTGTCTTGACGAGTTCCAGGGTATTGCTCCTCAGTCGCAAATGCTGCTTCACGCTCAGTGGCACCAAATGTCATAGGAAGCTTACCGGATGGATTGACCTTACCATAAAGGAGGTTAGCAACAGCATTGCCATCCTCCATGCCTGGGAACCATGCCTGAAGGACTGCAGGAACATCATCCAACCACGGCATAAGGACTGTACCGGAAGTCTTCAGAACCACAACAGTATTCTCAGCGTTTGCTTCCATTACCGCGTCGATCATCGGCTCCTGTTCAACCCAGTCCTCCCGATCCTGATGTGTATCAAGGTCGATAGCCGGGAAGCCTAGTGTCCGGCGGTCCGCTGTTTCATGCGGATTATCGCCAATCATAAGAAGTACGACGTCGGACTCAGCGGCAAGCTTCGCAGCAGCCTTTGGATCACGGCCATCGTTGTATGTCACTTTAGTGTCGTAGCCTAGCTCTTTGATAACATTCTCTAAGCCTTCCTGTGGTGTGACTGTGTAAGGTGTCACGACGTTCTCGTTGTTGTCACGAATGGAACGAGGGGACATTTTAGCCTCGCCAGCGAACCACTCTACACCGATAAGTGCGATTGTTTTCGGCTCGCCGTCCAATGGCAAGAAGCCTTCATCGTTCTTCAATAGAACAGAGCCTTCCTCTGCCATTTTCCGAGCGCTTTCACCGTTAGCCATCGGATCAACGATTTCCGGCATGAACTTGTCGAAAGGCTCATCCATGTGACCGAACTCGATCATCTTGATGTACCGTGGACGAAGTAGATTATCAATATCTTCCTCGGTCACTTCACCGGAAGCAAGGACTTCCTTAATTATCTTTGGAGTGTAGTACTGTGGTGCCCAGTCTAGCTCGACATTCGTGCCCGCCTTGATGGCAGATACTGTGTCGTGAATCGCGCGACGGTCACTCATGACGTAACCGTTAAAGCCCCAATTGCGTCGCAAGGCGTCCTGTAGTAATTCCGAGCTGTCACAGGCAAAAGTGCCGTTTACATCCGGGAACGAACACATTACGGAAGCTGGATCAGCATCCTTAACGGTCATTTCGAATGGCAGCATATACAGTTCGTTCATTGCCTGTGATGGAACTTGTACGCCCATCGTCCAACGCTCTGTTTCCTGCTCGTTGCCAGCTAAGTGCTTGAGCTGAGCCTGAACGCCTTGATCCTGAATTCCCTTGACTTGCTCAGTCGCCAGTGCACCCGTCAAGTACGGATCCTCACTGAAGTACTCATAGTTACGGCCATTGTACGGGTGACGTACAAGGTTCAGGCCTGGTCCGAGCAACACGTGATGTGCGAACGCCCGTGTCTCCTCGCCGAGAATTCGGCCAGCTTCATAGTTTAACTCGCGGTTGAATGTCGCGGCCATGGCTAGGGAAGAAGGCAAACCTGTCGCTTCTGGATCATTGCCACAAGATCCTCCCTTAACACCCGTACCACCGTTAGTCATACGGATTGTGGGGATTCCGAGTTCATCGATCCCGCGAATCTGCCGGCCAGTGTCCTGCCATTCACATCCAGGAAGGGTGCCTTGGGGTGCGAATTCACCGTTCATGTACGCACTACTGCCTTTCTTGTTGATAACCACCGTTTCACCGGTGTCATTCTCATTGAAGCGCGAAATAGCGATCTGCTGGATCTTCTGGTCAATTGTCATCGCATCGAGTAGCAGCTCGGTGCGTTCCTCAGCAGAGAGCTCGGTGTTCATCCAAGGTTTTTTCCCTTCCGTTCCACCGGTCATCGCATTAGCTGGAACTAACGATGACATAAAGATTAACGCTGTCATGAGCATTAAATTAATGCGTATCTTCAACTACATTTCACTCCCTATATAAAATTAAATTATATTAGCATAGTTAAATCACTATAACTAAGTGTCTTAGTATAATATATAAACATTACATCGACATGAATAATATATTACAAAAACGTAACGTGTCCCATGGTTTACGAGCGGTTTCAAAGTCCTTAATTACGCCGAAATCATTGATATATCAATCTTTTCAGAGGTTAGCGCCCCAAGTTAATAGTAAAAGTGTTAATTGTTTTGATATGTTAAAGTAAAATTACAGGAATTCTATTCATTAAATAATTATTTTTATCATGCTAGTGGTTTTCAAATAATATAGTTTCAGGATAATAATAAAAGCCCAATCTCCTCTTCAGGAAATTGGACTTTTTATGCTTGACACTATCACGCTTTCTTCAATTGCCCGCGTATCAAGCCTATAATGGCCGGCAGTACAGAAATGAAGATGATTGCTAGGAGAACCGTTGAAAAGTTATCTTTAACGATTGGGATATTGCCGAAAAAATAGCCTAAGATCGTGCAGATGCCCACCCATAATACGGCGCCAACCACATTATAGATCAAGAAATAACGGTAGTTCATCCGGCTTGCTCCTGCAACAAAAGGAATGAAAGTTCGGATGAATGGCATAAAACGGGCAATCACAATTGTTTTTCCGCCATGCTTGTTAAAGAAGTCTTCAGCTTTCTTCATTTTTTCCTGGTTAATTAATTTCCCCATAAAACTTCCAGGTTTGATAGTAGTACCTACTTTACTGCCGATCTGATAATTTACAGTATCGCCAAGTACCGCTGCGACAAAAAAGACAATCAATAAGAAAGTAATGTTAAATGATCCAAACGCGGCAAGAGCACCACTCGCAAACAGCAGCGAATCACCAGGTAAGAAAGGGAAAATCACAATTCCCGTTTCCACAAATACGATTAAAAATAGAATCCCATATGACCATCCACCAAAGTTCTTTATGATTTCAACTAGATGTTCATCAATATGCAGGATAAAATCAATGATAGTTTGAATTAAAGTCAAAGCTGTACCCGCTTTCATAGCTCATATTTATTCTCATATATTATCACAAAATACATTAAAACCATCGATTCGGCAGTAAAGTTTACAATAATAAAACATAAAGAACCCCGGGGTTCATCCACCGGGGTTCAAATAGTTATTGATTTTCTTCTTCCTTCTCATAGAACTGGCGATGGAGTTCATGGACTTGCTCCGCCAGTTCAGGAACAGGGCCATCTACTGTCGTATCGCGAATAACGTCTTGAATGGAAAGATTCCGAACGCGTGACGGGGCAACCCCCATTTCACTCAACCATTGTACGAGCTGTTCGGATGAACTTGCATAAACGATCCGGCCTAACCCAACCCACCCATGAGCCGCAGCGCACATAGGGCAATGCTCACCAGAGGTATACACTGTCGCCTTGCTTCTCTCTTCAGGCGTCATATTTGCAGCCGCCCATCGCGCCAATGCAAATTCAGGATGTTGTGTATGATCGCCGCATGCAACATGGTTATGGTCTTCTGCAAGCACGTCCCCGTTTGCTGAGACAAGGACTGAACCAAATGGCTCGTCACCTTTCTCCAGCGCAGTTTCTGCTAATTCAATACAACGTCTTAGATGCTTCAAATCTGAATCACTTATCATCATTGAATCCTCCTCGTTTGCATTACTATTCCAAGATCAAATTAAGTTATTTAGCTTAAATAACTTTTCTCTTTTGCCAACACTAAATTGACGAGC
This sequence comes from Sporosarcina koreensis, assembly GCF_042655825.1. Lineage (NCBI taxonomy): Bacteria > Bacillati > Bacillota > Bacilli > Caryophanales > Caryophanaceae > Sporosarcina > Sporosarcina koreensis. Next base: position 50,974 of record NZ_JBHSNP010000002.1, on the reverse strand, counting down.
ATTTCATTAATTGGAACTTCCAGGCCAAGTTCTTTAGCTTTCTGGACAACTCCGCCATTGATAGCCATAATTTCTGTTTTTCTTTTATTTAGTACATCGACTAACATCGAAGTCTGGTTTGGCGCTGTTTTTCTAGCCAGGTCTTTAATAATGGAGGAATCATTAAAACGTAAAGAAATGCCTGCCTTTTTTGCAACCATTAGACATTCTTCAGCAATTTCATCCTGTAGTTTGGAAGTCTCCTCGTTTTCCACCAACTCGCCGTTTCTCAGGCCGGTCAGTGCACCTAATGGATTAATGCCGCAATTGCCAATTAACTTCTCCCATATTAATGACATGACATTTTCGGAAACCTTTGATTCCCCGAGTTTTTCATGGTTAAAGATATGTTGTACTTCTTTGATACGGTCAGTGACTTTACCATCAACCTCACCGATTACAGTTCCTCCACTGCCCGTATGGAGAATGACACCAGGCTTCTCGATATACCCGGCTGTACTCGTAGTCCCCACGATAATTTTACTTTCATCAATATAGTTAGCGATCTTCTCAATATTACCAATCCCGTTTTGTAGGGTTAACACGATCGTGTTGTCACCAAAGAGATTTTTATTTTGCTCCATAGCAATTTCGGTAATATATGTTTTGACTAAAACGATGACTAAATCAAGTTCTTCGCGGATTTCTCTCCCATCAGTGAACGCCTTAAGATTCGTATACACCTTTTTCTCGTCACCATGCAAGATTGTAAGTCCTTTATAATTGATTGCGTCTATATGTTCTTTAAATATATCGATTAAGTACACGTCATGTCCTGTTTCGGAGAGGACTGCACCATAAAGCCCGCCTATGGCTCCCGCGCCGATGATACCAATTTTCATACAAACCCAACCTTTCTTTTCATTACGTAGTAATCCCTCATCTATCGTAATATAGTTCCCAACAATAAACAAAACAAACAATCTTTAAGTTTTAACAGGGAAAACCTGCCTGTGGCTTTCCCGTTTCCGTGATTTTTGATAGAACTTGGGTATAATGAACGTATAGAAAACAATAGGGTGATGCGTATGGTCGGAATGGGATATCGAACAATTAAAACTGCGATAGGGGCAGGGTTGGCAATATGGATTGCAAGTTTATTCAACTTGGAATTCGCATCATTTGCAGCCATCATTGTCATCATGTGTATTGAGAAGACAAAGAAAAGGACGTTGCATTCCATTCAGAAGAAGTTCTTCGCATCTCTTTTGTCGTTACTTCTTGGTTCCATATTTTTTGAAGTATTGGGCTATCACGCCATTATCTTAACCCTTTTTATCTTATTGTTTATACCAATCCTTGTAAGGTTACGTATTCAGGAAGGTTTCATTACAAGCATCGTTGTCATTTTGCATATATATACCGTTAAGGAAGCTAACTTGGGGAACTTATTGAACGAACTCTATATTATTTTTATCGGCATAGGGATCGCCTTACTCGTAAACAGCGTTATGCCAAGCTTTAAGAAGGAAATTGAAAGATATAAAAAGGAAATCGAGAATAAATTCAGCGTTATTTTATACAAGTTCTCTACACTTTTACAGGATAGCGAGCAGAAGTGGGATGGAAAAGAGTTAGCCGAAGTAGAGGATATCCTTAATCGGGCTAAAAACATTGCCATACAAGATGTAGAAAATCATCTGTTACGAAAAGAAAACAAAGATTATTATTATCTCGAAATGCGGGAGGATCAACTCGAAATCCTCAAACAAATGGTCGACATAGTAGATATTGTTTCTTCATCGGAGTTAGACATCAAACAAAGAGGCATGCTTGCTGGCATTTTTTTGAACATCAGTCAACATGTAGATTCTGGAGATACAACCGTTGCATTAAAACTACTAGAGGAATATGAAGAGTCCATACGGGAAACAGAATTACCGAAAACGAGGGAAGAATTTGAAATCAGAGCAAACCTATTTTATTTAAATTTCGAGATCAAGAACTACTTAATTATTAAGAAGAATATTTTTCAAAAGGGACAGTTCCCCGGCTAAGTAAGCCATTGAACCTGTCCCTTTATTTTTTACCTAAAATATACTGGTAAATACTTCTATCTACCTAAAGATATAGTATACTACAAATATGTGAATTATTATTTTAAGGAGCGGATTCAGATGATGATCGTGACAACTGAAAACATTGCTAATCACCAAATTACAGAAGTGTTAGGTCCAGTATTTGGTTTAACCGTAAGAGCAAGAGGAATTGGAAAAGATATTGCTGCTGCTTTTAAGGGGCTACTAGGCGGGGAAATAAATCAGTATACAGAAATGCTTGAAGATGCCAGAAAACAAGCAATGGATCGTATGGTGAAAAATGCTACAGCAATGGGTGCAAACGCTATTATTATGATGCGTTTTGACTCAGGTGAAATCGGTCAAAATATGAGTGAAATCGTAGCCTATGGAACAGCGGTTATTGTAGAAAAGAGATAACTATGAAATGGATTATAGGATTTTATAGTATTCAATTGGTGAAAAATGCTACAGCTATGGGTGCAAACGCTATTATTATGATGCGTTTTGACTCAGGTGAAATCGGTCAAAATATGAGTGAAATCGTAGCCTATGGAACAGCGGTTATTGTAGAAAAGAGATAACTATGAAATGGATTATAGGATTTTATAGTATTCAATTCCTTATTCTGATTGCTTTAATTATCGGATCATGGTTCATTTGGGATCGCCGTTTCAAAACGAAACACGGCAGGCAAGTACCAAAAGGATTCGTACGGACAAATGAGATTTCAATTGATCCAATCACAAATAAAAAATTAGTAGTTTATTTCAACCCAGAATCTGGCGAACGCTTTTATAAAGAGGAAGATGCCAAAAAGAGCAGAAAGAGGGAGTAAATGCCCAGCATTTCTCCCCTCCTACCACTAGCTACTTATTTTTTCGCAAAAAACTTAACAAGAATCCCATACGATACTAATGCTGTGATAAAACCACTTATCCAAGAAAGATCAGTAAAAATCGAAAAGGTCGGGATAAGATTACCACTTAGAGATACTAGCACCCCAAGAATGGTTGCGATATATGCATTTTTGTTAATTCCGCGAAATTTATTGATAGCTTTCGTATCTTTCATATCATAATATAGCTCGTTAAGATTGATCTCTTGTTTAAAAACAAAGAAGTATTGATAAATCATCACACCAGATACAGGACCCAAAATAGCACCTATTCCGTTTAAGAACGTATAAATACTATCTGGATTTTCCATCAACTTCCACGGCATAATCGCGAATCCCAACAAGCAAGCGATTATTACACCTCTTCGATAATTTATCCATTTAGGGAAGAGTGCCGTTAGCTGATATGCGGCTGGAGTAATGTTAGCCGTAGCATTCGAGTTAACAGTTATCAACAATAAGATTAGCATTGCAAAAAGAATGGCCGGTAAATTGCCCCAATTATTAATTACATTTAGCACATCCCATTGTTCCATTCCATAATGAATGGAACTACCAATAAGAATAGACATACTAGTAAAAACAAAAATAACGTAACCAATAATCAAACTTAATCCTTGTCCTACCATTTGGTCTTTAGTTGAAGTTGCGTTTTGTGTAAAATCAGCAGCGCTAACCCCTGGTGCCGCCCAAAATGCCAACACGGCATTAATGATCATCATGTAAGCAAATAGAGGGCTTATATCTTGATTTGTTCCTTCAACGGAATAGCTCAAAATATTACCAAAGCCACCACCAACAATGACTCCCCAAATTCCCATGGAGATAAACAGAACATAAATTAAGACCGTTAACAACGTATTAAATTTATTTAAGAAACTGCTTCCACTAATACTTAATGCAAGGTTTGCTGACCAAAAGATGATAAATGATATTAGGCCTGGCATGCCAATACCAAAGAAAGTATAGCTTCCACCAATTTCTAGAAATCCAGGCCAAAGCTTACCGAAAATAATTAGCAGGGCCTGGGATCCTACGAAAGTTTGTAAACCGAACCAACCTATAGCGACTACGATACCTCTCAAGAAGCCGGGTATCTTTGCTCCAGCCTCTCCGTAAGTTGCTCGTAAATGCATCGAAAATGGAATTCCGTATTTAGAACCAGCTTTTCCATTAAAGGCCATAAATGCCGCCGTAAATAGGGCACCTAAAACTAAAGCGAGCATGATATTGATGGGAGCTAACCCTAAAACTAAGAAACCGCCAGCTGCAGCATAGTTCGGAATATTGTGCAAGTTACCCATCCATAGTGTGAAGTAGTTACCAATTTTCATGTTTCTTTTATCTTTAGTTTTTGGTAATAAATCCTCGTTATCATAACCTCTTGATTTGAACAACTCAACTTCTTCTTGGGTTACCTTAATATCTTCTTGACTCATATCGAATTCTCTAGTTACCCTAATACGTTCCTGAACCATATTGAAATGAACCTCCTAGAGGCTATTTTTTTAGTTTTTACTATAACTATCGACTAAATCCGCAGCAAATTCGGCTAACTGTAAATCACAATCATGAGCTCCAATTAAAGAAATACCAAGTGGCACTTCGTGCTGTTTAACTAATGGCAGTGTTATTTGCGGTGTACCGGATAATGGGGAAATACATAATAATTTAGTCGATTGTGCACGTGTTGCATTTATTTCTTCTAAAGAGCTACTTCTTAAAGGTGCTACAGAGGCAGCCGTAGGTAAGCATAGTAGTGTTCCTTCTGGTAAAATATCTTTAACTCTTTCAATAATAGCTTGTCTTTTATTCAATGCTTCTTTATATTCGCTCATAGTAATGGTAGATGCCCACTCTAAACGTTCTTTTGGACCTGATGAGAGATTCGGGCGATATTTCCTTACCCACCCACCGTAACTTTCCCAAACTTCATATCCCTGGATAACTCTAAAAATTTCTGTCCATTCTTCTAGACCATTAGGACTCACTTTTATATTTTCAACTATCTCAACATGTTGTTTAAGATGGTTGACAGCAGGTTGTAATGCCTCTACAACGTCTTTGTTGACCGAATCAAAACAATCCTCAGCGATGAGTAGTCTATTAAACGTCACTTTTTTACTGTCATTTCCTAATACTTCTTTGGAAACCCGTCTAAAAATATCTGCATTTCTAGCAACATATCCAAGAACGTCCATGCTCTCACAATACGGAGCTTCTCCATCATTGGCAACACGTCCATAAGTAGGACGAATACCTAATACTCCATTGTAACTTGCAGGAACCCGAACAGACCCTAGGCAGTCGCTTCCGTAAGCAAAATCTACTAAACCTCCAGCTGTAGCTGCTCCCGTCCCGCTCGAAGACCCCCCTGTAAAGCGTCTTGGGTCGTGAGGGTTGATTGGAGAACCGTAATTCCAATTTTCACCGCTTATACTGTAACATAGCTCATCACAAATCGTTTTCCCAACTAAATCAGCACCTGCAGATAACGTTTTAGTGACAATACTTGAAGTAAAATCATCTGGTTCATTAGTCCGCAGCCATTCTGGATGGCCATTACTATAAGTGCTTCCTAAAATTTTAAAGACATCTTTTACTCCAAAAACAAGCCCTTCGAGATTCCCTTTACCAGACCCTTTCAGAGCGATGTGATTTTCACGAACAAACGACTGTAGCGCATCATAAGGTGGCTGATCAGAGACAGTTAAGCGAGCATTATTTAACATATTAGTAGCAACCATATTTTTCACCTTTCCTGAATTAGTAGTAGATAGAAACAAACAGTCTTTTTAATCTCCCATTAACACAGATGCCATCTTACGTGATAATTCATTTTGGACAATGATCTTACCATTTTTAATAACATAGCGAACTAAAGGTTGGTCGTTGATTAAATTGCTCAAATCGTCGCAATCATAGATAACAATATCAGCATTCTTACCAACTTCTATGCCGTAAGTATCCCTGACCCCTATTGCCTTAGCTGCGTTATAAGTGACCATATCCAACACTGCACGACGTTGATCCGCAGAACCCATTTGCTGTGAAACCTGCAATAAGTAGCCAACAGCGATTAAGTCCGCATTACCGAATGGTGTGAATGCATTACGAATGTTATTGGAGGAATATGCAAGATTCACTCCACGCTCCATCATTGACAATACAGGTGCCATACCACGAGGAATATTTTTTCTCTCAGTGCGCCCAGTCATAAACATATCCGTTACTGGTAATGGAACGATTGAAACATCTGCTTTAGCAATTTTGTCAAAAATAGGTGCTGCCACTTCTGGATCAAGTGACCCTAATGTTGTAACATGTCCGATTGCAACTCTACCTTGGTATCCACGTTCAATTGTCATATCGCAAATTAATTCAATGCATGTATTTTGTGGATCATCAGCGTTCGTACCAAAATCAGCATGCATATCAATTGGCAGATTGTATTTTTCCGCCAAATCAAAAACGATATTTAATTGTTTTATAGTATCTTCCATTGTTCTTTCACTATAAGGGCAGCCACCAACTACATCAGCACCCATTTTGATGGATTCTTCCATCATCTCCAATACTCCTGGAGATTGAATAATGCCTTCTTGAGGAAATGCAACGATTTGCATATCTAGTACTTCTTTATACTTTTCTTTTAAATCTAGAAGTACTTCTACTCCAAGTGTTTTCTCAAAAGGATCCACATCAGGATGCGCTCTCATTATTGTGGTCCCATTTAACACTGACCATCTTAATACTTTTTCAGCTCGTTTTTTCACATCATCATATGTATATAATTTCTTTAATTCAGCCGTATTCTTCAATGCTTCCTCTAATGTACCTGATAGATTAGGTTTGCGATCTTCAAGAAATGCTTTATCAGGATGGATATGACTTTCAATTAGAGTTGGTAACACAGCATTACCTTTTGCATCGATTTCTTCTAAGTTATTGTCATTTTGAATGCGTGCGGCTATTTCCACAATTTTTCCATCAATGATTTTGATATCTTTTTGAGCTTCACCATCTTTGATATGTGCATTTCGTATAATTAAATTACCCATGGAAAAATACCCCCTATAATTAAATTTATATATTGTGATATAAACTTACTAAAAAAGTTTTCTAAAAAAAGGGACTGTCCCCCAGCTCGGTAAAACTTTACCGGACTGGGGAATTGCCCCGTAATTCGGAAAAACTAATTATCCAATAGATTGTCCACCATCAATTTTCATTTCAACACCATTAATATGCTGAGCTCTGTCACTTGCTAAATAGGCTGAGAAATAAGCAACGTCTTCAGAGCGACCAATACGTTCGGATGGAATACTAGCTATTTGTCGAACAACTGCCGGATGTTCTTGATCAATTGCATAGCGAACCATTGGAGTATCGGTTAATCCTGGGCAAAGTGAAACAGCACGAATCCCATCTTTCGCATAATTGAAAGCAAGCTGTTTCGTGTATCCAACAAGTGCGTGCTTAGAAGTTATATATGCTGCGTCTCCAACACCAGCAATTGTTCCTCCAATTGAAGCGACATTAATGAATGTTCCCTTCCCTTTTTCAATCATATGTGGCAAAAGCGCATTTGTTAGTAAATAGACTGCTTTAACGTTCACAGCCATGATTCTATCCCATTCATCTTCAGTAATATCAAGAGATGCTTTAAAATCCGCCAAAATAGCAGCATTGTTCACACAAATATCAACTGTTCCAAACTCTTCAAGCGCTTTATTAATCATATTCTGAACATCTTCTTTTTTAGAAATGTCAGCAACCATGCTAAGTACAGTGCCATTATTATCTTTAATTAATTTCTCTGTTTCAGTTAAACCTTCCGCATTTACATCATTAAGGATTACCTTTGCACCTTCTTTTGCATACTCAATTGCCTGTGCTCTACCTAGTCCTGACGCAGCGCCTGTAATTAATGCAACTTTTTCTTGTAACAACATAATAACCCTCCTAAAATTTAAACCCTTATTTCCTATTTTTAAAATGAAAATAGGTTGTCATAACTTTGTAAATTAAAACCACAAAATTATCCTAACAAAACATCAAAACAGTATTAGTTAGTTAAAGCGAAACCGCTTTCAAACTTCTCTCTCTTTATTATATATAGCCCTTTGAACAAGTTCTATATACTCAATGGACAAAAGAAACAGGTACAAACTATTTAACATGCATAACAATTTTTATTTTACATTACTTTCTAACAATCCTTTGTTCACTTTGAACAAAGAAGAACGATCATCTTTTAAGAAAATGAAGGTTCCCCCCCTTATTTATACTTTTTTTGTTTCTATTTATGGTAAGGTTCACCGTAATTAGTCTAAGTGCGGTTTAACTATCCAACATAGTTTTTAGCACTTATTTAAGGTGCCCATATATTTTTTATTCATAAAAAGACAGCTATAGGACGCTCTATAAAAAACTTAATACATATGTCTTTTAACTATTTAATAGGTTTATATCTGCATATTGATAAAAAAACGAATGGAGTTGATAGCTTGGGCAACTTCAACCCAGAAAAACTATTCGTTCAATATAGGAATGGTATTCCTATAATGCAACCTGTCATTCCAAGACGGTACACACTTACTCACTCAGATGAGACTGGAGATTTATTTTTAACAATTGGAAATGAGTATGCTTGGGATAAAGTTAATACTAAGATGAGAGATGAGGTCTTAGGCGAATGGATTATTAATGGGGAATGCTTATATTTCTATGTATATTTATATATAGACCAAGGAGAATACAATCAAAATACAGCTGCAAAACGCAATGAAATATTCAGACGTGAGTTACCACTTGCACTGACAGCTATTCGATATGGCGATAGATTACTATTCAACAAATACCCTAACCTCGATAATGCTAATATTATCGTTAACTTTATATCCACTTATCCTCAATTTGCTAGGCAAGCGAATTGGGGGACATTCGGTAGTTTGTCTACGTAATACAATTAGCAATCATTGAAGGAAATTTGTTTATTTATACCTTCCATACAAAATAGGTAAGCTAGGCAAGATTTATTGAAAAGTCTTGACTAGCTTTTTTAAATCCTTCTAAACCGCACTTACTTATGCCCAATTTCGTATACTACTTTAATACAATCGTGTTGAGTTTAATATTAGCAATACTATTGCAATATAAATGCCATGGACGTAAACAAATTAACATCTCCTCGTTCTTTTTCTCAGAAAAATCTATGTTACGATTATTTGAGATTAACAACCAAGAACATGGAGGATAAATGAATGCTAAAAAAATTTATATCAATTGTACCAGTTGCAATGCTCTCGGTAACTTTAAGTGCCAATGTTCAAGCTGCAACGATTACTGTACAAAAAGGAGATACACTTTGGGATCTATCACGTGCAAATAATACATCTGTAGAAAATATACAAGAGATGAATAATATTACTACCAACCTTATTCATCCCGGGGATGTCCTAACCATTGCACAACAAAAACAATATACCGTTAAGCAAGGTGATACATTATGGAACATAGCCCTAGATCATCAAGTAACAGTTTCGCAAATTAAAGAATGGAACCAATTACATACTGACCTCATTCATCCAGGTTTAAATCTATCCATCATTAATGATTTGAAAACTAGTACGGCTATAACTGACAAACCAATAATGCCTGCAGCACATGAATCAAAGGAAACTACAACTTCAACAACCGCTCCATCAACAAATAATACAGCTTCAAAAGAAATTACAGTAGAAGCTACAGCCTATACGGCTTCATGTGAGGGATGTTCCGGTATTACCGCTACTGGAATTAACCTTAAAACAAACCCAAATGCAAAGGTCATCTCAGTTGACCCAACTATCATTCCACTTGGTAGTAAAGTTTATGTAGAAGGCTATGGTGAAGCGATCGCAGGGGATACTGGCGGTGCCATTAAAGGGAATCGAATCGATGTCTTTATTCCTTCTCAACAGGATGCAATCAATTTTGGAGTAAAACAATTAAAGGTCACAATATTAAACTAACACATCTATTACCAGCCTATCCTTAGGATTTCTATATATGTACAAAAAGGTGACTTAAAACCTTATAATAAGCAAAAAAGAACCAGATTGGGTTCTTTTTTGCTTATTTTTTTCAGCCTTTCCAATGGTGCGTTAACGTCTCACTTACTTCTTCTCAACATTCCAGGTGGCTCATTTAAAAACCGCACTTACTTATGATACGGTTCCCCTTTAATAATCCGAAACCCGCGATACACCTGCTCCAATAACACCAGTTTCATCAACTGATGTGGAAATGTCATCTTTGAAAAAGAAAGTAGCTCATCCGCACGCTTCAGCACATCATTATGTAATCCGAGAGATCCGCCGATGACAAAGACGACTTTGCTCCGGCCGTATGTCATCAATGACTCCATTCCTGCCGCCAATTCCTCGCTTGTTTTCATTTTCCCCTCGATGGCAAGTGCAATCACATATGCATCCGGGCTGATTTTTGCTAGGATCCGGTCCCCCTCTTTCTTCTTGACGATTTCCATGTCGGCTTCGCTCAATGATTCGGGTGCTTTTTCATCCGGCACTTCCACTAAATCGATTTTGGCATACGCACCGAGTCGTTTGGCGTATTCGTCGATGCCCATTTTCAAATATTTTTCTTTTAGTTTGCCAACTGACACAATTGTAATATTCACAGGGTTGTCCACCTTTGCTTAAATGTTATACACAGAACTTATACACATATCCACAAGAAAAACTATATATTGTGCCCGACTATTCGTTCGCCACAATATACGATGCGGGTGTGTCGCAGTATGCGCACTTTGTGGATAACTTTTTCTCTTCATCGATTTTCTCCATGATCGGAAATGTTTCCTCTTTAGCGACAAACACATCAAGTGCATGATTTATATGGGTTTCACAGCTAAATATTTTCATCGTCCACACTACTTTCATCATTTATTTTTTACACAATGTTATTCACAATTTCGATTTCTTATCCACATGTCCATAACTTTGACAGAAAAACAGGCAGTATAGCCGAGGTTCTGCTATGCTGCCTGTTGTGGATAAATAAATATTACATCCATGTAAAAAGTGTAACATTCTATTCGGTTTCTTGCCTGCTTTTATGCAAAACCCATCAGAATGTATTGCCGTCCCTTAATTCCATTTCGATTTCAATCTGTTTTCCATCACGGTACACTTTCATCTTCATCATATCTCCAACTCGTTTGTCATTGTATAGATGCTTGCGCAAGCCGACCATATCGTCGATCTTTACACCATCCATTTCTACAATGACGTCATATCGCTGCACGCCCGCGGCTTCAGCCGGCGTATTGCGGAATACTTGGGTGACGATGACTCCTCCCGCTATATCCTCCGGCAGCTTCAGCCCTTTTCGCTCCGAGGAAGGCACATCTTCCAAATTAAAGAGACTGACGCCCATTGTCGGCCGTTGAACCGTTCCCGTCGTTTCCAGGTCTTTAATGATCGGTACCGCAATATTGATCGGAATGGCAAGACCGATTCCTTCCACCGTTGCTTCCGTTATTTTCATCGAGTTGATGCCGACGAGTTGGCCCGCCATATTGATAAGTGCGCCGCCCGAGTTTCCGGGATTGATGGCTGCGTCTGTCTGCAGGACATCCGCCTGCCAATCAATTATCCCATTCTCATCGAAATCCATCGGAATGGAACGGTCTTTCCCCGAAACGATTCCCATCGTTACGGACCCTGCAAAGCCTAGACCAAGAGGGTTTCCGATGGCGATGACCGTTTCCCCGCGCTTCAAAGCGTCGGAGTCTCCGAACTGAATGACTGTGTTGACGGCCGAACCATCAATCTCCACGACGGCAAGATCTGTCCACAGATCACTTCCGACAAGCTTTCCGTCCACCTTCGTTCCATCATCGAAAGTGATTTCCAACCCTTCCGCACCTTCAACGACGTGATGGTTTGTGACGATATATGCCTTGTCGCCTTCCTTCTTATAAATGACGCCGGAGCCGCTGCCCGTTTCCCTCCTCGTTTCCGTCGATGACCAAAAATCGCGTACGGTTTGTAAATTGGTGATGCCCACGACCGTATCCGCGACTTCAGAGACTATGTCAGTTACATCCGTATTGATATCAACGGAGACTCGCTCGCTCTGCAAATTGCCTTTACCCGTCGTCTCGCTACCGACATGTGGCGTCACTTTTTCCTTGCCCATTGTGGAATACATCAAAAACCAGACGATGAGCCCGCCGAGAATTGCGCCGATAAGAGCTGGCAGAAATCCGCCGCCGCGTTTCGGTTTGATCGGTCTTTCGCTGAATCGAGCCGGCTCTTCACGTCGTTCCGGTTCCTCGATGACCGGTTTTTCTTCTTCATTTCGTGGACCTTGATTGAATTCGTCCATTCTCCTCTCCCTTTCTGTAGGCAGTTACACTCACTTTACCCCAATTCGGTTGATTAATATCAAAAAAGCCTCACCCGAAGGCAAGGCTTTTCGAAATTTATTAGACAGTGACGAGCTCTGTCGGTTTGTCCGCGTCGGTATCATGCAAATGCACGAATTCTCCCGTGCGGATCCCGCATGATTCCAATGTTTGTGAGACGCTCATCCTTGCGAGATCTTTCATGTTATTGTCCTTGCTTAGATGCGACAAATAAATTCTCGTCTCTTTTTGGGCGACGACCTCGCTCATCGCTACGGCTGCATCTTCATTCGACACATGCCCGACATCACTCAGGATCCTGCGTTTAACGGACCATGGATAACGTCCCATTTGTAGCATGCTGACGTCATGATTGCTTTCGAACACGAATGCATCGGACCCTTGGATATGCCCTTTCATCCGGTCGCTTACATATCCAGTATCCGTGATGATCGCTAGCTTGCGGTCATTTTCATGGAAAACGTAGAACATCGGATCCGCCGCATCATGGGAAACGGCGAACGATTGGATGTCGAGCGAGCCGAATGACATACTCGTCTCCATGTTGAAATGGAAACGCTGCCCCGTAGGGATCTCACCGACAAGCCCATTCATCGCAAGCCATGTCTTTTCATTCGCATAAATGGGCACTTTGTATCTGCGTGCAAGCACACCGATCCCTTTGATATGGTCGCTATGCTCATGGGTTACAAAAATGCCATCTACGTTCGTCATGGAGCGTCCGATGTTTTCAAGCTGCTGCTCCATTCTTTTTGCACTGAGTCCAGCATCGACCAGAAAAGCATGCTCTTCGGTTTCTATATATATGGAATTGCCCGTACTTCCGCTTGCGAGTACACTGAAACGCATATGAAAAACTCCTTATTCTTTTTCATCCTCGGCCTCATCAAGTTCTTCCTCTTCCAACTTGTCCAATTTGAAGTCTATCACTTTACCTTCAATGGCGCTGATGAAGTGATCTTCGATGGTGCCATCCTTTAATTCTACACGAATGTTCCACGTCGGGCCAAATACTTGCTTTCCGGTCAATTGGACAAGTGACGAGTATCCTGGCGTCACTTTCAACACTTTGGAATCCAACTTCAACAACCCTCGCGTTACGAGTGATCCGACCGCTTCATCTTGCGACAACACTTCTTTTTTATGTTCTTCGCTTGAAAATTCCTCCAGCATCCGCTGCTCGTAATGGGTCACTTCATAGTCCTCGTCCCAATAGATTGTCAACGTTGCATTCGAGCTGTAAAATATCGGTTCCCCATTCACTTTTTGAAAGAAAATGGCTTTCCGTGCTTCCTCATCCACTTTCCAGAACTCATATTCGGCTCCGTTCCAAACATACTTCGTCAGAAAATCCTTGAAATAATACTCTTCTTTTGTATTCAGGATAGATACAGGCGTGCTCATTTCGGATTCAATCCTTTTATTGTCGATGATTTCGATGGACTGATTCTCAAGCGGCACCAATTCCTCCTCCGTGAAGGTCTTTATATTTGCGGAGATATAGGAAAAGTCATTTTTCACGACTTGCGGCACATTGTACGTAATATTCTCCTGCTTCATCAAATCCTCAATCGACGTTTTACCTGCGACCTGCACATTTTGCGCCTCGGTTCGCTGATTAATATACAAGGAATAAAGGAAGATATTCAATATCGAAAAAACGACGATGAAGATTGTTTTCGTTTTATTCCAATCCAATCTGCTCACCCCCGCCTTGTTGAAGTATATAAGGAACCCAATTTCCTTTGGCATAATAAAACCAGGTAGGTTCCATTATATAAATCCTTCGTTCTAGGTCATGTTTCATTATATAACCGGTGGTGATTTCCTCGACTGTTCCGAAATCGAAGTTCTCAATTCCCATTAGTTCGTTCACAATTTTTATCCCTGAAGGAAGCTCTTCCTCCTCATCATTCAGCGACACATCTAACGTGTAGTACGGCCGGATATATCGAAAAACCCGATTTACTCCATAATACTGTGCAATCTCTGTCGTGCCCGTATGAGGGGGCTCGCTGAAAACCGGATATCCATGAATGTACAGTTGGAATTTCACATTCCTGTAATAAGGTTTTATATACGAGAACCTGTACGAATCTGTCCAGCCGCCATGCTCATTAATGGAGTCAATGACATCCTTCAACAAGTCAGAAGGGTATGCCGCCGGTTCCCCGCTAAACGCAGCAGGATGGGCAAAATTCAACATTTTTGTTTCCGTATTCACGCCAAGCAACGCATGATCGTCACCGAATTCTTCATGCGTCGCATCCACTTGGCTGCGACGCACTGCATTCGGATCATTGAATAGAGCATCCCGGAAGCGGGTCGGACTGATTTCTTCCTGGATATACGTGCTTTGAAGCATTATGATCGGTTCGGCCGGCACCGCCAAATAAGCAGAATCCTGAGCATTCACTTCCGCGTAGGCAGGTAATTTTTCCCCTTCCCGGATGATTTGACGATACGATGTCATCGTATCCGAGGCTGCTATTTTTCCATGATAATGAATTCCTGTAGCACGGTTGATGAAATGAGCTTCAAAAGCGATTTCCTTCGGATTCCATCTCACCACAAGCCGGTCAAAGCTGAATTCCGGAATTCGGGTAAGTTGGTCATCCACAATCGCCAAAATCTCATCGTATACCGGCAGCGGCACTTCCCCTTGGAAAAACAAAGTGAACTGATTCGTCTGTTCGAAAAAGGACTTCATCTGTCCCTTGTTCATCTCGTTTGGTTCCCGCACCAATTGAGTGACTTTCCAAGTGTCCATTTCCTTTAAAATATGATCGATCCACTCCTGCTCGGTTGTCCCGTTAAGCGAATCATCATATTTAATTAGAAACTTATAGGGCTTGATAATATCCTCTACTTTCTTCGATGCACCGATGGAAATGTCCACTGTCGGCGATTGTTCGATCGTATCCAACTGCGGAGCATACGTCCATATGGAAAAGGTGAATGTGACGCTCATCAAGACGAGCAATAGTAAGATGATCGATTTAATCGGCTCGATATACTTCAATCCCATTCACCTTCCTCTTGTTGTTCAAAAGGCAATGTAAAGAATATTGTTGTCCCCTTGCCTTCTTCACTTTCCGCCCATATTTCCCCGCCATGTGCAATGATCATTTCCTTTGCGATGGCTAATCCCAGGCCTGTCCCGCCCATTGCTCTAGATCTCGCTCTATCGGCTCTATAGAACCTATCGAAAATACGGTTCACATTCGACTGCGGAATTCCCATTCCGTCGTCGGAAATCATTACTTTGATATAAGTCCCGGACGTCGTCACGCCAAATCGTACATCCCCGCCATCCGGAGAATATTTAAGCGCGTTTGAAATGATATTATCGATGACCTGTGTCATTTTATCCGTATCGATTTCCACGAAAAGATCCGCGGAAGGCAACAACCGTTTGAAATGCACGTTCTGCGACTTCGAAAATTCAAACCGTTCAATGATCGAGTTGAAGAATTGATTAAACTCCACCCATTCGGTGTTCAATTCATATTCTTTACTATCCATCCTGGAAAGTTTCAACAGGTCATTGACGAGCCGGATCATCCGCTCCGTCTCCGTCTGTGTCACACGGAGGAAGGAAGGGGCAATCTCCTCGTTCTTCCAGGCACCTTCAGCCAACGCATCCAAATAGCTGCGCATCGTCGTCAGCGGCGTGCGAAGCTCGTGGGAAACATTAGAAACGAATTCCCGTCTCTCCATGTCGATTTTCTCCTGCTCAGTATTATCATGTAGAACGACGATGAGGCCGTTCACAAAGCCTGTCTCCCGCTGCGTCACCGAAAAAGTGGCCCGCAGGATGTAAGGCTCCTTTACCGTACTGAAGTCGAGTGCAATCGAATCCTTCACTTGAATGAGGTCTTCGAACGTATACTCCTGTTCCAAGCCCAATATGCTTGCAATTGGACGGTTCAGCACAAGATCGCGTGTCAACCTCAACATCATGAGCGCGGAGTCATTGATCAGGCTCACCCTGCCTTTACGATCCGTTGATATGACGCCGTCGGTCATATTTTCAAGAACCGAGGCAAGCTTCCTTTGCTCACTTTCCGTCGTCGACTGAGATTCCTGCAGCTGATTCGTCAAATGGTTGAAAGCGATCGCCAGTTGGCCCATCTCATCGTTTCCGTATACATGAACCTTCCTTGAGAAGTTCCCCTGCGCCATCGCTAGTGCCTGACGCCTCATATCTGAGATCGGTCTCGTAAAAGTCCGGGCGATGAAGATGCCGATAATAATCGTAAATGTTAAGGAAACCGCTACTCCACCCGCGAGTATTTGATTGATTTCATTAATCTGCTTGTACACTTTTTCAATATTGGCCGTCACATATAGCGTGCCGACGACTTCCCGATTATTGTTTATAATCGGTGTCACACGCACCATGACACGTTCGCGCTTTGCCGGGTCATAGTTGATATTCTCGTAGAATGTTTCGGTGGAGATGGACCTTCTTACACTGTCTTCCATCGATCGTTGGCCGACCAATGATTGATTGCCCAGCTCGGATGTGGCTAATATTTTGTACTTTGCATCGATGACCCGTATTTCATTAATATCTTCCGAATTAAAGCCCGAAAGGACGCTCCGCAAGCTCTGCACGAGCGACGGATCGTCCGGAGAACGGTCTTTTATCATTTCTTCACGCACACTGAATTCAACAAGGTTCACCCTGTCCCTGACCGAATTCGTGAAGTTCGTCTTCAATGTATCTTCAAGCTTACTTGCAAAATAAAGCCCGATAATCTGCATCGCAACAAGGATAAGCATGATATAGATGAGGACGAATTTCACATGGATGGATCGAAAAAATCCGACTTTCTGCATTGTCCTTACTCCTGTTCCGGATCACGCAAATAGTAACCGACTCCACGTCTCGTTACGATCCACGTTGGATGGCTTGGAGTGTCTTCGATCTTTTCGCGAAGTCGGCGTATCGTTACGTCGACTGTCCGCACATCTCCGAAATAATCATATCCCCATACCGTCTGCAATAAATGCTCCCTTGTCATGACCTGGCCGATATGCTTCGCCAAATAATGCAGCAATTCGAACTCGCGATGCGTCAGTTCAATCGACTCGCCGCGTTTTTGCACCAAATAAGCATCCGGCTGGATGACAAGGCTTCCGACCGTAATTTCATTCGTCGCCTCATCCTGCTCTTCCGATAATGTCTTCGAATGCCTGCGCAAGTTCGCCTTCACCCTGGCAATCAATTCGCGTGTGCCGAACGGCTTTGTCACGTAGTCATCCGCGCCCAATTCCAATCCTAGCACTTTATCAATTTCCGAATCCTTCGCTGTCAGCATGATGATCGGGAAATCATACTTCTTCCTGACCTCCCTGCACACTTCCATTCCATCGCGCTTCGGAAGCATAATATCGAGCAGCATAATATCCGGCTGCACCTCTTCCACTTTTTCGAGCGCCTCTTCGCCATCATAGGCGCAATGGACAATAAAACCTTCCTTCTTTAAATTGAACTCTAATATATCTGCTATCGGTTTTTCATCATCTACGACTAAAATCGTTTTGTTTTGCATGATTCATTCCCTTTCCCGCCGGTTTTGGCGACTACTTTAGTATATATTCTATTTCTTCCGCAATAAACCTTCCATTCTCAACGTATACCAAATTAGAAAAAGAGACGGCAACAGAATACTGTAGCGTCTCCATTCCTTCTCTTTATCTTAACACACTTAACGGATTGATATTGGAACCGTTCTTGAACACTTCAAAATGCAAGTGCATGCCTGTTGAGCGACCTGTAGAGCCCATGACACCGATTTTAGAACCTTGTGGCACTGTCTGTCCCACTTTGACGTCGATGGACGACAGATGGGCGTATAACGTCTTATACCCATTATTATGCGTGATGATGATGCGGTTTCCGTAGGTCCCATGATACCCGACATCCGTCACGACGCCATTGTCTGAAGCAAAAATAGATCTTGAAGATGGACGGGCGATATCAATGCCTTGGTGCACCCTGCCCCATCGTTTCCCCATTTGGCTCGAAACGTATCCGCCGTCTGCCGGCCACTTGAAGTTGCCTGTACCGCGAGAAGGGATCACTTTTGTTCCGACGACCGTCACTTCATGAACCGGCTCTTCGAGTACATGTTCCTCCATTACGGATTTACCGATCACTTTCCCATTCTTTTTCCGGATCTGATGCGTGACTGACTTCTTGCCGTCCGATCCTTTTTGCTTCACTTTCTTTTCACCCTTGAATTGCGAAGCATCCTTTTCAGTCAGCTTCTTGAACTGGATCGGTGCAATCTCTTTTGATTCATAGTGTGCTTCCACTTCTATGTATGGTTCAAGTGCTGTCACAATCAATTCCCGACCAATTTGAAGTAACGAATCTTCCGTAATGCCCGGATTGATTTCCATCAATTTTGCCGTCGACATATTGTGTGCGCTAGCGATTTTCCCTAATACGTCGCCTGCCTGGATGGCATATTTCTTCTCTTCCAACGTTCCTTTATTCAATAGGGTCATTGCTTCTTGCACGCTGCGGACTTCGTCAGGTGCTGTCTGGCCTTCAGTCGCCTGAATTTCTGCACTGAATTTAATCGCTGCGAGTCTCGTTTCATTTTCTTTTAAAGGTGGTATAGGTTCAGTAGATTGTTGGCGGGCTTTGAATTCCGCAAGCTCTTGCTCAGTGACTGTCTGCAATGTCAGTTCTTGGATCACTTCTTCATAATCGGCCATATCTTTGACGAAGAATGCGGTTTCTTCGCCAATTTGGACACCGATCGCTTCTGCCTCCACGGTAAGCATGTCCTGAAGTTTTCCAAGGACCTGTTCATCGTCTGTTCCGACCGAGAAGACTTTTTCCGGAACGACAGACAACTCAGTCCCGATTGTTAGGGGGAGACCTTCGTATTCGGAGGCCGCCTTCTCCAGTTTCTCTTGTTTAAGCTGTTCAATCTTTTTTTCGTCGGATAGCATCCCGACATATTTGCTGTCCGAGTAGACATGGTAGACAGTGTGGATGGAGGATTCCTCCGCTTTTTCGAGTGTGAAACCGGAGCTGATTCCGATGCCTGCAAGGAGGACCGTCAGTAAACCTGCCTTTTGGACTTTTTTATATAGTGGACTTCTATTCTGTTGTTCGTTCGTATTTTGTTTCTTGAAAAACATCGTTTAGTACTCCTTCCGACTGGCAACTGCTACAAGATGCCTATCATACTGAGATTTTCACGCTTCTTCAATTTATCATATCCTATAAGTCACTTGTTGCTTTACGTTCATTTGTAATGAACTTGTAGTATTGCAACCAAATATTCCTTATTTTCTTCCATGTATTAGTTGTAAATGAGTAGACTTCCAGCCGTGAAAATAGTCTTATATATAGAGATTAACCAGATCTACGCTTCAGGCGGACGCTTTCCGGGGGGCGGGCGTTGAGCCTCCTCAGTCGCGTTGCTCCCTGCGGGGTCTCACCTGTCCCGCTAATCCCCCAGGAGTCGCCGCCTTTCGCTGCAATCCTAGTAATTCATTTTATGAAACAAAGAAGTTAAATCAAAAAAGAAGCGTATGGGAAAATGCAAATCCCACACGCTTCTTTATTAATTTATTGATAGGCTGGGGCTTGGTGTTGGCTCCAGTCGATATTCAGGAACTTATTGTATTCCTTCGCGAAAGCTAGTGTAACAGTGCCGGTTGGGCCGTTCCGCTGCTTCGCTATAATGATTTCAATCATATTCTGATTCTCTGTTTCTTTATCATAGTAATCTTCACGATAAAGGAAAGAAACGATATCCGCGTCTTGCTCGATACTTCCCGATTCCCGCAAGTCGGACATCATCGGCCGCTTGTCCTGACGTTGTTCTACGCCACGGGAAAGCTGAGAAAGCGCGATGACTGGAATTTTTAATTCACGCGCCAACGCCTTTAGAGAACGGGAAATTTCGGATACTTCCTGTTGGCGGTTCTCACCAGAACGGCCACTTCCCATGATCAGCTGCAAATAATCGATCATGATCATGCCCAGACCATGCTCCTGTTGGAGACGGCGGCATTTGGAACGGATTTCGTTAATCCGGATGCCGGGAGAGTCGTCAATGAAGATACCGGCATTTGATAGGCTACCCATCGCCATCGTCAGTTTCCGCCAATCTTCAGCTTCCAAATTCCCCGTCCGCATGACTTGAGCATCAATATTCCCTTCTGCGCAAAGCATACGCATGACGAGTTGTTCCGCACCCATCTCCAAACTGAAAATCGCGACGTTTTCTCCCGCCTTCGTTGCAACGTTTTGCGCCACGTTCAGGGCGAACGCCGTTTTACCAACGGAAGGACGGGCAGCTACAATAATAAGGTCATTTCGCTGAAATCCGGCCGTAATTTTGTCGAGGTCACGGAATCCAGTTGGAATACCTGTCACTTCTCCTTTTCTCGTATGGAGAATTTCGATATTGTCATATGTTTCAACAAGTACATCTTTAATGTGCTTGAAATCACCAGCATTTTTCCTACTGGATACTTCCATGATCCTTTTTTCTGCTTCGGAAAGGACCGCTTCGACTTCATCCTCTTTCGTAAAACCTTCCTCGACAATATTGGTTGCTACGCGGATGAGTCGTCTCAGGAGCGACTTCTCTTCGACTATCTTGGCATAATACTCGATATTCGCTGCAGTCGGTACGGCATTTGCAACTTCGGTCAAATATGAAATGCCACCGACGTCTTCCAATTCCTTCTTGGCGGAAAGCTCTTCTGTTACCGTCACGACGTCAATCGGTTGTCCCCTATCACTCAGGATCTGCATCGTGTCGAATATTTTTTCATGGGCTGTTCTGTAAAAGTCGTCGGGACGAAGAATTTCTGAAGCAGTGATTAATGCTTCAGGTTGTAAGAAAATCGCTCCAATCACTGATTGTTCGGCTTCGTTATTATGCGGAGGGACGCGATCATACATCTGATCCATCATTATCGCTCCCTATCATTCTTCGGTTACATGGACTTTAAGCGTAGCTGTAACTTCCGGGTGCAGTTTGATCGGCACATTCGTATAGCCGAGAGCCCGTATCGCATCAGGCAGTTCCATCTTACGGCGATCCACTTTGATTTCATGATTTTTCTCGAGGGCATCGGCAATCTGCTTCGTTGTAATCGATCCGAAGAGACGTCCGCCTTCTCCGGATTTCGCTTTCATTTCCACAGTTTTCTCGTCGATGATCTCTTTCAGTTTTTTCGCTTCAGCCAATTCTGCGGCTGCGTCTTTTTCTGCGCGCTTCTTCTGGCCTTCAAGCTGGCTTAGGTTTGCAGGTGTTGCTTCAATCGCCAATTTGTTTTTCAGCAGGAAGTTTTGCGCGTAGCCGACCGATACTTCTTTTACTTCGCCTTTTTTTCCTTTGCCTTTAACGTCTTTCAGAAAAATTACTTTCATCTTCATTTTCCCCTTTCTGATTTATCTTCTATAGCGGATTTCAATAATTGAACCGCTTCTTCTATTGTTTCTACTTCAAGCTGGCATGCAGCATTCGTCAAATGCCCGCCGCCGCCAAGCTCTTCCATGATGAGCTGTACATTCAGCTCCCCAAGGGATCTTGCACTAATGCCGATTTTCCCGTCCGATCGGGAAGCGAGGACGAACGAGGCGATGACCCCTTGCATCGTCAGAAGGATATCCGCAGTCTGCGCAATGAGCACCGGGCTATAGACGACGCCTTCCTCGCCCCTTGCTATCGCAACACCCGCAGGGGTGAGCTCGACCGTTTCAATCAATTTGGACCTTTGAATGTACGTCTCGATGTCTTCCTTCAACAACCGCTGCACAAGTACGGTATCGGCTCCGTTCGTCCGTAAATAGGACGCCGCCTCAAATGTTCTCGACCCTGTCCGCAATGTAAAGCTTTTCGTGTCGACGACAATTCCCGCGAGCAATGCAGTCGATTCGAGCATCGTCAGTTTTTCATTTTTCGGCTGATACTCCACTAGCTCCGTCACGAGTTCGGCAGTCGAAGACGCGTATGGTTCCATATAGACGAGCATCGTATTATTGATGAATTCCTCGCCTCGTCGATGATGGTCGATGACGACGACCTTTTCAGCTTTATCGATCAGCCGCTCGTCGATGACCATGCTTGGCTTATGTGTATCGACAATGACAAGAAGGGACTTTTCAGTCAGCATCGACAATGCGGTTTCCGGATCGATGAATTGCGAAAATAATCCTTCGTCCTTTTTGATTTCATCCATCAGGCGGGTTACGCTTCCATCCAGTTCGTCAAAGTTGAGGACGACATGGCCTTCTACATTGTTCATCCTTGCCATCTTCCGGACACCGATAGAAGCCCCGATTGCATCCATATCAGGCATCTTATGACCCATGATCAGCACTTTATCGCTGCCTTGGATCAAATCCCGCAATGCGTGTGAAATGACCCTGGCGCGTACTCGGGTCCTTTTTTCCACCGGATTCGTCTTGCCGCCGAAAAATTTGAGTTTGCCATCTTTATGCTTGATGGCGACCTGATCGCCCCCTCGGCCTAGAACAAGATCCAGACTGGATTGCGCCAGCTCGCCCAGCTCTGTCAGCGCGGCGGAGCCTGTTCCGACTCCAATACTCAGGGTCAGACCCGCATTCTGCTTGGCGGTCTTCTCACGAATATCATCCAATATCGTGAATTTCGCCGTTTCCAACTGGGACAGAATTGCCTCATTAAAAACTGCTAAAAAACGGTCGGATGCAATCCTTTTCACAAAGATGCCGTTATCCAATGCCCACTGGTTCACGAGCGATGTGACAAGCGAGTTCAGATTGCTTCTCGTCGTATCGTCCATCGTTTGTGCAAGTTCATCATAATTGTCGATGAGCATGACCCCGAGCACGGTGCGGTCTTGGTGATAAAGGGATTCGATTTCCACTTTTTCAGTGATATCGAATAAATAGATCAGTTTTTCCTCTGCCCGATAGATGACCTGGAAAGTGGAATCTCCGACTTTCAACGTCGCCTTCTGCTCGTCATTTTTAAGTATGGACTGGAACGTTTCAGACAGCTGGAACAATTCTTCCCCGATCAACGTCTCTTTATCAAAGATATTGACAGCGTAAGGGTTCGCCCATTCGACGATCTGTTTTTCATTAAAGAGGATAATGGCGATCGGCAGCTCAAGCAGCGCCTCTTCCCCGACCTTTTTCATCCGGTAAGAGAGGGATTCAATATGCTTCTCTGTTTCAATGTATGTCTGTTCCTCAAACTTCCAGGCGATGCCTATCGCTATCGTGAAAGGAATCGTGAATAAAAGGCCCTCCCAGAAATTCGAAAGGAATAATAGGACGGCCGCTATCAATCCAAGGAGAGATATGACAGTCAGTGGATATCGGATAGCTCTTCTTCTAAAAAATGACCTCATTGTCTCATCCCCTTACTTCAAGTTGTCTTTTCCGATCCAAGCACGGATATTCACGCCTATATCAAGTATGCCGAGAAGTGTGGTTATTGGACTGAAAAGCAATGCGAAAATGGTGGATAACACCGTGACAACAGTAGGCAATTTCATTTTATACATAAAGTAGTGGATCAATGCCAATCCTTGCAATAGCAAAAGGAACCGCAAAATGATCGTTGCATTGACATATAGCAAATAAGCCGAAGACTCCGGCTTCATGTCCATCATCCATGGAAGGATAATGATCAGCCCATAGATAAAGATCGTGATGACGGGCAGTCTCATCTCCCTAAATGGTGGAAACTTCGGCACTTGATGGCCAAGCCTGCGAAGTACTTCGAAATTAGGAATGACCATCATGAACGTGAACACATACACCGATAGGATGAAAACGGCCGGAATGGCAGACCGGTACATCGTGAATGCTTCTTCCACTATCTTTTCATAGCTTTCCGGCAATGCGCCAAAGCTTTCGAGCGATGATTTGAATTGCGTCTCTGTCTCTTTCAGCATCGCCATCAGGCTATCGATCGCGTTGAATTCGAAAACAAGCGCTGCAATAAGATAAACCAATGCGCCCGCCACAATGAAGAAGAGTCCCGATGCCATGAATGTATAAAGCTTCGATTTACCCAACATCACCGATTCGGCAATGAGGAAACCTAGCAAGCCGAACATCACTGCAAAAGGCGCTAATAAAATGCCCCCAACAATGAGGGACAAAATGGTGCCAGCAGCAGCTACAATAATCGTCGAGCTTCTATCATAACGCAGCCGATAAAGAATGATCGGCAACGGGATGAATATCATAATGATATTTCCGAGAAAAGGGATATAGAATGCCCCCGCCAGAAGTATCGTGAACAATGCGAGCATCATCGCACCGTATGTTATTTTTTGAGAGTGGTCCTGCATGATTCAGTTCCTCCGTCCAGTCAATGGACTCTGTATTGTCTATCTCCTCATTAGAAAGTGAGTTCTTTCAATTGTATCATGATTGCCGCCGATTAACCAAAGGACAGTATGGAACCACGACTTTGAATAAAATTTCTTATTTCCCAGGAAACGCATAAATATCCATTAAAAAAAACCGCCTTGGGACCGGGAATTCCGGTATCACAAGGCGGTTTAAAAAGTATAATTATCTTTCTTCCGAAACGAACGGAAGAAGTGCCATAATACGAGCACGTTTAATAGCAGACGTCAATTTACGTTGATATTTTGCGCTTGTACCAGTTACACGGCGAGGTAAGATCTTTCCACGTTCAGAAACGAATTTCTTAAGTAGATCAGTATCTTTATAATCGATATGTGTAATGTTATTCGATGTAAAATAGCAGACTTTACGACGTCTGCGACCTCCACGGCGTGGTGCCATATTGCTTTCCCTCCTTACTTGACTACGTTACCGGCAATCAATCATTAGAACGGCAGATCGTCATCCGATACTTCTATCGGACCGCTGCTCGATCCAAACGGGTCATTGTCAGTACGTGTATAGTTTTGTTGTGCTGGTTGTTGATATTGCTGGTTCGGCTGCTGATTCTGATAATACGGTTGTTCGTTCTGTGGTGCTCCACCATAAGAAGCGCCTCCGGATCTCTCAGCATTTGCACTGCGCGGCTCAAGGAATTGCACGCTGTCTGCTACGACTTCTGTCATGAAGACACGCTTGCCATCTTGTCCATCGAAGCTGCTCGTTTGGATGCGGCCTTCGATTCCGGCAAGACTTCCTTTGCGTAAAAAGTTCGCAGTGTTTTCCGCCTGCTTCCTCCAAGTGACACAGTTGATGAAATCAGCTTCACGTTCGCCTGACTGGCTTGAGAATGTCCGATTCACTGCTAGCGTAAAGCGCGTTACCGCGATTCCGCTCTGTGTGTACTTGAGTTCAGGATCTTTTGTCAATCGGCCAACTAAAACGACACGGTTAATCATCAGAATGCAACCTCCCTCATCATTTTCAAGTTCCACCTATTAACGGTATTGCATTTCGTTCTTATATGGATTAGTTGTCTAGACGAACAGCCATATGACGAATGATATCTTCGTTGATGTTCGCAAGACGATTGAATTCATCGATTGCTTCAGTACCTGCGTTAGCTGTTACCAATTGGTAGTAGCCTTCACGTAGGTCGTCGATTTCGTATGCAAGACGACGCTTGCCCCACTCTTTCGACTCGATGATTTCCGCTCCGTTAGAAGTAAGGATGTCATCGAAACGAGTGATCAATGCTTTTTTCGCCTCATCTTCTACTGTTGGACGGATGATGTACATGATTTCGTACTTTCTCATCTTTAGTCACCTCCTTATGGACTTTGGCCTGCTTTTTACGGCGGGCAAGGAGTAAGTAATTTTTATTACTCACATCATCATATTTTAACATGATGTCTCTGGACAATCAACTATTAAATAAAATGCATAGTTAGTTTCCTAATAAACGGATTTCCGTTTCAGGCGGACGCTTTCCGTGGGCATGGCTTCAGTCTCCTCACTTCGCTACGCTACGTTGCGGGGCCTTCAGCTCATGCTATTCCCACTGGAGTCGCCGCCTTACACTTCAATCCTAAGCAAGTTTATTAAAATTATTAATCGGCCCATCAAGTCGTGTATACTTATTTTTAATAAGAGGTGATTTTATGGAGGATTCTACTCAACCGGATATAATAATCGAGATTGATTTGCCGAGGGTGGCTAAGAGCGGTTTGTGGCTAACTATTTTAACGCTTATTGGATTGATCATAGCAAAAGTTCTTATTGATGGGGAGCTTTCTTTTACGTTTTCCATTTGGACTGTTCTTTATTTCATTGTTGGTTATGTGGTTTTGATTGTCCTTCATGAGCTTTTTCATCTGCTAGGTTTCCGGGTGTTTGGCAAGGTGCCTTGGAGGAGTATGGTTGTGGGGATGAATCTGAAGCTGGGGATTGCTTATGCTACGACTGATCGGCTAATGACGAATCGGGCAATCCAGAAAGCCTTGTTGCTTCCTTTTTGGACGACTGGTGTAGTGCCGGCGATTATCGGACTCGTTACGAGTAATGGTATCTGGCTTGGTTTGGCTGCTTTTCTGATTGGTGGGGCTGCGGGTGATTTTGCGATGTATAAGGAATTGAAGAAACTGCCGGATGATTGGCTTGTAAAGGATGATCCCGAGTTACCGAAGCTGTACTTGTTCGAACCGGGACGGATTATAGAGTAAAACAACCGGAAAAGGATATCCCTTCTCCGGTTGTTTCATTTCTATTTCATTAATTAAACGTTAAATCTAAACAACATGACGTCTCCGTCTTGGACGATGTATTCTTTTCCTTCTAGACGGACTTTGCCCGCTTCTTTTGCAGCCGCCATGGAACCGGCTTCTACGAGTGCGTCATATGATACAGTTTCTGCGCGGATGAAGCCTCGTTCGAAGTCTGTATGGATAATGCCTGCACATTGCGGCGCTTTCATCCCTTTTCGGAATGTCCAAGCACGGACTTCTTGGACGCCCGCCGTGAAGTACGTGGCAAGGCCTAATAGATGATAAGAAGCTTTGATCAGTAGATCGAGGCCGGATTCCTTGATGCCTAGCTCTTCTAGGAACATCGCCTTTTCTTCGTCATCAAGTTCAGCCATTTCTTCCTCAACTTTTGCACTGACAACAATCACTTCCGCATTGTCCTGCTTAGCAAAGTCACGTACCATTTTGACGTACTTGTTTTCTTCGGCATCTGCGATTTCATCTTCCGCAACGTTCGCGACGTAAAGCATCGGCTTGATTGTCAGCAAATGCATTCCTTTAACGATCTGGAATTCTTCCGGTGTTAATTCAACGGATCGAGCAGGCTTTTCATTCTCAAAAGCTTCTTTCAGCTTTAGCAGCACCGGCTCCTCAGCCATTGCATCCTTATCTTTCTGCTTTGCCATTTTGGATACACGGGTCAAACGCTTGTCCACGCTCTCCATATCTGCAAGGATCAGTTCCAAGTTGATGACTTCGATGTCATCGATCGGATTCACTTTTCCTGATACATGTGTAATGTTTTCATCGTCAAAGCAACGGACGACTTGGCAAATTGCATCGACTTCACGGATATGGGAGAGGAATTTGTTTCCTAACCCTTCTCCTTTGCTTGCCCCTTCGACAATCCCTGCGATATCTGTAAATTCAAAAGCTGTCGGCACTGTCTTTTTCGGTACGACGAGCTCAGTCAATTTTTGAAGTCTTTCATCCGGCACTTCTACGATTCCGACGTTCGGATCGATTGTACAGAACGGATAGTTGGCAGCCTCCGCTCCCGCCTTCGTTATTGCGTTGAATAGAGTCGACTTACCGACGTTCGGCAATCCGACGATTCCAGCTGTTAACGCCATTTATTTCCCAACCTTTCATTTAGGTCAAATTCATAATCATATTTGCAACTCTTCTATTATAAGAATAGTTGGCGTTCCTGTCTAATTTTGCTCTGCTTCCGCCTTGACGAGCACCTTTTTCATCTTCTTTGCAAATTCATTTCGTGGAATCATCACGCTATGCCCGCAACCTTCGCATTTTATCCGGATATCAGCACCCATCCTAATGATTTTCCAAGCGTTTGTTCCGCATGGATGCGGCTTTTTCATTTCCACGACGTCATTCAAATGAAACTCCTTCTCCGCCATCTTTCCCGTTCCTCCCTTATTTTCTACTGATTATTAAATGATTTTGACACAAGTGTAGGATATGGAATTTCGATTCCTTCCTGTTCCAAATGTTTTTTCACGCCCATACTTATATTCCTTGCAATATCGAAATGGCGCATCGGCCTTGTTTCCGCGATAATCCTTTCAATGACGGAGTCCTCCGTAAAATCGTGGGCACCAATCAGTTTCGGCTTTCCTAGCAGATCAGGATTGTTCTTGCTCATCGATTTAAGAAATGCATCAATCGACTTCTCCACTTTCTCCACACCAAGTTCAAATGGAATGGCCACATCGACAATGGCCAATGAATTTTTCATTGAATAATTGACGACCTGAGCAATCGTCCCGTTTGGCAAAATGAAGATTTCACCGGTGAAGTTTTTAATCTTCGTCGTCCTCAAACCGATCTCTTCCACCATACCTTCAGCTGTGCCGATTTGAACATAATCCCCGACTGAAAATTGGTCTTCGAATAGGATGAAAAAACCCGAAATGACATCCTTCACAAGGCTTTGCGCACCGAAACCGACAGCAAGGCCCAGTACCCCTGCTCCTGCAAGAAGCCCCTTTACATCAATATTAAACTCCTGCAGGATGGCCAGTATTGCAGAAAAATAAACGACATAACTGAGCGTATTCTCGAGCAGCTTAAGCAATGTCTGTTCTCGCCGCTCCTCTTTCCGAATAGGGCCCTTTAATTTGATCCTAAAGATCTTTCGAATAATATACTTGCCAACTTGTACGGCAATAATCGAGATTGCGATGATAATGGCAATCCTTATGGCGAGTATTCCAACATGAATCCATGTTTCTTCTGAGAAAATGAATTTCCCGATTTTCTCGGTTTCTTCCCCAAGAAACAGTTTTTTTAAACTTTCCGTTAGCGCGTTTGTCATCCGCATCATGCCTTTCCGTATAAATCCTCATGAAGCCGCGTATACTGCTACACAATCAATTAACGAACTAATATATGAGAATGGAGTTTTGTCATGCACACAGCACTTTCCACTGATTACGATTTCCGTCTTCATTATAATGAAACCGGTGCAGTTTGGAAGCTCAGCACATATTTCCTTGAACAAATCCCTTTCCATGAAGACTCCCTGACATTCTTTTGCATCGGAACAGACCGTTCGACCGGTGATGCATTGGGACCGTTGACCGGTTCTCATTTAGCCGAGTCTTTATTGTTTCCGTTTCACGTCGTCGGAACGTTGGAAAAGCCTTTACATGCACTCAATTTACAAGAGCAATTGGATGAACGGCTAGCAATGGACCCCTCTCCTTTTATCGTTGCAATTGATGCGTGTTTAGGAAGAAGCGATTCTATCGGCCATTTGCTTTTTTCTCAAGGACCTCTCTATCCAGGCAAAGCGGTCGGAAAAGAATTGCCGCCTGTCGGTAATTTGTCCATCAAAGGAGTCGTCAATATATCCGGTTTCATGGAGCAGGCTGTCCTGCAAAGCACCCGGCTGCACCTACCTTTTGAAATGAGCCGGATCATTTCCCGTTCCCTTCAACTAGCCTATGGAAGATTCAAAACAGGAAGTGAACAACTGACACAATAACAGCGACGACAGCGATTCCCGGAATAAGATTTGCAACCCGGATTTTCGTAATACCAATCAAGTTCAATCCGATTCCGACGATCATTAAGCCGCCTGTCGCAGTCATTTCAGAAATGAAAAATTGCAATAATTCATCAGGTACGAAGCGGCTTATTTGTGTCGAGAAGATTGTAATCAGACCTTGGTAAAGGAACACCGGAACTGCAGCTATCATAACACCGATGCCCAGCGTGGAACTAAGGATGACAGAAGTAAATCCATCGATGATCCCCTTCATGATCAACACATCATGGTCGTTCCGCAAGCCGCTGTCTATTGCTCCGATTATGGCCATTGAGCCGACTACGAAGATGAGTGTTGCCGTCACAAATCCTTGTGCAATGCCAGGTCCTTCTTTTTTCGAAGGGAGTTTCTTCTCAATCCATTTTCCCAATCCGTTAATTTTGTCATCTAGGTTCATCCATTCCCCAATGATTGCACCAATAACGATGCTAATGATGACAATCAATATTTGCGTACTCTCAAATGTCATCTGTATGCCGATTGCCGCTACCGCCAACCCGATTCCATACATGACGGTTTCTTTCATCTGTTCGGGAATGTTAGATAAAAAACGGCCTAGTAATGCGCCGATAATAATGAGACAAGCATTTACAATCGAACCGAATAATATCATCGTTTTTCACTTCCATCTGTAAAAATAATACCTATTTTGCATGAAGCAAAATAGGTACAGGCTTATTCATTCAAAAGATCCAGGATTCTTTCAAGGTCTTCTTCAGTGAAAAACTCGATTTCGATCCTACCCTTATTCTTCGATTTCTTTATCGTTACGTTCGTGCCGAAATATTCCCTCAAATGCGACTCTTGCTCTTCCAGAAAAATGTTTTTCTTTTCTGGTTTTGTTTCACGTGGAACATTTTCATTGATTTTATGGACTAGCTTTTCCAATTGACGGACATTCAATCCTTCATTAATCGTCTTTTCAGCAATTAATAGAATTTGTTCCTTCTTCCGGAGCCCTAGCAATGTGCGTCCATGTCCCATTGAAAGCTTCCCATCCGTAATCATATTGCGGACCTTCTCGGGCAAGCTGAGCAACCGAATATGGTTTGCGATATGCGGGCGGCTTTTCCCTAATCTGAATGCAAGCTGTTCTTGGGTAAGCGTAAGGTTATCCATCAGCTTTTGATAAGCCTCTGCTTCCTCGATCGGGGTCAAATCTTCACGCTGCAAGTTTTCAAGAATTGCCATTTCCATCGATTCTTCATCTGTCAGTTGACGGACGACTGCAGGAATTTCCGCCAGTCCTGCCATTTTGGCAGCCCTGAAACGTCTTTCCCCTACAACTATTTCATACATCGTCCCTACTTTCCGGACAATGATCGGCTGTAGGATTCCGTGCTCCTTGATCGATTCACTTAGCTCTTGAATTGCATTCTCGTCAAATATCTTCCTCGGCTGATACGGATTCACTTTAATGCTTTTCAATCGGATGTTCTCAATTGACTCTGCTTTCGTTAAAGACTCATCTGGAAATAAAGCGTTCAATCCCTTTCCAAGACCTTTAGCCATTGTGCACCACTTCCTTTGCCAGCTCTAAATATACTTCCGCGCCTCTCGATCTTGAATCATAAATGATGATCGGCTCTCCGTGGCTCGGCGCTTCACTCAATCGTACATTTCGTGGAATGATCGTTCCGTACACTTTATCTTGAAAATACTTCTTCACTTCTTCAATGACTTGAATCCCTAAGTTCGTCCTTGCATCAAACATTGTCAGTAACACGCCATCAATCGTAAGGCCCTCATTCAAGTGCTTTTGGACGAGCCTGATTGTGCTTAGTAATTGGCTCAATCCTTCCAATGCGTAATACTCACATTGAACTGGGATGATGACTGAGTCTGCAGCAGTCAAAGAGTTGATTGTCAATAAACCTAACGAAGGCGGGCAATCGATGATTATATAATCATATAAATCCTTCGCTTCTTGGATGGCATGTTTCATTCGCACTTCCCGTGAAATGGTTGAAACAAGTTCAATTTCCGCTCCTGCCAATGAAATGGTCGCAGGAACGATATCCAAGTTTTCCACTTTCGTCTGGTGGATGACTTCCTTTATGTTGACATCATCGATTAACATATCGTAAATGCATTGATGTACGTCTCCTTTGTTGACCCCTACCCCGCTCGTCGCATTCCCTTGTGGATCGGCATCTATCAATAATACTTTTTTGCCGACATGTGCAAGGCAAGCACTTAGATTAACCGAAGTGGTTGTCTTACCGACTCCTCCTTTTTGATTGGCAATGGCTATAATTTTACCCACACTTGCACCTGCTTTCTCACTCATCTATCAAAAAGCTATCTTCAATGAATAGAATCATACTTTTTTCCGTTACTCTTTACTAGTTTAACAAAAAAATGTTGGTCGTGGTAATGTATAGCGCAAAAAAACTCCTGCTTCAGTCAAGCAAGAGTCATCTCGCACGCATTACGAGAATATCATATTGTTTTCTATTTCTTTTTCGGTATTTTAACAGTGATCGTATAGAAATCCTCAGTGTCTTCTTCTTCCGTTTTTACATCGATGCCACTTTTCGTGACAAGCGCCAATGACTGCCGAATCGTATTTAGTGCAATCCGAACGTCTTTGCTGACTGATTTCCTTTTTACGACTTTCTTCTTTTCCTTTTCTTCCTCGACCGGGTTCAATGCTTGCTGGATTCGCTCTTCCAATTGCTTTACGTTGAGCTGTTCCTCGATTGCCTCCTGGAAAAGCTTTTGTTGCAATTCGGCATCCTTCACGGAAATCAATGCCCTCGCATGTCGCTCGGATATTTCCTTTGTTAGAATACCATTCTTGATTTCATCCGGAAGTTTCAATAAACGCAGCTTATTCGCAACGGTTGATTGCCCCTTCCCGAGTCTTTGTGCTAAGGCTTCTTGCGTCAATCCATGTAATTCCAGCAATTTATCATAAGCATACGCTTCTTCGATAGCCGTCAATTCTTCACGTTGCAAGTTTTCAATCAATGCAATGGACGCTGTTTCTTTATCGTCAAGATCACGGATAATGGCCGGTACTTCTTCCCAGCCTAATTTCTTCATTGCACGAAATCTTCGTTCACCTGCAATGATTTCAAATCCATCGCCGCTTTTTCGAATGACGATTGGTTGAATCACCCCATGTGTATGGATGGTTCTTGCAAGCTCTTCAATTTTCTCTTCGGAAAAAATGGTTCGAGGTTGATATTTATTCGGTTTAATTAAATCGATTTTTACTTGATCGACTTTCTCTTGTGGAGTGTTCTCTATGTTCTGTAAATCAGGTTCTTTTTCTCCACTACCAAAAAACCGTGAAAACGTGTTTTTCATCGCCGGCACCCACCTTTACAAAACTGCTCTTCGTTAATAGCTATTTCGTCATATCTATTATATATCCTCTTTATTACTTATTAAAGAGTAGAATTCTATAAGATTACAATACTATAACTCATGTTACTAGTCTCTGTAATAAAAAGGTAGTATAAAGACAGGCACACGTTTTAAAGAGCGCCTGCCCTTCAACTTCAATTGGATCAAGAATTCATGAGATGTAGATAATGTTTCACGTGAAACATTTAGTTGATTGGCGTTTTGTTTGGGATGCCTGGCTTTCGAGGGTATTTCTTAGGTGTTTTCTTCACTTTATTCAAGATGAAAATATTTCTTTCGCTTTCCTCCATCGGCAAGCTGAAAGAAAATTTCTCGACGAGTTCTGCTCCCAGTACGTTGATTGCTTTTTTTGCATCTTGTAACTCTTCTTCGGCAGCTGCACCTTTCATGGAAATGAAAATGCCCCCTTCTTTTACGAGTGGCAGACATAGTTCTGAAAGGACAGATAAACGGGCAACTGCACGGGCAGTGACGATATCGAATTGCTCACGGTATTTCGGGTTTTGACCGAAATCTTCGGCTCTTGCGTGGACAAATCTTACGTTATCCAGTTCGAGTTCTTTAGCAAGTTCAGTTAAAAACGTGATTCTTTTATTTAAAGAATCGACAATTGTTACAGCCAGATCTGGGAAGCAGATTTTCAAAGGAATGCTTGGAAATCCTGCTCCTGCACCTACATCACAAATGGATTTCTTTCCGTTCAAATCTGTATAGAACGCAGCAGTGATGGAATCATAAAAATGTTTGAGGTAGACAGATGGTGCATCTGTAATAGCTGTTAAATTCATTTTTTCATTCCACTCGACCAACATATGGAAATATTTGTTAAATTGTTGAAGCTGATAATCTGAAAGGTCAATCCCCTGCTCTATCAATGCCTCAATGAATTGTTTCTCGTTCACCTATATCCTCCTTCTTAAAAAAAGACTGATGCGGACTTATCCCCACATCAGTCTCATGATGTCAACCTGTAATTTTCGCGATTTTCCCTTGTTCGATATAGACGAGCAGGATGGAGATATCTGCAGGGTTTACACCGGAAATCCTTGATGCTTGTGCAATGGATAACGGTCTAACAGCGGACAGATTCGCTTTCGCTTCTTTGGCAATCCCTGATATTGCATTGTAATCTATGTTCTCGGGAATTCTTTTGTTCTCCATCTTCTTCATGCGTTCTACTTGCTGCATCGATTTTTCGATATAACCTTCATACTTGATGAAGATTTCGACTTGCTCCGCCACTTCATCGGATTTTTCCTCTTCAGCTGGCACAACAGTAATGATTTGCTCGTACTTCATTTCAGGACGTTTTAATAGATCCGCCGCTTTCATCGGCTCGCGGAGCTCTGTACCCCCTGATTCACGGATGATTTCCTGAACGGCTTCAGACGGTTTGATCGTCACTTTTCGAAGTCGTTCAATTTCCTCTTCAATTTGCTGCTTTTTAAGGAGGAATTTCTCGTGGCGCTCTTCACTGATCAACCCGAGCTTGTATCCGATTTCCGTTAGGCGCAGATCCGCATTGTCGTGGCGCAGCAAGAGACGGTATTCCGCCCTTGACGTAAGAAGACGATATGGCTCGCTCGTTCCTTTTGTTACGAGGTCATCGATTAAAACGCCTATATAGGCATCCGATCTGCCAAGAATAACTTCTTCTTTGCCAAGAACTTTGCTTGCTGCATTGATGCCTGCCATGATTCCTTGGGCTGCCGCCTCTTCATAGCCGGATGTTCCGTTGATTTGCCCGGCAGTGTACAGATTTTTGATCTTTTTCGTTTCGAGTGTCGGCCAAAGCTGCGTAGGGATGATGGAATCATATTCAATTGCATATCCGGCACGCATCATTTCCGCTTTTTCCAATCCAGGCACGCTTTCGATCAATTTTCGTTGAACGTGTTCCGGCAGGCTCGTTGAAAGTCCTTGGACGTAATACTCTTTCGTATTGCGGCCTTCCGGCTCCAAGAAAATCTGATGGCGCGATTTATCCGCAAAACGGACGATCTTGTCCTCGATTGAAGGGCAATAGCTTGGCCCCTTCCCTTTGATCATCCCTGAATACATCGGAGACAGGTGAAGGTTCTCATTAATGATTTCATGTGTTCTCGGTGTTGTATATGTCAACCAGCAAGGCAATTGGTCCATGATGAATTGAGTCGTTTCGTAGCTGAATGCACGAGGGACGTCATCACCCGGTTGAATTTCCGTTTTGCTATAATCGATTGTCTTGCCGTTGATTCGCGGAGGTGTACCGGTCTTGAAACGGACCGTTTCCAACCCGAGTTCCTGTAGGTTCTCGGCAAGTTTGATGGCCGGCATTTGATTGTTCGGACCGCTTGAATATTTCAAGTCGCCGATGATGACTTCCCCGCGAAGGAAAGTTCCAGTCGTGATGATGACTGTTTTCGCACGGTAGATGGCCCCGATTTGCGTAACAAGCCCTTTCACTTCATTATCCTCAACGATCAATTCTTCAACAACTCCTTGATGGAGCGTCAAATTTTCCTGTTCTTCAAGGACACGTTTCATTTCCTGTTGGTAAAGGACTTTATCCGCTTGTGCACGAAGCGCACGGACGGCAGGCCCTTTCCCTGTGTTCAACATCCTCATTTGGATGTGCGTTTTATCGATCACTTTCCCCATTGCTCCGCCAAGCGCGTCAATTTCACGGACGACAATCCCTTTTGCAGGACCTCCGAGTGACGGATTGCATGGCATGAAGGCAATCATATCAAGATTCATTGTTAGCACCAATGTCGATGCACCCATCTTTGCAGATGCCAATGCGGCTTCGACGCCGGCATGGCCTGCTCCGATGACTATACAATCGAACGTGCCTGCTTCAAATTGTGGCATGTTCGTTCATCCTTCCTAATCTATAAATTTTCCGTGTCTATGTGAATTATTTATTTCCCTAAACAAAATTGAGAGAACAATTGGTTGATGAGGCTGTCTTGGACGGTGTCGCCGATAATTTCGCCTAGGAGCTCCCACGTGCGCGTGACATCGATTTGGATCATGTCGACAGGCACTCCGCCCTCCGCTGCTGCTAACGCATCCTGGATGGTTTTATGCGCTTTGTGGAGCAATGCGATATGTCTTGCATTGGATACATACGTCAGATCGCCCGCCTCGAGCGTCCCTTCGAAGAACAGCTTGGCGATGGCTTCTTCCAATTCGTCAATGCCTTCTTCCTTCAGGATGGATGTCGTGACGATTGCGCCTCTGCCTGCCAATTCGGTCACTTGCTGCATATCGATCTTCTGCGGCAAGTCGGTTTTGTTGATGACGACGATCATGTCCATTCCTTCGGTCGCTTCGAAAAGACGAGTATCCTCATCCGTCAGCTCCTCGGAACTGTTCAGGACAAGCAAGATGAGATCCGCTTCCTTTAGGACTTGACGGGATCTTTCCACCCCGATCCGTTCGACGATATCCTCCGTCTCCCGGATGCCTGCCGTATCAACGAGGCGCAACGGAACTCCTCTGACATTTACGTATTCCTCGATAATATCGCGGGTCGTTCCTGCAATATCGGTTACGATCGCTTTATTTTCCTGAACGAGACTGTTCAGCAAGGAAGATTTTCCGACGTTCGGCCTTCCGACGATGACTGTCGATAAACCTTCACGAAGGATTTTCCCTTGGGATGAAGTGCGCAGAAGCTTCTCAATTTCTTCTTTCACCCATGTCCCTTTTTCGATCATTAGCGGAATGGTCACTTCTTCGACATCGTCGTATTCCGGATAGTCGATATTCACTTCGACTTGCGCCAATGTTTCAAGAAGCGCTTGCCGTAGCTCGCCGATCAGCCGGGAAAGCTTC
Organism: Sporosarcina koreensis; assembly: GCF_042655825.1. Classification (NCBI taxonomy): domain Bacteria; kingdom Bacillati; phylum Bacillota; class Bacilli; order Caryophanales; family Caryophanaceae; genus Sporosarcina; species Sporosarcina koreensis. The sequence continues at coordinate 13,670 of NZ_JBHSNP010000002.1, read as the reverse complement.
CCTTCCATTTGATTCAACGCGACATTCATCGCCCGATCCGTTTTTGCGCGGATCAGATCCATGACTGCCTCCGCCTGCGATAAATCGATGCGTCCATTCAGAAATGCACGCTTGGAAAACTCGCCTGGTTCCGCAAGGCGAGCCCCTTCTTTCAACACGAGGTTGAGGACACGGTTCACCGCCACCACGCCGCCGTGGCAATTCACTTCGACAACGTCTTCACGGGTGAACGTTTTTGGAGCCTTCATGATGGATACCATGACTTCCTCTACGACTTCCTCCGTGGACGGATCTGCCAAATGCCCATAATGGATTGTATGTGACTGTTCATCCGCTAGTTTTTTCCCTGACGGAGAACGGAATATTTTATCTGCAATGCCGATAGCCTCATCTCCACTAAGCCGGACGATGGCGATAGCCCCTTCCCCCATCGGAGTCGATATTGCGGCTATTGTATCAAAATGCACATTCTTCACCTTCCTACTTTGGTTACCCACATGTGGATAACCTGTTTTGACTTGACTATCTGACAACATATAATACCACAAATCCATTCGTTCTCATAGTTATGGAGCTAAAAAATGTGGATAAGTTTTAATTCACCGCACACAAAAACCCCGTGACGGCTTCACGGGGTTCCGATTAACTGATCGGCTCGATGACGAGGTATCGGTTTGGATCTGTTCCTTCCGAGTACGTTTCGATGTCCAATCGGTTCGATAAGGCGTTATGAATGACTTTTCTTTCATAGGAAGGCATTGGTTCCAGTTGAACTTTCCTTCCATTCCGGACAGCTTGGTCGGCCATCCGTTCCGCGAATTGCTCCAATGATTGTTCGCGGCGTTCACGATAGTCGCCCACGTCAAGACGCACGACTTTGAATTGCTCTGACGTTTTATTGGCAACGAGCTGGGCTAGCTGCTGCAATGCGTTCAATGTTTGACCGCGTTTGCCGATCAGGAATGCGGCTTTTTCACTTTCTAATTGAAAGGAGAGATATTTTCCGTCCATTTCGTGTTTGACGACAAGATCGTCAATGCCCATCGCATTGGCAATATCCGTAACATAGGCTTTCGTTTCATTGATTGCCTGCTCATCTGAAGCAATCGGCTCTTTTGCCTCCACCTCAATCGTTTGCGTCATCGGTTCAATCGGCACAACAACGGGTGCTTCTTCAATTGCAGGTTCCATTGTTTCTTCCTGAATCGCTTCTTTATTTTCTTCAGGTTCATTCACTGCTTGTTTGACCGTTTCCTTTACAGTAATGGTCACTTCGGCTTCTCTTGCTCCAAATCCGAGAAACCCTTTCTTTCCTGCATCGATTATTTCGACATCGACTTCATTACGCGTGACATTGAGCTCTCGCAGTGCCGCTTCGACCGCAGCATCCACTGTCGCCCCTTTTCGCGTTATCTTTTTCATTTCCGTTTCCCTCCCACTTTTACAGGTGCCACTTCTTTTTTCTTAAATGGTTTGTAAATGAAGATATTCTGGATAATTGAAATGATATTACCGATAACCCAATAAAGTGCAAGTGCTGCCGGCAGGAATGTTCCGAAAATCATGATCATGAAAGGCATGATATACATCATTACTTTCATTTGCGGATTATCCATTGCCGGGCCTGTCCGCAAGACGACAAACTGCATGAGTCCGGCAACGATGGCAAGCGTAATGCTTGGCGTTGCAAGCTCGAACCAGAGGAAATTCCCGATTTCGATTTCCGGAGTGGCATTCATCCTGCTGATCGCATGATATAGTCCGATGATAATCGGCATTTGAATCAATACTGGCAGACATCCTGCAGCTGGATTGATTTTCTGCTCCGTCATCACTCGTTGCATTTCTTCACGGTATTTTTGCTGCGTTACAGCATCCTTCGATTTGTACTTCTCTTTTAATCCGGCAAGAATCGGCTGCATTTGCTGCATCCGTTTCGAGTTTTGCGCTTGCTTAATCATTAATGGAAGCAATACGAGTCGGATGATGATCGTGACGGCGATAATTCCGAGTCCATATGTGCCTAATAGGTCTTTGAACGTGACGATCAAGGACACAATCGGCCAGACGATGTATTTATTCCAAAAACCTTCGCTCGTTTCATATATCGGTTGATTGAATTCCGAACATCCGGCAAGGAAAACTGACACTACGGTCAGCATAAGTAATAAAGCTGCTCTTTTTTTCAAATCGGTTCCCCCATATCTGCTTCTGTAAACTTTCGATGATTTCAGTTTATCATGAACGTTTATTACGTTCTACTTCTGGTTCTAAATCAATAACGCCTCGGCGTTATTGCGTCCAGATTTTTTCGGGCTTGCTCGAAAAGCTCCCCTAAAAATCTGTGACATCCTCCGGAGGATCAACTGAGAATCAGTTGAACGCCTTTGCAATTCTTAAAACATGCTGCAAGCTTTTTTTTGTTTCGTGGAAATCAAGTGTGGCCGCCTGGTGTCTGGCGATAATAACATAGTCCCGGTCGTTTTTTAGTTCTTCTTTCATTTCCAGGAAGGCTTGGCGGATATAACGTTTAATACGGTTGCGCGTCACCGCATTTCCTAGTTTCTTGCCGACGGATAGGCCGATTCTGAATTCTTGCTGCCCTTCCTTCCTATAGGAATAGACGACAAATTGTCGATTTGCGACGGACTTGCCTTTCTTGAATACTTTTTGAAAGTCTTCGTTCTTTTTGACCCGCTGACGTTTCTTCAAACAGTTCACCTCCATTGATCGTCATCTAGGTATTAGTAAGTATCATATAAGTAAAAAAAAAAGACCACTGATTTAGTGGTCTTATGCTGAAAGCACTTTTCTTCCTTTGCGACGACGAGCAGCGAGAATTTTACGACCGCTTTTTGAGCTCATTCTTGCACGGAAGCCGTGAACTTTACTACGTTTACGTTTATTTGGTTGGAATGTACGTTTCATTTAAAGACACCTCCTGCATTGTCCCTTTGCAATCTGACAGTCTTGAACAGTATAAAGGGCATAGCCAAAGATGTCAACCGTTTTTTCTGCAAGCAATTTCAACGAACTGATCCTGTTTTACAAATTTCAACCGCGTCATTCGACAAAATAGGTTATCCACAATTACAAAAACCGACAGTCGAGTAATATGTTCATAGAAATTTTTCGCCGTTTTTTTATGCACAGGTCTTATCTACACCTTTTGCACATACAAAAGGCTGTGGATAAAGTAATTCTCCACAGTTGCCGCTATTGTTAATAACTAATAGAATTCCTTGTCAATCTTATAGTTTCTTGATACAATATAGAGGATTTTGCTGTTAACAAATTAAAAATCTAATTTTTTTATCCACAATTGTTGATAGGTTGTGGATAATTTTTTCAACACTTTTGGATATTTCTTATCCACAGGACCGGATTCTGTGTATAATACATATTCCTGTGTTTTTTTATTTTCTATGTAAAGGAGGCCCACGAGTGGATCAGCTTGAAAAATTATGGAACGATGTTTTGTCGAAAATTGAAGACAAAATTTCAAGACCCAGTTTTGAAACTTGGCTCAAATCGACAAAACTGATGTCCTATGGCGACGAAAACGTTACAATTGCTGTTCCAAATTCGTTTGCGAAGGATTGGCTTGAGAATCATTACGTGCATTTGATTACAGGCATCCTCTCGGAATTGACTGGAGAAGATCGACTCATTCATTTCGTCGTTCCGAAAGAAATGGAAGAAACAGATTTCCAAGTCCCGAAACCAGCAGTGAAACAGACTGACAGATCAGCCATCCAATCAGCATCTATCATGTTGAACCCAAAATATACATTCGATACATTCGTCATCGGCTCGGGCAACAGATTTGCCCACGCAGCATCGCTTGCTGTAGCCGAAGCGCCGGCTAAATCATATAACCCGTTGTTCATCTATGGAGGCGTAGGACTCGGAAAAACCCACCTCATGCACGCTATCGGGCATTATATTTTGGAACAAGACCCGTCAAAAAAGGTCGTTTATTTATCATCGGAGAAGTTTACGAATGAATTCATCAATTCGATCATGAATAACAAAGCGGGCGATTTTAGAAATCAGTATCGGAACGTAGATGTCCTGCTAATTGACGATATTCAATTCATTGCAGGAAAAGAACAGACGCAAGAGGAATTTTTTCATACGTTTAATACATTGCATGAAGAATCGAAGCAGATCATCATCTCAAGTGACCGTCCTCCGAAGGAAATCCCGACGTTGGAAGATCGTCTTAGATCCCGTTTTGAATGGGGTTTGATAACGGATATTGCGCCTCCTGATCTGGAAACGCGGATTGCCATCTTGCGCAAGAAGGCGAAGGCGGATGGGCTGCTTGACATTTCCGATGAAGTGATGCTGTATATCGCCAATCAGATCGACACGAACATCCGTGAATTGGAAGGGGCTTTAATTCGCGTTGTTGCCTATTCTTCGCTCGTCAATATGGACATAACGACTGACTTGGCAGCGGAAGCGTTGAGGGATATCATTCCAAACTCGCGCCCACGCACTGTCAGCATATTGGATATCCAAAAAACAGTCGGGGAGCATTACAATATCAGGCTGGAAGATTTCACAGCCAAAAAAAGAACGAGGGCAATTGCATTCCCTCGTCAAATCGCTATGTATCTGTCACGTGAACTTACGGATTCCTCTTTGCCGAAAATAGGATCCGAATTTGGCGGCCGGGATCATTCGACAGTCATCCATGCACATGAAAAGATCTCCAAGCAGCTGAAAGACGATCAAAATCTCCAGCAGGATATTCAGGATATTAAGAGCATCCTTGGCAGAGGATGAAAATCCACATGTGAATAACATTCTAAGATTGAAACAAGCTATTCACATATTATGCACATGTGAATTGTTTTCTAACATATAGGTTTTCGGGGCTTATCCACATTTCCACAGCCCCTATTACTATTACTATCTTTAGTACTTAACTAATAATTATATAAGCGAGGGTGCAAAATGAAATTTGAAATAATGAGAGATTGGTTACTCGAAGGATTGAATGATGTCATGAAAGCAATCAGTCAGAAAGTGGCCAACCCCATTTTGACCGGCGTGAAAATGGATGTGAATGAAAAAGGATTGACGATGACAGGAAGTGATTCTGATATTACAATCTGCACATTCATCCCAGTCGAACAAGATGGCGAGCAGATCATCCGTGTCATTGAATCAGGATCAATCATTCTTCAGGCGAAAGTCTTCAGTGAAATTGTACGGAAATTACCGACGAATGACGTCACGATTGAAGTTGAAAACATGCAAACCCATATTCAATCCGGAAAATCCGAATTCCATCTAATCGGTTCGAATTCAGATGAATACCCTGTTCTGCCAAATGTAAAAGACGAATACCGCTTCTCTTTGCCGTCTGATTTGATGAAATCGATCATCAAAGAAACGGTCTTTGCCGTCTCCCAGCAAGAAACACGCCCGATCTTGACAGGCGTCCATTGGGAAACCGACGAAGAGAAACTTGTTTGTGTAGCAACAGACAGCCACCGTCTCGCCAGAAGAGAAATCGTTCCTGAAATGATGCCTGAAAGCCCATTCAGCGTCGTCATTCCAGGTAAAAGCCTTCAGGAGCTGAATAAAATCCTTGAGGATAACTCGGACGTTGTTGAAATCGTCATTGCAGATCAGCAAGTCTTGTTCAAATCGAGGAACGTTCTGTTTTATTCAAGACTTTTAGAAGGGAATTACCCGGATACATCCAGATTGATCCCTTCTGAATATAAAACGACCGTCCAAGTGAACGGCCGGAAATTATTACAGGCGATCGACCGTGCATCGCTGCTCGCCCGTGAAGACCGGAATAATATCGTCCGATTCTCTGCGGAAGGCGGAAATGTCATCGAAGTTTCTTCGAACTCACCGGAAATTGGAAAGGTTGAGGAATTGATCGAGGCAATTGATGTGAATGGTGAAGATCTGAAGATTTCCTTCAGCGCAAAATACATGATGGATGCATTGAAAGCAATCGAAGGGCAAGATATCGCCATACATTTCACAGGTGCGATGCGGCCTTTCATTTTGAAATCAATGGAAAGCGATGCAATTTTACAATTAATCTTACCCGTCAGGACATTTTAACTGGGTTTTCACAGCAGGCAAGGAATGCAAAACAATTTCCTTCGCCTGTTTCTTTTTATTTATTGCACGTCCTTTTCACTTACATTTTTACTTACAGCTGAAAGTTCGGTAAAATAGAAGAACAGACTACTTTATGAAGGATTGAAGCGGATGGAACTCATGAAAATCGATACGGAATTCATTACATTAGGTCAACTGCTCAAAATGTCGAATTGCATAAGCTCCGGCGGCATGGCCAAATGGTATTTGGAAGAAAATACCGTATACGTAAATGGCGAAGTCGATCGCAGGCGGGGCAAAAAACTGTATGACGGAGATATCGTCACCATTCCAGGAGCAGGCAAATTCAAAATTTCCACATCCGTAAACGGTCAATCGGATGTTCATTGAACGGCTCGCTTTAACGGATTACCGGAATTACGCTTCCCTGGAACTATCCTTTTCCCCGCATATCAACGTTCTGATCGGTGAAAATGCGCAAGGAAAGACGAATATCATGGAGGCGATCTACGTATTATCCATGGCGAAATCCCATCGCACATCAAATGATCGTGAACTTATACGTTGGGAACAAGAGTATGGTAAAATAGAAGGGGACATACAGCGGAAATACGGACGTCTTCCGCTCGAACTGACGATATCGAAAAAAGGCAAGAAAGCGCGGGTCAACCATTTGGAACAAAACCGCCTCAGCCTGTATATCGGCCAGCTCAACGTTGTCATGTTTGCCCCGGAAGACTTGAATCTTGTAAAGGGAAGTCCACAGGTCCGAAGAAGATTCTTAGACATGGAAATCGGACAAATCTCCCCCGTCTATCTCCATGACCTGCTGACTTTTCAAAAGGTCTTAAAGCAACGGAACGCAATCCTCAAAGATAATCGCGGTAAATTGGATTTTACGGACGTCATGTTCGATATTTATACAGAACAATATATACAATTAGCTGTGCAGATCATCCGGAAACGCTTTTATTTCATCGAATTGCTCCAAAAATGGGCTGATCCGATCCATAAAGGGATTTCCAGGGGTCTTGAGCAGCTAAAAGTGACGTATGGGACATTAAAAGAGTTGGATTCTGGGCAGACTGCCGAACAGATGGAAGAAATACTCAGCCAAAAATTGCACGAAGTGAGACGTCGTGAGTTGGAACGCGGAATGACGCTGATTGGTCCGCACCGTGACGATCTCCATTTTTTTGTGAATGGCTATGACATCCAAACTTACGGTTCGCAAGGGCAGCAGCGGACAACGGCGCTGTCCCTTAAACTTGCGGAAATAGATCTCGTCAAACAGGAGGTTGGAGAAACGCCAGTCCTTCTGTTGGATGACGTGCTTTCCGAACTCGATGATTACCGCCAGTCCCACTTGCTGAACATTATGCAAGGACAGGTGCAGACATTCGTCACGACGACGAATATTGCGGGTCTCGACCACGAGACAATACGTGAAGCGGAACTGTATGAAGTATCAGCGGGCAAGGTTAGCGATAAAGGGAATTGAAGTCATTCCCGTTTGAAAGTGATAGAAGGTTAGATTGATGTTCGGAAAGGAAAGGTGGGCATTTTGGCTATGGAAGAAAAAGAATTGCAGACAGCTTATGATGCAAATCAGATACAGGTCCTAGAAGGCTTGGAAGCTGTCCGTAAACGCCCGGGCATGTACATCGGTACAACAAGTTCGCGGGGGCTTCACCACCTCGTATGGGAAATTGTCGACAATAGTATCGACGAGGCGCTTGCGGGCTATTGCGATCATATTGAAGTGACGATTGAAAAGGATAACTGGATCCGCGTAGATGATAATGGACGCGGCATCCCTGTAGGCATCCAGGAATCGACAGGCAGACCTGCCGTTGAAGTCATTATGACGGTTCTCCACGCCGGAGGTAAGTTCGGAGGCGGAGGCTATAAGGTATCAGGCGGTTTGCACGGGGTTGGTGCCTCTGTCGTGAACGCACTTTCCGAGACGACGGAAGTGTATGTACGACGGGATGGCAAAGTTCATTTCATCAGGTTTGAACGAGGCATCCTATCACATGAGTTGGAAGTCATCGGTGATACCGACGAAACCGGCACACGTACACGATTCAAAGCCGACCCGGAAATCTTCACGGAAACGACAGTCTATGAATATGAAATATTGGCACATCGTCTGCGTGAGCTGGCATACCTGAACAGAGGCTTGCGCATCAGCATCACAGATGAACGTGAAGAGGAAATCCGCACGGATACTTTCTATTACGAGGGCGGTATCAAATCCTACGTTGAGCATTTGAATAAAAACAAAGAGCCGATTCACGAGGAACCGATTTTCATAGAAGGCGAGAAAGATGGCATCTCCATCGAAATCGCAATGCAATACAATAGCGGTTATGCGGAAAATCTGTTTTCATTCGCGAATAATATCAATACGTATGAAGGCGGTACGCACGAATCAGGTTTCAAGACCGCTCTGACACGTGTCGTCAATGACTACGCCAGAAAGAACGGAATGCTGAAAGAAGCGGATCCGAACCTTTCAGGCGATGATGTCCGTGAAGGATTGACGGCAATCATTTCAATCAAGCATCCGGATCCACAGTTCGAAGGACAGACGAAAACGAAATTGGGAAATTCCGAAGTGAGCACGATTACAAATGCGCTATTTTCGGAGGGATTCCAACGTTTCCTTCTTGAAAACCCGACAACTGCGCGATTGGTAATCGATAAGAGCCTCATGGCTGCACGGGCGCGGATTGCTGCCAGGAATGCACGTGAACTGACACGCCGGAAATCGGCATTGGAAGTATCAAGCCTTCCTGGAAAACTGGCGGACTGTTCTTCACGTAATCCTGAAATCAGCGAATTGTATATCGTTGAAGGAGACTCGGCGGGAGGTTCCGCGAAAAGCGGACGTGACCGTCATTTCCAGGCGATCTTGCCATTGCGCGGTAAAATCTTGAACGTTGAAAAAGCCAGACTGGACCGTATTTTAGGCAATGCGGAAATCCGGATGATGATTACGGCACTCGGCACGGGCATCGGGGATGAGTTCGATCTTTCGAAGGCACGTTACCATAAAATTGTCATCATGACGGATGCTGATGTGGATGGAGCGCATATCCGGACCTTACTATTGACATTCTTCTTCCGTTTCATGCGTCCATTGATCGAAGCGGGCTATGTCTATATCGCACAACCGCCGCTTTACCGGGTCAAACAAGGAAAACATGAGGAATACTGTTTCGACGAAGAAGAGTTGCAGGAAATCATGAACCGTCTTTCATCCGTCCCAAAGCCGGTCATTACGCGCTATAAAGGTCTTGGTGAGATGGACGCCACCCAGTTATGGGAGACGACGATGGATCCAGACCAGCGTACACTCCTACAAGTGCATCTCGAGGATGCATTCGATGCGGATGCAACTTTTGAGCAATTGATGGGTGACGAAGTTGAACCTCGACGCAGATTCATCGAAGAAAATGCGATGTATGTAAAGAATTTGGATGCATAAACGATTTATCCAATAAATGAAAATGAACAGGACCCCGGCAGACGGGGCTTTGTTCAGTTGACAGGCTGTACGTTTAAAGCGCCTGAGTTGAAAGGAGTTTGACATTATGGCAGATATGCCAAAACGTGGTGTTCAAGGCATTAACATCAGTACGGAGATGAAGACGTCTTTTCTCGACTATGCGATGAGTGTCATCGTCTCCAGGGCATTGCCTGACGTGAGGGATGGGTTGAAGCCCGTCCACCGCCGTATTCTCTATGCGATGCAGGATCTTGGAAACACCGCGGATAAACCACATAAGAAATCAGCCCGTATCGTCGGGGACGTCATCGGTAAGTATCACCCCCATGGCGATAGCGCCGTGTATGACACGATGGTCAGGATGGCGCAGGATTTCAACTATCGCTATATGCTTGTCGATGGCCACGGGAACTTCGGTTCTGTCGATGGCGATGCAGCTGCAGCGATGCGTTATACGGAATCGAGAATGTCCCGGATCGCAATGGAATTATTGCGTGACATCAATAAAGACACGATTGATTACCAAGATAACTATGATGGCCAAGAGAAAGAACCGATCGTCCTGCCGAGCCGTTTTCCGAATCTGCTCGTGAACGGGACATCGGGTATCGCGGTCGGAATGGCTACGAACATCCCTCCTCACCATTTAGGTGAAACGATTGATGGCGTGCTTGCAATGGCGGATAATCCAGCAATTACGACTGAGGAATTGATGGAAATCATTCCGGGCCCGGATTTCCCGACAGGCGGGATCATCCTCGGAAGAAGCGGAATCCGCCGGGCTTATGAAACTGGGCGCGGGTCAATTATCATCAGAGGTAAAGTGGAAATTGAACAGCAGTCGAACGGGAAAGAAACGATCATCGTAACGGAGCTGCCTTATCAGGTGAACAAAGCACGGCTCATCGAAAAAATCGCCGAGCTTGTCCGTGACAAGCGTGTCGAAGGCATCACGCATTTGGCGGATGAATCCGACCGGACGGGCATGCGCATTGTCATCGAAGTCCGCAGGGATGCAAATTCCCACGTATTGTTGAATAACCTTTATAAACATACGGCCCTCCAATCGAGCTTCGGCATCAATATGCTTGCGCTCGTGGATGGACAGCCGAAAATCTTGTCATTGAAAGAAATCCTTTATCATTATTTGGAACATCAGAAAGTGGTCATCCGGAGACGTACTCAATACGAGTTGAACAAAGCGGAAGACCGTGCGCACATTTTGGAAGGTTTGCGGATTGCACTTGATCATATCGATGAAATCATCGCTCTGATCCGCGGTTCGAAAACGACCGATGAAGCGAAAACAGGGCTGATGGAACGTTTCAATTTATCCGAAAGGCAATCCCAAGCTATCCTCGACATGCGTCTTCAACGTTTGACAGGATTGGAACGCGACAAAATCGAGAACGAGTACCAAGAGCTCTTAGTCTTGATTTCCGAGTTGCGCGCCATTCTTGCCGACGAGGAAAAAGTGCTTGATATCATTCGTGAGGAGCTGCTTGAAGTGAAGCAGCGTTTCGCCGATGACCGCAGGACGGAAATTGGAAGCGGCGGAGCGGAAATGCTCGAGGATGAAGACCTCATCCCTGTCGAAAACTCCGTATTGACGTTGACGCATAACGGCTACATCAAACGGCTGCCTGCCAGCACGTACAGGAGCCAACGTCGCGGAGGGCGGGGCATTCAAGGCATGGGGACGAATGACGACGACTTTGTCGAGCATTTGTTGAACACGTCGACACACGATACGATCCTGTTCTTCACGAGCCGCGGAAGGGTATTCCGTAAAAAGGGCTATGAAGTTCCGGAATTCAGCAGGACGGCGAAAGGGCTGCCGATCATCAACCTATTAGATGTCGACAAAGATGAAAAGGTTACGGCCATGATTCCTGTAGATAAATTCGAAGAGGATAAATATCTCTTCTTCGCAACGCGGGGCGGCGTCGTCAAGCGTACATCGGTTGCAGACTTTGCCAATATCCGTTCCAATGGGTTGATCGCTTTAACATTGCGCGGCGATGATGAATTGATAGGCGTGAAAATGACGAACGGCGAGCAAAACATTGCAATCGGTACTCGTGATGGCATGCTGATCAAATTCGACGAACGTGATATCCGTTCCATGGGCCGTGTCGCAAGCGGCGTGCGCGGAATCCGTTTACGTGAAGGGGATATCGCGGTCGGCATGGATACCGTATCGGAAGGCGATGAAATTTTAGTCGTTACGGAAAAGGGCTTCGGAAAACGGACTCCGGAAGAGGAATACCGCATCCAGTCACGTGGCGGCTATGGTTTGAAGACATTGAATGTCACCGAGCGGAACGGCCAGCTCGTTGCTATGAAAACAGTCGATGGATCGGAAGACCTCATGCTCATCACAATCCATGGCATCCTCATCCGCATGGATATTGAAGATATTTCCTCAATCGGCCGCAGCACACAAGGCGTCCGTCTGATCCGTCTAGGAGAAGACGAACTTGTCGCGACTGTCGCAAAAGTCGAGAAAGAAGAAGAGCATGAAGAGACCGATGATCATGAAGATACTAAAGAAGTGACTACTGACGTGGAGATGGATGATTCCATCGAAGCAGATGATACAGTGGAAACAGAAGAAGAATGACTTTAAAAAAGTTATTGAGACGGCAAAATGTCGCTCAATAACTTTTTTTCTATCGTCTATTTTGAATATTTGCAGTATAATAACCCTTAAGAGACGATCGGAAAGTGGTGACACCCTAGAATGGAAGTATACAAAACGATCAGTGAGCTGCGTGCAGGAATTTCCCTTAAAGAAGATGTTTTTGGCAAGACGAAGTATCCGATTATGCGAAAAGACACCGAACTTACATTGGAACATATTGATGTATTGCAGGCTTTTGGAGTAAAACGCGTGAAAGTGGAAGAGCGGGTCACCCAAAAAGATATTCCTGAATCGGAGAAGAATTCTTCCGTGAATGCTGAAGACATTCTGGATAATCTTCCGGTGAGCATGTACCAGTTGCGCAAAGAATATAACGAAGCGGTCCGCAGTTATAAGAAAGAATTCAGCTATTGGCGAGCAGGCCAACGCCCTGATGTCCCGAAAGTCCGTGGATTTATCATTCCGCTGCTTGAGAAATTCATTAAGCAGAAGCGGATGCTTACAATGTTGAACGATTTCTCCAACGCGGAAGAATATATTTATCATCATTCTGTCGCTGTCGGAATCCTTGCTGCGGCCATCAGCAGCCAAATGGGATATGAAAAGGGAGACGCCCTTCAGCTCGGGCTGGCGGGTGCATTAGCGGATTGTGGCATGGCGAAGATTCCCCCTGCCATATTGGAAAAGACCGCATTTCTCACGAAAGAAGAATACAACGAAGTAAAGAAGCATACGTTGTTCAGCGTGAAAATGATTCAGGACACGCCCTTGCTCAGGCAGGATATGAAGCTTGCAATTCTGCAGCACCATGAGCGCCTCGATGGAAGCGGCTATCCGCGCGGAGAGAAGATGGATACTATTTCAGTTTTCTCCCAGATCCTCGCCGTGGCAGATGTCTTTCATGCGATGACGTCCGAAAGATTATATAGATTGAAACAATCTCCTTATAAAGTAATTGAGATGATTAAAGAGGAAGAGTTCGGCAAATTCGATATCAAAGTCGTGGAAGCACTTCATAGACTTGTCGGCAATCTTTCTATTGGTACGAGAGTAAAGCTGACAGATGGAGAGGTTGGCGAAATTATGTTCATCCACCGGGATACTCCATTAAGACCGATGATTAAAAAAGAGTCGGATGGAACAATTATTGATTTGGCGACTCACCGGAGTATTGCGATCTCGAAGATAATAGAATGAATGAATAGAGCCGCTGTATTGCGGCTTTATTTTCCGGGTGATGCGATGAAAAAAGTTGAAAAAAGGTATTGCAAATAAAAACGCAAGCTGGTATAGTAAATAACGTTGCACTTCCGCTAAGTAAATAACCGCTTCAAAACAGCTTAAAACTTTTTGAAAAAAGTTGTTGACATCGGAATTGCAAACATGATATTATATAAGAGTTGCTTCTGACGG
>NZ_JBHSNP010000001.1:0-613 GCF_042655825.1 Sporosarcina koreensis | reverse complement strand
CATCCGCCGTGCGCCCTTTCTAACTTAACCTTTATACGGCTTTCGATAAGCTTCGCATTACTTCGTCAGCTCCGTCACTCCGGTCCTCACGTGCCTAAGCACGCTCCGGTCCTCGTTCGGTCGCTTTCTCGTCCTGCTCGCTTCTCGAAACCCTCGGGTGAGTAGTGGTACTTAGCGATAAGCACACAAGCTACTCGTTAAAAAAGTATCATTCAATCACTAAGTGATCGACTCGGTTGATTACTTGATGTTTTGTTGCTTCAATGTCGTTTTATCCAGTTTTCAAGGAACAAAAATACTCCCATCGGAGTAAGTTGGTGGAGCCTAGCGGGATCGAACCGCTGACCTCCTGCGTGCAAGGCAGGCGCTCTCCCAGCTGAGCTAAGGCCCCGGAATATGAATGGTGGGCCTAAGTGGACTCGAACCACCGACCTCACGCTTATCAGGCGTGCGCTCTAACCAGCTGAGCTATAGGCCCCTTCCGGGATTATGAAGTTTCATCATTAAAATGAACCTTCAAAACTGAACGCAAAACGTCAACGTATGAACCAAAGGTTCATATTCCGTAATTATCCTTAGAAAGGAGGTGATCCAGCCGCACCTTCCGATACGG